>NZ_JBITFM010000018.1:12454-31843 GCF_044456065.1 Streptomyces sp. NPDC051041
TCCTGGGGCCACCCGCGCTGGTCGGGGGGCCGCCCGGGCGGGCCGGGCGCGCCCCCCCCGGCGTCGGGGGCCGGGGCCGCCCCCGCCCTTCCGGCGGTCCGCGGCCCGGAGCTCACCGCCGCCGCGCGGCGGTGGCTCCCCAGCCCACCGCCAGCCACACCGCCGCCACCGCGCACACGCCGCCCCAGCCGAAGTGGCCGAAGGCCGGGCCCGCGAGGGCCGAGGCGGTGGCGCCGCCGGCGAAGCCGCTCACCACGTACGCGGTGTTGGCGGTGGCCGGGGTGGAGGTGGTGGTCAGCGCCAGGGTCTGGTTGGCGACGTGGGAGGCGACGAGCGCCGCGTGGATCGCGATCGCGGCGACGAACAGGGCCGCCATCACCTGCCCGCCCAGCCAGAACAGCGGCACGGACACGGCGGCGAGCAGATACGCGGACCGGACGACCCGGGCGGCGCCGAACCGGTCGACGAGTCCGCCGGCCAGGGGCGCCACCGCGCTGGCGGTGAGCCCGAACAGGCCGAACAGGCCGGCCGTGGCGGTGGACAGCCCGTACGGCTCCTCCGTCAGCAGCAGCGCGAGCGAGGTCCACAGGGCGCTCCAGGCGCCGAACATCCCGGCCTGCCGCAGGCACGCGCGCCACAGGTCGGGCGAGCGGCGGACCAGTCCCGGCAGGGCGGCGATGCCGGCGAACAGCGAGCCGGCGCGGTGGCGCCGTTCGGCCGGCAGGGCGGCGGCGGTCGCCAGGCCCAGGGCCAGGGTCAGTACGGCCGCGCCCGCGAACACCCACCGCCAGCCGAAGGCCTGCCCGGCCAGTCCGCCGAGCACCCGGGCCGCGACGATGCCGGTGAACAGGCCGGCGACGACGGCCGCGACATGGCGGGCGCGGCGCGCGGCGGGGGCGCGCTCGGCGACCAGCGGGACGAGCAGCTGCGGGACGACGGTCGCGGCCGAGGCGACGAACACGGCGACCGCGAGCGCGCCGGCGCCGGGGGCGGCCGCGCTGGCGGCCAGCGCGGCCGTGGTGACCAGCGTGAGGAGGGCGACCAGGCGGCGCCGGTTCGCGCTGTCGCCGAGCGGGGCGAAGAAGAGCAGGCCCACCGCGTAGCCGAACTGCGCGACCGAGGCGATCCAGGCCACCGCCGACGGCGTGGAGCCGAAGTCGCGGGCGATGAGGGAGAGCAGCGGGGCGGCGAGGTAGATGTTCGCGGCGGTGACCGCGCTGCACACGGCGAGCAGAGCGAGGAAGAGGGCGGGGGCGCGCGGCTCCCGGACCGGGGCCTGCCGGGCCCCGCGGCCGGCCCCGCGATCGGTTCCGCGGCGGGTTCCGTGATCGGTTCCGCGGGTGCTCCGGCGGGCAGCGGTCGCTTCGGGTGACATGAGCGGGAATCCTCCGGGATCTCTCGGGCTCTGCTCCTGCCGAGCCGGTTCCGCCGAGCCTGTTCCCGCCGAGTTCCTCGGCGCGGGCTCCTGGAGCCGACTCCAACAACCAACCAGTTGGTTGGATGGGGGGTGAACAGTCTGCGGCACGGATGGATTCCTAGTCAACCAAACAGTTGGTTACCTTGCGCGCTACCCTGTCCCCCATGGCAGCAAGGGACCCCGAGGCCACCAGGGCCCGGATCTTCGAGGCGGCGGTCGCCGAGTTCGCCCGGCACGGGATCGCGGGCGCCCGCATCGACCGCATCGCGACCGCGGCGAAGGCGAACAAGCAGCTGATCTACGCCTACTTCGGCAACAAGGCGGAGCTGTTCGCGATCGTCCTGGAGAAGAAGATGCTGGACCTCGCCGAAGCCGTCCCCGTCGATCCGGACGACATCGAGGGCTGGGTCGACCGGCTGATGGACTACCACGCCGCCCACCCCGAACTGCTCCGCCTCCTCTTCTGGGAGGGCCTGGAGTACGGCACCGCCGAACTGCCGCACGAGGCCGAGCGCCAGGAGCACTACGTCCGCAAGGTCGCCGCCCTCCGGGACGGCCAGGACCGGGGCGTGATCACGGACGCGATCCCGGCGCGGGACCTGATGTTCCTGCTGACCGCGCTGGCCAACTGGGCCGCGGTCGTCCCGCAGATGCGGCGCATCCTGGTCGGCGGCGAGGGCGCCGACCGCGACCGGCTGCGGGCCTCGGTGAAGGAGGCGGCCCGCCGCCTGGTCGCACGCTGACGCGGGCCGGCCGGCCCGGTCAGTTGGTCCCGATCCGCGCCAGCAGGTCGACGATCCGGGACTGCACCTCGTCGCTGGTGGACCGCTCCGCGAGGAACAGCACCGTCTCGCCCGAGGCGAGGCGCGGCAGGTCCGCCGGGTCGACGGCGGCGGTGTAGACGACGAGCGGGGTGCGGTTGAGCTGCCCGTTCGCGCGCAGCCAGTCGATGATCCCGGCGGCCCCGGCGAACCCGGCGGACCCGGCCTGGCGCCGGTGCATCTGCATCAGGTCCATCACGACCAGGTTCGGCCGGAACTGTCCCGCCAGCGTCACCGCGTCCGCGTCGCTCGCGGCCCGCGCCACCTGCATCCCGCGCCGCTCCAGCGCCGCGGTCAGCGCCAGCGCGATCTCCGTGTGCTCCTCGATCAGCAGCACGCGCGGCGGATGCTGCTCGCTGTCGCGCGGCGCCAGCGCCTTGAGCAGGACGGCTGGGTCGGCCCCGTACGCCGCGTCCCGCGACGCCTGCCCGAGTCCGGCCGTGACCAGCACCGGCACCTCGGCCGCGACCGCGGCCTGCCGCAGCGACTGCAGCGCCGTGCGGGTGATCGGCCCGGTCAGCGGGTCCACGAACAGCGCGGCGGGGAAGGCCGCGATCTGCGCGTCGACCTCCTCACGCGAGTGCACGATCACGGGCCGGTACCCGCGGTCGCTCAGCGCCTGCTGGGTGCTCACGTCCGGAGCCGGCCACACCAGCAGCCGCCGCGGGTTGTCCAGCGGCTCCGGCGGCAGCTCGTCGTCCATCGGCTGCGGCCGCGGCGGGTCGGCCACCTCGACGGCCCCGCCGGGACCGTCCAGCGGCTCGGGCCCCTCGGCGGCGTTCTCGTCCGGCGCGCCTATGGCGTACGACCGGCCGCCGCCCTCGGTCGCCTGCGCGATCCGGGGCTGGGCGGCGGGCGACGCCTGCGGCCGGCCGGCGGGCTGCTCGGCCGGCGGATGCGGCCGGGCCGCCTGCTCCGGGCGCCCGGCGGCCGGGTCGGGCGGCGTCCCCAGCTTGCGACGCCGGCCGGAACCGCCCGGCTGATGCGGGGCGGGCGTGGCCGACGGCTGCTGCGCCTGGGCCGCCTGCCGGTTGAACGGCACGCCCTGCCCCAGCGTCCGCACGCTGATCGCCCGTCCCTGGGTGGAGTTCGGATCGACCGGCGCACCGGCCTCGGCGGGCAACGGCTGCGCCACCCGCGGACCGCTCTCCGGAGGCAGCGCGGTGCCTGCGGCGGGCTGCGGGGGGCTGGGGACGGCGCCCGGCGGCGGTACGGGGGCGCCGGGCGCCGGGGCGGGGACGCCGGCGGGCGGTACGGGGCCGGGAGTGCCGGCGGGCGGTACGGGGCCGGGAGTGCCGGCGGGCGGGACCGGGCCGGCGGCGTCCTGCGGTACGGGCGTGCCCGCGCCGGAGGTGTCGCCCGCGGCGGGCCACGGTTGCGGGACCGGGATGCCCTGTCCGGAGGTGTTCTGCGCCGGAGTGCTCCGGCCAGGGGCTGCTTCCGGCGGGAGCGGCCGGCCGGCGGCGGGCTGTTCCGGCGCCGTGGGGTGGTGTGCGGGAGCGAGCCCGGGGACGCCGGCGCCCTGACCGGCGGGCGCCTGTCCCGGCACGCCCTGCTGCGGCAGCGGCTGACCGGCGGCGACGGCCTGCTGGGCGGGCAGGCCGGCCTGCGCGGACGCGTCCTGCGCGGCGGGCTGGGCGGCGACGGGCTGCGGGTGGGGCTGGGCGGCCGTCGGCTGGACCGGCCGGCCCGGAGCGGCCTGCGGGGGAACCGGCCGTCCCGCAACCGGCTGCGGCAGAACCGGCTGCCCGGGAGCGGCCGCCTGCCCGCCCTGGCCGGGAGCACCCGGCGCGGGCACGGCCGTGGCCTGCGGCGGGACCGGAACGCCCGGCGCGGGCACCGGAGCGCCCTGGGCCGCGACCGGGATCCCCTGGGCGGGGACCGGAACACCCTGGGCCGGGACCGGGGCGCCCTGCTGCGCAGCAGCCGCGCCCTGCGGCGGCACGGCCTGTACGGGGGCCCCCTGTGCGGGAACCGGCCGTGCCGGAGCCTGCGCGGGGGTCCCTTGCGCCGGCACTCCCTGCGCGGGTGCGCCGGCCGCTTCCGCCGGCTGGGCGACGGCACGGCGCCGACGTCCCGAAGGAGCGCTCGCGGGATGCGGCTGCGGCGGGGTGTGGTCGTCGGCCTGGTCGTGCGGCACGGGGTCGTGCCGGCCGTCGTCGGGCAGGGCGCCACCGGGAGCGGCGGCCCCGCCGACCGGCGCCTGACCCTGACCGGGAACCTGACCCTGACCGGGAACCTGCCCCTGACCGGGCGCACGCCCCTGACCGGGCGCACGCCCCTGACCGGGAACAGGTCCCTGCCCCTGAGCAGGCTGCTGCCCCTGCCCGGGCACCCGCCCCTGCGGCGGGACCGGAATCGGCCCGTCCACTCCCTCGGTCCCAGCCGGCGCACCCGGCGCACCCGGCGCGCCGGGCACACCGGCAGCGGCCGCGTCACCGGCGGCGGGCCCGGAGGCGACGGCCCCCTCGGCCCCCTGCTCCTCCCGGTCCGCCTCGGCCGGCGGCAGGGCGAACACCGTGCGCGGCGCCGCGTCCTGCGCGGCGGCGCGTTCGGTCGCGGCGGCCAGGGCACGCCGACGACGCCCCGTCGGCTGGGACTGCGCGGTCCCCTCCGCACCGGCCTCGCCGGCCGGCGCGGGCAGCGCGGGCGGCAGCGCCTGCTGCTCGCCGGCGGCGCGCCGGGCCCGCCGTCCGCCGGACGCGGGCACGCCCTGGGGCGGCACGGTGCCGCCCAGCCCCGTGCCCGAGGCCGCGGTCCCCGCGGCATGTTCGGCGGCCGTCACGACGGCGCCCTCGGCCACGCCCGCGCCCTCGGCGGGCCGCCCGCGCCGCCGTCCGGTGCCGCCGGACGGCTCGGCCGGTCCCTGCGCCGGCGCCGGCACCGGCGCGGGCCCGCCGGCCGCACGCCTCCGCCGCCGCCCGGTCGGCACGGCGGCCTCCCCCTCGGGGCCGCCGGGACCGGCAGGACCCTCGGGCGCACCGGACCCGCCGGGGACCTCGCTCTCCAGGAAGGCGTCGACGGACGCCCGCCGGGCCCGCCGCCCCCCGCCGGAAGCCTGCTCACCGGGGACCTGCTCACCGGGACCGGCCGCCTCGCCGCTCTCCGCGCCCGGCGCCGGGACCTCTCCCCGCGCCGGGTCCTCACCCGGTGCCGCGGCGGACGCCCCCGGGTCCTGGACCGAGGCCGCGACGGCCCCCGCCCCACCCCCGAGCGGCACTTCGAGCACGTACGCGCTCCCGCTCATGCCCGGCACCTCGTGCGTCTGGAGCACGCCGCCGTGGGCCCGGACGATCCCCCGCACGATCGGCTCGTGCACCGGGTCCCCCCCGGCGTACGGCCCGCGCACCTCGATCCGTACGACCTCGCCGCGCTGCGCCGCCGCCACCACGACGGTGTTGTCCAGGTAACCGCCCGCCGGAACGGGCGTGTTGCCGGTCGCGTCGACGCCCGCGACATCCGCGACGAGATGCGCGAGGGCGGTCGCGAGCAGCCGCGGGTCGACCTCGGCCTCGATGGGCGGCGCGTGCACGGCGAACTGCACCCGCCCGGGCCCGATGAGCTCCACGGCCCCGTCGACACCGGCGGCGACGACGGCGTCGAGCATCACCTTCGTGCGGGAGATCCCCTCGGCCCCGGCGTCGAGCCGCTGGTACCCGAGGACGTTGTCGATGAGGGTCGTGATCCGCGAGTAGCCGGCCGACAGGTAGTGCAGCACCTGGTTCGCCTCGGGCCACAGCTGCCCGGCGTCGTCCGCGGCCAGCGCGGACAGCTCGCGGCGCAGCTCCTCCAGCGGCCCGCGCAACGAGGTCCCGAGGAGGGTGAGCAGCTGCTCGTGCCGGGCGGCGAGGGCCTCGTACCGGTCCTTCTCGCGCTCCCCGAGCGCGGCGTACCGCTCCTCGCCCGCGGCGAGCTCCTCGGCGTGCCGCTCGCGCAGCTCCTCCAGTTCGGTGACGTGCCGCTGCCGCAGCGCGGTCAGTTCGGAGGCGTGCTCCTCGGCGAGCCGCTCCAGCTCCTCGGCGTGCCGCTTCTCCGCGTCCTCCTTCTCCTTGACGAGCGCGTCGTACGGCCGCCGGTCGGTGAAGGTCAGCACGGCGCCGACGAGCTGGTCGCCGTCGCGGACGGGCGCGGTCGTCAGGTCGACCGGCACCTTCTCGCCGTTCTTGGCGTACACCACCTGCCCGCGCACCCGGTGCTTGCGCCCGGAGCGCAGGGTGTCGGCGAGCGGCGACTCGGCGTACGGGAAGGGCGACCCGTCCGCGCGCGAGTGCAGGATGAGGGTGTGCAGCTCGCGTCCGCCCAGGTCGCTGGCCCGGTAGCCCAGGATCTGGGCGGCGGCCGGGTTGACCAGGACGATCCGCCCGTCCGTGTCGGTGCCGACGACGCCCTCGGCGGCGGCCCGCAGGATCATCTCGGTCTGCCGCTGCGAACGCGCCAGCTCGGCCTCGGTGTCGACGGTGCCGGACAGATCGCGCACGACGAGCATCAGCAGCTCGTCGCCGGTGTAGCCGTAACCGTCGTAGGCCTGCTGGCCGTTCTCCAGGTTCGCGCTGGTGACCTCGACGGGGAACTCGCTCCCGTCGGTCCGCCGGGCGATCATCCGGGTCGGCTTGGTGCGCGCCCGCGGATCGAGGTGGTCGGGCCGCCGCATGGACCCGGGAATGAGCTTGGAGTCGAACTGCGGGAGCAGGTCGAGCAGTCCGCGCCCGACCAGCGCGGTGCCGGGCGTCTCGAAGGCCTCGAGGGCGATGGTGTTGGCGTTGACGACGGTGCCGTTGGCGTTGACCAGTACCAACGCGTCGGGAAGAGCGTCCAGTATGGCTGCGAGGCGAGCAGCGCCTCGGGATGGCCTGCTGCTCACGAGTCGCTTCCTCCCTGTTACCGCACTTGCCGACCGCCTGGGCCATCTTGCCAACCGGCCCGCGGCGTGTCACGCGAGGGAGTCTAAGGGCACGGGCCGTGCCCGCGGCGCCGGATGAGAGGGAGGTCGCACGACGAAGTGACACAGAACATGTGACCGGGTGCCCTGACGTCGCAAGACCTTCGCGGGACCTTTACGCCTCCCCTGTCCCCGCCGCGGACGCCCCCGCGCCATCGCCGGCGCGGGCGGGCCGCGGGCCCCCGGCCCCGGCCGCCCCGCCGTCACGAGTGCCTCCCGCCGTCCCCGGCCCGCCCGTCGCTACCGCCCCGCGTACCGGACATCGGGCAGCAGCGGCACGAGCCGGTCCCAGCGGTCGATCCGGCAGCCGTCGCGGCGGTCGTACGTCGCGTCCACGGGCCGGCCGGCCCAGGTGCCGGTGACGTGCGCGGTGGCGGGCCCGCCGTACTGCAGGGTGCAGACGCCCTCCCGGGGGGCCGGGGCGAAGGCGTCCGACCCCCACCGGGTGTTCCGCTCGGCCGCGGCACAGGCGGCCCGGGGATCGGGGTGATTGCCGCCGACGGGGTGGCAGTACAGCTCGAACGTGCCGTCCGCGCCCCCGCCCGCGCCCCGGACGGTGACGGTCAGATGGTCGCGGCCCCGGTCCTCGTCGCGGACCGGCGGGGGCGCCGAGGCGCCGGGGGCGGCCCCGGCGTGGGCGGCCGGGGGCGCGGCGATCAGCGAGCCGAGGGCGGCGAGGGCGGAGGCGGCGGTGACGAGAAGACGGTTGACCTGCAACATGACCTGACTAACGCGACAGGCCCGAGGACGTTGCGCGCCCGTCGCACGGCGGCTTCACCGACCGCGCCGCCGGTGACGTCACGGGCGACACCGCCCGCGACACCCCTCGCGGAAGGACTTTGCCCTGCGGCCCGCCCGCCTAGTACCGTGGGGGGCGATTGGTGACAGCGGGCTCGCCTGTGTCATCATCGGCACGCACCAACCGCGCTGCGCGCGGGGGGCTGTGTATGGAGGCGTCGCCTAGTCCGGTCTATGGCGCCGCACTGCTAATGCGGTTTGGGCCTTAAAGCCCATCGAGGGTTCAAATCCCTCCGCCTCCGCGCACGATCCTTCGAAGCCCCGGCCCTTCCGGCCGGGGCTTCGTCGTTGCCGGGCACTCGCCTGTCTCCGTCGGCCCACTCAGGGCGTTTGCGCAGGTCACAAGGGGTGGGGCGAACGGATTTCACATCGCGGCGGCAGTCATGTAATGTTCTTCCTGTCGCCGCGAGCGGGCCGAAAGGAACGGAAGCGGCGAAGAAAAAAGAACAAGCACTCGTAGCTTAACGGATAGAGCATCTGACTACGGATCAGAAGGTTGCAGGTTCGAATCCTGCCGAGTGCACACAGGTCGAAGGCCCCGGAGCGATCCGGGGCCTTCGGCGTTTCGGGGGCGTACAGCAGCGAAGTACAGCAACCGCCTCAGCCGGTACCGCCCATGGCGTCGGACAGCTTGCCGAGCGCGGCCCGCACCTCTTCCTCGCTCGCCTCGGCGTAGACCTCCATCGTCATGGCGATCTGCGAGTGGCGCAGGATCCGCTGGGCCACCTTCGGGTGCACCTTGAGGGCGACCAGGAGCGAGCTGCACGTGTGCCGGGTGTTCCGCAGCGGGATCACACGCAGGCCGGCCCGGCGGGCCCGCAGGGCGAACATCCGGGTGAGGTTCCCCGGCTCGATGGGGGTGCCGTACTTCGTGGTGAAGAC
The DNA here is from genome assembly GCF_044456065.1 of Streptomyces sp. NPDC051041. NCBI lineage: Bacteria > Bacillati > Actinomycetota > Actinomycetes > Kitasatosporales > Streptomycetaceae > Streptomyces > Streptomyces sp. NPDC051041. Next base: position 21,312 of record NZ_JBITFM010000018.1, read on the forward strand.
CAGGCCGCGCGTGTCCTGCCACAGCTCACCGGCCGCCTTCCGGTCCCCGTCCTGCTGCGCCCGGCGCATCCGGAGCGCCTTGAGGCACAGCGCTGGCAGCGGTAGGAAGTCGTCCGACTCCTCCGTCTTGGTCTCCCGGTGCAGGATCTCCCGCCCGGCACGCTGGATCTGGTGGTCCACGTACAGCTCACCCGCCTCGAAGTCGACCGACTTCCAGGTGAGCCCCAGGACCTCGCCCCGGCGCAGGCCGAGGCAGAGCACCAGGACCCAGGCGGCGAACAGCGGATCCTCACGGGTCAGGGCGTCGGAGAGGAACCGTCCTGCCTCGGCGACCGACCAGGGCTTGATCCGGCGGCGGCGCGGCTTGGGCACCTTCACCAGGGAGGCCACGTTCTTGCCGATCTCCTCCTCGGCCACGGCGTGGGTCAGCGCGGCCCGCAGCGTGTCCCTGGCCGCCTGGATCACCCGGCGGGACGGGTACGCCTCGCAGCACTCCCCGATCGCGCAGCACCGGCGCCGCCGCGGATCCCGCTTGGCGTCCTTGCCCTGGGCGCAGCACTGGCAGACGCCGGCCAGCTTCGTCAGCCACTCGCGGACGTCCCGCACGGTCAGCTTGTCGAGCCGCTTCGCGCCGAGGTGGGGAACGATGTAGAGCCGGACGGAGCCCTCGTACGAGACGTAGGACAGCGGGGCCAGGTTCGGTTTCACGATCGATTCGAGCCAGTACGACAGGAAGGCCGCCACCGTCCGGTGCCGGGTCTGCACGGGTCCCTTGGCGGCTTCGCCGTGCAGCCGGATCCACTTCCGGTGAACTTCGTCACGGGTCTTGCCGTAGACGTACTTCCGCTTGCGTTCGCCTTCCGGGGTGGTGACCCAGGCATACGCCGCGTAGCCGTTCTTGTACGGGTAGATCGACCCTTCGCCGTTGCCGCGCTTCCCGCTCACGCCGACCACCTCCCGGCCTCGGCGGCGCAGCGGTTCACGTACTCGTCGACCCAGGCCGGGAGGATGCGGCGGTTACGGCCGATCTTGACGGAGCGGATCTCGCCCGTGAGCACGAGCATCTTGGTCTTGGACAGGCTGAAGCCGAGCATGTCGGCGACCTCTGCCATCGTGTACCACTTCCGCTGGATGGTCACCGAGGCCATGCGACCGGTCCTCCTTCGTTCTCGGGGGTGGGCTGACGAGTGGTGGCGAGCCAGGTCTCCGCAGCGGTCAGGCCGGTGCCGGCGAAAACCCAGTGCGAGAGGACGAGGACGGCGTCCGGGTCGGGCAGCGGGTGGCCGGCCTCGGCCGCGCGTGCGCGGGCCAGGGTTTCGTTGTGGTCGGCGCGTTCCTGGCGGAGGGCGCCGAGGGTGGTGGAGTAGGCGCGGGACTTGGTGGAGAAGTGGCCGCGGAAGCCGAGCATGTGGGCCCACTTGCGCAGGCGCAGGTCTTCGAGTTCGGGCCGGGCGCCGAGGTGCCAGCAGGTGAGGATCATGCGCCGGGCGTGGTCGGTGACTCCGGAGCCGATCAGGTCGGTGATCGGGTTGCGGATGGGGCGGTCCAGGGTGCCCGCGGCCTCGGCGCCCTTGGTGGCGTACTTGGCGATGTAGGCCGCCACGGCGCGGCTGGACAGTTCCGAGGTGCCCGCGAAGTCGGCCGAGCGGATGGGACGGATGTCGAGCTGTTCGCCGAAGCGGAAGGCGTACGCGCGGCCGTCGAGGACGGGGCCGGGTGCCTCGGCGAGGCGGGCCGCGGAGCGGATCGCGTCGGTGAGCAGTTCGGTGGTGGCCCAGGCCGGCGGGGCGTCCTCGGCGCCGTCCGGGCCGTCGAGACGGATGACGGCGTGGAAGTGGACGGCGCCGCGCCGCTGGTACTCGGCGACCTTGGCGTACGAGACCTTGAGGCAGTGGCGCAGCGCCGAGCGGCTGACGCCCGCGCGGGAGGCGAGGTGCTGGCGCAGGTAGGTGGTGAAGCGGGCCCACAGGGCTCCGGCGTGCGCGTTCCACAGGACGGCCGCGCGGTAGTCGTAGCGGTCCGGGTCCAGGGGCGTGCCAAGGGCGGGGTCGTCGTCCGGGTGGAGGCGTCCGCAGCGGCACCGGCCGCCGCCGGGGCGGTTGTGGACGGGGCCGAAGGACGGGGCGGTGAAGGTGGCGAAGACCCGCGGGTGTTCGGCGACGGCCGGGCCGATGCCCTTGCCGCCGCTCAGGCCGGCGGTGATCAGGTGGAAGGTGTCCCTGCGGTAGATCTCGGCGCAGGCGGCGCACCGATTGGCGCGGCGGTTGTTGCAGCGGATGAGCAGCTGTCCGGCCGGAAGGTCGCGGTCGGCGATCTCGCGGACGATCTCACCGGTTGCGGCGTGGACGTCGAGCCGGTGGCCCTCCATCCGCACCGGTTGCTCGCAGCCGCCGAGACGCTGGATCTGGCGTGCGTAGGCGCCGAGGTCGCCGTGCCGGGCGAGCGCTGCCAGCTGGCGGAGGGCTCCGGTGGGAGCCGCAGAGCGCATGTGCGGGTTCCTCCTTGCAAGGGGCGGGCGTTCGGTGCACGCACCCAGCCTGTCCAGGGGACTAGACAGTGCGGGCAGGCCGGGTGCGATGGAGCGATGAGGTCAGCGGCGGCTGAGGACCGAGCGGATGGCGACGGCGCACACGGCCACGGACGTGGCGGTGAGGGCGACGGCGAGGAGCATGGAGACCAGGACAGCACCGACGACCAGGACCGCGGAGGCACCGCCGCCGACGAGGGCGAGCGCGGTACCGGGCGTGAGTCGGGCGGCCGGGCGGGCCGGACGGGCCGGGACCGGGGCGACGGAGGCCGGCGGCGAAGCCGGGGCGCCCGGCGTGAGGGCGGTCGGTTCGACGACGGCGGGCGGGGCGGTCAGGCCGGTGGGCTGCGGCATGGTCGGGATTTTCGGTCGGAACATGAGCGCTCTCCTTTCGCGGGTCACTCGAGGAAGCTGTCGATGACGGGGGCAAGCAGGCTGTCGGCGAGGAGGTAGCCGCCGACGAGCAGCACGGCGACGAGCCACCAGGGCGGGCGGATGAGCTTGACGCCCAGGACCCCGACGACGAGCAGGGCGAGCCAGAGGGGGACGTCCATGGCGGTGTTCTCCTGTCAGGCCGGGCAGCGGTGGGTACGGGCGGCGAGTTCGGCGGCGGCGCGGCTGTCGTACTCGGCGGAGAAGTCGCAGCGGGGCGCGGTGCAGGCGGCCAGGTGACGGTTCCGGCCGCGGTCGACGTACGAGGCGACGTTGACGGGGCCGATGCGGCGGACGTTGCGGAAGCGCCGGTGCATGGTGGTGCTCCTCTCAGAGGTAAGCGGCGACGGACGGAGTCATGGACGGGGGCAAGCCGAGCCGGGCGCGTACGGCGTCGGGGTCGGCGGGGCGGCCGGTGGCCGAGCGGTGTTCCTCGGCCAGAGCCCGGACGCGATCGACGAGGACGGGCGGCAGAACAGTGGCGGAGGCGGTCACCGGGGCCGGGGTGGTAATCGGTTCGGCGGCGGGCTCCGGAGTCGGTTCGGGGTCGGTGGAGGTCGCCGGAAGCGCCTCGCGGTCGGGTTGGTCGACGGCAGCCGGAGCAGGGCGCGGCTCCGCTTGCGTGTCCGCTGCCGAGGGGGCCGGGGTCGCCGGCGTTTCCGGGGTGTGCGGTACGTGGGCCAGCAGCGTGCCGCCGAAGAAGGCGACGGCGGGCCAGCCCGCGACCGTCACGCGGAGCCAGGCCGGTACGTCGTCCAGGTCGAGGAGCCCGGCGGTGGCGACGTTGGCGCCGAGGGACGCGGTCAGGGCCACCAGGAACCACAGCCGCGGTCCACCGGTCGCCTGTCCCGCCCGCTGCTGCTGGCGCATCCGGCGCCAGGCGGCGACCAGCAGCAGGTCGACACTCACGGGGTAGGCCCACGCCTTCCAGCCGCTCTGTCCGGCCGCCGCGGCGAGGTCGTGCAGGTGCGAGAAGGACAGGGCACCTGCGATGACGGCCTGAATGATCACGGCGTCCACGCGGACCAGGTGGGCACGCATCGGCTCGGGTTCCCTTCCGTGCGATCAGTCGGCGGACTTGAGCGCGTCGGCGCGTTCACGGGCGAGGCGGGCCGCCTCGGCGGGCGTGTGGGCGGCGATGCGCTCCAGCAGGTCCGCCTTACGGGCCATGAGCCCGGCGTACTCGGCGGAGGTGCGGTTCTGGCGGAGTGCGGCCAGGTCCGCGATGAGCGCGCTGACCTCGGCGATGGTGGGGCGTGGCATGGGGCTTCCTTCCGGTTTCAGGCATGGGAGGGGTAGGGACGTGGCGCGAGGCGGTCACGCCGGCCGTGGAGGGGGAGGTGCGGCTACTCGGTCACCGGGCGAGCGGTGGGCACGGCAGCGGTGGGAGAGGACGGCCCGACCGGTTCGGCGGTGACGACGGGCCGGAAGGAGTCAAGCCGGGACAGTTCCGGCACCAGGGAGGCGGTGTCGCGGCAGACGGCCGCCGCGTCGTCGAGGGTGAGGTGGGGCGAGCGGACGCGGGACCAGCCGCCGGAGGAGTCGCCGACGATGGCGACGCCGGGCCGTTCGGCCGGGATGGAGGTGGCGGCCAAGGCGGCTTCCGGCGCGATGTCACCGAGCGCCATGTTGGCGGAGGTCTCGTCGTTGACCCGGTGGCAGACCCGGCCGGTCAGCTGGGCGCGCAGCATGGTCGCGCCCTTGCCGAGTTCGGCGCCGAAGCGCTGCCCGCACACCTCCAGGTAGATGCCGGCCGCGCGGCCGAGCTGGGCGAGGCGGATGAGCTTGGTGACCATGGCGTCCCGCCGCTTCTCGTCCTCCTTGCTCGCGGCGAGGAAGAGTTCGGCGACCTCGTCGACGACGACCACGACCGGCACCGGCCGCACCTTCTCCGGCAGACCCCAGACGTCCGAGGTGAGCACGGCGTCCGGACCGGCCCCGCTCGTCACGCCGATCAGGCGAAACCGTGCCTCCATCTCCTCCACCAGAACGCCCAGGAGGTCGTTCGCACGGTCCGGCGTATCGGCGAGCGCCGACAACCGGGGCGCGAACGGCGTCAGTTCGACGCCCCATTTACAGTCGATGCCGACGAGCGCGACGGGTTGGCGGGCCAGTCCGCACAGCAGGTTGCGCAGGTACACGGACTTGCCGGACTGGGTGGCGCCGAGGATCAGTTCGTGCGGCACGGTACGGAAGTCCCGGACGGGCCAGTGCCCGTCTTCGCGCAGCGCCAGCGGCAGGGACAGCGGTTCGGTCCGCGGCCACCGCCGAGCAGGCCGGACGTCGGCGAGGACGTCCCAGCCGACCAGCCGCAGCTCCAGCCGCCCCGGCTTGGTGGGCCGGACGTGCACCGCGTGCGCGCCCCAGGCGTGCCGCAGCCGGTCGGCCGAGGCGGTGAAGTCCTCGGGCGCCTGCCCGGCCGCCATGCGCAGCCGCATCACGAGCCCGGACCCGGTCGGCAGCGGCAGCGACCGGCGAGGCGGTACGGGCGCCGCCTGCCGCCCCATCATCCGGGCGGTGGCCCGGCGCATGGCCGAAGCGGGAACCGTCAGGCCGCAGGCGTCCATCGTCGCCCGGTACGAGGTGAGCACCCGCAGCGCGACGACCGGATACCCGACCAGCCACCAGAACAGGACCGGCAGGCGACGGCGCACCGCGGCCAGCACGGCCACCGCCAGCAGTGCCGGCACCAGAACCCACAGGGCATCGGTCATGGCGCTCAGCCCTGCGCGGCTGCCGGGGTGCCGACCATGACGGCGTCCGCCCGGTAGGCGATGCCGTGCCGGACACGGCCGCCGAACTCGCTCTCCCAAGGCCGTGCCACCAGGCCGGACAGGAAAACCGGAGCGCCCATGACCAGGCCCTCGCCGATGCCCTTCTCGGGGACGGTGACCTTGATCATGTCCGAGCCGCCCGCGGCGATGAACACCAGCTCCAGGACCATGAGCCGGTCGTTGGTCACCGGGTCCACGGCCACCTCACCGGTCTGCCGATCCCTCACCTTGACCTCGGGCAGCTTCGTGACCAGCAGAGTGGCGGACGAAGTGTCCACGGGGATGACGCGCATGCTGTGAACCTCACTTGATCGGGCGCCCATCACGGACACCGAGCCGTTGAATACCCCCCTAGACAGCACGGGGAGGAAGTCGCCCCAACCGTCTAGGGGGGTTGACGGCTACCGTAACCCGATGCCCATCAACTGTCTAGGGGGGTATACGAAGCCAACTGTGCGGCGTACGGCAGGAAGTATGGCCGTTGACGAAGGGGGCACCTGGCTTCAGTGCAACGAGAAGGCGTTTCCTAGTGCACCGCTGACTGCTGAGGAGTCACAGTGAAGGAATCAGCACACGCCGCCATCACACTGTCGTACAAAGGGTTGAGCGTACTGCCTATCTGGGTGGTGGTCGTGGGGCTGGTGCTGCTCTGCGTCTGGATGTTCACGGTTTGGCGTCGTCGCAATCGGTCATAACGCCGGGCGGGCAAGAAGCGGGCAGCGAGGCCAAACGCGCTTACGACAACACCCAGTACAGGACAGTCGCGTCATCGTGCGCCTTGCCGCGCGGCCAGCGCCGGCCGTCGGGGTCCCCAGCCTCTGCTTCTCGAACCTGCCGGATCAACTCATCCGGCCCCGAAGAGCTGAGAACGCCCAACACACGCGCCCAGTCGGCGAGGTCAAAGCTGTCGACGAGACGCGTCACCCCGTCACTCAGCAGGGTCACGGACGCCAGCGACTCCAGTAGCACCGTTCCCGTGAGGGCGTGTTCGGCCGCCTGCGGTTCGGGGCCGGCGATCCAGAAGCCGCCCGGCCGGTTCCGGAGAGAGGTCAGAGCGTCGCGGTACTCGGCCAGGGCGGCAGCATGTTCGGGTGAGCCGGTGGGCAGTTCGTCGACCGGCGCTCGGAGCCGTTCGCCGACCTCGTCCAGGCGCTGGTCGGTGACGGCAGTCGTCTTTCCGTCCCGGTCAGCGAGGAGGAGGGTCGAGTCACCGAGGACGAGGTATTCCAGAGCTCCCCCACCGGCCCGGACCGCGACGACCGTACTGGTCGGGCTGGCCCGATAGGTCAGGTCGCAGGTGCCCTCGTGCAGCGAGCGAACGTCCCGGATCGCGTCGGCGAGGCAGTCGGTGAGCGGCCGGGCGGGGTGTGCCGTGATGCTACCGAGCAGCAGTCCGCCCAGCGTCGAGGAGAACCAGGCGACGCCGTGCGCGCAGCCGGTTTCCGCCCCGGCCACGCTGGCGCCGTCGAGGAGGACGGCCGCGCCGGGGGCGACGGCCGCGAAGTCCTCGTTCTGCTGGCCCGGTTCGGCGGGCAGTGAGCCGAGGGCGACGTTCACGCCGTCGCCTCCTCGTCGTGCAGGTAGAGGGGGCAGAGCAGTTCGACGGACTGCGGTTCGTCGGTTTCGGGGTCGTACTCGACGCTCACCAGCGTGGAGAAGTTCCGCTCCCCCACCTGCCCCCAGAGCGTGCTGAGGTCCGAGGCGAGCAGGTGGACGACGCCGAGGGAGCCCGCCGTGTGGATTCCGGCGATGGCGAGCACCGAGCCCTTGCCGTCCGGGCGCGGCAGCCTGCCCAGATATCCGACGTCGTGCGGGCGGCGCGGTTCGATGTCCGCTCCCGCCTGGTACGCCGTGCCGGTGCGCCGGTCCACCAGCGCCCACGGCTCGCCCTCCGGATGCTCCCAGGCGAGTACCGGGTCCTGGGCGTACAGATCGCTCATGGCCTGGGACATGGCCGGTCCGCAAACGACGACCAGGCCGTCACGGTTGAGGTCGATCTCACCGCTCACCAGTACGTGACCGGAGCTGACATCGAGCCCGTACGACTTCGCCAGCTCTTCCAGGCGCTTGCCGGAGTTCATGTCGGCCATGGCGACGACCGGACGCTTCTTCACGTCGTCCCACCGCAGCGGAGTCACGACCGTGACGGCGCCCCTGCCGAGGAAGGCTCCTTCGGGTGCCGGGCCGGTGTGCCGGATCTGATGAATCCGCCCGCGGCTCAGACCGGCCTTCTCGGCGATCTGCGCATAGGACAACCCTTGCGCGTGGAGGTCCTGGACCACACGGCGGCGGAGCCGGGCGAGCTCGGTCACTTCCTGCTGCGCTTCGGCCAGCCTCGCTGTGACCTCACGCAGGAGCAGATACGGATCATCGATTGCCATGATCCGCTTCAGCTCGTCCGACATGACCACACCTCCTAGAAGTACCCAGGAGTCTAGGGCCCTAGACGAAACGGGCGGCAGACGCCGTCCCGTACGACCGCCGACCACGAAGAACCGGGACCGCCGCCGGGGCACACCCCGAGGACTCACCCGTCACCGCCCACGGGGCAACCGTCGACCATCGGCGAGGGGAGCGCGATCACGCACCCTCCCAGACCAGTTCGGCCCATACGGAACGCCCGTCGGGCCAGTTCTTCACACCCCAGTCCTTGGCGCAGGAAGCGATCAGCAGCAGCCCGCGCCCGCTCTCTTCCTGGCTGGTCGCGTCGCACAGATGCGGCGCGCTTTCGCCGCCCTGGTCGACCACCTCGATGCGCACGAGACCGTCACCGAAGCCGACGATCACGAGGAACCAGCCGCCGGCCGAACCGCTCCGCGAGTGCCGTACGGCGTTGGTCGCCAGCTCGCTGACGACCAGGACGGCGTCATCGACCGGCCCTCCCTCCACGATCATGGAGGCGACGAAGTGACGGGCCTGGGCCACTTGCTCGGCCAGGCCGGGGAAGGCACGGCACCACTTGGTACGCATGGCAAGCTCCTTGTCTGCGTCTAGGGGACTAGACAGCCAGCGGCAGAGTATTCCCACGCGTGACCAACGGGCCAGGCATACAGAGGAATTATTCCTCTATGGGGTGACGATGTCCCCCAACTCGCGGAACTCCTTCATCACCCGCAACAGCAGCTCCCGCACCTCATCACCGAAGACGGCCGCCCGCTCGAAGCGACCGAACGCCTCCTCGTACGCGGCCAGCTCGGCGGAGTCGACCGACACCCGCTCACCGGTGAACGTCTCGACCACGACCGCCCGTCGGTCGCACAGCGTGAACCCGTGACGAGGCAGAAGCGGCACCGGCCGACGCCACGGGATGACCCCGAGCCGTACCGTGCTCAGGCTCTCGACAGCCAGCAGCCGGTCGAGCTGGGCGAGCATCAGCGATGGAGTCCCCGGCCAGGTACGCAACACGGCTTCCGCCAGCACGAACACCGACTCCCGTCCCGGCTCGTACAACACGCTTTGCCGCTCCACACGAGCAGCGACCGCCCGGCCGAGCGCGTCAGGAGTCGAGTTCGGCACACTCTCGAAAACATGCCGGGCGTATTCCGCGCTCTGGAGCATGGCCGGCAGGACGACGCACTGGAACGACCGCACCAGCCGAGCTGACCGCACCGCTTCATCGAGAGCAGCACCGGCCAGAGCGTCATCGTCGGACACCGGATCGAAGTCCGCGGCAGCCTCCACGGCGGCCAGGAGGTCACGCACCTCACGCACAGTCGAATCGTCCAGGCCGAGGGCGCGCGAGAGCCGATCCAGCACATCACGACTCGGAACCATGCGCCCGGTCTCGACCTTGGACACAGTGGGTTGCCCCACACCGGCCCGTTGCGCCAGCACGGCACCCGTCAGGCCGGCCTCTGCTCGAAGCCCACGAAGACGCGCGCCCAGCGCCCTCATCCGCTCCCGCCGCTCACTCCCCATGCTCAGGGTTCTACACCACCGGAGAGCGACAGCAGGGCCGTCTTACCTCGCTGAACCGGGACTGACCGCTCACCCGACAGAAAAGGAGTCGAGGCGTTCCACTGCCCCGAGCGATCATGCGTTCATGCCCCTGACAACCACCCTGGCCCGGGTCGACGCAGACCTGGCAGCCGGTCGCGTGCCCATGGCGCGGCAGCGTCTGCGCGGACTGGTCTCCTCCTTCCCCGACGACCTGATGCTCCGCCGCCGCCTGGCCGAGGTGTACCGGCTGTACGGCGAGCCCGCGGAAGCGGGACGTTGGATGTACCTCGAGGAGGACCGGGACGCGGGCGAGACCTCCGCCTTCGAAGCGAGGTACCGGACTCCTCAGGAGCGCATGAGGGCACTCGCGTGGCGCGGCCCCGAGTCACTCGCCCGCTCCAGCTTCGCCATGGAACAGCTGGCAGCAGTACGAATCTCGTGCTCCGAAGCCCTGGGACGCCCAGTGGACTGGGACTCGATCCCTTCCGCCCTGGACGACGAACCGGACGACAGGACAGGCAAGTTCAGCAGCTTCCTGGTAGGCGCCGGCTGCCTGGTGGTGTTCCTCGTGATGCTGGGGATCTGGGTGAACGGACTGATCGCCCTCTTCGACTGAGTCACCTGCTGCCAGATGTTCCGACATGCCAGTAGCGACATCGGAGCAAGAGCCGCCGGGGCAGCAGCGACTCAAGCGTGATTCAAACTTTCTCTACGGGTTCAAGGCGGCCCGCCTTCGGCGGGCCGCGGGGGGGGGGGGGCCCCCCCCCCCCCCCCCCCCCCCTCCGCCCCCCCCCCCCCGCCCCCCCCCCCCCCCCCCCCCCCCCCCCCCCCCCCGCCCCCCCCCACCCCCACCACACCCC
>NZ_JBITFM010000018.1:31853-133547 GCF_044456065.1 Streptomyces sp. NPDC051041
CCCATTCCCCCACCGGGGACAACGCCCCGGGGGGCACCCCGCCACAAAGCTTTAAAAAAAACTTCCCCCCGGGGGCCCCGGGCGCCCCCGGGGGGGGGCCCCCGCGGGGGGGCGGCCCCGGGCCCCCGCCGCTCATGTCTCCGCCCCGCTCCGGCGGCCCCCACCCGCTCAGCGCGCAGCAACGCCGAGACGGACAGCCTGAGCAGGAAGCAACCCGACCAGTCCGAGCACCAGGACCAGGCCGTCAACGACCAAGCGAGGCCCTGCCGCCCGACCGGTCCGCGCTTCGCAGCCGCTGGAATACACGTCCGCAGGCAAGCCCATGTGTTAGGCAACCGCGTCGGCAACTCCCAAGCCGGGACCGGGGCGAGGGCCGTGACGATGGGATGAAGCGTGGCTGAGGCCGGCGGGGGGTTGCTGGAGACACACGTGACGGGTGCTCGTTCGGCAAACCCACCGCCGTGGCTGACTTTCGGTGGTACAGGTCAGAACTGGGATAGGGCCGACCGAGCTGCAACAGGAACCCCCTCTAACTTACATCGGAGTACCGGGGTTGCAGTCGCACCCGCATTCGGGCATGCCGACCACCCCGGTACCATCGGTACCGGGGTCCTAATCAGGACTTCCGCGACCGGACCACTCGGCACGCTGTCCAGGCTGAGGGGCGGTCCGGTCTCTGTCTTTTGGTCGTCGCAGTGGGTCGCGCCTTCGGGGACCGCTGGCACTTCGGCCTCAGCTCAGGGCCTTGCCCACCTCGCAGATCGTTGGCCTGTCTTCGGGAGCGTGGCTGAGCATGGCCTCGATCAGTTCACCCAGCTCGCCCCGCACCTTGACGGGCCGTCGCTTGCCGTCTGCCACGGCCCTTCGCTGCACAGGACGCGGTGCGTCGTCCGGGTACTCGACCGCCCGCCAGCCCGTGGCGGAGACGAGCAGGGACGCGCCGAGCGCATAGATGTCGGCTTCCTGGGTGGGCTCAGCCTCGCCGGTTTCGAGCACACTGCGCGCGATCTCCGGGGCCTCGTAGTGGACGAGGCAGCCGTGGAACGGGAAGTCGTATCCCTCGGGCACCCGACCGCCGCGTGCCAAGGCCAGATCGATCAGGTGCGTCTGCTCTGGCCCGATGATGAAGTGCGCGGGCTGCACGTCACCGTGCGCCCATCCTTTGGCGTGAAGTTCGGCCAGCGCCTCCACGCAGCCCAGGGCGACGCTCGTGTGCGGATCGCTGTGCGAGCCCGGCCTACGACAGGGCTCCCACAGCTGGTAGAGGTCCGGTCCCTCCCGCCACGGCTGGAAGTTCCAGGTACCGCCGCCCCACTCGCCGTACGCGAAGTCATGGAAGCCCAGGCGGTACAACACCGCACCTTCACGTGCGGGCGCGAGCGCCGTCCAGGGCTGCGCAGGCCATTCGGCCGTCGCCTCAATCGGATAGCCGACCTTCACGGCGTAGTGGCCCCGATGGCTCTCGACCTCCCAGACTATGGAGCCCCGGCGGTTGAGGACCAAGCGCTGAGTCGTGGGCATGAGCGCGTCGAGCACGACGATCGGCAGTTCAGGGGATGTCCCGATCAACGTCGGTTCTCCTTCCGGGCGGCGCGGCCGACCCCACAACGAGGCCGACCGCGCCGCTGGTGTCGTGTCGCTACGCCTGACCATACGGCCGACCGCAGTCGGAGTCGCACTGCGCGAGGTTCGTGCCGTCCACGGTCCACAGGTCGTCGAAGACCACGAACCCGGCCGCCTTCATCGCGTGCGCAGACGCGGCCACCTTCTCCGGATCACGCGTCCCTCCACCCGGCTTGGGGTTGTGGTGGAGGAAGCGGCCCGCGAAGCGGTCGCACAGGTCGGCGTACTCCTTCGTGTGCAGGATGAGCGCATGCAGGCCGAGGTCCACGTCGTCCGACGGGACCATGGGCACGGTGGCGGTCGCTGCCGTGACCACGAAGGCCACTGCCTGGTCCGCGATCCGCTCGGCCCGCTCGCGCGGCTGCCCGTTGTGGACCACCACGAAGTGCGCGAGGCTGTCGAACAGCTCCTCACCAGCCACCGCGCGACCGGTCCTCTGGTCGTTGGCCGTTACAGTCATGCGAGGCTCCTTGAGTGTCGTCTTGCTGAGGACTTGGAAGGCCGCCCCGAACGGGGACGGGGGAGCCGGGGAAATGGCACCCGTTCGAGGCGACCGGTCTACTGGCTGATACTGAAGGCCATTCCGATCACTAGGCCGCATGAAGCGCTGACCATGATGACGAACAGGACCCCCACGTACCGGCCGATGGCGCGCATCACAGGCCGTCCCGGCTGTTGCCGTTCCTGATGGCCAGACGGGTGGTCAATTCCTCCCGCGCCGAGAGCGCCACCACGTTGTCCGGCAGTGCGTCCCACTCGACGCCGCCGCCCACGGGCCTTATCTGCACCCGAGCGCCGACCTCACCCATGACGACGCCGATTCGTCCACTGGCGGTGTCCTTCGCCAGTTCACCGATGCCTGGTCTGGTCTGCTGGTTGCTCGCCATGGAAGGAGCATCGCTATCCGAGGGGGGTGCCCATAAGGTCAGGCTGATTACCCAACTTGGGTAACATCGCCGCAAGTAGGGATCCAGCGACGTTGCGTAGCCCTCACAGTGGGGAGCGTGTCCATGCCCGACGCCGAACGACCGCAGGAGTTGCCCGCAAGGCTGCTCACCGATCCAGAGATGATCGACGCGTGTCGGCTGCGGGATTTCTCCCGAGTCTTCCGGATGGTGAAGACGAGGGCGGGCATCTACCCGTCGATGATCGCCCGGAGATGGGACCTGACCCCGAGCCGGGTTGGTGAAGTGATCGCCGGACGAAGGCAGTTGCTTCACATGGACGTGGTGGAGCGCATCTCTGACGGCTTGCGCATCCCCGGACACATGCTTGGTCTTGCACGGCGCCCCTGGGAGACTCCGCAAGCCCTGGCTGTAGCCGAGCGAGAAGAGCCGCAGTTGCCGGAGCCGGAGGCGCAGACGAGTGCTTCGCTACCGGGCCCTGACGTGGACAGCATCCTTGCGCTTGCCACACGAACCAACCTCAACCCGAGCACCCTCGAAGCCTTCCGTTCCTCAATCGAGGACTACTGGCGTCGGGACGACCAGCACGGCGGGGAAGCCTTGAGGCCGGCCATCGTCGGGCAGCTCCGCTACGTGGCGGGGCTTCTCAAAGAGAACCGGCAGCCATCCATCCAGAACCACCTGTACGGGATCGCGGCCGAGCTGGCACGTCTGACCGGCTGGACCTACTTCGACGCTCGCCAGTACAACCAGGCCCGCGCGTACTTCACTGAGGCCCTGAGACTGGTCAAGGAGATCGACGACCGCCAGTTCATGGCCAACGTGCTTGCCTGCATGAGCTTGCAGGCGACCTACCAGGACAAGCCCGTGGACTCGCTGGCCCTCGTGACTGGCGCCCAAGACCAGGCCCGCTCGTCACCGGGGACGACACCGCGTGTTCTCTCGATGCTGTCCATGCGGGAAGCCTTCGCCCATGCGACCCTCGGAGACCGGAACGCCACGCACCGGGCGATCGGTGAAGCGCACCGCCATTTCGAGCAGATCGATGCGAGCGACCCAGATCCTTCGTGGGTGACCTACTTCGATGAGCCGAAGCTCATTGTGGACACGGGAATTGCGCATGGCCGGCTGGGTGAGGCAGCGTCCGCTGAACCACTGATCGCAGACGCGCTGCGGCGAGAAGACCACACCAAGCAGCGCGGCCGGGCGTTCCACACCTTCTGGCTCGCCCGTACCCAGTTAGACCGGGGCAAGCTGGATCAGGCATGCCACACGGCCACGCAAGCTCTGGTGCCCGCGTCAGCGGTCGCCTCAGAGCGCGTCAGCGGCCACCTGAGGGAGTTCTACGACCAGTTGTCCCCGCACCGGCGGGAGCCCGTAGCACTGGCCTTCGAGGCGCGGCTACGGGACCTCCTGCCCCCCGTCAGCGGATTCCTTCATCCATGAGCAGGTACAGCAGACCCACCAGAGAACCGCTGCTGACGACCTCACGGCGGTCGATCATGCCCCGCACCTCTGAGAGCGGAATCCACTCGATGCGGTCGGACTCGTTCTTCTCCGTGGGAGGCCCGGCGTAGGTCGCGCCGTTCACACGGAAGACGTGGTGCTGAGAGTCGGTGATGCCATTGGCCGGCTCGGCGTAGATCAAGGGCTTGATGGGGCCAGGCCGCCATCCCGTCTCTTCCAGCACTTCGCGAGCTGCCGCTTCCTCCGGAGTCTCGCCCTCCTCCACCAGGCCCATGGGCAGCTCCCAGGCCCAGGAGTTGGTGATGAACCGGTGACGCCACATCACCAGAACTTCCTGGCGGTCGTTGACCACGGCTGCCACAGCCAGGTGCCGGAGGCGAACGACGTGGTACTCCCACCGGCGTCCGTCCGGCTGTTGGACGTCGACCAGACACAGGTTCACCCAGGGGTTCGTGTAGATCTGACGCTCACCGTGGGTTTTCCACTCCATACGTGCGGCCCCTCTCGCGATCGGTCTCCAGGATCGCAGACCGACGCGACGAACACGGGTGAGGTCTCGGCGACGCCCTGCCGACACGGCCTACGGTGCCAGCCACCCCGACAGGGGCCAGCCAGAGTTGATGTACCCAGAGAGGCACGAAGAGCCGCGCCCTTCAGCGCGAAGAGAGTTGCTTGGCAGACCGCCGGCGCCAGTTGCCGAAGATGGCATACCCCATCACGATGATCACCGCAGCCACTGCTATGGCGCGAACAGTGCTCCACGTCGTCACGACGGCCGATGCCTGCCGCGAAGCCTCGTTCCCGAGCCGCATGCTGAGTTCAGCAATCACTACAAGTGGTATCAGAATGCGACATGCGACTCTATAGGGGCCTTTACGGGCAAAATATCCGGCGACTCCCAGAATCGGCCCAAGGATGAGGGCGACGACACACCAGAAGGAAGTCATCGACAGGAACTCGACCCAGGAGAAACTTTGACTCTGTCCGGTTGGGTCACTCAGATCCGCCGAGGTGAATTCCCCCTGGCCTGCCTGCGTGACGTAGTAGGCAACAACAGCGACTGCTAGCGATATTGCCCCCATAAGAGCGGAGGACGCCTTCCCTCTACCCGCCATCCCTACGGAGAATGCAAGAGCGGCATATGCCCATCCGGAACTCAAGACGGCTTGCACTACTAGCCCTGGCCCGTTAGTCGACGAAAGCAGTGGGCTGCAGATGCCAACTGCCACGCCGACAGTTACCGAAGAGATGGTCGCAGCGAGTGAAAGGCGCACCAATAACACAACCTTGGGGAGTGCAATGCAGGCAAAGTGGAAGGTGCACTATACCCCATCGCAAGCAGTTGCCGCATGAAATCCCTGGCCTCGAGGGTGCGGAGCCCTTGGACGACCAGGGAATCAAGCATGCGACGCCTTAACCGAGGTTTTTAGTAGACGCCCCAGTAGGTGTAGCACGTGTGGGCGACACCGGCCGTGCGGTACGCCTTCGCCCAGACGTCGGCGTTCTGCGTGTCCTTGTCGGTTCCATCGGCGATGGCGACGCTGGCCGAGTGCTTCTTGGTCGGGTGGATGTAGTTCGAATAGCAGCCCTTGTAGACGCCGTCCAGCGTGGTTCCGTAGCTCCACGTCCCACCACCGACATCCTTCGTTGCCTTGGGGGTGACGAGGGAGTTCGTCGACGAGCCGAGAGGAACCGCGACTACTCCCCACTCCTTGGGCTTCTCGCCGTGCGGGCCTATGAGCTGCGCAGGAGGAGTGACGGAGTCGGCGGCCGTGTAGGTCGCCGTGTAAATCTGCGGCTGCAGAGTCGTCGCACCAGCCGGCGTTGCGGCCAACAATGCACCGGCAGCCGCCATCGCGGACACAACGGAGAAAGCCATCAGCTTCCGAGACATTTTTTGCTCCTTTTAATCCCCCGAGTGGACATGCCTTCACGATCTTCGCCAACTTTGAGGATCCTGTAAAGGCTTCCACAAATCACCCGAAGGAATCCAGCCAGCAGCACCGACCACACAGGAGACAGAGATCGAGTTCAACTGTGCCGTATTGCCGCTTTCAGGCGGGTTACCCCCGGAGTCCAGTCGTCAAACGTGATTTCGAGATGCCTGCTTTGCTCTTATTTCGGATGCTATGGGGAGCCGAATTACTGTCGGTACGCGCCAGGTTTTCATGCTGTGCAATCAGGCGCGGACCACCTCAGTCTCTTCAAGCTGAGGGTTCATGCGCCTTCACCACGCGCTGGTCAACGTGGCTCATTGCTGATCGACTGAGACGTGCCCCAACTGTGTCAGATGAGGTCGTGATCTCCCGAACTCTCCCTAAGCGGTGTCCATCGCCTGCCCATGCGTGACGGGCGCCCGACACGGGTAACGTCGGCGTTCCTTCGCTGAGACGCCAAGAGGCCCCGCCATCCAAAGAGCGGGGCCTCTCATCCGGAGCTTGGGCTGCTCAGTCACCCAGCTTGATGCCCAAGCTGTCCGCCAGTTCGCGGAGGTCTTCGGCAGGGATAGCGGGAGCTTTCGCCGCCTGTTCGGCAGCCCAGCGCTCCAAGATATCGTCCATGATGGCTCTGACCTGCGCTTTCTCCAAGTGTTTTGTCGCAAGTACCTGACGCCGCTCATCAGCCACTTGCGCAGCTTGGTGCCGTAGCCCTCGCCCGACTCGCCGGCGCGTTCGACGGGTGTCGCGGCCGGGGACGCGGAGGTGGTCTCTCCGCGGGCCGCCTTCTCGCGGACCTCGGCGATCAGTTCGCCGGGACGGTTGACGGCCGCCTTCACGCCGGTGTCGACGGTCGGTTTCCCGGCGAAGCGGCCCTTGTCGCGCACGGGCACGTCGTGGGCGAAGATCACGCCGTCCACGGCCCCGGCCACCCCGCCACCCTCATCGCCCGCCACAACCTCGCCGCCTCCTACAGCAATGCCGGGCGCATCCAGGACGCCCTCGACCTCAGCGAGCGGGTCCTCGCCGACCGGGAGCGGCTCCTGGGCCCCGGCCACCCCGCCACCCTCATCGCCCGCCACAACCTCGCCCGCGCTCGCGAGGCCACGGCAGCTGTACAGCAACCGGATACAGCAACTCCACCCACCGCCCCCGACCCTCAACCTCCCTCAGACACTTCCGAGTAACCGGTATGACCGTCCCCGACCGATCTTCGTAGAGCTACGGATCAGAAGGTTGCAGGTTCGAATCCTGCCGAGTGCACACAGGTCGAAGGCCCCGGAGCGATCCGGGGCCTTCGGCGTTTCAGGGGCGTACAGCGGCGAAGTGCGGCGACCGCCGCGGAGGGCGGGCGCGGCGGGATCAGGGGTGGCGGGCGGGTCGCGGGATCCGCGCGAGCGGGGCTGGGCGCCCGCACTCCTTGCCCGCCCGGGCAGGGCGGCGGGTGTGTGGCCCCGCCCGTCGCCCCGCCGGTCTTCGACGCGGCCGCCGGTCCGGGGCGGCGGGCGGTTCAGCCGGTGCGGCAGTGCTCCTCCAGATAGGCCGCCGCCAGGGTGCTCGCGCGGGTGAACCAGTCGTGGAGGACGGCGATCTCGTCGGGGGAGTAGTCGGCGAAGAGCGCGGCCAGGCGGGCGTAGTACGGCTCGTAGACCTCGCGGACGCGGGCCACCGCGGCCGGTTCGGCCGCCACGCGGACGCGGCGGCGGTCCGCCGGGTCGGGGCGGCGGGTGATGTAGCCGGCGCGTTCCAGGCGGTTGAGGATGCCGGTCACCGCGCCCGTCGTGACATGGGCGCGGGCCGCCAGGTCGCCGGCGGTGAGCAGGTTCTCGCCCGCTTCGATGACGAAGGCGAAGCAGGTGAGGTCGGTGACGTTCAGCCCCACCTGCTGGGCGATCTCGTGCTGGCCGACCAGGTGGGTGGCGATGAGGTGGTCCATCGCCGACAGGGCCTGCTCGGGGGTGGCGGCCGGACGCGGCTTGGCTCGCATTCTCTTCTGTATTCCCTTAGCTTGTGAGAGTTTTCGTGGTTAAAATGCTTACGTCGTGAGGGAGTTCTTCCGGCCCTCCGTCCGGCGACGCGGGTTTCACCGCCCGCACGAGGAGGCAGGCACGTGAGCGCACATCCATATGACCACGGGCACACCGTCGCGGGGTGGACCGGTTTCGGGATCGCCACGGCCGGGGCCGCCGCGGTGGGGGCCGGGATCTGCGCGGGGTCGGCCGCGCTGGTGGCGGGCGGGCTCGGGACCGGGGCGGTGAGCCTGCTCGTCACCTGGGCGCTGCACCTGGCCGGGTGGGGCAAGCCGCCGGGGCGGCGGCCCCGGGAGCAGTGGGGGTGGCGGGTCCGGGACCTCGGCGCGCGCGCCGGGCACCCCGGGTGCCTGGGGTGCCGGCTCGCGGGGCGGGGGGTGCGGCGCACGGCTCGCGCGGGCGGGGACCCCGGGGCGGTCGCGGCGGCGCGCGAGGCGGCGCCGGCCGCGGCGGCCGCCGACTCCGCGGGCTGAACCCGACCGTCCGCGAACGCGCGCGGCCCCCGTTGTCGGTGCCGCCCCCTACGCTCGGCGGCGATGGCACAGGTGTGGAGGTGCTCGGGGCTGCGGTGGTCGGCGGACGGCCCCGCGCTGGTGTGGCACGGCGGGCGGCGTACCGCGCTGACCAGGGGGAAGCGGGTGGCCTTCGGGGTCGTGGAAGGGGGGCGGCGGACCTGTGCGGGAGCGCGGGGACACCCGTGCCCGGTGCGGGCGGGCGTGCCGGGGCGGAGTACGGGGGCGCGGTGCGCGCAGTGCGCGCGGCTGGAACGGGCGCACTCCGTGGCCGCCGACACCGTCGCGGACGATCCCCGGCCGTACCGGGTGTACCTGGCGTGGTTCGGGCCCGGCATGGCCAAGGTGGGGATCACGGCGGTCGAGCGCGGCCCGGCCCGGCTGCTGGAGCAGGGGGCCGTCTGCTTCACCCCGCTCGGCACCGGGCCGCTGATGGCCGCCCGGCGCACCGAGGAACTGCTGCGCACC
This sequence comes from Streptomyces sp. NPDC051041, assembly GCF_044456065.1. Lineage (NCBI taxonomy): Bacteria > Bacillati > Actinomycetota > Actinomycetes > Kitasatosporales > Streptomycetaceae > Streptomyces > Streptomyces sp. NPDC051041. The sequence goes on from NZ_JBITFM010000018.1 coordinate 40,796, forward strand.
GCGCTCCGGGTGCCCGACCGGATCGCGTACGCCGACAAGCGGGCCGCGCGGTCCGCGCTGCCGCCGACGGAGGCGGAGCGGGCGGCCGAACTCGCGGAGCTGCACGCGCGGGCGACGTCGCTCCCCGGGTGGCCCGAGACGCTGGCGGCCGAGCCGTTCCGGCCCGTGGACCACGTCCGGGCGTTCGGGCTGGCGGGGCTGCCGGCCGCCGCGGGGGAGGTGACCGAGCTGGTCGCGGGCGGGGCGATCAGCGGTGAGCTGGTCGCGGCGGCCGGGCCGGACCTGCACCTGGCGACGGAGCGCGGGATCGTCGTCCTCGACACGCGGCTGATGACCGGGTGGGGGCTGGTCCCGGCCGCGGACGGGCACCTTCCGCTGCCGGTGCGGGAGTTCGGGAACGCGGGGCCGGGGGCGCAGGAGGGACTGTTCTGACGGCGCGCCGGTGCCGCTGTCCCGCCGCCGGTCACGCGGTGCCGGTGAGCCTTCCCCGAGCGGTGCCTGGGAGAGCCCTGTGCGTTTCTCAGAGAAATCACAGGATGCCGAAAGGACGCTCTCAGAGCCTTTGGCCAGGGTGGTCGCCATGACCACGACCTCGCCCCAGGGGCGCACCGAACTGCTGAGGCCGGACGGGAGCCCCGTCCGGGTGCTTGTAGTGGACGACGAGCTGTCCATCACCGAACTGCTGTCCATGGCCCTGCGCTACGAGGGCTGGCAGATCCGCAGCGCGGGAGACGGCCAGGGCGCCCTCCGGACCGCGCGCGAGTTCCGGCCCGACGCCGTCGTGCTGGACATGATGCTGCCCGACATGGACGGGCTGACGGTGCTCGGCCGGCTGCGCCGCGAACTGCCCGACGTGCCCGTGCTGTTCCTCACCGCGAAGGACGCCGTGGAGGACCGGATCGCCGGGCTGACCGCCGGCGGCGACGACTACGTCACCAAGCCGTTCAGCCTGGAGGAGGTCGTCGCACGGCTGCGCGGCCTGATCCGCCGCTCCGGCGCCGCCGACCGGCGCTCCGACTCCGTGCTGGTCGTCGGCGACCTCACCCTCGACGAGGACAGCCACGAGGTCACCCGGGGCGGGGACTCCATCCACCTCACCGCCACCGAGTTCGAGCTGCTGCGCTTCCTGATGCGCAACCCGCGGCGCGTGCTCAGCAAGGCGCAGATCCTCGACCGGGTGTGGTCGTACGACTTCGGCGGCCAGGCCAACGTCGTCGAGCTGTACATCTCCTACCTGCGGCGGAAGATCGACGCCGGGCGCGAGCCGATGATCCACACCCGGCGGGGCGCCGGTTACCTGATCAAGCCCGCGGTGTCATGAGCGGGCGGCGACGGCCGCGTACGCAGCAGGCGGGCAGGGGGCGGGCGGGCAGGCCGCGCACTCTGCGGACGCGGCTCGTCGTCGCGTCCGTCGTGCTGATCGCCGTGGTGTGCGCGGTGATCGGCACGGTGACGACGCTGGCGCTGCGCTCGCACCTGTACGAGCAGCTCGACGGGCAGGTCGCCGACGCCGGCAAGCGGCTGGCGGCCCCGGTCAAGCCCGACGAGGTGGACGACCCCGTGGCGCAGGACCAGCTGGAGGACTTCGTCACCCACGGGCCGACCCAGGAGTACACCGTCGCCGCCGAGGTCGGCGCCGACGCCACGGTCACCAGGGCGGTCGTCGCCCGGCAGCGGTCCGACGACGGTTTCCGGCGGATGGCGGCCGTCGACCTCACCGAACCCCAGCGGACCGCGCTCGCGTCCGTCGCCCGGGACGCCAGGCCGCACACCGTCGAACTCCCCGGCCTGGGCGAGTACCGCGCCGTCTTCGTCCCCGGCGCCGGGGGCGGCTCCTACGTGGCGATCCCCACCGCGGACACCGACAACACCATCAACACCCTGATCCTCGTCGAGGTCAGCGTCACCGCCGCCGGCCTCGTCGCCGCCGGCATCGCCGGGTACGTGCTGGTCGGCGTCGCCACCCGCCCCCTGCGCAAGGTCGCCGCCACCGCCACCCGCGTCTCCGAACTCCCCCTGCACAGCGGCGAGGTCAACCTCGACGAGCGCGTGCCGGAGTCCGAGTGCGACCCGCACACCGAGGTCGGCCGGGTCGGCGCCGCGCTCAACCGGATGCTCGACCACGTGCACGGCGCGCTGCACGCCCGCCAGCAGAGCGAGACGCGGGTACGGCAGTTCGTCGCCGACGCCAGCCACGAACTGCGCACCCCGCTCGCCTCCATCCGCGGCTACGCCGAGCTGACCCGGCGCGGCCGGGAGCAGGTCGGGCCGGACACCCGGCACGCCCTGGGCCGCATCGAGTCCGAGGCGGGGCGCATGACCCTGCTGGTGGAGGACCTGCTGCTGCTGGCCCGCCTGGACGCCGGGCGGCCGCTGCGGTTCGAGCAGACCGACCTCGTCCCGCTCGTCGTGGACACCGTCAGCGACGCCCGCGCGGCCGGCATGGACCATGTCTGGCGGCTGGAACTGCCCGACGAACCCGCCCTGGTGGCGGCGGACGCGGCCCGGCTCCAGCAGGTCCTCGTCAACCTGCTCGCCAACGCCCGCACCCACACCCCGCCGGGCACCACCGTCACCGCGCGGGTCCAGCGGCGCGGCCCGTGGCTGTGCGTGGACGTCGAGGACAACGGCCAGGGCATCCCGCCCGAGCTGCTCCCGCACGTCTTCGAGCGGTTCGCGCGCGGCGACTCCGCCCGGTCCCGCGCGACCGGCTCCACCGGGCTGGGCCTGGCCATCGTGCAGGCCGTGGCGGCCGCGCACGGCGGCGCCGTGACCGTGGACAGCGTGCCGGGGCGGACCGTGTTCACCCTGCACCTGCCGGCGCTCGCGGCGCGGCCCGCCCCCGGGCCGGACCGGCAGCCGGCCCGCGAGACGGTCCGGCGACCGTACTCACAGGCACAGCACAGCGTCACCACACGGGTGCGACAGGGCACTTGAGAAGAGTCGGGCCATGCGAACCGACTCTTCTCCCGGCACCCTGCCGGCGCGGGAGCACCTCCCGGCCGCAGGAGCCGGTACGCCTGTCCTGGACGTAGTGATCCCCGTCTACAACGAGGAGAAGGACCTCCGGCCGTGCGTCCGCAGACTGCACGAGCACCTCGCGCGCACCTTCCCCTACGCGTTCCGCATCACGATCGCGGACAACGCGTCGACGGACACCACCCCGCAGGTGGCCGCGCGGCTGGAGGCGGACATCGCGGAGGTCAGGTCCTTCCGGCTGGAGCAGAAGGGCCGCGGCCGGGCCCTGCGGACCGTCTGGTCGGCCTCGGACGCCCCGGTCCTCGCCTACATGGACGTGGACCTGTCCACCGACCTCAACGCCCTGCTGCCGCTGGTGGCCCCGCTGATCTCCGGCCACTCGGACCTCGCCATAGGGTCCCGCCTCAGCCGCAGCAGCAGGGTGGTGCGCGGCGCGAAGCGGGAGTTCATCTCCCGCTCGTACAACCTCATCCTGCGCGGCTCGCTCCAGGCCCGCTTCTCCGACGCCCAGTGCGGCTTCAAGGCGATCCGCCGGGACGTGGCCCGGGTGCTGCTGCCGCTGGTGGAGGACACCGGGTGGTTCTTCGACACCGAGATGCTGGTGCTCGCCGAGCGCGCCGGGCTGCGCATCCACGAGGTGCCCGTCGACTGGGTCGACGACCCGGACTCGACCGTGCACATCGTCAGGACCGCGACCGACGACCTCAAGGGCGTCTGGCGGGTCGGCAGGGCGCTGGCCACCGGGTCGCTGCCGCTGGACCGGCTGGCCCGGCCGTTCGGCGACGACCCGCGCGACCGCGAGATCGAGGACGTGCCGAGGGGGCTGGCCCGCCAGCTCGTCGGGTTCTGCGTCGTCGGCGCCCTGTCCACCCTGTTCTACCTGCTGCTGTACACGGCCTTCCGGCAGTTCGGCGGCTCGCAGCCGGCCAACGCGCTCGCCCTGCTGGTCTCGGCGGTCGCCAACACCGCCGCCAACCGGCGCCTGACCTTCGGGGTGCGCGGCCGCGGCGGCGCCGTACGGCACCAGGCGCAGGGCCTGGTCGTCTTCGGCATCGGCCTGGTCCTCACCAGCGGCTCGCTCGCCGCCCTGAACGCGGCGGCCGCCGACCCGGCGCACTCCACCGAGCTGGCCGTGCTCATCGCCGCCAACCTCGCCGCCACCGTGCTGCGGTTCCTGCTCTTCCGGGCCTGGGTGTTCCCGGAGCGGCGGGACGGCGACCCCCGGCCCCCGGCCGTCGCCGCCCGGCACGACCCGTCCCCGCCGGCCCACCGCACCGCGCGGCCCGCCCCGTACGGCGCGCTGCCGCAGCGCCCGACGGCACGGCCGTACGCCGCGGAGCCGCAGCCGCAGCCGCACCAGGCCGGGCAGGCCGGACGGACCCCGCAGCACGGGCAGCACGGGCAGGCCGGGCGGCTTCCCCACCCGACGGCCCGGTTCCGTGCCGGTGCCGACGCGGCCGGCGCCGCCGGGGAGGACGCGACCGTGCGGCTGCAGCCGGTGCGCCCGGCCGACGCCGACCCCGGGGACCCCCGATGACGGCGCACCACGACCGGCCGGCCCCCCGGGCGGACCCGGCCCGGTCCCGGAAGGGCACGGGCCGCCCGGCCCCCGGGGCCTGGGGCCCGCCCCCCACCACGGCCTGAGCGCCTCCGGCCGGCTCCCCCTGCCCGGCCGCCGTCGCGTCCGCCCCCGCGTCTGCTGTACACCGTACGAGGGCGGTTATACGGTGTACAGCATGACGACGTCCCCCCAGGAACGGGCCCAGGACCGGCCTCAGCCCGAGGAGCAGGCCCAGGGGCACCCCCAGCGCTGGCTGATCCTCGGCGTCATCTGCCTGGCACAGCTCACCGTGCTGCTCGACAACACGGTGCTGAACGTCGCCGTCCCCTCGCTCACCCGGGAGATGGACGCGGCGACCTCCGACATCCAGTGGATGATCAACGCCTACTCGCTGGTGCAGTCCGGTCTGCTGCTCACCGCGGGCAGCGCCGCCGACCGCTACGGCCGCAAGAAGATGCTGATCGCGGGGCTGGCACTGTTCGGCGCGGGGTCACTGGTGGCCGGACTCGCCGACTCCGCGGGCCGGCTGATCGCGGCGCGGGCCGGCATGGGCGTGGGCGCCGCGCTGCTGCTGACCACCACCCTCGCCGTGGCGATGCAGATCTTCACGCCCGAGGAGCATCCCAGGGCGATCGGGATCTGGAGCGCGGTCAACGCGCTCGGCTTCGCCGTCGGCCCGCTGGTCGGCGGCTTCGTGCTGAACCACTTCCAGTGGGGTGCGATCTTCCTGATCAACCTGCCGGTCGCCGCGCTCGGCCTGGCGGCGGTGGTGGCCCTGGTCCCCGAGTCCAGGAACCCGCGGGGCGACCGCCCCGACCTCCTCGGCGCGCTGCTCTCCACCATCGGCATGGCCTCGCTGGTATACGCGATCATCTCCGGCCCCGAGCACGGCTGGACGTCGGGCCGGGCGCCGCTGACGGCGGCCTTCGCCGTGGTCGTCCTGGGCGCCTTCGCGTACTGGGAGACCCGGTTCCCGTACCCGATGCTCGATCTGCACTTCTTCCGAAACCGCCGGTTCACGGGCGCGGTCGCCGGGGCCGTGCTGATCACCTTCGGCATGGGCGGCGCGCTGTTCCTGCTGACCCAGCACCTGCAGTTCGTCCTCGGCTACGACGCCCTGGAGGCCGGCCTGCGGACCGCTCCGCTGGCCCTGGCGGTCGTGGCGCTGAACTTCTCCGGGCTGTCGGCGAGGTGGACGGCGAAGCTCGGGACGCCGGCCTCCATCGCGCTGGGCATGGTGCTGATGTCACTCGGCCTGGTGTCCATCGCGACGCTGGTCTCCGGCGGCTACGCCGGGACCCTGCTGGGACTGGTGCTCATCGGCGTGGGCTGCGCGATCGCCAACCCGGCCATGGCACACGCGATCATGAGCGCGATCCCCCGGGAGAAGGCGGGGGTCGGGGCCGGGATCAACGGCACGCTGGCGGAGTTCGGCAACGGGCTGGGGGTGGCCGTGCTGGGGGCGGTGCTCACCTCCCGGTTCGCGGCGCTGATCCCGGTGGCGGCGACGTCGTTGCCGGCGGCGCTGGCGGCGGCGGACGGCGAGGCGGCGAAGGGCCGGATCGTGGACGCGTTCTCCTCCGGTCTGCAGACCAGCCAGCTGGTGGGGGCGCTGGCCGTACTGCTGGGCGGGCTGCTCGCGGCGGCGCTGCTGCGGCGCGCGGAGCGGGCGGACGGCTGAGGCCCTTCGGAGGGGTCCCCGGACGGACCTCCGCGGAGGAGGAGCGGCGTTCCGCGCCGGGCGGCGAGCGCGCGTGCCGGGCGGCGCGACGCCACGCAGATCCGTTCCGGGGCCCTGAGAACCCGGGTGAGGGGTAGTCGTGCGGCTGCGGGCTCGTCGTGGCTGGTCACGCCGTCCCCGCACCCCGAGGGGGACACCTAGCATGACCGGCAGCGAACAGGTGAGGAGTGCCATGGCGGAGGCAGCCGGGCGGGCCGAGCGTCCGCCCCGGACCAGTGTCTGGCTGGACGGCAAGGAGCGCCGGGGACGCGGCGGGGGACAGCCGTCGGGGCTGGACCGGGAGCGGATCACCGCGGTCACCGTGCGGCTGCTGGACGCCGAGGGCCTCGCCAGGTTCTCCATGCGCCGGCTGGCCGCGGAGCTCGACGTCACCGCGATGTCCGTCTACTGGTACGTCGACACCAAGGACGACCTCCTCGAACTCGCCCTCGACGCCGCCTTCGGCGAGCTGCGGCTGCCCGACCCGGACGCCGACGAGGACTGGCGCGACCAGCTGCGCGCCCTGGCCCGGGAGTACCGGGCCCTGCTGGTGCGCCACCCCTGGCTGTCGCCGCTGGCCGGGCGCTTCCTCAACATCGGCCCCAACAGCCTGTCGTTCTCCCGGGTCGTCCAGCAGGTCATCCGCAGAACGGGGCTGCCCGTGCGGGACGTGACCGGCGCGATCTCGGCCGTCTTCCAGTTCGTGTACGGCTACGGCACGATCGAGGGCCACTACTTCGCCCGCGTCGCGGACACCGGCATGACCCCGGACGAGTACTTCCGGCAGGCCATGAGCGCGGTGACGCGGTCCCCGGAGGCCGCCGAGGTCGTCCGGGAGTCGGCGAAGATCATGGAGGCCCGCGGCGGCGACACGGTGGCGGAGATGATGGAGCGGGACTTCGAGTTCGCGCTGGAGCTGCTGATCGCCGGGATCGAGGCGATGGTCGCCCGCGGCTGAGCCGGGCCGTGTCACGCCCGGCCGGGCCGGTCCCGCGGCTGAACCGGGCCGCGGCGCACCGCCGGAACCGGCCCCGGCGGCGCGACGCGGCCCCCACCCGCGGCCGGGCGGGGCTCAGCCTCCGGCCTGCTCCTCCACCAGCCGCGCCGGGAAGCCGCCCGTGGCCACCGGCCCCCACCGCTCCGGAGTGATCCGGATGATCGACTTGCCCTGCTTGACCATCGCCCGGCGGTACTCGTCCCAGTCGGGGTGCTCCCCGGCGATGTTCCGGTAGTACTCCACGAGCGGCTCCACGGAGTCGGGCGCGTCGATGACCTCCGCCGTGCCGTCGATCTGCACCCAGGGGCCGTTCCAGTCGTCGCTGAGCACGATCACGCTGACCCGCGCGTCACGCTTGGCGTTGCGGGTCTTGGCGCGGTCCGGGTACGTGGAGATCACTATCCGGCCCGCGTCGTCGACTCCGCAGGTCAGCGGCGAGCCCTGCGGGCCGCCGTCGGCCCGCCGGGTGAGCAGGATCGCGCGGTGCCGGGGGCGTACGAAGTCCAGCAGCTCGTCCAGGGAGACGCGGGTGTTGGTCGCGATGTTCGGTGCCATGGGATCAGCCTAGGACCCCGCCGGCGGGTTCCCGCGACGCCGCGGCACGCGCGCTCGGTGTGCGGGGACGGCTCCGCCGGACGACCCGTACGCCGCACGCCGAACGCCGCTCCCTCCGCCGCGCGGATCCGGGAGATCCGCCGGGAGAACCAGGGCGCCGTGACCGGTGGTCAGGCCCGGAGCGCCTCCGCGAGGCTGCCGTACACGGGGACGTCGCGGCGGACGCCGGTCACCTCCAGGACGTGGCTCGGCACCCCGTCCGGGGCCGCCACCACCCGTACCCGGGCCCGGGAGCGCAGCCGGTGGCGTACGTCGTTGATGAGACGGACGCCCTGGGAGTCCATGAAGCGGGTCGCGGTCAGGTCCAGCACCAGCACCCGCAGCTGGTCGGCGCGGGCGTCGGCCGCGGCCATGATGAGGGACAGCAGCTCCCCCGCGTTGCAGACGTCGATCTCGGGGGGCAGAGCGAGAAGGGTGCAGCCGGGCAGGTCGCGCGGCACGCACGGATTCGGGAGGAAGGTCACGGCACTCACCTGGCAGACGTTCGTCCGGATTCCGGCTAGGCCGCTTCCTGACCCGTTCGCTCATTCCACCATGCCGACGGCCGATCGCGAAAGGCGCCCGGGTGGACCGCCGGGCGGGTGTCACCCGCGCGCAACCGAGCGGATAGAGTTGCTCTTCGTCCTATGCTCGCAGTCAGGAATGTGCTGCGGAGCTCTCCTGCGCACGGCCCATGGCCGTGCATGCCGAAGAGGTTCGTGGTGCCTGCGTTCGAGTTTTCTGATTTGCCGCGTTCGCCCGCCGGTTTCGAGCTGGCCGAGGCCCTGACGGAGGCGGCTCGGCAACTGCACGAGACGGGCACCCCGAACAGCACCCTGCGCACCGCGGCCCACCTGGCGGTGCGCATCATGCCCGGCGCCGAGCACGTCGGCATCTCGGTGATCGACCGGGACAGCGGACCGCGCACGCTCGCCTGGACCGACGAGGTCGTGCGCTCCGCCGACGCCCGGCACGCCGGCCGCGAGTCGCCCCCGCACTGGGAGAAGCTGTGGACCACGCCGGTGGTGCGGATAGAGGACAGCGCGGCCGACGGCGGTGCGGACGCCCTGTACGCCCTCGGCCTGCGCTCGGCGCTGTCGCTGCGGCTGCGCGCCGACCGCCGCCGCCTCACCGTGCTCACCGCCTACGCCCGCAGGCCGCGCGCCTTCGACGAGGCCGCGACGCGGATCGGCCGGCTGTTCACCGCGCACGTCAGCATCGCCCTGGAGTCGGTGACCGTGCGCGAGCAGCTCACCGAGGCGATGCGCACCCGGGACCTGATCGGACAGGCCACCGGCATCCTCATGGAACGCCTGAACATCGACGCCGCCGGCGCCTTCGAGAGCCTGGTGAAGGCCTCGCAGCGGGAGAACGTCAAGCTGCGCGACCTCGCCCGCCGCATCGTCGACGCCAACGACACCACGGGCGGGGCGGGGCGTTGACGGACGCGCGCGGGATACCCGTACGGTCATGAGACCCGAGACGCCCGAAACCCTGGAGGCGGCGATCGCGCGCGGCAGCGGCCTCGACACCCTGCTGCGGGACCTGACCGACCGCGCGGTGCAGGAGGTGCCCGGCGCGGACGCGTGCAGCGTCACGGTGCGCCGCGACGACCGGCTGCTGACCCTGGCGGGCAGCGCGGGCCTGCCCGCCGGCCTGGACCAGCGCCAGTACGAGAACGGCTCGGGTCCCTGCGTCGCCGCGGCCGACACGGGGTGCGAGCAGTACGCCCCCGACCTGGCCGCGGAGACCCGCTGGCCGGCGTACACGGCGTACGCGCTGTCCACCGGTGTGCGGTGCGTGCTGGCGCTGCCGCTCGCCGTCGGGGGCGGGACGGGCGCCGCGCTCAACTTCTACGGCCGAGAGCCCGGCGCGCTGGGCCGGCACCGCCGGGCGGCCCGCACGTTCGCGGAGCGGGCCGCGGACGCGGTGGACACGGCCCTGCGGTTCGAGCGGCAGCGGCGGTCGGCCGCCGACGTGCGCGTCGCCCTGCTCTCCCGCAGCGTCATCGACCAGGCGATCGGCATCCTCATGGCCCGGGAGCGGATCGACGCCCGGGACGCGCTGCGGCGCCTGCGCCGGGTCTCCCAGGACACCAACGTCAGGCTGCGGGACCTGTGCAGCGACCTGGTGGCCGAGGTGGGCGGCGCCTCACGCGGGCGGCAGTGACTCGCCCTGCACCGCCTGGACGTCCAGCTCCACCCTCAGCGTCGTGCCGATGGCGGCGATGCCGGCCTGGACCACCTGGTTGTAGTGCATCGCGAAGTCCTCGCGCCTGAGCTCCGTCGTCGCGCGGAACGCCGCCCGGGTGCCGCCCCACGGGTCCGCGCCCGTGCCCAGGTAGACCAGGTCCAGGTCGACCGGCCGGACCACGCCGTGCAGGGTCAGCTCGCCGTGCACGGTGAAGCGGTCGGAGCCGGCCTCGGTCAGGCCGGTGGAACGGTAGACGATCTCGGGACACCGCTCGACGTCCAGGAAGTCCGGGGACCTCAGGTGCGTGTCCCGCATCCCGTTGCCGGTGTCGATGGACGCGGCCCGGATCACCGCCTCCACGCGGGACTTGGCGACGTCGTCCGGGGCGATCTCGATGGTGCCGGCGAAGTCCGTGAACCGGCCGTGCACGCTGGAGATGCCCAGGTGCTGGGCGACCGCGGCCACGCTGGAGTGCGCCGGGTCGATGGTCCACACCCCCGGCGGCGGCAGCTCGGTGCCGCCCTGCCGGGCCAGCGTCACCGTGCCGACCTCGGCCCGTCCGCTCGCGGTGACGATCGCGCTGGCCGCGGCGGGCGCGTAGCCGACGGCCGTGACGACGACGGTGTACGCCCCCGGCGCCAGCGGCGTCGCGTCCCGTACGGCGCCCTCGGCGTCCGCCTCCGCGCGCAGCACCTGCGCGCCGGTCATGTCGGTCACCGTGACGACCGCGTGCGACACGGCCCATCCGTCCCGGGTGCGGATCCTCGCGGTCAGTCCCATCCCGTTCTCTCCCTGAAGTCGTGGAAAACGCTGGAAACCTCTGAAACCAGCAGAAAATGGTCATATGAGTCCGGCCCGTGGCGGGGCGCGCCCGAAACGCTCGGCGCGCTCGCCCGCCACGGGCCGGGGCCGGAACTACTCGCCGGGGTGGGCGAGCTCGATGTCGTGGCCGTCGACGCCCGGACCGGAGACCGTCAGGGCCGTCGCCACCGGCGGGTAGCCCGTCGCGATGACGGTGTACTCGCCGCTGTCCAGGTCGGTGAAGGCGTACGCCCCGTCCGCACCGGTGGTGGCCGTGCCGACCACGTTGCCCGCCGCGTCGACCAGCGTCACGCGGGCGTCGGAGAGCGGGCCGTGCGGCGCCCGGACCACGCCCTGGACGCGGGCGCCGGCGTCGAGGTCGACCTCGATCCGGGTGACCCCGGTGCCGCCCACCTCGACGGGCAGGGCGCGCGGCCGGTACCCGGCGGCGTTCACCGCGACGGTCACCGCCCCCGGCACCAGCTCGGCGAGCGAGAACTCGCCCTGCTCACCGGTGACCTGGGTGGCCAGCAGATCGCCGCGCACGTCGGTCACGATGACCATCGCGTCCTTGACCGGCAGCCCGGTCTGCGCGGCCCGCACCACACCGCTCAGGCCGCTGGTGCCGCTGAGCAGGATGTCGTACGCCACCGGCTCGCCGTCGACGACGATCGTGGACGCCTGCGGCTGGTAGCCGTCGGCGGAGGCGATCAGGACGTAGCTGCCCTCGCCCGGCGCGGCCACCGCGTAGGAGCCGTCGGCCTGCGCGACCGACCGGCCCAGCTGCCGTCCCGCCAGCGAGATCAGCGTGACGGCGGCCTGCGGCACCGGCGCGCTCTCGGCGCCGCGGACGTGGCCGCGGACCGGGATGCCGCCGCCGGAGGCGGGTTCCCCGGAGCGGACGGCCGCGGCGGCGGCCGGCCGCCGCGCGGCGGCCCGGGCGCCGGAGCCGGTGACCGCGCCGGCCGGGGCGGTGCTCGGGGCGGCGGCCTCGGCGGCCTGCGCCAGGGCGCCCGAGGTGCGCAGCGGGACCTCCTTGATGAACAGCGTCACCAGGAAGGCGAGGAACGCGATCGGCGCGACGTACAGGAAGATGTCGCCGATGCCGTGCCCGTAGGCGCTCTCCAGCCAGGTGCGGATCGGGGCGGGCAGCAGGTCCATGTCCGGGATCTGGCCGCTGCCCATGGCCTTGGCGGCCGCCGCCTGCTGCTGCGGGCTCAGCGAGCCGATGGTGTCCTCGGCGTAGTGGCTGATCCGGGTCGACATCACCGAGCCGAGCACCGAGACGCCCACCGCGCCGCCGAGGGACCGGAAGAAGGTGACCACGGAGGACGCGGCGCCCAGGTCGCTCGGGGCCACCTGGTTCTGCGTGCACAGCACCAGGTTCTGCATCATCATGCCGACGCCGAGGCCCATCAGCGCCATGTAGAGGGCGATGTGCCAGTACGGGGTGTCGTACCGCATGGTGCCCAGCAGGCCGAGGCCCGCGGTGAGCAGCACGCCGCCGGCCAGCAGCCAGCCCTTCCACTTGCCGGTCTTGGTGATGATCTGGCCGGAGACCGTGGACGACACGAACAGGCCGCCGATCATCGGGATGGTCATGACGCCCGACATGGTCGGGGACTTGTCCCGGGCCAGCTGGAAGTACTGGCTGAAGTAGACCGTGCCCGCGAACATCGCGATGCCGACGAACAGCGAGGCGACCGAGGCCAGCGTGATGGTGCGGTTCTTGAACAGGCGCAGCGGGATGATCGGCTCGGCGGCCTTCGCCTCGACGAGGACGAAGATCAGCGTGAGGACGATCGCGCCGCCGACCATGACGTACGTCTGCCAGGACAGCCAGTCGTACTTGTCGTCGGCGAAGGTGACCCAGATCAGCAGCAGGCAGACGGCCGCGGTGACGAAGAAGGCGCCGGCCCAGTCGACCTTGACCTTGCGCTTGTCCAGCGGCAGGTGCAGCGTCTTCTGCAGCACGACCAGGGCGATCAGCGCGAACGGCACGCCGACGTAGAGGCACCAGCGCCAGCCGAGCCAGCTGGTGTCGGTGATGACACCGCCGAGGAGCGGGCCGCCGACGGTCGCGACGGCGAAGGTCGCGCCCAGGTAGCCGGAGTAGCGGCCGCGCTCGCGCGGGGAGATCATCGCGGCCATGATGATCTGCGCCAGGGCGGACAGGCCGCCGGCGCCCAGCCCCTGGATGGCGCGCGCGGTGATCAGCATCCCCGGGTTCTGCGCCAGACCGGCCACGACGGAGCCGACGACGTAGATGATCAGGCCTATCTGGACCAGCGCCTTCTTGCTGACCAGGTCGGCGAGCTTGCCCCACAGGGGAGTGGAGGCCGTCATCGCCAGCAGCGAGGCGGTGACGACCCAGGTGTAGGCGCTCTGGCCGCCACCGAGGTCGCCCACGATCTCGGGCAGGGCGTTGGTGACGATGGTCGAGGACAGGATGGCGGCGAACATGCCGAGCAGCAGCCCGGACAGCGCCTCCATGATCTGCCGGTGGGTCATCGGAGCGCCGTCGGAGGGACCTCCCCCGTGCTTGGCATGAGCCCGCACACCGGCTGGTGTGGTCGTTGCCATGGACTTCCTTTGCTTACGTGGTGATCGCGGGTGTACGGGTGGACTGATCGGGTACGGACGGTGCGGCGGCCCGGCCCGGCGCGGACCGGCAGTCGCCGAAGCTGGCGCGCAGCCGCGCCATGAGCCCGGTGAGCTGGGCCACCTCCTCGTCGCTCCAGTCGCTCAGGCGCTGGGCGAGCAGCTGGGTGGTCCGCAGGGACAGCTCGTCGAGCTGGGCCCGGCCGGCGGGCGTCAGGCGCAGGATGCGCGAGCGCTTGTCGGCGGGGTCGGGGGAGCGCTCGATCCAGCCCCGGTCCGCGACGTGGGCGACATGGCGGCTGGTGACCGACATGTCCACGGCGAGCAGCTCCGCGAGCTTGCTCATGCGCATGTCGCCGTGGCGGCCGAGCAGCGTCAGGACGGCGGCGGAACCGCTGGGGCAGTCGGACGGCAGGATGCGGCCCAGCTCCCGCTTCACGGCGCCGAAGGCGCTGAACTGACGGAGCAGTTCCTCGTATTGCGCCCGCTCGGCCATCGCACCTCCCGTTTGTTGCTTAGGGCAACCATAGGTCCGGTTGGTTGCTACAGGCAAATAAAATCGGGGGTGGGCGGACAAAACCTTGGCAAAGGCAAGTATTGCGACAGTAAATGTGCAGGTGGGGACGGTCGGGACGGCGCCCGGACCCGCACTTGGGCCGCACCCCCGGATTCGCTAGGGTCTCGGGGCATGGCTAACACCCAGGGCCCCCAGGGCAACTACGACCCCGCTGGCAGCACCCAGATGTTCCGCGCGTTCGTCGACGAGGGCGCCCCTCAGTCCCGGCAGGCCCCCGCCCCGGCAGGGCCGCGCGTCGGCCTGATCGTGGGCGTCGTCGCCGCCGTGGTGATCATCGCGGCGGTGGCCTGGCTGGCGCTCAAGTAGGCCGGCCGCACGGCCGGCCCGCCGTCCGCGCCCGCGGACGGTCACGGAACGGCCGTGGACAGGGCGACGGCCGGAACCGGCCGTGGGCAAGGCGACGGCCGGAAACCGGCCGTGGACAGGACGACGGCCGGGAAACCCGTGGACAGGACGACGGCCGCCGACGCGACCGTGAGGCGCTTCGGCGGCCGTGAGCCGGTGCCGGGCCCGCGGGCCCGCGGGCGGCTCAGTCCGAGATCAGGCCCTCCCGCAGCTGGGCCAGCGTCCGGGTCAGCAGCCGGGAGACGTGCATCTGGGAGATGCCGACCTCCTCGCCGATCTGCGACTGGGTCATGTTGGCGAAGAAGCGCAGCATGATGATCCGCCGCTCGCGGGGCGGCAGTTTGGCGAGCAGGGGCTTGAGCGACTCCCGGTACTCCACGCCCTCCAGCGCCGTGTCCTCGTAGCCGAGCCGGTCCGCCAGCGAGCCCTCGCCGCCGTCGTCCTCCGGGGCCGGGGAGTCCAGCGAGGAGGCGGTGTAGGCGTTGCCGACCGCGAGGCCGTCGACGACGTCCTCCTCGGACACGCCCAGCACCGAGGCGAGTTCGGTGACCGTCGGGGAGCGGTCGAGCTTCTGGGAGAGCTCGTCGCTGGCCTTGGTCAGCGCCAGGCGCAGCTCCTGCAGCCGGCGCGGCACGCGCACCGACCAGGAGGTGTCGCGGAAGAACCGCTTGATCTCGCCGACCACGGTCGGCATCGCGAAGGTCGGGAACTCCACGCCCCGTTCGCAGTCGAAGCGGTCGATCGCCTTGATCAGGCCGATGGTGCCGACCTGGACGATGTCCTCCATCGGCTCGTTGCGGGAGCGGAAGCGGGCGGCGGCGTAGCGCACCAGCGGCAGGTTGAGCTCGATCAGGGTGTCCCGGACGTAGGCGCGCTCCGGGCTGTCCTCGTCGAGGGCGGCGAGCCGCAGGAACAGGGAGCGGGACAGGGTGCGGGTGTCGATGTCCTCCGCGTCCGGCAGGACCGGGGCCTGCGCGTCCGGGAGGGCCGGGGCGGGCGCGGCCTCCAGGCCCGCGACGTCACCCGTGACGTCGTCGAGCGTGTCGAGCGCATCGGGCGCGGTGTCGCTCTCCACGAGCGTGAGCACCTTCGAGCTGCCCTGATCTGCGGACATGCCACCCCCTTTGGGTCGCGGGACGGTCGCGGCTCACACTCCCACCTCGGGAACGCAGCCTTCACCTGCATACCGGAGCCGGGGCTCCGGCAAACGCGCTTCCCGCAGAATGTCACATGTCGGCAACGCGCTGTAGTGACATGTCGACATGCGAGACGTGAATCGCCCCTGAAAAAAGGGGTTCTGACGACCTTTCGGCGTGAAATCACCGGAATGGCCCCATGGGCGGTTCGCTCGTACCGGTGAGCGTTCGCTCCTGCTTGCGGTTACGCGTCGATCCGGTTCGCCGAGCGCAGCCGCTGGAAGCTACGCGCCAGTAGCCGCGAGACGTGCATCTGGGAGACGCCGAGCTCCGCGCTGATCTGCGACTGCGTGAGATTGCTGTAGTAGCGCAGCAGCAGGATGCGCTGTTCCCGCTCGGGAAGCTGGACCAGGAGGTGGCGGACGAGGTCGCGGTGCTCGACGCCGTCGAGCGCCGGGTCCTCGTAGCCGAGCCGGTCGAGCAGCCCCGGCAGGCCGTCGCCCTCCTGGGCGGCCTCCAGCGAGGTGGCGTGGTACGACCGCCCGGCCTCGATGCAGGACAGCACCTCCTCCTCGGAGATGCGCAGCCGCTCGGCGATCTCGGCGGTCGACGGGGAGCGCCCGAGGGTGGTGGTCAGGTCCTCGGTCGCGCTGTTGACCTGCACCCACAGCTCGTGCAGCCGGCGCGGTACGTGGACGGTGCGGACGTTGTCGCGGAAGTACCGCTTGATCTCGCCGACCACGGTCGGCATCGCGAAGGTGGGGAACTGCACGCCCCGGTCCGGGTCGAAGCGGTCGATGGCGTTGATCAGGCCGATGGTGCCGACCTGGACCACGTCCTCCATCGGCTCGTTGCGGGAGCGGAAGCGGGCGGCGGCGTAGCGCACCAGCGGCAGGTTCGCCTCGATGAGCGCCCCGCGCACGCGGTGGTGCTCCGGGGTGCCCGGCCGGAGCTCCTTGAGCTGGGCGAAGAGCACCTGGGTGAGGGCCCGGGTGTCGGCGCCGCGGCGCTTGCCGGCGGCCGGGGTGGGCACCTCGTCCTGGGGCGGCGCAGAACTGGCCGACACGGTCAACGCCACCTCTTCATCCGTCAACTCATCCGTCGATCCATCCGTTAAAAACCGGTCATAGCATCACAAGACATACGCATCATGTGCAAGCACCGCATAACACCGTGTTGTGAACAATACGGGCGTGAAGTGCGCAGCATACAGAGAAGCCCCCTGCCGGTCGGCAGAGGGCTTTCGGAGCGCCGGGGATCAGAATTCGTAGTCGGCGATCACCCAGGTGGCGAACTCCCGCCACAGGGCGACGCCCGCCTGGTGCGCCGGGTGCTCGACGTAGCGGCGCAGCGCGGCCGGGTCGTCGAAGGCGGAGTTGATGGCGAAGTCGTAGGCGATGGGGCGGTCGCTGAGGTTCCAGCCGAGCTCCCAGTGGCGGATCTCGGGGATCTCGCCGTCGAGGGCGCGGAAGGCCTCGACGCCCTTCACGACGCGGGGATCGTCGCGCTCGACGCCCTCGTCGAGCTTGAAGAGGACCAGATGGCGGATCATCACTCTCCTCCGTTGGCGACCCAGGTGGCGAAGTCGCCGAGGGCCTTGGCGGCGTCGGATATGCCCTCGAACCCTATCTGGACGTAATCCGCCGCCTTGGCCGGGTCCGTGATGATCACGTACAGCACGAAGACCACGAGAACGTAGACGGCGGCCTTCTTCGCGTTCACCGCCATCGCGGCCTCCCCTGTCGCAGCTGTCCCAACGGTCGCTCATGATTGCACGAAGGACCCCGTCTGACGACGGATTCCTCCGGCAGCGGCGGCGGGGGACGCGAATCTCCGGCGACGTGCGCCACGCGCGCTTGCGGGGACTCCTCGGGCCCGGCCGGGCGGGAAGGGGCTCGCCCGGCGACGCGGAGGCGCGGGACCGCCGGCCGCGGGAACCGGCGGTCCGGTCCGCGACGGCCGGGGCCGCCCGGTGGCAGCGCCTGGCCGGCGCCGGCCGTCGGGACGTCGCGCGGCGGGCCGGCGACTCGTCCGGGAGCCGGGGGAGGCGGACCGGCCGGCGCGGGGCTCACTGCCGCTCTCCGTCCGGCTGGACCGCGGGGTTGCGCGGCCGGGCGCGGATCGGGCCGGGAGACGGACGAAGGGCCCGGTCCGTCGGACCGGGCCCTTCGCCCATCGGCGGTAGCGGAGGGATTTGAACCCTCGGTGACTTGCGCCACACTCGCTTTCGAGGCGAGCTCCTTCGGCCGCTCGGACACGCTACCGAGGGAGACCTTACCGCACGGTGGGGCGTGCTCTGAAATCGATAGGCGGCCGCCGCGGTCAGCGGCCGCGGAAGAAGTCGGTGAGGCGCCGGGCGCACTCCTCGGCGAGCACGCCCTCGATCACCTCGGGCCGGTGGTTGAGCCGCCGGTCCCGTACGACGTCCCAGAGGGAGCCGGCCGCGCCCGCCTTCTCGTCCCGGGCGCCGTAGACGACCCGGTCCACGCGGGACTGGACGAGGGCGCCCGCGCACATCGTGCACGGCTCCAGGGTGACGACGAGGGTGCAGTCGGCGAGCCGCCACCGCCCGAGCCGCGCGGCGGCCCGCCGGATCGCGAGGACCTCCGCGTGGGCCGTCGGGTCACCGGTGGCCTCGCGCTCGTTGTGCCCGGCCGCGAGGACGGTGGTGCCGTCCGCGGCCAGCACGACGGCGCCGACGGGGACGTCCCCGCCCCGGACGGCCCGGTCGGCCTCGTCCAGGGCGAGCCGCATCGCGGGCCGCCAGCGGTCGCGCACCGGGTCCGGCGGCGGACCCGCCGGGCCCGTCGGTCCGGTCGGTTCCTGTGGTCCGGTCGGTTCCTGTGGTCCGGTCAGCGGACGGTCTCCAGGGTCTCCGAGGCGCCGAGGGCCTCGGCGATCTCGGTGAGCGCGTCCTCCGACAGCGACAGCAACTCCTTCTCGCCGACGCCGAGATCGTCGAGGATCGCGGCGTCCCCGACCGGGCCGTGCGGCACGGACGCGTCGGCGGAGCCGGCGTCGTCACCGCCGTCGGCGTCGTCGGTCTCACCGTCCTCCGTGCCGTCGAGGTCGAGGGCGTCCAGGTCGGAGGCGTCGTTCCCGGGCTCCCTGCCGAGCAGTTCGTCGGTGAGCAGGATCTCGCCGTAGCTGCTGCGGGCGGCGGCGGCGGCGTCCGAGACGTAGATACGAGGGTCCTCCTCGCCGTCCACGCGGACGACGCCGAACCAGGCGCCCTCCTGCTCGATCAGCACGAGCACCGTGTCCTCGTCGGGAGAGGCTTCCCGGGCCAGGTCGGCCAGATCCGACAGGGTCTCCACATCGTCGAGCTCTGTGTCGCTCGCTTCCCACCCGTCTTCGGTGCGCGCGAGCAGTGCGGCGAAGTACACCGTGACTCTCCCACTGTCATAGGCGTGCCGGTTGGGATTCCCCCCGGCGGAGGTTGCGGGCGGGGAGTGCTCCTCACAAGTCCCACCCACTCGGAATCGTGGCAGAAACAAGGCGTTCAGGGGACGTCTTCGGCTCCCTGTGTCCGGCAGTTCTGATCGCACGTCGCTGCGTACGTCCGTGACGGACCCACCAGCGCACTCGTTGCCGCCACCTGCGGATCGTACGCGGATTTCCGCCGCACCCGCGCACACCCGCCCACGCAACGCGCCCGCGGCCCGCGATCTTCCCCCACCACCGCTCTACCAGCGGAACGTTCGCATACGCATCGCGTGCCGCAGCCGGGCGGCCTTGGCGCGGCGCGGCTGGACCCGGGCGCGCAGCGCGCGGGCCTCGGCCAGCTCACGCAGGAACCGGGCCCGGCGCCGACGGCGCTCGGCCTCCGTCTCGGGCTGCTCGCCCGGGGACGGCTCGTCATGGGCTTCCCGCTCAGACACAGTCACACCACCCCAGTCCGTCCCTCCCACCTTCCCCCGGACGGAGGGGTTGACGCCAGTGAACGGGTGAAGCCGTGGTCCGGGGCGTGCACCGGCGCGGGAACGCCGGGCGCACGGGCCCGGTTACTGTTGTGGCCATGCGTCTCCACGTCGTCGACCATCCCCTGGTCGCCCACAAGCTCACCACGCTGCGCGACCAGCGCACCGACTCCGCGACCTTCCGCCGTCTCGCCGACGAGCTGGTCACCCTGCTCGCCTACGAGGCCACGCGCGACGTGCGCACCGAGCAGGTCGACATCCAGACGCCGGTCGCCAGGACCACGGGCGTCAAGCTCTCCCACCCGCGCCCGCTGGTCGTGCCGATCCTGCGGGCCGGGCTGGGCATGCTGGACGGCATGGTCCGGCTGCTGCCGACCGCCGAGGTGGGCTTCCTCGGCATGATCCGCAACGAGGAGACGCTGCAGGCCTCCACGTACGCCACCCGGATGCCGGAGGACCTCTCCGGCCGTCAGGTGTACGTCCTGGACCCGATGCTCGCCACCGGCGGCACGCTGGTCGCGTCGATCCGGGAGCTGATCGGGCGCGGCGCCGACGACGTGACCGCCGTGGTGCTGCTCGCCGCCCCCGAGGGCGTCGCGGTGATGGAACGCGAACTGGCCGGCGCCCCGGTGACGGTCGTGACGGCCTCGGTCGACGAGCGCCTCGACGAGCAGGGCTACATCGTGCCGGGCCTCGGCGACGCGGGGGACCGGATGTACGGGGCGGCCGAGTAGGCCCTGCGCGGGGAGAGTTCAGCAGCTCTTCCGCACGGTGGGCGCCGGCTGCGGCTCGGCCAGTTCGGCCAGGGCCCGCTCGGCGTCCGCCTGCTTCGCCAGCGCCGTGAAGCCGTCGCCGATGATCAGGTCGACGGCGGTGCCCTCGCGGGCCGCGTCGGTGCGGCGCTCGGCGGCGGGGAGCTGGGCGGCGAGCACCGGCAGCGCGCTGTCCAGGGACGCGGCGGGGCCGAGCAGCACGCCGCTGCCCTTGACCTTCTTGTCGTACTCCTCGGGCGCGTTGCCCACGTCGCCGATCCGGAAGCCGCGCTTCTTCAGTTCCTCGGCGGTCTGCTTCGCCAGTCCGCTGCGGGTGGTGGCGTTGAGCACGTTGACGGTGATCCGGCCGGGGTCGGGCAGGGCCCGGGCGGTGGGCGAGGGGCTCGCCGCGACCGCGCAGCCCGCCTCGGCGCCGACCGCCGCCGTCTTCTCGCCGCCGCCGGTGAAGACGTCGACGAGCTGGAGCGTGCCCCAGCCGAGCAGTCCGAGGGCGGTGACGCAGGCGGCGGCGAGGACGGCGAGCCTGCCGCGCCGCCGGGGAGGACGCATGCGCGGGTACTTGTCCCCCGTGATCCGGTACTGGCCGCCCATGCCGGGGGGAGTCAGCATGCTCATGAGCGCAGCGTAGTGCGCCCGGGCGATGATGCCTACCGGATGATCATCAGACGTCGTCCGGTCCAACCCGAAAGGTCCAACTCGGACCCGCGGCCCCGTCAGTCGAGTTCGAGGACCCGCGCGTGCAGCACCTGGCGCTGCTGCAGCGCCGCGCGGACCGCGCGGTGCAGGCCGTCCTCCAGGTACAGGTCGCCCTGCCACTTCACGACGTGCGCGAAGAGGTCGCCGTAGAAGGTCGAGTCCTCGGCGAGGAGGGTCTCCAGGTCGAGCTGCTGCTTGGTGGTCACGAGCTGATCGAGGCGGACCGGGCGCGGCGCGACGTCCGCCCACTGCCGGGTGCTGTCCCGGCCGTGGTCGGGGTACGGCCGGCCGTTTCCGATGCGCTTGAAGATCACACGGAAAGCCTACCGGCCGAGACGTTCCGGGCGCAGCCATGGCGACGCAGTGCGGCACCGAAAAAGACATTCCGCGCCGGGCGAACCGGGGACGCGGCCGTGCGGCGGGCGGCGGCGGGAGCGTGCGGCCGGCCACCGCCTCCGGGGCGCCGGGAAGCGCCTCGTCCTTCTGGGGGAGGGCGGGGGCCGCCCGCGGCACGCCCCGGCCGGACGCCCCGGCGGCGGGCGGGGGATATGGGGCAGGGGGTGTTCACGGCGTGTGCGGGGCGTGCCGGGCGCGGGCGCGGACACGGAGCGCCGTGACGGTCTCGACGGCGCCGACGGCGACCAGCCAGCAGCCGCCGACCACCGTGAGGACGGCGACCGACTCCAGCGGCGAGGCGATCAGGACGGCCCCGGCGGCGGCGGTGAGCACCCCGAGGAGGAGCTGCCAGCCCCGCGCGGGCGCCACGGGGTCGTGGGCCGCGGCCAGGATCTGCGTGATGCCGCGGAACAGCCAGCCGATCCCGAGCCACAGCGCGAGCAGCAGGACCGACCGCAGGGGGCCGCGGAAGCAGAGCAGGCCCAGCAGGATCGACAGGGCGCCGCTGACGAACGCGAGGACGCGCAGTGCGGCCGTCCGATGGGTGCCGAAGGCGGAGGCGAGCTGCAGGACGCCGCTCACGAGGAGGTAGAGCCCGAACAGCACCCCGGCGGCGAGCAGGGACGCCCCCGGCCGGACCAGCACCAGCACGCCCAGCACCAGGGACGCGGCACCGGTGAGCAGGACGGTCCGCCAGGCGGAGCGGGACAGCAGGCGCAGCGGACCCGCGAGGGGCGGCTCCGGTTCATGACCGCCCGGGGCGGAGGCGGCCGACGCGTGCCGGGCGTGGACGCGGCGGTCGTCGTACTCCGGGTTCCAGGGGGAGCCGGTCGGTGGCTCGGTCATGGTCCATGCTTGGACCGCGCGCGGCGCGTCCGCCACCGGGAGCGGGCCGGGAGGCTGACGTCCGCCCCGCCGAAGGCCGCCGCCGGCTCCGCCCGGTGCGGGCGCGGACGGCGGGGCCCGGGCCGCCGTCCTCCCCCCGGTCCGCGGCCGCGCCTCCTCGTGGGGCGGCTCGGGGACCGTGAAGGCCGGGCGGCCGTTCGGGAATCGCGGACTCCGGGCGGCGGTCCGAGGACCGCGCCCTCCCGGCCCCGGTCCCGCCCTCGCCTGCGGACCTCTTCACCCTTCGCGTACGATTCCGCCACAGCCGCGTCGAACTTAGGCGAGCCTAACCTAAAAGAAAGCAGGGGCACGGGTGGCGACCGAGATCTACCGCGATGCCTGGGGCATTCCGCATCTGCGCGCCGGCAGCGCGATCGAGCTCGCCCGCGCCCAGGGCCGCGTCACCGCCCGCGACCGCGCCTGGCAGCTGGAGGTCGAGCGGCACCGGGCCCAGGGCACCTCGGCGTCCTTCCTCGGCCCCGGAGCCCTGGCCTGGGACCGGTTCGCCCGGCGCGCCCGCCTCGCCGACACCGCCCGCCGCTGCTTCGCGGCCCTGGCGGAACGGGACCCGGAGACCGCTGACTGGGTACGGGCGTACGCCGACGGCGTGACCGAAGGGCTGGCCGGGGCCACGGCCCCCGAGTTCGCCCGCGCCGGCCTCGCCCCCGGACGCTGGGAGCCCTGGACGCCGCTGGGCGTCTGGCTCGCCACCCACATCCTCTTCGCGGGCTTCCCGGCCAAGCTCTGGCGCGAACAGGTCGTACGGCACCTCGGCGCGGACGCCGTCGCCCTGTTCGCCACCGACGGCCCCGGCACCGCGGGCAGCAACGGCTGGCTGCTGTCCGGGGAGCGGACGGTGACCGGGCAGGCGATCATCGCGGGCGACCCGCACCGCTTCATCGAGGACCCCGGCGTCTACCAGCAGATCCACCTGTCCTGCCCGGAGTTCGACGTCGTCGGCCTCGCCGTGCCCGGCGCCCCCGGCATCGCCCACTTCGGCCACGCCGGCACGGTCGCCTGGGCCATCACCAACGCCATGGCCGACTACCAGGACCTGTACCGGGAGCGGCTGCGGCGCACCGGCGCCGGCGTCGAGGCGCTCGGCCCCGACGGCACCTGGCGGCGGGCCGCCCGGCACACCGAGCTCGTCGAGGTGGCCGGCGAGGAGCCGGTCGAGGTCGAGGTCATCGAGACCGACCGGGGGCCGGTGATCATCGGCGGTCCCGAGGGGCTCCCCGAGGGCCCGGACGGCGGGGTGCCGGACCCGGCGGTCGCGATCAGCCTGCGCTACCCGCCGCGCGTCACCGCCGACCTGGGCTTCGGCGCCCTGCTGCCGCTGCTGCGGGCCCGCCGGGTCGCCGACGTGGACGCCGCCCTGGACCGGTGGGCCGAGCCGGTCAACGTGGTGCAGGCCGCCGACACCGAGGGCGGGCTGCTGCACCGGGTCGCGGGCCGGGTGCCGGTGCGCGCCGCCGCCAACCGCGTCCGCCTCGTGCCCGCCTGGGAGCCCGGCCACGAGTGGCACGGCTGGCACGAGACGCCGCGCGCCGGACTGACCGACGGCGTCGCCGTGATGGCCAACCAGCGCGGCCCCGCCACGCCCCTCGGCGTCGAGTTCGCCCCGCCGCACCGCGCCGACCGCATCGCCGCCCTGCTGGCCCGGAAGGAGCGCTGGTCGGCCGCCGACCAGCCGTCCGTGCACATGGACACCCACCTGGCGTCCGCCGCGCCCCTGCTGGACCTGCTGGCCTCCCTGGCCGGGCTGACCCCCGGGGCCGCCGCCCTGCGCGACCGCCTGCTGCGCTGGGACCGCCGCATGGACGCCGACAGCGCGGACGCCGCCGCCTACGCGGCGGTGCGCGGCGCGGTCGTCCGGCGGCTGGCGGCGCAGGAGGCGTTCGCCGCGCTGGCCGCGCCGCCCGCGTACCCGGAGCTGTTCCTGCCCTGGCTCGCCCTCGTCCCGCGCGTCGGCTACGCCCTGGAACACCTGCTGCGCGCCGGGGAGCTGTACGGCGTCGACCGCGCCGGGGCCGCCCGCGCCGCCCTGGAGGAAGTGGCCGCGGCGCAGCCGCCCGCGCCCTGGGGCGACACCCACCGCCTCGCCCCCTGGCGGGCCCTCGCGGACGCCCCGCAGGACGAGCCGGGTCTGTCCGGCGACCACGACTGCGTGCTGTGCACCTCGGCGGTGCCCGGCGTCACCGACCGGGCCGCGCGCGGCCCGGCCGCCCGGTACGTGTGGGACCTGGCCCGCCGGGAGGACAGCCTGTGGGTGGTGCCGTTCGGCGCGTCGGGCGTCCCCGGCTCGCCCCACCACCGCGACCAGCTCCCCCGGTGGCTCGGGGGAGACCTCGTCCCGGTCGTCACCGACTGGGACCGGCTCACCGAGGAGAGCGATGTCTGACCCGTACACCTCCCGCACATCCGTGCACGAGCAGACCGTCGACGGCTTCGGCACCGTCCGCGTCCTGCCGCTCGACGCCCGGGCCGACGCCGGCGTGGTCCACGCCTGGACGAGCGAGGAGCGGGCCGCCTTCTGGGGCATGAACGGCCTCACCCGGGACCAGGTCGCCGAGATCTACGCCCACCTGGACACCCTCGACACCCACCACGCCTTCCTGCTGGTGCGGGACGGCGAACCGGCCGCGCTGCTGCAGACGTACGAGCCGCGGGCCGACCGGGTCGGCGAGTGCTACCCGGTCCAACCCGGCGACATCGGCGTCCACCTGCTGGTCGCGCCCGCCGGACCGGGCGGGGCGCGCCCGGGCTGGACGGCGGCGCTGCTGGACGTCGTCACCTCCTACGTCCTGCTCGGGCTGGGCCGGACGCGGATCGTGGCCGACCCGGACGTGCGCAACGAGCGGGCGATCGCCCGGCTCCTGCGGCAGGGCTTCACCGCGGGCCCGGCCGTCGTCCTGCCGGAGGTCGACCTGCCCGACGTGTACCTGCCGGAGAAGAAGGCCCGGCTCGCCTTCCTCACCCGGGAGGCGGCCTTCCCGGCGTGAGCCCCGAAGACCTCGTCGCGCACCACGGGCCGGAGCCGGTCCCGCGCGAGGGCGGACCGTTCCGGCGCACCTGGACCGGGCCCGCACGCCCCTCCGGCCGGCCGGAGGGCACCGCCGTCCTGGCCCCGCCGACCTCCCGCCCCGGCCCCGTCACCCTCCCGCTCGCCGGGGCCGGCCGACGAAGGCGACGGTCAGGGCGCCGGAGCCGGACCAGGTGACGGTGCCGGGGCCGGTGCGGATCGCGGGGCGGCCGGGGGAGCGGCGGCGTCCCGGCCGAGCAGCCGGGCCATGGTCCCGGCGGCCCGTACGGCGGCGTCCGCGCAGCAGTTGTTGAACAGCACGTGCACCTGCTCGGCCCGGTCGGCGAGGCCGCGCACCCGGGGCACCCACTCGGCGAGTTCCTCCTCGCGGTACTCGTGCCGGAACCGGTCCTCCTTGCTGCCGGTGCCCCAGGCCGGGCTGCGCCCGTGGAACCGCACGACGGACAGCCGGGGCGCGGTGACGGGGGTGACCGGCGGGACGGAGGACGGCAGCGTCTGCGCCATGTCGACGGCGACGGCGGCCATGCCGTGCCGCGCGAGCAGCGCGCACGTCTCCTCGTACCGCTCCTCGGTCCACCAGGCGGGATGCCGGAACTCCACGGCGACGGGCCACCCGGCGGTCCGCGCGGCGCACTCCGCCAGGAACGCCTCCGCGCGGGGACCGGGCCGCAGCCACGGCGGGAACTGGAACAGCACGCTCCCCAGCCGCCCCGCCTCCCGCAGCGGCTCGATCCCCGCGCGGAACAGCGCCCACACCTCGTCGAGCACCGCCGGGTCCCGGTGATCGGCCCGCAGCCCGCGCGGCATCGCCGCGTCCCGCGTCGGATGCCCGGTGAGCAGCGAGAACGCCTTCACGTCGAACACGAACCCGGCCGGTGTCCGCTCGACCCACAGCCGGCTGTTGCGCGCGCCGGGCAGCGCGTAGTACGACGCGTCCACCTCGACGACCCCGAACCGCTCGGCGTAGTACCGCAGCCGCCCCTCGGCGTCCCGCCGCCCCGCCGGATACCAGCCGCTGCCGACCAGCGCGCGATCGGTCCAGGAACACGTGCCCACCAGGATGTTGCGCATGCGGGTGCGGTTACCCCGGCCCCGCGCCCGGCAGACGGCCGGCGCGTCAGCTCGGGGAACCGGGCCGGCGGAACGGCCCGAGTGCCACCGGGGAGGCGGTGGCCCGCGGAGCGCCTGAACCGCTCCGCCCCTCCCCCCTTGGTTCGACGTGTGTCAACATAGGCGCATGTCGAACACGAAGGCGCTGCCGCTGCTGGACCCGGCCGACGCGCAGGCCGTGGCGCCGTGCTGCCCCCCGCTCACCGAACGCCCGTTCACCGCGGAGGAGGCCGAGACGGCCGCGCGGATGTTCAAGGCCCTCGGCGACCCGGTGCGGCTGCGGCTGTTCTCCGCGGTCGCCTCGCACGAGGGCGGTGAGGCGTGCGTGTGCGACATCTCCGACGTCGGCGTCTCCCAGCCCACGGTGAGTCACCACCTGAAGAAGCTCAAGGAGGCCGGTCTGCTCACCTCCGAGCGGCGCGGCACCTGGGTCTACTACCGCGTCGAGCCGTCCGTGCTGGCCGCGATGGGCAAGCTGCTGACCGGTCCGTCGGCCGCGGCCTGACCACGACCGGAGACCGGACCGGGACCGGAATCCGGAACCCGCCGCCGAAGCCCCCAGGAGAGGCCGCCGTGTCCCACCCGTTCCCCGCGCCGGGCCCCACCGTCGTGCCGATGACCGCCGAGCACGCCGGCCAGGTCCTGGCGATCTACCAGGCGGGCATCGACGAGGGCGACGCCACCTTCGAGACGGCGGCGCCGACCTGGCCGGCCTTCGACGCGGCGAAGCTGCCCGCGCACCGCTTCGTGGCGCTGGACGAGGCCGGCGCGGTCCTCGGCTGGGTCGCCGTCACCCGGGTCTCCGACCGCCGCGCCTACGCCGGCGTCGTCGAGCACTCCGTCTACGTCGCTCCCGCCGCCCGGGGCCGCGGCGTGGCCGGCGCCCTGCTCGGGGCGCTGATCGCCGCCACGGAGGCGGCCGGGATCTGGACGATCCAGGCCGGGATCTTCCCCGAGAACACCGCCAGCCTCGCCCTGCACCGGCGCGCCGGCTTCCGCGTCATCGGCACCCGCGAGCGCGTCGGCCGCCACCACGGCCGCTGGCGCGACGTCGTCCTGGTCGAACGCCGCAGCCCCGCCGTCGTCTGACGGCCGCCCCGGCAGCCGGGGCGCTCAGGCCGGCCCGCGGGCGAACCGGCGTCGCCGGGCCAGGGAGACGTGCACGAGCGCGATCAGGACGGGCACCTCGATCAGCGGCCCGACCACACCCGACAGCGCCTGGCCTGAGGTCACGCCGAAGGTGGCGACGGCGACCGCGATCGCGAGCTCGAAGTTGTTGCCCGCCGCGGTGAAGGCGAGGGTGGCGGTGCGGTCGTAGGCGAGGCCGATCGCCTTGCCGAGCGCGAAGGTGCCGAACCACATCACCGCGAAGTACACCAGCAGCGGGACCGCGATCCGGGCCACGTCCAGCGGCCGGGAGGTGATCGTCCTCCCCTGCAGGGCGAAGAGGACGACGATCGTGAAGAGCAGGCCGTACAGCGCCCAGGGGCCGAGCCTCGGCAGGAAGCGCCGCTCGTAGCCCTCGCGGCCCATCCGCCGCTCGCCGACGCGGCGGGTGAGGAACCCGGCGAGCAGCGGGACGCCGAGGAAGACGACGACGTTCAGGGCGATCTCCCCCGTCGAGATGTCCAGGTGCTCGCCGTCGCCGAGGCCGAGCAGGCCGGGCAGCAGGTCGAGGTAGACCCAGCCGAGCAGGCCGAACGCCAGGACCTGGAAGACCGAGTTCAGCGCGACGAGCACGGCCGCGGCCTCGCGGTCGCCGCAGGCGAGGTCGTTCCAGATGACGACCATGGCGATGCAGCGGGCGAGGCCGACGACGACCAGGCCGGTGCGGTACTCGGGGAGGTCCGGCAGGAAGATCCAGGCCAGCGCGAACATCACCGCGGGCCCGACGATCCAGTTGACGATCAGCGACGAGACCATGAGCTTGCGGTCGCCGGTGACGGCGTCGAGCCCGTCGTAGCGGACCTTGGCCAGGACCGGGCACATCATGACCAGCAGGCCGAGGGCGATGGGCAGGGAGATCCCGCCGACCTCGGCCCTGGCCAGGGCGCCGTTCAGACCGGGGACCGCGCGCCCGAGCCCGAGGCCCACGGCCATGGCGATCAGGATCCAGACGGCGAGGAACCGGTCGAGCGTCGACAGCCGCGCGGCGACCGAGGAGTCCTCGCCGGCCGCGGGTGCTTCGGTGCGGGTCACGGGCAGGCCCTCCTGACGCCGGCGGTGTCGCGGGCGGCCCCGGCCAGTGCGGCGAACCGGCCGGCCAGCCGCTCGATGACGTCGGGGCACAGCCGGTAGTACGTGTACCGGCCGCACGGCTCGGTCTCCACGACCCCGGCCTCGCGCAGCACTCGCAGGTGGTTGGAGGGGGTGGTCTGCCGGGCTCCGGTCTCCTCCACCAGGTGGGTGGTGCACAGCGTCTCGCGGGCGAGCAGGGTCACGATGCGGAGCCTGAGCGGATCGCCCAGCACCCGGATCAGGTCAGCGTCGACTGATGTCAGCATGGGCTGATGCTGTCACGCGGCCCGGAACCGGTACCGGCCCGGCCGGTCCCGCCGTCACGAGGGCCTGCGGCGCCGCCCGCACCCCTGTCGGCCCTCGCTCGCCCCGCCCGCCCACGTGCGAAGGAAGCCCCGAACCCGATGTCCTCCACCACCCCGCTCGCCTCGGTTCTCTTCGTCTGCGTCCACAACGCGGGCCGTTCCCAGATGGCCGCCGGTTTCCTGCGCCACCTCGCGGGCGACCGCGTCGAGGTCCGCTCCGCCGGATCCCTCCCCGCCGACCGGGTCAACCCGGCCGCGGTCCGGGCCATGGAGGAGGCCGGCGTCGACATCTCCGACGCCGAGCCGAAGATCCTGACCGCCGAGGCCGTCCAGGCGTCGGACTACGTCATCACCATGGGCCGCGGCGACGCCTGCCCGGTCTTCCCCGGCAGGAAGTACCTCGACTGGGCCCTGGAGGACCCGGCCGGCAAGGGCGTCGAGGCCGTCCGCCCGATCCGGGACGAGATCCGCGGGCGCGTCGAGGCCCTCGTCGCGGAGATCGACGCCCGGCGGCGCGGGTGACACCGCCCACCGCGGCGCGGCCCGCGCACGGGGGCGGCCGGACCGTGGGACGAGCCTCACCCGGGATCCGTCCCGAACGGTCCCGTGCGAAGCGGAACGAGACGGGAACCGGGACGGCCCGGCCGGTGACCGGGCCGCCCCGTGAGCCGTGCGACCTTCTGGTCCGCGGCTCCGTGCAAGGGCGGTCGGTGAGGGGCGTACCGGTCGCGTGACGGCCTTGCGGGGATGCCGCCGGAAGAAGAAGCCGGTCGCCGTGGTTGCCGTCCTTCCCGCTGTACCGCCGTCCCGGAGCCGCATCCTTGCCGGGCCGGTCACGGGGGACGGACGACGCCGCCCGGCTCGAGCCACGCCGGTGGGGAGGGTTCACGAAGGTACGTCGTCGACGGGTTCCGTTCGCCCCCGTTGCCGCCGGACTCCGATGTCAGCCGGGAAGGCGGCCCTGACGGGCGTCCGGCTCGAAGGCGATCACTGGGAGTACGGGCCGCCGGCCCCCGTGCCGCGATGGGTTCCCGTGTCGGGCGTCTTCCGCCGACGGGGGATGAGACCGAGCAGACCCAGAAGGCCGGCGAGGCCCCACAGACCCCACCCTCCGTCGTCATCGTCGTTGTTGTCGTCCTGCGCTTGGCTCTGAGAGACCTGGGCGGTGGCTGCGTGGGGCATCACCGGCGCCTGCGCTTCCGCGGTGACCGCAGCGGGTCCCGCGAGGAGAGCCGCGGCCAGGAGAGCACCGATAGGCATGCGACGCATAGTTCCTCCTTGAATCACCCACGGGCGGGGTCTTGCACCCATATCGCGTGACGCCGGGGAGTCGCGCAACTCCAGAAGGAGAGAAAAATCCCCTGAAGCGGGATTCACGTTATTCGCCCAGGCTTGTCCGCAAATAGCGCAGATGGGCCGACCGGGTGAACCGATCATCCCGATTCACAGCCCCCTCGCTGCTCGAGCACCGGCCCACCGCTCACCCCGGCCTCCGTCCAGCCCGCCGCCGAACCGCGCACACCGCCTACGGGCCCGAAGGCGGGAGCGACGCCCGCCGCGCCGCCGCGACCGTGCCGCCGGTCCTCGGCGTCCCGGACGTCGCGATCGACTCGATCACAGGGCGGGAGCCCCGGGGAGCGGCGCGGATGCGGGCCCGCCGCATCCATGTGACGGGGATCATGCTCCGCAAGGTCGCCCGGCAGGTCGCGGACGCGCTCCGGGAGCCGCCCGCCACCAGCGGAGAGGCCGACCGGGACGGAAGCCGGGACGGGTGAACGCCAGAGGGCCGGACCGCTTTCGCGGTCCGGCCCTCTGGGCTGGCGGAGGATACGAGATTCGAACTCGTGAGGGGTTGCCCCCAACACGCTTTCCAAGCGTGCGCCCTAGGCCTCTAGGCGAATCCTCCGCCGGAAACATTACATGACCGAGAGGAGTGCTCGCGAACTCGTTCCCGGCCGGTCGCATCGGGTAGGCTTGGCGAAGCCCCTCACGCGGCGCTATCTGACTGAACTCCCCCAGGGCCGGAAGGCAGCAAGGGTAGGTCGGCTCTGGCGGGTGCGTGGGGGGCGCTCGCGTTCCCGGGGCGGGGCACCGCCGGGGGATCCGGGCGGGCTCGCGGGCGAGGTCCTTTGTCGGTGGGCGCCTATAACCTCGTAGGCGTGTCGTCTCTCGCGCTGTACCGCCGCTATCGCCCGGAGTCGTTCGCCGAGGTCATCGGGCAGGAGCATGTCACCGACCCGCTGCAGCAGGCGCTGCGGAACAACCGGGTCAATCACGCATACCTGTTCAGCGGTCCGCGCGGGTGCGGCAAGACGACCAGCGCGCGGATCCTGGCCCGCTGCCTGAACTGCGAGAAGGGACCGACGCCGACGCCGTGCGGCGAGTGCCAGTCCTGCCGCGACCTGGCCAGGAACGGGCCCGGCTCGATCGACGTCATCGAGATCGACGCCGCTTCGCACGGTGGCGTGGACGACGCTCGTGACCTGCGGGAGAAGGCGTTCTTCGGGCCCGCCCACAGCCGGTACAAGATCTACATCATCGACGAGGCCCACATGGTCACGTCGGCCGGCTTCAACGCGCTGCTGAAGGTGGTCGAGGAGCCGCCCGAGCACCTCAAGTTCATCTTCGCCACGACCGAGCCCGAGAAGGTCATCGGGACGATCCGGTCCAGGACCCACCACTATCCGTTCCGGCTCGTCCCGCCCGGAACCCTCCGGGAGTACCTCGCCGAGGTGTGCCGGAAGGAGGACATCCCCGTCGAGGACGGGGTGCTGCCGCTCGTCGTGCGGGCCGGCGGCGGGTCCGTGCGCGACTCCATGTCCGTCATGGACCAGTTGCTGGCGGGCGCCGGCGACGAGGGCGTGACGTACGCCATGGCGACCGCCCTGCTCGGATACACGGACGGATCGCTGCTCGACTCCGTCGTCGAGGCATTCGCCTCCGGTGACGGCGCCGCGGCCTTCGAGGTCGTGGACCGCGTCATCGAGGGCGGCAACGACCCGCGCCGCTTCGTCGCCGACCTGCTGGAGCGGCTGCGTGACCTGGTCATCCTGGCCGCCGTGCCGGACGCCGCGGAGAAGGGGCTCATCGACGCGCCGGCGGACGTCGTGGAGCGGATGCAGGCCCAGGCGCGTTCCTTCGGCGCCGCCGAACTCAGCCGCGCCGCCGACCTGGTCAACGACGGGCTGACCGAGATGCGGGGCGCCACCTCGCCCCGCCTCCAGCTCGAACTGATCTGCGCGCGCGTCCTGCTGCCCGCCGCCTACGGCGACGAGCGGTCCGTCATGGCCCGCCTGGACCGCATCGAGCGGGGCGTGAGCTTCTCCGCGGGAGCGGGCACGCCCGCGACGGGGTACGCGCCCGGGCCGGAGGCCCACGGGGGAACCGCGGCGCTGCCGGTTCCGCCGGGCGGCGGGCCCGCCGCGGCACGAGCGGCGGTGCGGGGCGCCGGCGCGCCCGGAACCGGCGGTGCGGCGCACGGGAGCGGCGGTCCGGCCGGGGTGAACGCGCCCGCCGGGTCCACGGGCGCGGCCGGCGGCGGCGCGGTTCCGGCCGGGCAGGGCGCCGGCGCGCCGGCCGCGGGCGCCGGTCCCGGCGGCTCCGGACCCGTCCCCGGCGGCGGTCCGGCAGCCGGTTCCCTCGGCGGCGGTCCCGCCGGCGCGCCCCAGCGGCCGCAGGACCCGGCCGCTTCCGCCCCGGCTCCCGCCGCCCCCGGCGCCTGGCCCACCCCGGCGGCCGCCGGCAGCGGCCGACGGCCCGGGGGCTGGCCCACGGCGGCACCCGCGGGCGGCGGACGTCCCGCGCCGGCGCCCGGCGCGCCCGCCCCGCAGTCCCCGTCCGCGCCGGGCGCGCCCGCCCCGCAGCGGACCCCGCCCCCGGCGGCGGCCCCCGCAGCCCCCGGCGGCCTCGACCCCCGCTCGCTCTGGCCGGACATCCTGGACGCGGTCAAGAACCGCCGTCGCTTCACCTGGATCCTGCTCAGCCAGAACGCCCAGGTCGCCGGCTTCGACGGCACGACCCTCCAGCTCGGGTTCGTCAACGGCGGCGCCCGCGACAACTTCCTGAGCAGCGGCAGCGAGGACGTGCTGCGGCAGGCCCTGGCCGAGCAGTTCAACGTCCAGTGGAAGATCGAGGCGATCGTCGACCCGTCCGGCGGCTCGGCGCCCCCGCCGCCCGCCGGCTTCGCGGGCGGCACCGCCGGCGGCGGCTACGGCGGTGGCGGCTACGGCGGCGGGACCGGCGGACACGGCGGCCCCGGCGCCGGGGCGCCCGCACCGCGTCCGGCGGCGCCCCGTCCGGCGGCGCCGGTGGCCGCAGCCCCGCCCGCCGCGGCGGCGGCCGCTCCGGCTTCCGCTCCCCGGCCCTCCGCCCCGGAGCCGCCCCCGGTCTCCCCCGAGGACGACATCCCCGAGGACGACGACCCCGACCTCGACGAGTCCGCCCTCTCCGGTCAGGAACTGATCGTGCGGGAACTGGGGGCGACCGTGGTGGAGGAGTTCGTGAACGAGTAGGCCCACCGGGTGCCGGCCGGGCCGGGCACCGGTCGGCGAGTCCAGTGAGACGGCGGCGGGCCACGGGCGCCGCCCGGCGCCCGCCCCCTTTGGAGGAACGTACGAACACCCCCTCCCGGCTCCCTCGGCGACCCGCACGAACCGGCTCCCGTTAGGCTGACCCCGTGAAGGTCCTCGTCATCGGCAGCGGCGCCCGCGAACACGCCCTGTGCCGCTCCCTGTCCCTCGACCCCGACGTCACCGCGCTGCACTGCGCCCCCGGCAACGCCGGCATCGCCGAGGTCGCCGAGTTGCACCGGGTCGACGCCCTGGACGGCCGGGCCGTCTCCGGCCTGGCCCGGGAACTCGGCGTCGACCTGGTCGTGGTCGGCCCGGAGGCCCCCCTCGTGGCCGGGGTCGCCGACGCCGTGCGCGAGGCGGGCATCGCGGTCTTCGGCCCCTCCGGGGAGGCCGCCCGCATCGAGGGTTCCAAGGCCTTCGCCAAGGACGTCATGGCGGCGGCCGGAGTCCCGACGGCGCGCTCCTACGTCTGCACGACGCCCGAGGAGGTCGACGCGGCCCTGGACGCCTTCGGCGCCCCGTACGTCGTCAAGGACGACGGGCTCGCCGCCGGCAAGGGCGTCGTCGTCACGAGCGACATCGAGACGGCGAGGGCGCACGCCGGCGCCTGCATCGGGGTGCCTTCCGCGCCGTCCGGGCAGCGGGGGCGGGTCGTCGTCGAGGAGTACCTCGACGGCCCCGAGGTCTCCCTCTTCGCGATCACCGACGGCGAGACCGTCCTCCCGCTGCGGCCCGCCCAGGACTTCAAGCGCGCCCTCGACGGCGACGAGGGACCGAACACCGGCGGCATGGGCGCGTACTCGCCGCTGCCGTGGGCCGACCCGAAGCTGGTCGACGAGGTCGTGGAGACGGTTCTGCAGCCGACCGTCGACGAGATGCGCCGCCGCGGCACGCCCTTCTCCGGCCTGCTCTACGCCGGTCTGGCGATCACCTCCCGCGGCGTCCGCGTGATCGAGTTCAACGCCCGCTTCGGCGACCCCGAGACCCAGGTCGTCCTCGCCCGCCTGAAGACGCCGCTCGCCGGCGTCCTGATGGCCGCCGCCACCGGCAACCTCGCCGACCTGGAACCCCTGCGCTGGAGCGAGGACGCGGCCGTCACGGTGGTCGTCGCCTCGCACAACTACCCCGGCACCCCGCGCACCGGCGACCCGGTCACCGGCCTCGACGAGGTGGCGGCCCAGGACGCCCCGCACGCCTACGTGCTGCACGCCGGCACCCGGCGCGAGGGCGACGCGATCGTCAGCGCCGGCGGCCGCGTCCTGTCCGTCACGGCCACGGGCAAGGACCTCGCCGAGGCCCGCGACCGCGCCTACCGCGCCGTCTCCCGCATCCGCCTCGACGGCTCCCAGCACCGTACGGACATCGCGGCGAAGGCGGCGGCGCAGGCATAGCCCGTTCCCGGCCGTCGCCGGACGCCCCACGGCGGGCGCCGCACCGCCCGCCGAAGCCGATGAACCCCGCAGGCCCCGGATCGCAAGCCCAGGATCCGGGGCCTTTCGCTCGGAGCCGGAGTCCTTCGCCCGGAGCCGGAGTCCTTCACCCGGAGCCGGAGCCGCGGAGGCCGGAACCGGGGCCTGACCCTCGCGGTACGTCACCCACCTCTCCCCAAGGCCATTCCATCGAGTGACCGATGACCTATACGGCTGACGAGGGTGGAGGCCCCAACTAGGGTGCGGCGCAAGCGGTCCGGCACTTGGCCCACCGGCATTGCGATGTCGGTGGCGGGTGTCACAGTGGGGGAGTGGGCAACACCAGGAAGACGCCAGGACGGCTGGAAGGGGGCGAGACCCGGTTGTGACCGGTACGGGTGTGGAGGCGGGCGCGCAGGCCGCGCGCTCCCGAGCGGTGGCCGTGCTGCGCATGCGCAGCCGGGCGCTGGCCGTCGCGCTGCTGCCCGCGGCCGCCGCCGTGATCCTGCTCGCCGGCGCTTCCACCGGCCACCTCGTCGGCCCGGGCTGGGAGGCCGCCCGCTGGACCGTGACCGTCCTCGCGCTCCTCGTGCTGCTCGCCGCCGGCGGCATCGCCCTGACCGTCGCCCGCGCCCGCCCCGCCATGAGCCCCACGGTCCCGGTCCCGGAGGCCTCGGCGCCCGACCTGTACCGGATGGTGCGCGACCTGGCCGACCGGCTCGACGTACCCGCCCCGTCGGCGATAGCGCTCACCCCGGACTGCGACAGCTGGCTGGAGGACCGCACCCACCCGGCCCACGGCCCGCCCCCGCCGGAGGAGCACGACCGGACGGGAGGCGCCGGCGGATTCCCCCGCCGCCGGTCCGCCACCGCGCCCGTCCTCGTCATAGGCTCCCCGTTCCTGTGGTGGATGCGCGTCGGCGAGCTGCGCGCGGTCCTCGCCCCGGTCGTCGCCGGTACGGAACCGTCGGCGCACCCGGACATAGCCGCCGCCCGCCGCTTCGTCCGCGGCCTGGACGCCGCGGTGGCGGTGACCTCGGACCGCGGCCGCAGCCCCGTGTCCCGGGCGATGCGCGCGGGCGTCGGCTGGGTGTCCCGGCTCCTGCTGCGCAGCTGCGAGAGCCACGCCACCGAGATGGAGCGCGGGGTCGCGGCCGCCGCCGCCGAACGCGCGCAGGCCGTGGACTACGGCCTGCGCATCGTCGCCCAGGAACAGGTGGGCCTGGCGTACGCGGGCTGGGACCGGCTGCTCACCCGCGTGGCGCTGCCCGCCTGGCGGATGGGCCGCTGGCCCGCCCGGCTGGACGCGGGCGTGGTCGCGGCGCTCACGGAGCTGTCCCGCCGGGACCGCCTGGCCGAGGGCTTCACCTCCCGCCTCGGCGAGCGTCCCGCCTGCGACCTGCTGGAAGAGCCCGGCACGATCGACGAGGCGGTCTCCTTCCTCGCCGCCCGGCTCTTCCACGGCGGCCCCGCCGAGCCCGGCCCGGACTGGTCCCCGGTGGAGTGGGACGAATACCCGGAGGAGGTCGTCGACCGCAAGTGGCGCACCGACGCGGCCCGCCTCCACCGCGTCCTGGACACCCTGGGCGTCCGCCGCGCCCCCGGAAGCGCCGGCCCGCACGCCGACGGCCCCACCCTGACCCGCGTCCTCGACCACCTCACGGATCCGCCCGCCACCAGGAGCCGGACGGACCGCGCGAGCCGGAGGGCCCGAACCGGGCCGCCCCGTCCCTTCGCGCCCACCGAATCCTCCCGGCCCGCCGCCCCCGTCACCGCCGCCCCCGCCCCGCCCCCTCCCCCCGCCATGCGGGCCGAGGAGGAGGACCTCTCCGGCACCACCCCCCGCAGCGCCGCCCTGGCCGCGGGACTCAGCGCCGAGCTGGCCCGGGAGGAGGCCGCCGCCCGGACCGTGCCGGCCGAGGCGCCCCCCGCCGGCCGCACCGTCCCCGACCCGCCCCTCCGGGACGACCGGGCGCTCCCCCTCTTCCCGCTCCAGCCGCCGCGCACCGCCCGCGAACTCCTGACCGACCACATCACGGCGATGGTGTGCTGCGCCGCGATGGACACCGCCGGCGCGACCCCGGGCCTCGACTGGCTCGACGGCCCGTCCCTGATGATCAATGGGGAACGGGCGGCCGACCTGGCTCCCGGAGTCCTCGCCCTCGTCGAGTCGGGCGACCCGGCTCCCCTGCGCGCCTGGCTGGCCGAGCTCGGCATACGCCCGGAGAAGCCGGTACGGCTGGTCTGAGGCCCCCGGCGCCCCCGTAAATCGGAGCTTTCCGTTCCACTTCCTGTCGATTTGCGACGAACGGTGAAAACCGGCGTGCGTTATGTGATGTGCTGAGACCGATCGCGCTCATGGCAAAGACAGGCGGCACAGGACAGTCGCCACAGTCGCCGTCCACCCGCGAGCGAGCCCGTGAAGGGTCCGAGGTCACCGCGGACCGCCACGCACACGCCACAGCCGACCACGGGGCACAAGGGAGGGGAATCACCCATGGGGCCGGAGCAGATCCGCCGCTGGGAGTCGGGAGCACGCGCGCACGCCGTGACGGATCCCTTCGGGCAGGGCCCCGTCCCCTGGCTGCGCGGCGGCGAGACGTACTTCGACGACACCGGCCTGGTGGTCCCCTGGTACGCGGACGAGCGCCGCTCCACCGGCGGCCCCCGCGCCGCCGACGACGTCCACCAGCAGATCAAGGGCTTCGCCTCCACCGGCGCGGTCGCGCCCGGCGAGGCCGTCGACTTCCACGTCACCGTCGACCCGCCGCAGGAGTTCGCCGTCGACGTCTACCGCATCGGCCACTACGGCGGCGACGGGGCCGCCAAGATCACCACCAGCCCCCGGCTGTCCGGCATCGTCCAGCCCCGGCCGCTGACGGCCGACCGCACGGTCTCCTGCCACCACTGGTGGCTGTCCTGGCGGCTGCAGATCCCGTCGTACTGGAGCGTCGGCGCGTACGTCGCCGTCCTCACCACCGCCGACGGCCACCGCTCCCACGTCCCCTTCACCGTCCGCGACGCCCAGCCGGCCGACCTGCTGCTCGTCCTGCCGGACATCACCTGGCAGGCGTACAACCTCTACCCGGAGGACGGCCGCACCGGCGCCAGCTTCTACCACGCCTGGGACGAGGACGGCCGGCTGCTGGGCGAGGCCGACGCCGCGACGACGGTCTCCTTCGACCGCCCGTACGCCGGCGCCGGCCTCCCGCTGCACATCGGCCACGCCTACGACGTCATCCGCTGGGCCGAGCGCTACGGCTACGACCTCGCCTACGCCGACGCCCGCGATCTGCACGCCGGGTACGTCGACCCCGCCCGGTACCGCGGCCTGCTCTTCCCCGGCCACGACGAGTACTGGTCGCTGCCCATGCGCCGCACCGTCGAACGCGCCCGCGACCAGGGCACCTCGCTGGTCTTCCTCTCCGCCAACACCCTGTACTGGCAGGTGGAACTGGGCCCGTCCCCGTCCGGCGCCCCCGACCGGCTGCTCACCTGCCGCAAACGCAGGGGCCCGGGCAAACCCGTCCTCTGGCGCGAGATCGACCGCCCCGAACAGGAACTGCTCGGCATCCAGTACGCCGGCCAGGTCCCCGAGCCGCACCCGCTGATCGTCCGCAACGCCGGCCACTGGGTCTGGGAGGCGACCGGCGCCGGCGAGGGCGACGGGATCGAGGGACTGGTGGCGGGCGAGGCCGACCGCTACTTCCCGCGCACCCCGCTCCCCGACCACGAGGAGCGCGTCCTGCTCGCCCACTCCCCCTACACCGACGGCGAGGGCGCCCCGCGCCACCAGGAGACGTCCCTCTACCGCGCGCCGTCCGGCGCCTGGGTCTTCGCGTCCGGGACGTTCGCCTGGTCCCCGGCCCTGGACCGCCCCGGACACGTCGACGCCCGTATCCAGCGCGCCACCGCCAACCTCCTGGACCGCATCTGCAAGAGCGACTGACCCCTGGCCCCCTCCGTAGCCGCCCCCCGCCGCCACACGCCGGGTCCGCCGCCCCCGTGACCGCCCCGCTCGCGCCCCACGGCCGGCCCCCGCCGGAACACGCCCCGTCCGCCGCCCCCGGGCGGGAACCCGATGTCTCCGGTCACCCCCCGGTACGGGAGAATCGGGACCATTGGACAGAACCACGGGGAGGAACCGTGTCCGGATTCGTCGAAAAGCCCGAGCCGATCCAGGTTCCGGGCCTGGTGCACCTGCACACCGGGAAGGTGCGCGAGCTGTACCAGAACGAGGCGGGCGACCTCGTGATGGTCGCCAGCGACCGCATCTCCGCCTACGACTGGGTGCTGCCGACCGAGATCCCCGACAAGGGCCGCATCCTCACCCAGCTCTCCCTGTGGTGGTTCGACCAGCTCGCCGACCTGGTGCCGAACCACGTGCTGAGCACCGAGCTGCCCGAGGGCGCCCCCGCCGGCTGGGCGGGCCGCACCCTGGTCTGCAAGTCCCTGCGGATGGTCCCCGTGGAGTGCGTGGCCCGCGGCTACCTCACCGGCTCGGGCCTGGCCGAGTACGACGAGTCCCGCACCGTCTGCGGCCTCGCCCTCCCCGAGGGCCTCGTCGACGGCTCGGAGCTCCCCGCCCCGATCTTCACCCCGGCCACCAAGGCCGCGGTCGGCGAGCACGACGAGAACGTCTCCTACGAGGAGGTCGCCCGCCAGGTCGGCGCGGACACCGCGGCCCGGCTGCGCCAGGCGACCCTCGCCGCGTACTCCCGCGCCCGCGACATCGCCCGCGACCGGGGGATCATCCTCGCCGACACCAAGTTCGAGTTCGGTTTCGAGGGCGACCGGCTGGTCCTCGCGGACGAGGTGCTCACCCCGGACTCCTCCCGCTTCTGGCCGGCCGACCAGTGGCAGCCGGGCCGGGCGCAGCCGTCGTACGACAAGCAGTTCGTCCGCGACTGGCTGACCTCGCCGGAGTCCGGCTGGGACCGCAGGGGCGAGCAGCCCCCGCCGCCGCTGCCGCAGCAGGTGGTGGAGGCGACCCGCGCCAAGTACGTGGAGGCGTACGAGCGGCTGACCGGCACCGCCTGGAGCTGACCGGCGGCACGACGAAGGCCCCGGTCGTCGACCGGGGCCTTCGCTGTGTCCTGACGTGGAGCGGACGACGAGGCTCGAACTCGCGACCTCAACCTTGGCAAGGTTGCGCTCTACCAACTGAGCTACGTCCGCGTTGCGCCGTGGCGCGAGAGCAACTATACCCAACCTCGCTCGCGGGCGAGACGCACCGCCGCGTGCCGGTTCTCCACGCCGAGCTTGGAGGTGGCCGACGACAGATAGTTCCGTACGGTCCCCGGTGACAGCGCGGCCCGCTCGGCGATCTCCGCGACGGGCGCCCCGTCGGCGGCCAGTTCCAGCACCTCCGCCTCACGCGCGGTCAGCGGCGAGTCCCCGGCGGAGATCGCGTCGGCGGCCAACTCCGGATCGACGTAACGGTTTCCGGCGTACACGGTCCGGATGATCTCGGCGAGCCGCTGCGCGCTGACGGTCTTCGGGACGAACCCCCGCACACCCGCCGCGAGCGCCCGCTTCAGGTGCCCGGGCCGCCCGTGACTGGTGACGATCAGCACCTTGCAGGCGGGCAGTTCGGCGCGCAGGGATGTGGCGACCCGCACACCGTCCGCACCCGGCATCTGCAGGTCCAGGACGGCGACGTCGGGCGCGTGCGCCCGCGCCATCGCCAGCGCCTCGGGCCCGGTGGCGGCCTCGGCGACGACCGTCAGGTCGTCCTCCAGGGACAGCAGGGCGGCGAGCGCGCCCCGGATGAGGTGCTCGTCGTCGGCGAGCAGGAGCCGGACGGGCGGTGCGGACGGCACGGGAGACGTCATGAGGCGACCTCGCTCACAGGACGGCGGACGGCGGGCCCGGGGCCGGGTGCTCCCGCCGGCAGCGGTACCTCCGCGGTCAGCCGGAACAGCCCCCGCCCGGCCGGTCCGGCGCGCAGCGTCCCGCCGATGCCCGCCAGCCGCTCCCGCAGCCCGGCCAGCCCGGACCCGGTGCCGCCGGCCTCCTCCGGCGCCCCGTCGTTCTCCACGGACAGCACCGCCCGCCGCTGCGACACCCGGAGCCGTACCGCGCAGTGCCGCGCGTCCCCGTGCCGCAGCACGTTGGTCGCCGCCTCCCGCACGACCCAGCCCAGCGCCGACTGCACCGGCGCCGGCAGCCCGTCGGCGGACCCGGTGACCGTGCAGTCGATGCCGGCGGCCGCCAACACGCCCTGCGCCCCGGCGAGTTCGGCGCCGAGGTCGATCTCCCGGTAGCCGCGCACCACTTCGCGCACCTCCCGCTGCGACTCCTGCGCCAGCCGCTGCACCTCGATCATCTGCGTCACGGCCTCGGGCCGCCCCCGCTGGGCGAGCTGCACGGCCAGCTCGCTCTTGAGGGCGATCACGGCCAGGTTCCGCCCCATCACGTCGTGCAGGTCCCGCCCGAACCGCAGCCGCTCCTCGGCGACGGCGAGCCGGGCCTCGGTCTCGCGGGCCCGTTCGGCCTCCCACAGCACGGCCAGCGTCCAGGCCCCGCACCGCGACATCAGCAGGGCCATGCCCGTGGTCAGCAGCACCAGCCCCGCCAGGGCGGCCAGCCCGATCCCGGTGATGTCGGTGGCCGCGGCGTGCGCGGCCACGACCGCCGCGCCGGCCGCGCCGAACCGGGTGAGGAACCGCCGCACCGGCACGACCAGGCAGTACGCGCAGCCGAAGGGGAGCAGCGCGTAGAGGGTGACGAAGCCGATGACCCCCTCGTCCATGCCGTGCACGACCTGCAGCGCCACCGTCACCGCCAGCACCGCGCCCAGCAGCGCGGCCGACTCGGCGAGCCCGCGCCGCGGCATCCCGCCCCGGCCCAGGTAGGCGTCGACCGCCTGCCGCTGCAGCCGGTTGCCGAAGAAGGCCTGGGCCGCGCCGAGGGCGAGCAGCAGCCCGCCGAGCGCCCAGTCCAGCGGACGGTCCCGCAGGGCGGGCGGCAGGGGCGCCGCGCACCAGCCGACGTAGAAGAACCAGATCGAGCACTGCCACACGAGCCGGTACTGCAGCTCCACCCGCTCGGCCTTGCTGCGCTCGTGCCACTGGCGCCGCTGCCATCCCCGTATCCGGCCCAGCACCGCATCCCTCCCCGCGTCCGGCCGCGGCACGGTCAGCGCCGCGGTTCCCACCGGAACCACCGCTGTACAGCAAACACGCCCAGAGCGGTCCAGGCCAGCGCGGTGAGCACGGGACCGACCGCCTCGTACGCCGACAGGTCACCGGTCCAGCCGCCGCGCACGAGGGTGATCACGGGCGTCAGCGGCAGCAGTTCGCAGAAGGAGGCCAGCCGGTCGGGCAGCAGTTCCAGGGGGACGGTCATCCCGGAGCCGAGCATCGACACGAGCATCAGCGGCATCGGCGTGACCTGGGCGCTCTCGGTCGTCCTGGTGAAGGTCGCGGTGAGCGCCGCGAGCGAGGCGCACATCACCAGCCCCGACAGCAGTCCCACGACGGCCAGGTGCGGCGCCGGAGGCGCGGGCATGTCCAGCAGGGCCGCGCAGCCGGCCGCCAGCAGCAGCGACTGCGCCAGCCCCGTCGCGCCGGCCGGCAGCGCGGACCCGGCGAGGATCTCGGCGTCCCGCAGCTCCCCGGTGCGCAGCCGCTTGAGGACGAGTTCCTCGCGGCGGGCGACGAGGACGCCGACGAGCGCCCCGTAGACGGCGAACAGCAGGGAGAAGCCGATCGCGGCGGGCAGGACCACCGTGCCGACGGTGAGCCCGGCCTCGTCGAGGTCCATCTTCTCGGCCGCCGAGCGCACGCTGACCGGCAGCACCAGCGGCACGAACAGGGCGGCGACGAGCGTGCCCCTGCTGCGTCCCAGCAGGGTCAGCTCGGCGCGCGCGAGCGCCGCCATCCGGCTCGCCGGTGTGGTGGTGGCGCTCATGCCGCGTACTCCCGTGTCTTCGTCTCCGCGGACGCCTCCCGGGCGATCCCGAGGAACGCCTCCTCCAGCGAGGCCGACCGCACGTCGAGCCGGCGCAGCTCCACACCGGCCCGTTCGGCCCAGGTCAGCAGCCGCGTGGCGGTCCGCTGCAGCTCCCGCGTCCGCAGCCGCACGACCCGCCCCTCGACCTCGTGTCCGCACACGCCCAGTTCACCGAGCGGCGGCAGGTCACCGAGGAAGTGGTCCTCGGGCAGCTCGAAGGTGATCCGGGACGGCTGGGCGGCGGTGACCTCGGCCGGGGTGCCGGCGGCGGCGACGCGTCCCTCGTGCAGGATCGCCAGCCGGTCGGCCAGCGCCTCGGCCTCCTCCAGGTAGTGCGTGGTCAGCAGCACGGTCGTGCCGCCGTCGCGCAGCGCCCGTACCAGCTTCCAGGTGTCCCGGCGTCCTTCGACGTCCAGTCCGGTCGTCGGCTCGTCGAGGAACAGCACCTCGGGGTCGCCGAGCAGCGCGAGCGCCAGGTCCAGGCGGCGCCGCTCTCCCCCGGACAGCTGCTTGACCCGCACACCGGTCCGCCCCGCCAGCCCCACCAGCGCCAGCGCCTCCTGCGGCGGGCGCGCCCCGCTGACGCAGCCCGCCCACATCCGCGCGGTCTCCGCGACGGTCAGTTCGGAGGGGAAGCCGCCCTCCTGCAGCATCACCCCGGTGCGGGGCCGCACGGCGGCCCGTTCCGCGTACGGGTCGTGCCCGAGGACCCGCACCCGCCCGCCGGCCGGCGGCGCCAGGCCCTCCAGCAGCTCGACCGTCGACGTCTTGCCCGCGCCGTTGGTGCCCAGCAGCGCGAAGACCTCCCCGCGGCGCACCGAGAAGCTCACTCCGCGCACCGCCTCGAACCCGCCCCCGTACACACGCCGCAGGTCGGTGACCTCAATCACGTGTTCGTGTCCGTTCGCTTCCATGACCCGATCGTCCCGGCGGACGGGACGGGCGGGCAGTGCGCGCTGTCATCACCGGACATGACAAATGTCAGACGGACGGGAAAGAGCACATGCGAAAAGACCCCGGTCCGATGGACCGGGGTCTTTTTCCCGAGCGGACGACGAGGCTCGAACTCGCGACCTCAACCTTGGCAAGGTTGC
Source organism: Streptomyces sp. NPDC051041 (assembly GCF_044456065.1). Classification (NCBI taxonomy): domain Bacteria; kingdom Bacillati; phylum Actinomycetota; class Actinomycetes; order Kitasatosporales; family Streptomycetaceae; genus Streptomyces; species Streptomyces sp. NPDC051041. Next base: position 84,696 of record NZ_JBITFM010000018.1, read on the forward strand.
GCTCTACCAACTGAGCTACGTCCGCATTGCTCCCGACCGGCTTCCACCGATCGGTGCGAGCACCAGCCTACCTGATCCACCGGAGTGGTCCGTACGGCGGTGCAGAGCGGGTGACAGGAATCGCACACTGCGCCTTCCCCCTGGAAGGGGGATGTTCTACTACTGAACTACACCCGCGTGACTCCGTGGGCCGGGCCTTTCGGCCTCGCCCCTCGGCGTGCTCCAGACTTTAGCTGATCAGCAGGGGTGCTGCGCAAGTCGGTTGCCGCGAGGGGCGGGTGGCCGGCCGTCGGCCGCGGCTCACCGGGCGTCGGCGAACGCCTCGTAGACCCTCTTGGGGATCCGGCCCCGCGCGGGCACCTCCATCCGGTTGGCCTGGGCCCAGGCCCGGACGGCCGCCGGATCGGGGGCCACCTCCGTCTGCTGGTACGCCCGGCCCGACCGCGACCGCTTGCGGCCGGCCGCCACGTACGGCGCGAGCGCCTTGCGCAGCTGCTCGGCGTTGGCTTCGCTCAGATCGATCTCGTACGACTTGCCGTCGAGTCCGAAGGCGATCGTCTCCGCCGCTTCCGAGCCGTCGATGTCGTCGAAGAGAGTGACCACGACCTTCTGCGCCACGAATACCGGTCCCTTCATGCGACATCTTGTCGGCGATGACGTGCAAAGACGCTGCGGAGATGTCGACTGTCCGTCTGTTATTTGGGCAAAGCGTCGGCTCGCGCCAATTCATTTGTACAGTGCCTGGCATTGCCACGGGAAGCTCGACTAAATCCTCCCGCGTGTCCGTGGCGCAATAGGGATCCCGGGTGGTTCCCGGAACTTTCCCGGAACTTTTCACGAAGAGGCCCGGGCGAGACCCGATCGTGACAGGGCTCACGTAGTTTCCTACAACTCTACCCGCGTAGAAATTTTGTGCGGGTAGTCTGAAGGGACCTGCTCAGCACCACACACCGGGAGTGCCAGTGGCACGCGTCGTAGTCGACGTCATGCTCAAGCCGGAGATCCTCGACCCCCAGGGCCAGGCGGTGCAGCGCGCACTGCCGCGGCTGGGTTTCGAGGGGATCTCCGACGTACGTCAGGGAAAGCGATTCGAACTCGAAGTTGACGGGCCGGTCGACGAGGCCGCGCTCGCCCGCATCCACGATCTTGCGGAATCCTTCCTCGCCAACACCGTGATCGAGGACTTCACCGTCCGGGTCGAGGAAGTCGCGGAGGCCGCGAAGTGACCGCTCGTATCGGCGTCGTCACTTTCCCGGGCAGTCTCGACGACCGGGACACGCAGCGCGCGATCCGTCTCGCGGGTGCCGAACCCGTCGCCCTGTGGCACAAGGACAAGGACCTGAAGCAGGTCGACGCGGTGGTCCTGTGCGGTGGTTTCTCCTACGGCGACTATCTGCGCGCCGGTGCCATCGCCCGCTTCTCCCCGGTGATGGACACGATCATCGAGCAGGCGAAGGCCGGACTGCCGGTCCTCGGCATCTGCAACGGCTTCCAGATCCTCACCGAGGCACACCTGCTGCCCGGCGGCATGCTCGGCAACGACCACCTGCACTTCATCTGCCGCGACCAGAAGCTGCGGGTGGAGAACGCGGACACCGCCTGGACGGCCGACTACGCGGCCGGCCAGGAGATCCACATCCCGCTGAAGAACATGGACGGCCGCTACGTGGCCGACCGGTACACGCTGGACAAGCTGGAGGCCGAGGGCCGGGTCGCGTTCCGCTACCTGGACTTCAACCCCAACGGCTCGCTCAACGACATCGCCGGCATCACCAACGAGGCCGGCAACGTCGTCGGTCTGATGCCGCACCCGGAGCACGCCGTGGAGCCGCTGATCGGCACCGGCCGCACCGACGGCCTCCCGTTCTTCACCTCGATCCTCAAGAGGCTGGTCACCGCATGAGCAAGACCCCCCTGGACACGGTCGAGCACGCGGCCGCGACCCCCGACGTCGAGCTGCCCTGGGCCGAACTCGGCCTGAAGAAGGACGAGTACGAGCGGATCGTCGAGATCCTCGGCCGCCGGCCCACCGGCGCCGAACTCGCCATGTACTCGGTGATGTGGTCCGAGCACTGCTCGTACAAGTCCTCCAAGGTCCACCTGCGCCAGTTCGGCGAGAAGGCCCCCGAGAGCGACGCCCTGCTCGTCGGCATCGGCGAGAACGCCGGCGTCGTCGACGTCGGCCAGGGCTACGCGGTCACCTTCAAGGTCGAGTCGCACAACCACCCCTCCTACGTCGAGCCCTACCAGGGCGCGGCCACGGGCGTCGGCGGCATCGTCCGCGACATCATCGCCATGGGCGCGCGCCCGGTCGCCGTCGTCGACCCGCTGCGCTTCGGCGCCGCCGACCACCCCGACACCAAGCGGGTGCTGCCGGGCGTCGTCGCCGGCATCGGCGGCTACGGCAACTGCCTGGGCCTGCCCAACATCGGCGGCGAGGTCGTCTTCGACGCCTGCTACCAGGGCAACCCGCTGGTCAACGCCGGCTGCATCGGCGTGATGCGGCACGAGGACATCCACCTCGCCAAGGCGTCCGGCGCGGGCAACAAGGTCATCCTGTACGGCGCCCGCACCGGCGGCGACGGCATCGGCGGCGCGTCGATCCTGGCCTCGGAGACCTTCGACGACGCCAAGCCGTCCAAGCGCCCCGCCGTCCAGGTCGGCGACCCCTTCCAGGAGAAGCTCCTCATCGAGTGCACCCTGGAGGCGTTCGCCGAGAAGCTGGTCGTCGGCATCCAGGACCTGGGCGCGGCCGGCCTGTCCTGCGCCACCAGCGAGCTGGCCTCCAACGGCTCCGGCGGCATGCGCGTGACGCTGGACGACGTCCCCCTGCGCGACTCCACGCTCTCGCCCGAGGAGATCCTCATGAGCGAGTCGCAGGAGCGCATGTGCGCGGTGGTCGAGCCGGACAAGGTCGACCGCTTCCTTCAGATCTGCGACAAGTGGGACGTCATCGCCACCGTCATCGGCGAGGTCACCGACGGCGACCGCCTGGAGATCTTCTGGCACGGCGAGAAGATCGTCGACGTCGACCCGCGGACCGTGGCCCACGAGGGCCCGGAGTACGAGCGCCCGTACGCCCGCCCGGACTGGCAGGACGCCCTCCAGGCGGACGACGCGAACAAGCTGCCGCGCCCGCGGACGGCCGAGGAGCTGAAGGACCAGGTCCTGAAGCTGGTCGCGTCCCCCAACCAGGCCTCCAAGTCCTGGATCACCTCCCAGTACGACCGGTTCGTGCAGGGCAACACCGTCCTCGCCCAGCCCGAGGACTCCGGCATGATCCGCATCGACGAGGAGACCGGTCTCGGCGTCGCCATCGCCACCGACGGCAACGGCCGGTACGCCAAGCTGGACCCGTACACGGGCGCGCAGCTGGCCCTGGCGGAGGCCTACCGCAACGTCGCCACCACCGGCGCCAGGCCGCTCGCCGTCTCCGACTGCCTGAACTTCGGCTCGCCCGAGGACCCGGCCGTCATGTGGCAGTTCGCCGAGGCCGTGCGCGGCCTGGCGGACGCCTGCCGGCAGCTCGGCACCCCGGTGACCGGCGGCAACGTCTCGCTCTACAACCAGACGGGCGAGGCCGCCATCCACCCGACGCCGGTCGTCGCCGTCCTCGGCGTGATCGACGACGTGGCCCGCCGCACGCCCGTCGCCTTCCAGGAGGAGGGCCAGCTGCTCTACCTCCTCGGCGACACCCGCGAGGAGTTCGGCGGCTCGGCCTGGTCGCAGGTGATCCACGACCACCTGGGCGGCCTGCCGCCCGAGGTCGACCTGGAGCGCGAGCGGCTGCTCGCCGAGATCCTGATCGCCGCCTCCCGCGACGGCATGATCGACTCCGCGCACGACCTGTCCGACGGCGGCCTGGTCCAGGCCGTGGTCGAGTCGGCGCTGCTCGGCGGGAAGGGCGCGCGTCTGGTCGTACCGGACGGGCTGGACGCCTTCACCTTCCTGTTCTCCGAGTCGGCCGGCCGCGCGATCGTCGCCGTGCCGCGCTCGGAGGAGCTCCGCTTCACCGACATGTGCGGTGCGCGCGGCCTGCCCGCGACCCGCATCGGTGTCGTGGACGGCGACACGGTCGAGGTCCAGGGCGAGTTCACGCTCACCCTGGCCGAGCTGCGCGAGGCGCACGAGGGAACGATCCCGGCGCTGCTGGCGTGACGCCGCCCCGGGTGTCCGGGCCGCCGCTCCAGGTCCGCGCCGCGTGCCTGGGGCGGCGGCCCGCCGTCCGGCCGTACCCCACGCCGGGTCGTTGCCGGCGGAGTTTCCCGAACGCCCTTGACCGGTGGGGTGGTTGTGCCAACCTGAAGACGTGAGTGAGTCACGGGCCCCCGGGTCAGGACCGATGGGCAGCCGGTTACAGGTCAGGTTCGAGGCGGCCGGACCGGATGCCGGGCAAGAACTCCGTTCGCTGCTCGACTGGTTCACGGACGACCGGTCGCTGCGCGGCCACGTCCGCCTGGAGCGGATCGCCGCCGACGTCCCCGGGCGCATGGGGCCGGACCTCGAGACGGTCCTGGCGGTGATCTCCACGGCGACCGGGCTGGCCCAGCTCCCGCTGTCGTATCTCGCCTGGCGGCACGGCCGCGGACACCGCACGCCCCCCGTCACCGTCCACGTCGTCGGCGCGGACCCCGCCGAGGCCGAGGCACTGCTGCGCAGGCTTCGCGGCACCCCCGCGGGCGACGCCCCCGACGACGGCGCCGGCCCGGGAGACGCCGGTGAGGCGGGCGACGCCGGAGGGGACGGCGGCGCGGGCGGGGACCGGCCGTGACCGCGCCCCGCGGCGCCGCGAGAGCCGCGCCGGCCGGCGACCACTCCGCCCGGATCGACCCCCGCCGCTCCGCCTGCGTGCTGATCGGAGTGGACGACTACACGCTCCTCGATTCGCTGCGCAGCGTCCGCCACAACCTCGTCGAACTGCGGGCCGTGCTCACGGACGAGGAGATCTGGGGGATCCCCGAGGACCGGATCGTCACGGTCGCCAATCCGGCGGCCCCGGCCGACCTGGTCGGTCCGATCCGTCAGGCCGGGCTCCTCGCCGAGGACACGCTGATCGTCTACTACGCGGGGCACGGCCTCCTCGACCGCCACGAGCGGCAGCTGCTGCTCACCCTGCCCGGTTCGGCGGAGGGCCAGCCGGACACCTGCGTGCGGGCCGGCGACGTCCGCCGGGCCATCCGCGACACCGGCAGCGCGCTGCGCCGCGTACTGATCCTCGACTGCTGCTTCAGCGGCCAGGTGCTCACCGAGATGGCCGGGGCCGACCGCGGCCGGCAGGGCGGTCAGGTGGCCGTGGAGACGCTGCGCGGGGTCGAGGGCTCGTACGTCATGACCTCCGCCCCGCGCGACCGGCCCTCGCACGCCCCCGACCCCAGGCGCTGCACGGTCTTCACCGGGGCGCTCGTGGACGTCATGCGGCAGGGGCTGCCGGACGGGCCCGGGATGCTGGGGCTGCACACCCTCTTCCAGGCGGTCAAGGCGCGCATCACGGCCATGCGGCCCGAGATGCCGCAGGAGCCGCAGGACGAGGACCGCAACGGGGTCGGCGGGCTGGACTTCGTCCGCAACGTGGCCGTCCTCCCGCCGCTGTTCCCTCCCGCCGAGCCCGCCGCCGGCCCGCCGCGCCACAGCCGCCTGCGCACCCTCGTGTGGTCGCTGACGGCCGGAGCGGCGGGCCTCGCCCTCGGTCTCGGCGCGCCCCTGGCCGCCGACTGGTGGGAGCGGGCCCGCCCCGCGCCCGCGACCGGCGCCTGCGGCGGGCAGCCGGCCGACGACACGGCGCCCCGGGCGGTGCTCCTCGACCACTCGGACGCCCTGAACAAGAGGAACGTCGACTACGAGCCGCTCGAGGGCCTCTCCTCCCTCGCGCTGGTCTCCCAGGGCCCGGACGGCGTCGAGGCGCTCGCGCTCGCCGACAACTCGCCCGGCCTGCTGTTCCCGCTGGACCTGGGAACCCCCTTCGACCTCGACCCCGTCGCCGACACCGCGCACACGCTGCGCCGCGCGAACGGCGACGAGTTCCGGTGGTACGACGGCGAGGCGCTGGTCCTCGAACCGGGCGGCAGGACGGCGCTGATCGGCTCCGAGACCGGCCCGGCCATCCGCCGCTTCGACATCGCCGGCGGCACCCAGATCGGCCGGGACTTCCCCGTCCCCGAGGAGCTGCGGTACTGGCCCCACGGCAGCGCGCAGGCCGGCCGCAGCATCGAGTCCCTCGCCCTCTCGCCGAACGGAAGACACCTCTACGCGGGCTGGGAGGCGCCGCTGGCCAAGGACGGCGACCAGCGAGGCCGGGCCGTCATCCGCATCCAGCGCTACACGGGCGAGCCCGGCGGCGCCTACACCCCGGACCGGCAGTACGCCTATCTCGCCGGGGACGGCATGCACCTGGTGGAGCTGGTCGCCCTCGACGACAAGGGGGGACTCCTCGCCCTGGAACGGGAGTACACGGCCGGTCTCGGCACGGCCGTCCGGGTCGTCCAGCTCTCCCTGGACGGGGCCCGCGACGTGACCGACGAGGACTCCCTCTACGACCTGCCCGCGGACGTCTTCGCCGAGGAGACCCCCGTCTTCGACCTCGCCGACTGCCCGGCGGGCGGCCCCGGAGCGGTCGCCACGCCCGGCTCGAACCCGCGCAACCCCCTGCTGGACAACGCCGAGGGCATGGCCCTCGGCAAGGAGTGGACCACCGGCCCCTACCGGGGCTGGCGCCCGCTGTACCTGATCTCCGACGACAACGGCAGCGGCGACCAGATCACCCGCCTGTACTCGTTCGCGGTGCGCCTGGAGCCGTAGCGGGCGCGCACCGGCGCGGCCCGCGCCGGTGCGGGCCGCGCCGGGAACTCCCCGGAAACCGCCGCCCCCGCGCCGACTAGGCTCACCGCCATGCCCCCGACGAAGAAGCGAATCCGCAGCTACGACCCCGCCAGGATCCGCGCGGCCGTGTTCGGGCAGTGGGGAAACCTGCGGGAGGCGGTGCGCGGGCTCGACGACAGGCAGCTCGCGCTGCCCACCCGGCTGGGCGACTGGACCGTGCGCGAGCTGATCGCGCACACGGGCATGGCGCTGTCGGCCGTGTCCCGGCTGCTGGACCGGCCGGAGCCCGCCCGGCAGAACGCCCGGCTGCTCGACTGGCCGTTCGCGACCTCGGCCGACTCCGCGGCGATCGCGGACCGGGCCCGCCTGCTCGCCGAGCGGCACCCGGACCTCGACGCCCACCTCGCCGGCATCGAACGGGACCTCACCGCGCGGCTCGACGCGCACCCCGGCACCCGGCTCCTCCCCACCGGCGCGGGCGCCCTGCCGCTGGCCGACTACCTGGTCACCCGCACCGTCGAACTCGTCGTCCACACCGACGACCTGAACGCCGCCGTCCCCGGCCTCGGCGTCCCGTACGACCGCCAGGCCCTCGCCGCCTGCGTCCGGCTGCTCGCCGACGCGCTGGCCGTCAGGGCGCCCGGCGGCACGACCGAGGTGCGGATCCCGCCGTACGCCGTCGTGCAGTGCGTGGAGGGGCCGCGGCACACCCGCGGCACCCCGCCCAACGTCGTCGAGACCGATCCGCTGACCTGGGTCCGGCTCGCGACCGGGCGGACGGCGTGGCGGGACGCCCTCGCCGCCGCCGAGGTCCGCGCGAGCGGGGAACGGGCGGACCTGGAGCCGTACCTCCCGCTCCTGGCCTGACCGGAACCGGCCGCCCCGGCCGCCCGTCGAACCGGCATGCACCGACAGAGGCAGCACCTGATCCTGGCGGCCGCCGTCCTGCTCCTCCCGCTCGCGGCGGCCTGCGGCGACGAGCGGGCGGACAGCGGCGCGGCGGACACCGGACGGCCCGTGACCGGCGTCCGCTGGAGCGTCGACAGCGTCACCGTGGACGGCACCACGCACCGCGCGCCCATCGCCGCCCACCTGACGATCGACGACGGCGGGCGGGCCGAGGGCGTCTACGGCTGCAACCGCTTCAGCGCCCGGGCCGCCGTCGACGGCGACCGCGTCCGGCTCAGCGGCGTCACGGCCACCGAAACGGCCTGCGGCGAACGGCCCATGGCCTTCGAACGCGTCCTCGCCCGCACTCTCGCCGACGGCGAGCTCAGGGCCCGGGCACGGGACGACCGCCTCACGCTCACCACCGTCGCCGGCGACACCGTCCGCCTGACCGAGCGGCGCGACGCCCCGCTCCACGGCACGAAGTGGACCGTCACCGGCCCGGACGGCGGCGGCCGCGCCCACCTCGTCTTCGACGGGGAGAAGGGCACCGTCTCCGGCAGCCTCGGCTGCAACCGCGTGCACGCCCGGGCCGCGGTCCGCGACGGCCATATCACCCTCGGCGCTCCATCCACCACCCGGATGATGTGCGAAGACTCACTCATGGCCGTCGAGAAGACGCTGCTGCGCCTCTTCGACGGCCGGCCCGGCTACCGAGTGGAGCACCGGACACTCACGCTGACCAGCGAGGACGGAACCAGCGTCCGGGCCGTCGCGGACCGGTGATCCACTTCAGCGGGCGCATCCCCAATTCGGACCAGTGGTCGATCTCGCCTACACTCGGTGGCGTGCCACGTGGTGACGGTCGACTCAATCACGATCTGCTCCCCGGTGAGAAAGGCCCCCAGGACGCGTGCGGCGTCTTCGGTGTCTGGGCTCCGGGCGAAGAGGTCGCAAAACTCACGTACTTCGGGCTCTACGCCCTCCAGCATCGGGGCCAGGAATCCGCGGGTATCGCGGTCAGCAACGGCTCCCAGATCCTCGTCTTCAAGGACATGGGCCTGGTCTCCCAGGTCTTCGACGAGACCTCGCTCGGGTCGCTCCAGGGTCACATCGCGGTCGGTCACGCCCGCTACTCGACCACCGGCGCCTCCGTGTGGGAGAACGCCCAGCCGACGTTCCGCGCCACCGCGCACGGCTCCATCGCGCTCGGCCACAACGGCAACCTCGTCAACACCGCCCGGCTCGCCGAGATGGTCGCCGACCTGCCCAAGCAGGAGGGCGGCCGCAGCCCCCGCGTGGCGGCCACCAACGACACCGACCTGCTCACCGCGCTGCTGGCGGCCCAGGTCGACGAGGACGGCAAGCCGCTGACCATCGAGGAGGCGGCCGGTCAGGTCCTGCCCCAGGTGCGCGGCGCCTTCTCCCTCGTCTTCATGGACGAGCACACCCTGTACGCCGCCCGCGACCCGCAGGGCATCCGCCCGCTGGTCCTCGGCCGGCTGGAGCGCGGCTGGGTCGTCGCCTCCGAGACCGCCGCCCTGGACATCACCGGCGCCAGCTTCGTCCGCGAGATCGAGCCCGGCGAGTTCGTCGCCATCGACGAGAACGGCCTGCGCACCTCCCGATTCGCGGAAGCGAAGCCCAAGGGCTGTGTCTTCGAGTACGTGTACCTGGCCCGCCCGGACACCGACATCGCGGGCCGGAACGTGTACCTCTCCCGCGTCGAGATGGGCCGCCGCCTGGCGAAGGAGGCCCCCGTCGAGGCCGACCTGGTCATAGCGACCCCGGAGTCCGGCACGCCGGCCGCCATCGGCTACGCGGAGGCCTCCGGCATCCCCTTCGGCGCCGGCCTGGTGAAGAACGCCTACGTCGGCCGGACCTTCATCCAGCCCTCGCAGACCATCCGCCAGCTCGGCATCCGCCTGAAGCTGAACCCGCTGAAGGAAGTCATCAAGGGCAAGCGGCTGGTCGTCGTCGACGACTCCATCGTCCGCGGCAACACCCAGCGGGCCCTGGTCCGCATGTTGCGCGAGGCGGGCGCCGCCGAGGTCCACATCCGGATCTCCTCCCCGCCCGTGAAGTGGCCCTGCTTCTTCGGCATCGACTTCGCCACCCGCGCCGAGCTCATCGCCAACGGCATGACCATCGAGGAGATCGGCACCTCGCTCGGCGCCGACTCCCTGGCGTACATCTCCATCGACGGCATGATCGAGGCGACCACCATCGCCAAGCCGAACCTGTGCCGCGCCTGCTTCGACGGCGAGTACCCGATGGAGCTGCCCGACCCCGAGCTCCTCGGCAAGCAGCTTCTGGAGACCGAGCTGGCCGCCGGGCCCGCCGCCACGGCCGCCGCCGACGCCATCCGCCGCCCGTAGGGCGCCCGCACCACCTGCCGTACGACACGAAGGTTCTCCTCGTCATGCCTGAGACAACTGGTGCCAGCCACGCAGCTGCGTCCTACAAGACAGCGGGTGTCGACATCGAAGCGGGCGACCGCGCCGTCGAGCTGATGAAGGAGTGGGTGAAGAAGACGCAGCGCCCCGAGGTCCTCGGCGGCCTCGGCGGCTTCGCCGGCCTCTTCGACGCCTCCGCCCTGAAGCGCTACGAGCGCCCGCTGCTCGCCTCCGCCACCGACGGCGTCGGCACGAAGGTCGACATCGCCCGGCAGCTCGGCGTCTACGACACCATCGGCCACGACCTGGTCGCCATGGTCATGGACGACATCGTGGTGTGCGGCGCCGAGCCGCTGTTCATGACCGACTACATCTGCGTCGGCAAGGTCCACCCCGAGCGCGTCGCCGCCATCGTCAAGGGCATCGCCGAGGGCTGTGTGCTGGCCGGCTGCGCCCTGGTGGGCGGTGAGACGGCCGAGCACCCCGGCCTGCTGGGCGAGGACGACTTCGACGTCGCCGGCGCCGGCACGGGCGTCGTGGAGGCCGACCGGCTGCTCGGTCCGGACCGTATCCGCGAGGGTGACGCCGTCGTCGCCATGGCGGCCTCCGGACTTCACTCGAACGGGTATTCGCTGGTCCGCCACGTCCTGCTGAACCAGGCCGGCATGGACCTCGGCGCCCATGTGGACGAGCTCGGGCGCACCCTCGGCGAGGAGCTGCTGGAGCCCACGAAGATCTACTCGCTGGACTGCCTGGCCCTGACCCGCACCACCGACGTGCACGCCTTCAGCCACGTCACCGGCGGCGGACTCGCCGCCAACCTGGCCCGTGTGATCCCCGACACCCTGCACGCGGTCGTCGACCGCTCCACCTGGACCCCGGCCCCGGTCTTCGACCTCGTCGGCAGGACCGGCTCCGTCGAGCGGCTGGAGCTGGAGAAGACCCTGAACATGGGCGTCGGCATGATCGCGATCGTGCCGGAGGAGTCCGTGGACGTGGCCCTGGCGACCCTGGCCGACCGCGGCGTGGACGCCTGGGTGGCCGGCGAGATCACGGACAGGGGTGAGCACACCACCGGTGCCGCCCTGGTCGGTGACTACGCGAACTGAGACCCGCGGGCAGCACAGAACCCGGTCGGTGACCATCGGTCACCGACCGGGTGAGTGCTCAGTGCAAGGTCAAGCGCCGCGACGGTGTTGCGGGGACTGGTCGTCCTCGTCCTCGTCGTCGTCCTCGTAGAGGTCGGCGTACCGTGCGTACAGGTCGTCGTCGTGCTCATCGTCCTCGAAGCGGTCGCCGTTCGGCGACGTGTTCGACGTCGATGCGCCCAGCTCCTCGGCCAGGCGTGCGAGGTCCGTCCCACCGCTGTTGTACTTCAGCTGGCGGGCGACCTTCGTCTGCTTGGCCTTGGCCCGGCCGCGCCCCATGGCTCGACCCCCTCAACGACGGGGCTCGACGGCCCCAGAGTCTTGACACGCGTTCATGGTCCAGAACGGACTCTCCATGGAGAGGCCGATCCGTAGGGCTTCCACGGTACCTGAGCCCACGCCCATACGGTACGCCGCCCACCGGACGCGCCCGCGCCCAGAACCTCCGAGGAGCCCCGTCCTCGCTGGTCAACCGCGATTTTAACCACTTATGGACGATCGACCCGCCGGTGGAAGTGAGAGTTCTCTCCACGTGCCCGCCGGCGGGTACCGGCCGTACCCCGGGCGCGGCCGCCCGGGATCACCGCCTGCCGCGTGCCTCCGCCATGCGCTGCTCGGCGATCCGGTCGGCCGCGGCAGCCGGCGGAATCCCGTCCTCCTTCGCACGTGCGAATATGGCGAGCGTGGTGTCGTAGATCCCGGCGGCCTTCGTCCTGCACCGCTCGAAGTCGAAGCCGTGCAGTTCGTCGGCGACCTGGATGACCCCGCCGGCGTTCACCACGTAGTCCGGCGCGTAGAGGATCCCGCGGTCGGCGAGGTCCTTCTCCACGCCCGGGTGGGCGAGCTGGTTGTTGGCGGCGCCGCAGACCACCTTGGCGGTCAGCACCGGCACGGTGTCGTCGTCCAGCGCCCCGCCGAGCGCGCAGGGTGCGTAGACGTCCAGGCCCTCGACGCGGATCAGCGCCGCGGTGTCCGCGACGGCCGTCACGCCCTCGGGGTGCCGGTCGAGGACCTGCCGCACGGCCTCCTCGCGCACGTCCGTGACGACGACCTCGGCGCCCTCGGCCCGCAGGTGGTCCACCAGGTGACGGCCGACCTTGCCGACGCCCGCGACGCCCACCCTGCGGCCGCGCAGCGCCGGGTCGCCCCACAGGTGCTGGGCCGAGGCCCGCATGCCCTGGTAGACGCCGAACGCGGTGAGCACCGAGGAGTCGCCCGCGCCGCCGTTCTCAGGGGAGCGGCCGGTGGTCCAGCGGCACTCGCGGGCCACGACGTCCATGTCGGCGACGTACGTGCCGACGTCGCAGGCGGTGACGTACCGGCCGCCGAGCGAGGCGACGAAGCGGCCGTAGGCGAGCAGCAGCTCCTCGCTCTTGTCCTTCTCCGGGTCGCCGATGATCACGGCCTTGCCGCCGCCGTGGTCGAGACCGGCCATGGCGTTCTTGTACGACATCCCGCGCGCGAGGTTCAGCGCGTCGGCGACGGCCTCCTCCTCGTTCGCGTACGGGTAGAAGCGCGTACCGCCGAGGGCGGGGCCCAGGGCGGTGGAGTGGATGGCGATGACGGCCTTGAGGCCGCTGGCGCGGTCCTGGCAGAGCACGACTTGCTCATGACCCCCCTGGTCCGAGTGGAACAGGGTGTGCAGGACGCCGTTGGTCACGTCGGTCACTGTGGTGACTCCTGAGTCGGCGGCGGGTGGAGGCGGGTTCCCCGGGGGACCCCCCGCTTTTGGCCGGGGGCGGGGACCGTGAGCACGAGATTAGAGCCTGCGGCGCCCGTCGGGTGCACCGTGTTCCGGATCACCTCCCCATGGAGTACGTCCGTGCGACGATTTGCATGGGTTTCCCGCGTGTCCGTGAGTGGATCCCGCAGGTTTTCACGGCGGTGCGCGGGGGAGGGAGCAGGCGTGCCCAAGGTGTCCTCGGTGATCGTCCCGTACACGACCTACCTGCGCGTGTACGAGCCGCTGGCCGCCTTCCCGGAGCCGGAGCGCGGCCACTGGACGCGCTACGCCCGCCGCCCCGACCGCCCCTCCTACCAGGACGAGCTGCGCCGTTCCCTGACCGACCTGCTGCCCACCCCGCCGGTGCCGGTGCCGGTGCACGAGTCCGACGACGCGTTCGTGATCGAGGTCGGCGGCGTGGTCTGCGTCTGCCCCTGGCGGACCCGGCTGCGCGGCTGGCAGGCCCTCGCCGAGCTCGACGAGGAGCTGCCCCCGCCGGTCCTGGACGCGGTGCTGCCCCCGGTGGTCCGCCGCCAGGCCGCCCAGGACTACGAGCGCTGGCTGGTCCGCAACCCGGACGCCCGCCCCTGGATCCGCACGGCGACCTGGCAGGTGCCGCTGAACTGGTTCGTGCTGGTCTCCGACGAGGAGCGGGAGTACGACCGGGGCTCGGACACCCCGGGCGGGGCGCCGCCGGTGCTGCGCTACCGCACGCCGATGGTGCAGGCCCGGCGACGGGTGGCACGGGGGCTCAGGGCGCTCAGGGAGGCCGTCGACGAGGGGCCGCTGATCGACGGCCTGGTGGACGTGGGGCGCTGGCTGGAGGAGTTCCACCCGCGCTCGTACGTGGAGCTGGACTACGGCGGGCTGGTGCACGCCCTGCCGGCCGGCGAGCTGGAGGCCGACCACTCGGCGGCGGACGTGGCCGAGGGCATCGAGGCGCTGCGGCGCGGCGACGAGGCGGCCGCGGGGGCGGCGTACGGGCGGCTCGTGGAGCGGTGGCGGTCCGTGCGGGACCGGCGGTCGGCGAACTGACGCCGGATCAGGCGCCGGCGGCCCGCCGCCGGGGAACAGACGTTTGACCTGGCGCTCGTTTTGAGGTTTCGTCCTCGATCTGAGGTGTCGTCAACGCGGGGCCGACCGGGCGCACAAGAGACGTCGAGGCCTATCCGGGCTTTTGCGTCAAGCGTGACGGACCGCACGTACATCGCCCTTGCGCCCCTTGCCCCTCCTCATGCCAAAATAGGACAAGGAGTCCGGCGAGGGCTCCTCCGTCCCGATGTGGGCGGAATCTCTGCATTGCACGCTTTGGGGGGTCTTGTGGCTCCTGGTCGTCCTGTGACTGATCGTCACAGTGGCGTGACTGTCCGCTATGGCATGGTCCATCGGCTTCCGTCGCTGATGGACACCTGGGAGGGCAATTCCATCGGTTTGGCCGTGGCGGCTGGACAGATGGTGTAGTTGTAGTGCCGAGGACAAGCCGTTCGTCCTATAACCGACTCGACTCGCGTCCGCCATTTCGGGCAACGCGGGTCAAGGTGCAGAATTTAGAGGAAAGAACCGAGAAGGTTCGGTTCTCCCGAGGAGGCCGCTCATGACCGCTCGCACCCCTGATGCCGAGCCGCTGCTGACCCCGGCTGAGGTCGCCACCATGTTCCGCGTCGACCCGAAGACGGTCACGCGCTGGGCGAAGGCCGGCAAGCTCACGTCGATCCGTACGCTCGGCGGGCACCGCCGCTACCGCGAGGCCGAGGTCCGCGCTCTGCTCGCGGGCATCCCGCAGCAGCGCAGCGAGGCCTGACAGCCGCGCAACCGGGCGAGCCGGTCGGTCCCCCAACTGGCCGAGGCGCCTGACACCACAGCTCCACACGACGTGGGGGCCTGCCCCAACAGGCTCCCGGCCCACCGGGTGCGTCGTCGATCGCGCTGGACTCCGCCGGGTCCAGCGCGATCTTTTTGTGTGCCGGCCGGCCTCGCGGGGACGGGCTGTGAGCGGCCTTGCCGGAGTCTGGGCGGGGCTTGGGCGGGGGGATCGGGGCCCCTGTGCGCGAGCCCTCCGGGGCGGACCGGGAGCAGTGCAATTGCACATATTAAATTGACCAGTTGTAGGCGGGGCGTAAATACCGCGGTTCCAAAAACTCATGCGGTGACTCCCGTCACACTCCGGGGTGCTTGTCGTCCCCCGCCCGCGTGCGGTAGAGGAAGCGCCGCTTCCGTATCTTCCGTGGAGAAGGGGGAGTTGACGCCGCTGCCGGCGATGCGGGCCCGCGGGCGGGGTCACGCCGGCGGGGTCACGCGGGGGAGGGGCTCTCGTCCTCGGCGGTCCCCTCGGGGCGTTCCGCGGACCGGGGAGGGGACTCCATCGCCAGCCGCAGCAGGCGGTGGCAGATCGGGCAGTGGCGGGTCAGGTGGCCGTACGACGACGCGGCCGACAGATGCGCGCGGAGCAGTGCCCGTATCTCGTGCCGGGCCGATGCCGCCATACGCCACCTCCGGGGCGGGCCGCGCGGGAGGTGGCCCTGCTTCCGGGGTACCGAGCGAATGTGACGGCGTCAAGACGGCGTGGCGCTTCCCGGGGACACCGCGCGCCTGTGCGGGGCGGCGGGCGCGGCCGGGGGCGTTGGCGGGGCCTGCGGGCCCCGGGGACGTGACCGAGGATCCGCCGACCCCGTCGGCGCGGCGCGACCGGTGCGCGTCCTGGCGGGCCGAAGGTGTCCTGGCGGACCCGGGGTGCCCGGCCGCGGCGCGGCCGCCGGGTCGGCGCGACGACGAGGGTCCGGGAATGCCGGAAACACGACCGAGGCCCGTCGCCGTGTCGGCGCGGGCCTCGATCGTTCTGCGGTCCTGACGGGATTTGAACCCGCGGCCTCCACCTTGACAGGGTGGCGAGCACTCCAAACTGCTCCACAGGACCAGGTTTCGCGGCGCTTGTTCTGCGTTGCGCTGCGAGAAGGACTGTACAGGAGGGTGAGCCCCTTGGTCGAACTCACCCACCGTGCACGGGGTGTCACGGCGCCAGCGCGTCGATCGCCTTCACGATGCGCTTGTCGGAGACGGGGTACGCCGTGCCCAGCGCATGGGCGAAGTAGCTCACCCGCAGCTCCTCGATCATCCAGCGGACGTCCAGGACCTGCTGGGGCACCGGGCGCCCCTGCGGCATCTGCTCCAGCAGCCACGCGTACTCGTCCTGCATCTCGCGGACCTTCTCCATGCGCGTGGTGTCCCGCTGGACGTTGGTCGGCATCTGCTGCAGCCGGCGGTCGGCGGCGACCAGGTAGCGCACGAGGTCCGGCAGCCGTCGCAGGCCCGTCTCCGTCACGAAGCCGGGCTTCACGAGGGCGTCCAGCTGTCCCCGCACGTCCTGGAGGTTCGGCAGCAGCGCGGGGCTGCGCACGGCCTTCAGGCGGCGCTCACAGGCCTGCCAGGCGGCCAGCACCTGCCGCACCTGCTCCACGGTGCGGACGGTCGTGTCGACGATCTCGGAGCGCACCTTGTCGTACAGCTTCCGGTACGACTCCTCGTCCCAGGCCGGTCCGCCGAAGTCCGCGATCAGCTTGTCGGCCGCGGCCGTCGCGCAGTCGTCGAACAGGGCCTGGACGGAGCCGTGCGGATTCGCGGACAGCGCGAGCTTCTGAGCGTTCGTCAGCTTCTCGGATGCGAACTTCGCGGGGTTGACCGGGATGTTGCGCAGGATCAGCCGCCGCGTGCCCTTCCACATCGCCTCGGCCTGCTCGGCCTCGGTGTCGAAGAGGCGCACCGAGACGGTGTTCGCCGCCGGCCCGTCGTCGACCAGCGCCGGGTACGCCTTCACCGGCTGCCCCGCCCGGCGGGTCTCGAAGACGCGGGTGAGCGTGCCGATCGTCCAGTCGGTCAGGCCCCCGCGCTCCAGGGACTCCCCGCCCTGCCGGGAGGCGGTGGCCGCCGCGGCCTGGGAGAGGGCCTTGCGCGCCTTCGGCTTCAGCCTCAGCTTCAGCGCTTCGAGGTCCTTGTCCTCGGCGAGCTTGCGGCGCCGCTCGTCGACGATCCGGAAAGTGATCTTCAGGTGGTCGGGGACCTTGGACCAGTCGAAGTCGTCCGCCTCGAAGGGGACGCCGACCATGCGCTTCAGCTCGCGCGCCATGGTCGCCGTCAGCGGCTCCTGCAACGGGACGGCCCGCTCCAGGAACGCCTTCGCGTAGTTGGGCGCGGGCACGTAGTTGCGGCGGATCGGCTTGGGCAGGGACCGGATGAGCTCCGTGACGAGTTCCTCCCGCAGCCCCGGGATCTGCCAGTCGAAGCCCTCGTCCGTGACCTGGTTGAGCACCTGGAGCGGGATGTGCACGGTCACGCCGTCCGCGTCCGCGCCCGGCTCGAACTGGTAGGTGACACGGAACTTGAGGTTCCCCTGGCGCCAGGAGTCCGGGTAGTCGGCCTTGGTGACCGCGCCCGCCTTCTCGTTGATGAGCATCTCGCGCTCGAAGTCGAGGAAGTCGGGCTGCTCGTGCCGCTTGCGCTTCCACCACGAGTCGAAGTGCGCGCCGGAGACGACGTGTTCGGGGATCCGCTGGTCGTAGAAGTCGAACAGCGTCTCGTCGTCGACCAGGATGTCCCGGCGCCGGGCGCGGTGCTCCAGCTCCTCGACCTCGGTGAGGAGTCTGCGGTTGTCGGCGAAGAACTTGTGGTGCGTGCGCCAGTCGCCCTCGACCAGGGCGTGCCGGATGAACAGCTCCCGGCTGACCTCCGGGTCGATCCGGCCGTAGTTGACCTTGCGCTGGGCGACGATCGGGACGCCGTACAGCGTGACCCGCTCGTACGCCATCACCGCGGCCTGGTCCTTCTCCCAGTGCGGTTCGCTGTAGGTGCGCTTGAGGAGGTGGCCGGCGAGGGGCTCGACCCACTCGGGCTCGATCTTCGCGTTGACCCGGGCCCACAGGCGGGAGGTCTCGACGAGTTCGGCCGACATCACGAAGCGGGGCTGCTTCCGGAACAGGGCCGACCCCGGGAAGATCGCGAACTTGGCGTTGCGCGCGCCCAGGTACTCGTTCTTGTTGCCGTCCTTGACGTCCTTCATGCCGACGTGGGACAGCAGGCCGGCGAGGAGGGAGACATGGATGCGGTCGGCGGGGGCGTCCTGGTCGTTGAGGTGGATGCCCATCTGCTTCGCGACCGTGCGCAGCTGGGTGTAGATGTCCTGCCACTCGCGGATGCGCAGGAAGTTCAGGTACTCCTGCTTGCACATGCGGCGGAAGGAGGACGAGCCGCGCTCCTTCTGCTGTTCGCGGATGTACCGCCAGAGGTTGAGGTAGGCGAGGAAGTCGCTGGTCTCGTCCTTGAAGCGGGCGTGCTGCTGATCGGCCTGGGTCTGCTTGTCGGCGGGGCGCTCGCGCGGGTCCTGGATGGACAGGGCGGCCGCGATCACCATGACCTCGCGGACGCAGCCGTTCTTGTCGGCCTCCAGGACCATGCGGGCCAGGCGCGGGTCGACCGGCAGCTGGGCGAGTTTGCGGCCGGTCTCCGTGAGGCGCTTGCGGGGGTCCTTCTGGGTCGGGTCCAGGGCGCCGAGCTCCTGCAGGAGCTGGACGCCGTCGCGGATGTTGCGGTGGTCCGGCGGGTCGATGAAGGGGAACTTCTCGATGTCGCCGAGGCCGGCCGCGGTCATCTGCAGGATGACGGAGGCGAGGTTGGTCCGCAGGATCTCCGCGTCGGTGAACTCCGGGCGGGCGTCGAAGTCCTCCTCGGAGTAGAGGCGGATGCAGATGCCGTCGGAGGTGCGGCCGCAGCGGCCCTTGCGCTGGTTGGCGCTGGCCTGCGAGATCGGCTCGATGGGCAGCCGCTGCACCTTGGTGCGGTGGCTGTAGCGGGAGATGCGGGCGAAGCCCGGGTCGATGACGTACTTGATGCCCGGGACGGTCAGGGACGTCTCGGCGACGTTGGTGGCCAGGACGATCCGGCGGCCGGTGTGCGGCTGGAAGACGCGGTGCTGCTCGGCGTGGGAGAGCCGGGCGTACAGCGGCAGGATCTCGGTGGACCGGTACTGCTTCTTCGCGAGCGCGTCGGCGGTGTCGCGGATCTCGCGCTCGCCGGACAGGAAGACGAGGATGTCGCCGGGCCCCTCGGCCATCAGCTCCTCGACCGCGTCCGTGATCGCCGTGATCTGGTCGCGGTCGGCGTCGTCGGAGTCCTCCTCCAGCAGGGGGCGGTAGCGCACCTCGACGGGGTAGGTGCGGCCGCTGACCTCGATGATCGGGGCGTCGTCGAAGTGCCGCGAGAAGCGCTCGGGGTCGATGGTGGCCGAGGTGATGACGACCTTGAGGTCGGGGCGCTTCGGGAGCAGCTGGGCGAGGTAGCCGAGCAGGAAGTCGATGTTGAGGGACCGCTCGTGGGCCTCGTCGATGATGATCGTGTCGTAGGCGCGCAGCTCGCGGTCGGTCTGGATCTCGGCGAGCAGGATGCCGTCGGTCATCAGCTTGATGAAGGTGGCGTCCGGGTTCACCTGGTCGGTGAAGCGGACCTTCCAGCCGACGGCCTCGCCGAGGGGGGTGTCGAGCTCCTCGGCCACGCGCTCGGCGACCGTGCGGGCGGCGATACGGCGGGGCTGGGTGTGCCCGATCATGCCGCGCACACCGCGGCCGAGCTCCAGGCAGATCTTGGGGATCTGGGTGGTCTTGCCGGAGCCGGTCTCACCGGCGACGATCACGACCTGGTGGTCGCGGATGGCGTCGGCGATCTCGTTCTTCTTCTGGCTGACGGGGAGCTGTTCGGGGTACGTGACCGCGGGGACGCGGGCCCGCCGCTCGGCCATGCGTGCCTCGGCCCTGGCGACCTCGGCCTCGATCTCGGTGAGGACCGCGGCGCGGGCCTCGGGCTTGCGGATCCTGCGCGCGCCTTCGAGCCTGCGGCCGAGGCGGTGCGCGTCGCGCAGGGAGAGCTCGGTCAGGCGGGGGGCGAGGGAGCCGAGGGCGGGAGCGGGGTGCGTAGACATACGCGATCCAGGATCTCACCTCCGGGAAATTCGTGGCGACTGGATTTGTCCCGCCGATGATCTAGCTTGGGTCGTATGTCCGATTCTGCGCGCGGTGCCCGGGAACGCCCACCCACCCGGACGGACCGCTGGACCGCCTTCCGGGAGTCGCCGTTCCTGCCCGCGACCGTGCTGACGCTGATCCTCGCCGCCGCGGCCGGCCTCTTCGCCGGTTCCTATACGTACGCCATGGCCGACCCGACCCCGCGCACCGTCCCCACGGCGGTGGTCGGCGCCTACCGCGAGGATCCCGGCCGCCGCTTCATCGCCGGTCTGGAGGAGGCCCTGGACGCCTCGGTGAAGCTGCACCCCTACGACAGCCGGAGCGCGGCCGTGGCGGCGGTGGACGAACAGCAGGTGTTCGCCGTGCTCGACGTCCCCGCGGGCGGTGACGCGGTCACGCTGGACCTCTCCGGGGCGTCCGGGGCGTCGGTCGCGGAGGTCCTGGGACAGGCGGCGCAGAAGGTGGGCAGGGCCACCGGGGTCACGGTCGAGGTGAGGGACCTCAGGCCGTTGCAGGAGGGCGACCCGCGCGGCTTGGCGATCTTCTACATCTCGCTCGCGGCCGTGATCATCGGCTTCGTCGGCGCGATCCAGCTCAGTGTGAACGCCCGCGACCTCAATCCCCTGGAACGGATCGCCTACACCGCCGCCTACGCCCTGCTCGGCGGGTTCGCGATCGCCGCCGCGGTGGACTGGGTGCTGGGCGCGCTGGACCTGCCGTTCGTGCAGTCCTGGATGATCCTGGCGCTGACGATGTTCACGTCCGGCATGGTCTTCACGATGTTCAACGCCCTGGTCGGGCGCTGGGCGATGCTCCCGACCTGGGGTCTGATGGTGCTGCTCGGCAACCCGTCCTCGGGCGGCGCGGTCTCCTGGCCGCTGCTGCCGTCCCCGCTCGGTGTGATCGGCCAGTGGCTGCCGCCCGGCGCCTCGGTCAACGCCCAGCACACCGCCGTCTACTTCCCCGGCCACCAGCACGTCTTCCCGTTCCTGGTGCTGGCCGGCTGGGCGGTGCTCTCCTGCGCGGTCTTCTGGACCTGGCGCCACCGCCATCCCGGCGGCCGGTAGAGGAGCAGAGCGGCCCGACACGACGAAGGCCCCGTTCGATGAACGGGGCCTTCGGCTGGTGGCTGGGGCCGGGGTCGAACCGGCGACCTTCCGCTTTTCAGGCGGACGCTCGTACCAACTGAGCTACCCAGCCACGAGGTTTCACGTGAAACCTCAGCGGTCCTGACGGGATTTGAACCCGCGGCCTCCACCTTGACAGGGTGGCGAGCACTCCAAACTGCTCCACAGGACCAGGTGTGGTTGCGTGCGAACCGACGAAGGTAAGTGTCGCACACTGTACTGCGTGCCCCCAACGGGATTCGAACCCGTGCTACCGCCTTGAAAGGGCGGCGTCCTAGGCCGCTAGACGATGAGGGCTATCGGCCCGCCTGGGCGCTTCTCAGCGCGTCGGGGACGTGAGAAGCATATGGGATGGCGGGAGGGATCGCCAAAACGGTTTACGGGGCGCTTGTCGCGGGGGCGGGGGAGGAACCGCTCGGCGAGGGCGTGGCGCCCGGCTGGTTCTCCTCCGCGAGATGGCGGCTGACCTCGGCCGTCGCCTGGCCCAGACCGCCCAGTTCGATCGCGTCCCAGGCCTGGAGGCGGCGTGTGTCGCGGTCGAAGTAGAGGACCGACGCCTGGATCGGGTCCGGGTACCTGCCCTCCACCGCGCGCAGCCCGCTGCCGCCGGTCGAGCCCTCGACGCGCAGCCGCGTGCCGTACTTCATGACCTCCGTCTCCGCGTGGTGGATGTGGCCGGCCAGGACCAGCGGCACCTCGCCGTCCACCTGGCGGGCCGCGGCCGGTTCGTGGGCGACGGCGACGTCGACGGGCCGGCCGGCGGCCCGCTGGTCGCGCAGCGCCGAGGCCAGGCGGGCGCCCGCCAGTTCCTGGGACGCCTCGGCCCCGGGCCGCTTGGAGCGGTCGGGGGTGAACTGCGGGTCGCCGATGCCGGCGAAGCGCAGGCCCGCGACGGTCTCGGCGCGGCCGTCGTCCAGGACGTGCACGTTCCTCAGGCCTTCCAGGTAGCGCTGGGTGGTCGGGGAGTCGTGGTTGCCGCGGACCCAGACGTAGGGGGCGCCCAGGTCCTCGATCGGGTCGAGGAAGCCGTTCTCGGCGGCCGTGCCGTGGTCCATCGTGTCGCCGGAGTCGACGATCACGTCCACGTCGTACTGCTCCACCAGCGAGGCGATGATCTTCCAGCTCGCCGGGTTCAGATGGATGTCCGAGACGTGCAGGACCCGGATGGTGGTGGGGTCGGGGGCGTAGGCGGGGAGGGTGGAGGTGGCGTCGTACAGCTTGGTCACGTTCGTCACCAGCCGGGCCAGCTCCTTCTGGTAGACGTCGAACTCGGTGACGATGCTGCGCGCGTTGCCGACCAGGGAGGGGGCGGAGGAGAGCAGGCCGGAGAACCTCGGCTCCAGGACCGACTCGGGGTTCCAGGTGGCGTAGGCGGTTCCGCCGGACGCGGCCAGGAGGGTCAGGGCCAGGCCGCCGGCGGCCAGGGCGCGGCGGGGGCGGCGGTAGACCACGAGGCCGAGCGCCGTGGCGCCCGTGACGACCGCGACGCAGGAGCGCGCGGCCAGGTCCAGCGCGCCGTGGGCGACGTCGCGGGTGACCTCCTCCTGGAGACCGGAGAGGCGCTCGGGGCGGTCGACCAGGGCCTGGGAGCGGGCCGGGTCGAGCTGGTCGACGTTGACGTCCAGGCGGACGGGGGCGCTGTGGCTGTCGAACTGGAGGGCGCCCAGCGGCGAGACGTTGATCTTCGTGCCGCCGGTGAGGGACGGACGCAGGGTCATCGTCGTGTCCATGGGGCCGACCGGGACCCGTACGTTGCCCACGACCAGCAGGCCCAGCCAGGCGCCGAGGAGGACGACGGCGACGAGGCCGAGGGCGCGGGCCCAGGGACGCGGACGGGGAGCGAGCCCGGCGGCGGGCGCGCGGCGCGCGGAACGGCGGCGGGTCAGGACGCGCGGAAGCCTTCGCATGAGGTGCATGGTGTTCGGAATGTCCGGGACTGCGGAGGGGACGCGGACCATTGGTCCCGTATGCCCAAGTCGGAGGCCGGATATGCGGGACGATCAGGGGTCTCGCGCGAGGGTGACGTACCCGACAATGGGCCTGTGCTGGAGATGACGCGCGAGGAGTTCGAGGAACTGGTCGCCGAGGCGCTCGACCGGATCCCGCCGGAGCTGATGCGACTGATGGACAACGTCGCGGTGTTCGTCGAGGACGAGCCCCCGGCGGACGATCCCGAGCTGCTCGGGCTGTACGAGGGGACCCCGCTGACCGAGCGCGGCGAGTGGTACGCCGGTGTGCTGCCGGACCGGATCACGATCTACCGGGGGCCGACGCTGCGGATGTGCGCGACCCGTGAGGAGGTCGTCGCCGAGACCGAGGTGACCGTCGTGCACGAGATCGCGCACCACTTCGGGATCGACGACGCGCGGCTGCACGCCCTCGGATACGGCTGAGCCCGGCCGCCGGGACACGCCGGGGTCCGGACCGCCGGACGCGTGTCCTCCCGCGGGCGGGGGGAGTTGGGCAGGTCGACTCCTTCCCCGCCCCGTCCCGGAGGTGGCCGCCCGTGCGCCCCTTGCCCGTACCCGTCCGCCTGGCCGCCACGGTCGTCGCCGTCGCCGCCGCCGCCGGCTGCATGAGCGTGGGGGACGGCGGCGCCGGCGGACGCGCCGAACCGTCGCACTCCGCCGGCCGGCAGGGCGGGCAGACGCCCGACGGCGGGACGGCGGTGTCGGGCGGTGGCGCCGGGCACGGCGCCGCGGCGGCCGACGGCGCGCACGGGCACGGCAGGGGCAAGGGCAGGGGAAGAGGCAAGGGCAAGGGCGCAGGCGGGAAGAAGGGCGGAGCGGGCGGGCCGGCGGCTCCCGGCGCGGAACCCTCCGCCGCGGCGAGCGGCTCCGCGCCGGCGCCGGACCTGCCGGGCGGCCCCGCCGGACCGACCCCGCCGCGCACGGAGCCGCCGGCTCCCACGCGCCCGGCCGAACCGGCGCCGACCCCGCCGCCGCCCGAGCCGACCACCTCGCCGGAGCCGACACAGGCGGAGCCGTCGTCGTCGGCGCACGAGCCGCCGGGGCCGCAGCTGGCCCAGCGGGAGCCGGCGCCGGAAGCCGGAGCGCCGGTGTAGGAATGCGCGGGCGTCCGGACGTGTTGGTGTGGGAGACTGTCCCATCTGCTGTCGTGCGGCTCGGTTTGCCTTCGAGGCCCGCGAGTGCGTATGGTGGCAGATCGTTTGATCCCATTTGCCCGGCGCCACCGTAGAGCGCGCCGTGTGGCGCGTACTCCCTTATGCCGTGGTGGACCGCATCGAGGCGGTCGTAATTGCGAATTGCGAATCACGGAGTTGACGGGCGCGTGCCGACGAGACTCCGGAAGGTTTCGCATTCGCATGTCCATCATCAGTACTGACCACGTCGTCGTGCCCGAGAACCACGAAGGCACCGAGGACACCCCCCAGGCCCCCGAGATCACCTTCGCGGACCTCGGGCTGCCCGAGGGCGTCGTGCGCAAGCTCGCGCAGAACGGCGTGACCACCCCCTTCCCGATCCAGGCCGCGACCATCCCGGACGCCCTGGCCGGCAAGGACATCCTCGGCCGCGGCCGCACCGGTTCCGGCAAGACCCTATCCTTCGGTCTGCCGACCCTGGCCCAGCTGGCCGGCGGCCGCACCGAGAAGCACAAGCCGCGGGCCGTCATCCTCACGCCGACGCGTGAGCTCGCCATGCAGGTCGCCGACGCGCTCCAGCCGTACGGGGACGTCCTCGGGCTGAAGATGAAGGTCGTCTGCGGCGGCACGTCCATGGGCAACCAGATCTACGCCCTGGAGAAGGGCGTCGACGTGCTGGTCGCCACCCCGGGCCGGCTGCGCGACATCATCAACCGCGGCGCCTGCTCCCTGGAGAACGTCGAGATCGCCGTCCTCGACGAGGCCGACCAGATGTCCGACCTGGGCTTCCTGCCCGAGGTCACCGAACTGCTCGACCAGGTTCCGGCGGGCGGCCAGCGGATGCTGTTCTCCGCCACGATGGAGAACGAGATCAAGACCCTCGTCGACCGGTACCTGAACGACCCGGTCTCGCACGAGGTGGACGCGGCGCAGGGCGCGGTGACGACCATGTCGCACCACATCCTCATCGTGAAGCCCAAGGACAAGGCGCCGGTCACCGCGGCCATCGCCTCCCGCAAGGGGCGGACGATCATCTTCGTGCGGACCCAGCTGGGCGCCGACCGGGTCGCCGAGCAGCTGCGCGACGCCGGGGTGAAGGCCGAGGCGCTGCACGGCGGCATGACGCAG
This sequence comes from Streptomyces sp. NPDC051041, assembly GCF_044456065.1. Taxonomy (NCBI): domain Bacteria; kingdom Bacillati; phylum Actinomycetota; class Actinomycetes; order Kitasatosporales; family Streptomycetaceae; genus Streptomyces; species Streptomyces sp. NPDC051041. The sequence continues at coordinate 110,029 of NZ_JBITFM010000018.1, forward strand.
GGCGCGCGGACGCGGACCCTGGCGGACTTCAAGGACGGGTACGTGAACGTGCTGGTCGCGACCGACGTCGCGGCGCGCGGCATCCACGTCGACGGCATCGACCTGGTGCTGAACGTCGACCCGGCCGGTGACCACAAGGACTACCTGCACCGGGCCGGCCGTACGGCGCGGGCGGGCCGCACCGGCACCGTGGTGTCCCTCTCCCTGCCGCACCAGCGGCGGCAGATCTTCCGGCTGATGGAGGACGCGGGCGTCGACGCCACGCGCCACGTCATCCAGGGCGGCGCGGCCTTCGACCCGGAGGTCGCCGAGATCACCGGAGCCCGGTCGATGACCGAGGTCCAGGCCGAGTCCGCGGGCAACGCGGCGCAGCAGGCCGAGCGCGAGGTCGCCCAGCTCACCAAGGAACTGGAGCGGGCGCAGCGGCGCGCGACCGAGCTGCGCGAGGAGGCGGACCGGCTGCTGGCCAGGGTCGCGCGGGAGCGCGGCGAGAACCCGGAGACGGTCCTGGACGGGGCGCGGGACGCCGCGGCCGCCGAGTCGCCGGTCGCCGAGGTGTCGCTGCCGGAGCAGCCGACCGCGCGGGACGTCGAGCGGGGCGAGCGCGGGGAGCGCGACGAGGCTCCGGCGTACGAGCGGCGCGAGCGCCGGGAGGAGCGGGGCGGCCTCGGCCGGGACGACCGGGGTGACCGGGGCGGCCGTTCCTTCGACCGGGACCGCGACGGGCGTTCCTTCGAGCGCCGCGACGACCGGGGCGGCTTCAACCGCGACCGGGACCGCGACCGCGGCTACGACCGCCGGGACGGCGAGCGGGGCGGCTTCCGCCGGGACGAGCGCCGGGACGACCGGGGCGGCCGTTCCTTCGACCGGGACCGCGGTGGCCGTTCCTTCGAGCGCCGGGACGGCGAGCGGGGCGGCTTCCGCCGGGACGAGCGCCGGGACGACCGGGGCGGCCGTTCCTTCGACCGGGACCGCGGCGGGCGTTCCTTCGAGCGCCGCGACGACCGGGGCGGCTTCCGCCGGGACGAGCGCGGTGACCGGGGCGACCGCGGTGGCTTCCGGCGCGACGAGCGCGGCGGCCACCGGGGCAGCGACCGCCCGTTCAACCGCGACCGCCAGGGCGACCGCCCCGGCTACCGCTCCGCCGGTCACGACCGCCCGTACGGCCGTCGCGACGACCACCGCGGCACCGGCTCCTTCGGCCGGCGCGAGGACAAGCCGCGCTGGAAGCGCAACGGCTGACACTCCGGCGGACACCGGCCGGCGTCCTTGACGGACACCGGCTGACGCGGCCGGCGTCCCGACGGACGACGGCCGGCGTCCCGGCCTGCGGCAGGCGCCGTGGCTCCACCGATCCCGGTGGGCCACGGCGCTTTTCCATGAGGTCTTCCCCGGCCGGGGCGGGTCCTGCGACGCGGTGGACGGTGACCTCACCGGCGACGGCGGGGACGGCCCGGCCGTGCGGGACACGGGGCGCCGCGGGCGGCCTCCACCGCCGGGCCGGCGGGACCGCGGGGGCGTTGTCCGGCCGCGCCCGCTTCCCGCCCAGCCGGCCTGTGACGCATGTCACGCCCTCGGTGAGGGAATCGCTGGGGGCATGACAGATGACGCCAGGGCGAGCGGACCGTCGGACGAGGAACGGCTGGCCCAGCTCGGCTACCCGCAGGTGCTGGCCCGCCGCATGTCGGCGTTCTCCAACTACGCGGTCTCCTTCACGATCATCTCGGTGCTGTCCGGCTGCCTGACGCTGTACCTCTTCGGGATGAACACGGGCGGCCCGGCCGTGATCACCTGGGGCTGGGTCGCGGTCGGCCTGATGACGCTCTTCGTCGGCCTGGCGATGGCCGAGATCTGCTCGGCGTACCCCACGTCGGCGGGGCTGTACTTCTGGGCGCACCGGCTGGCGCCCGCCCGCACGGCGGCCGCCTGGGCCTGGTTCACGGGCTGGTTCAACGTGCTCGGCCAGGTGGCGGTGACCGCGGGCATCGACTTCGGCGCGGCGTCCTTCCTGGGCGCCTACCTGAACCTCCAGTTCGGCTTCGAGGTGACGCCGGGCCGGACGATGCTGCTGTTCGCCGCGATCCTGGTGCTGCACGGCCTGCTGAACACCTTCGGCGTGCGCGTCGTCGGCCTGCTGAACAGCGTGAGCGTGTGGTGGCACGTCCTGGGCGTGACGGTGATCGTCGGCGCGCTGGCCCTCGTACCGGACCGGCACCAGCCGGCGTCCTTCGTCTTCGGCGCGTTCGTCAACCACACCGGGTGGGGCAGCGAGGCGTACGTGGTGCTGCTGGGACTCCTGATGGCCCAGTACACCTTCACGGGCTACGACGCCTCCGCCCACATGACGGAGGAGACGCGCGACGCGTCCACGGCGGGCCCGCGGGGCATCGTCCGCTCCATCTGGACGTCGTGGATCGCCGGGTTCGCGCTCCTGCTGGGCTTCACCTTCGCCATCCAGTCCTACGAGGGCGCGCTGTCGTCCCCGACGGGCGCGCCGCCCGCGCAGATCCTGCTGGACGCGCTGGGCGCGACCGCCGGCAAGCTGCTGCTGCTCGTGGTGATCGGGGCGCAGCTGTTCTGCGGCATGGCGTCGGTGACGGCCAACAGCCGCATGATCTACGCCTTCTCGCGGGACGGGGCACTGCCGTTCTCCGCGGTGTGGCACACGGTCAGCCCCCGCACCCGCACGCCGGTGGCGGCGGTGTGGCTGGCGGCGGGCGGGGCGCTGGTGCTGGGCCTGCCCTACCTGATCAATGTCACGGCGTACGCGGCGGTGACGTCCATCGCCGTGATCGGCCTCTACATCGCCTACGCCGTCCCGACGCTGCTGCGGCTGCGCCGGGGAGCGGCGTTCGAGCGGGGGCCGTGGCACCTGGGCCGCTGGTCACGGGTGATCGGCGTGGTGGCGGTGACCTGGGTCGGGGTCATCACGGTCCTGTTCATGCTGCCCCAGGTCTCGCCGGTCACCCGGGAGACCTTCAACTACGCGCCGGTCGCCGTCCTGGTCGTCCTCGGCTTCGCCGCCACGTGGTGGGCGGCGTCGGCGCGGCACTGGTTCCTCAACCCGGAGCACGAGCGGACGCGGGCGCGGGAGGCGGGGCGGACGGCGGCCGCCGGGGAGGCGGGCCCGTAGGCGGGGCGGGCCGCCCGGCGTCGCCGCGGCCCGTCGCGTGCCCTCGGGGCGGGCGGTCCGGGCCTGTTCCGTCCGCCCGGCGCGGCCGTGTCTCCGATACCCGATCGGAGAGACGGCCGCATCCGGCTATGCTCGGGGTGGCGACATCGCCTGGGCCCTTAGCTCAATTGGCAGAGCAGTGGACTTTTAATCCATTGGTTGTGGGTTCGAGTCCCACAGGGCCTACCGGAGAGCCCCCACGCCGCACACCGCTGACGTGGGGGCTCGGCTTGTTCCGGCGCTGCGGTGACGGCCGGCCCGCCAGGGCGCCGGCCCGCCGTGCCGCTCCCTCCGGCAGCCGCCCGCGGCCCGCTGCGCCGGGCGCCTCCGCCCCACCGGTCCGGCGGACGATCCTCGCGCCGCCCCGGCCCGTCCTGCCCGGCGCGCCGCCCCGTACGTCACGGCCGCGGTGATCCCCGGCCGTTCGGCGGGACCGGTCGTCCGCGGCCGGTGTTCCGGCGCCCCGGACCGGGCGGGGAGGATGGAGCGGTGCAGGCGCGGCGTGCCCGCCGCCCGCCGGAGCCGCCGGCCCGGTGCGTCCCCCGGGCGCCGGGCGGCGGGGCGCGCGCCCGGCGCGCCGCTTTCCGGGGCGGGCCGCCGTACCGCCGGTGCAAGTCCGCTCGGAGTTCCGAACAGAGGAGAGAGGGCGCCTCGATGCCCCACCCGTACGTCCTGCTGTCCGCCGCCGTCTCCCTCGACGGCCACCTCGACGACGCCGGCCCCGAGCGGCTGCTGCTGTCCGGCCCGGCCGACCTCGACCGGGTCGACGAGGTGCGGGCGTCCGTCGACGCGATCCTGGTCGGCGCCGGCACGATCCGCGCCGACAACCCCCGCCTGCTGGTCAACTCGCCCGAGCGGCGCGCCGCCCGGGTCGCCGAGGGCAGGCCCGCCCACCCGCTCAAGGTCGCCGTCAGCGGCTCCGGCGACCTCGACCCGGCCGCGCAGTTCTGGCACACCGGCGGCGAGAAGATCCTCTACACGACCGATCAGGGCGCCGAACGGGCCCGGGCGCTCGGCATCGCGGCCGACGTCGTCCCGCTCGGCCCCGCACTCGACTGGCGGCGGCTGCTGAGCCACCTGCACGACGAACGCGGGGTGCGGCGGCTCATGGCCGAGGGCGGCGGGCAGGTCCACACCCAGTTGCTCACCCAGGGCCTCGCCGACGAACTCCAGCTGGTGCTGGCCCCGCTGCTGGTGGGCGACCCGGACGCGCCCCGGCTGTTCGGGCCCGGCGCCTACCAGCGCGGACGCCTGCGGCTGGTGGAGGCACGGCGGATCGAGGACGTCGTCCTCATGCGCTACGAACCCACCGCGCCCGGCACCGGCGCGACGGTGTCCGCCGCCGACCGGCACTGGCTGGCGCTCGCCTGCGAACTGGCCGACCGGTGCCCGCCGTCGCGGACGGCGTTCAGCGTCGGCGCGGTCGTCGTGGCCGCCGACGGCACGGAACTCGCCCGCGGCCACTCGCGGGAGGGCGGGGACGCGGTGGCGCACGCCGAGGAGGCCGCGCTGGCGAAGCTCGACCCGACGGACCCGCGGCTCGCCACCGCCACGGTGTACTCCAGCCTGGAGCCCTGCGCCCGCCGCGCGTCCCGGCCCGCGCCCTGCGCCCGGCTGATCCTCGACGCGGGGGTACGGCGGGTGGTCACGGCCTGGCGGGAGCCGGACACGTTCGTCCCGGACGCCGACGGCACCGGGGTGCTGACGGCGCACGGCGCGCAGGTCCTCGTCCTCCCGGAGTACGAGGACCGGGCCAAGGCCCCGAACCGCCACCTGCTGGGCTGAGGACCGCCGGGCCGCGGCACGCCCCGAGGGACCGGCGGCCCGGCCGCCACGCCGCCCCGGCACACCGGCCGGAACGGCCGGGCCGCCCCGGCACGGGCCGCGGAGGCCGGGCGGCGCGCCCGGACGAGGGGCGGCCCGCCGACCGCGTACGGCGGGTTCGAGCACGTGCCGCGCACCGCCTTCCCCCCCGCCTCGTCCGGAAGCCCCGGCCCGCGCGGGCCGCCCCCGGCGGACGGCCGGAAACCGCTGGTGGGAAGCGGGGCCGGGAACGCGTGTGCTTCCTGTCCTGCGCATGGCGTACACTGGAGACACAACGACGCGGGGTGGAGCAGCTCGGTAGCTCGCTGGGCTCATAACCCAGAGGTCGCAGGTTCAAATCCTGTCCCCGCTACTGAAGGCCGAAGGCCGGGATCCTCAAGGATCCCGGCCTTCGGCGCGTTCACCCGTCCGGCCCGCCCGACCCGCGAGCATCCGGCCGGCTTCACGGCCCTCCCTGCGAGCGCCCCGGCCGGGAAGGCCGGACGGACCGGGCCGGCCGGCGGGCGGGCGTACGCGGAACCGGGCGGCGCGGCACTCCGGGGCGGCGGGAGGGACGACAGGGCGCCCGCCGGTCCCGCGGAGGCCTTCGACCGCTGTCACGTCCCGTGACCGGGCGGCAGCCCTCCGCATAACAACTGACACAACGTCAGATCTGATGGTCCCTTCAGAGGTTTACCGATGTGCGGTCAACTCGCCCGGTTTTCGCCGGTCGTGGGCGATAATTCCCTGACGAAATCCTGAACGATCAAGGGGAACGGCTTGGAATCCGCACCCCCCGTCTATTAACGTTCGATAACGCAGCGCGGTCGTCCCAGCCGTCACAGAAGGCGGCTCCGTGCGCACGCGCCGAATCCCGCGAGGGAACCGGGGAACCACCACCTTGGGGTGAATCGAGCGGATGCCGCCGTGGAGACACGGTCGGTATACGCGCGTAGGAGACCTTCCCGCTCCGAACCCGTCAGCTAACCCGGTAGGCGGAGACGGAAGGAAAGGAGCGCGCCCACGTGGCGTCCAACCGGTCTGCTACGCAAGTCCCGCCCGTGCCGGGCCAGCGTGACATCGAGGTCTTCGGCTACGGCGGCCCCCGCACCGACGAGGGCCCGTGGGAGGAGTGGAACCCCACCGAGGAGTCCGTCCGCCCGGTACGCGGCCGGCACCGCGTCGCCAAGCAGCGCGGCGGCCTCGCCCGCAGCTCCACCGTCCTCGGCGTCGGCGTCATCGCGGCCGTCGGCGCGGGCGGCATGGCCAGCGCCAACACCGGCAAGCCCCCGGTGTCCATCTCCATGCCCGACCTGCCCTCCGTCGGCTCGCTGATCTCCGACGACGACGAGCAGGAGGAGGTCCCCGAGGCCTCCACCCCCCTCAGCACCCTCGGCGCCGACTCCGCCGACACCCCGCAGGGCGCCTCCGACGCCGGCGAGGCGCTGCGGGCCCGGATCATGGCGCAGGCCGAGCAGCAGCAGGACCAGATCGCGAGCAAGGCCGCCGCCGAGGCCGAGGCCGCCGCCGCGAAGGCCGCCGCGGAGGCCGCCGCCGAGGCGGAGAAGGAGGCCGAGGCCAAGGCCGCCGCCGCGAAGAAGAAGGCGGAGGAGGAGGCGAGGAAGAAGGCCGAGGCGGAGCGGCTGGCCGCGCTGGCCAAGCAGTACGCGCTGCCCACCTCCTCGTACACCCTCACCTCCACCTTCGGGCAGGCCGGTCCCTACTGGTCCTCCGGCTACCACACCGGCCTCGACTTCGCCGCGCCGACGGGCACGCTGATCAAGGCGGTGCACAGCGGCACGATCACCGCGGCCGGCTGGGACGGCTCCTACGGCTACAAGACGGTGCTCACCCTCGACGACGGAACCGAGATCTGGTACGCCCACCAGTCCTCCATCAGCGTCAGCGTCGGCCAGAAGGTCACCACCGGCGACGTCATCGGCCGCGTGGGCGCCACCGGCAACGTCACCGGCGCCCACCTCCACCTGGAGGTGCACTCCGGGAGCGGCGGCTCCGGGATCGACCCGCTGGCCTGGCTGCGGAGCAAGGGGCTGAACCCGTAAGCCCCGGGCCGCGGGGCGCGCGGTCGGGCGAGGTCTCGGACGTGCCGGGGCGGACGATGCGGAATGCGATCGTCCGCCGGGAGGGTTGACGTAGGACATGACTGTTCTGCGCACACTCGGCTCGTCCGACCTCGAAATCTTCCCGCTCTCCCTCGGCGGCAACGTCTTCGGCTGGACCGCCGACGAGGCCGCCTCCTTCGCCGTCCTCGACGCCTACACGGCCGCGGGCGGCAACTTCGTCGACACCGCCGACTCCTACTCGGCATGGGTCGAGGGCAACCGGGGCGGCGAGTCCGAGACCATCATCGGCAAGTGGATCAAGGCGCGCGGCAACCGGTCGGACGTCGTGATCGCCACCAAGGTCAGCCAGCACCCGGAGTACCCGGGCCTGACGGCCGCGAACATCAAGGCCGCCGCCGACGCCTCGCTGCGCCGCCTGGACACCGACTACATCGACCTCTACTACACCCACTTCGACAAGCCCGAGGTGCCGGTGGAGGAGATCATCGGCGCGCTCGACGAGCTGGTGAGGGCGGGCAAGGTGCGGTACATCGCCGCCTCCAACATCTCCGCCGACCGGCTGCGGGCCTCGCTGGAGTTCTCCGACCGGGAGGGCCTCGCCCGGTACGTGGCGCTCCAGCCGCACTACAACCTGGTCTCGCGCGACACCTACGAGGGCGAGCTGCGGGACCTCGCCGAGCGCAGCGGCCTGGCCGCCGTCCCCTACTACGCCCTCGCGTCCGGCTTCCTCACCGGCAAGTACCGGCCCGGCGCCGACGTCGACAGCCCGCGGGCGGGCGCCGCGGCGGAGCACCTCCGGACCGAGCGGGGCCGGAAGGTCCTCGCGGCCCTGGACGAGACCGCCGAGGCCCACGGGGTGGCGGTGGCCACGGTCGCCCTGGCCTGGCTGGCGGCCCAGCCGACGGTGGCGGCCCCGATCGCCTCGGCCCGCACGGTGGAGCAGCTCCCGGCGCTGCTGGGGGTGGGCGAACTGCGGCTCACCCAGGAGGAACTGGCGAGGCTGACGGCGGCGTCCGCCTGATCGACCGCTACGAGCGGTAGGGGTTGTACGGACGGGACCCGGCGTACGGATACGCCGGGTGGCCGTACCCGTACCCGTACCCGTACGTCGGCCACGGCGGCGCGGCCCCCCGCACCGGAGGCGCCGTCGCCCTCGCCGCGTGGTCCAGCGCGGGACGCGCCACGTCCCGCCGCCGCCACAGCTCGGCCAGCAGCTCCCGCTCCCGTACGACGAAGTCCGCGCCCGCGCGGCCACGGCGCCCCCGGTGCCGCAGGAAGGCCAGGGACGTCGCGTACGCCTCGTACTGCGCCACCGCCCGCGCCGCCGCCCTCCCGGCGTGGCGGCGGGCGTACCGCCGGGCGAGGCGCCGCGCCCGCATCGAGCCGAGCGCGAACGGCTCGGCCGGCGTCAGCCACCCGGCCGCCGCGTACACGGGCAGCTCATCCCGCACGGTCCTCAGCTCGCGCTGGCGGGTCCAGACCACCAGCCAGGTCAGCAGGCCGAACGCCGGCACCATGAACACCGCGTACACCGCGAAGAAGCCGTACTCGCCCAGCGTCGACGAGCCGTTCCACATCGCGTGCATGCCCATCGCGAGCAGCAGCCCGCAGAGCGGCGGGAGGACCCGCCGTGCCCGCCGGCGTCCCGCCGGGAGCGCGCAGACGCCGAAGCCGATGCCGGTGAGGACGGTGAACAAGGGGTGCGCGAACGGCGACATGACGACGCGCACGAAGAACGTCGCCGCCGTCACGGAGGCGACGCCGCTGTCCCCGGTCAGCTGGTCGGTGCCGAAGGCGGTGCCGAGGTAGAGGATGTTCTCGGTGAACGCGAAGCCGGTGGCGGTGACCCCGGCTATCACCACCCCGTCGAGGATCCCGGTGAAGTCCCGTCTGCGGAAGAGGAACACCAGCAGGACCGCGGCGGCCTTCGCGGACTCCTCGACGACCGGCGCTATGACGGTCGCGCCGAGCGTGTCGGCGCCGGCCGGATCCGCTGTCGCGGTCGCTATCCACCTGGTCGCGGCGCTGTTGGCGACGATCGCCATCAGCGCCGCCGCGCAGGCGCCCCAGGCGAAGGAGAACAGCAGGTTCTGCCAGGGGCCCGGCGCCACCCGGTCCAGCCAGCGGAAGGCGGCCACGAGCAGCGGCACGGGCAGGACCGCGAGTCCGAGCCCGACCAGGAAGCCCTCCGTGCCGGTCTGCTCGCGGACGAGGGCCAGGATGACGAGGCCGGAGAGCGCGAGCAGGGCGATCAGCGCGCCGTGCCGCACCCAGCCGTGCTGCCACCAGTGCGCGTGCCGTCGCGTGCCGTCGGGGGGAGGGGCGGGGGGCATCGGGTACGGGGGACAGGTCGCCACGGCAATGACCCTAACGAGGGAGGCCGCCGACCACGACGGCGCCCGACGCTCGAACGCGGCACGGGACGCCTGCCGCCGCGGGGGCGCTCGCGGCGGCGCGGGGTGCTCGCGGTCGTGCGCGGTGCCTACGGGCGTGCGGGGTGCCTACGGGCGTGCGCGGTGCTCGCGGGGCTGCGGTGCGCTCACGGGCGCACGCGGTGCGGTACGCGGCGGAAGAGCAGGTCGTTCACGACGTGTCCCTTGTCCAGACCCTGGCTCTCGAAACGGGTCAGCGGCCGGAAGGCGGGACGTGGTGCGAAACCGCCGTCGGGCTGGGTGTTCTCGAAGTCCGGGTGCGCGGTGAGGACGTCGAGCATGTGCTCGGCGTACGGTTCCCAGTCGGTCGCGCAGTGCAGGACCGCGCCGGGCCGCATCCGGGACGCGGCGAGCGTGAGGAACTCCGGCTGGATCAGGCGGCGCTTGTGGTGCCGCTTCTTGGGCCAGGGGTCGGGGAAGTAGACGCGCACGCCGTCGAGGGAGTCGGGGGCGAGCATCTCGCGCAGCAGGATGATGGCGTCGCCGTTGCCGACGCGGACGTTGGACAGGCCGCGGTGGTCGGCGAGGTTCAGCAGGTTGCCCTGGCCGGGGGTGTGGACGTCCACGGCGAGGATGTTGGTGTCCGGGTCGGCGGCGGCCATCCGGACGGTCGCCTCGCCCATGCCGAAACCGATCTCCAGCACGACCGGGTTGTCGTTCCCGAACAGCTCGGCCAGGTCGATGACGCGCTGCCCGTCGATGTCCAGGCCCCACTTGGGCCACAGCCGCTGCAACGCGTCCGCCTGCCCGGCGGTCACCCGGCTCCGCCGCGGCTGGAAGCTGCGGATCCGCCGCTCGAAGTGGGACCCGGCGGGATCGGGCTTGGGCCCGTCCGGGAAACGCGGCTCGCCCTTGGCCCGGGTACGGCGCGCGGAGGCGCCGGGGGCGGGGGCCGGAGCGGTGGGCCGGGGGGCTTCGGGGGCGTTGCGGGAATCAGACACAATGGGGTCGATTTTACGGGGGGACGGGCGCGACCGCGGGGGTGCGGGGGTTCGCCCGCCGGTCCGGCGGTTCAGCGGGCCGCCCGCCGATTCCGGTGGTCCGGCGGGTCCGGTCGCCGTTTCCGGTGGCCCGGTAGGCCCACCTGCGGTTTTCGGTGGTCCGGCGGGTCAGGCCCGGGCGAGGGCGGTCAGCGCCCGGGACGCCACCTCGCGGCCGATGGGGAGGGACGCCGTGGCCGCGGGGGACGGGGCGTTCAGGACGTGTACCGCTCGGGCGCCCTCCTGGATGAGGAAGTCGTCCACCAGCGTGCCGTCGCGCAGGACGGCCTGTGCCCGCACCCCGGCCGCCGCGGGCAGCAGGTCCGCCGGCGCCACGGCCGGCAGCAGCCTGCGTACCGCCGTCGTGAACGCCTCCTTCGACATCGAGCGGCGCAGCTCACCCGCCCCGTACCGCCAGTGCCGCCGGGCCATGCGCCAGAAACCGGGCCAGGCCAGGGTCGCCGCCAGCTCGCGCGGGCGCAGGACGCCCCGGTGGTAGCCCTCGCGGGCCAGGGCCGGCACGGCGTTGGGGCCGACGTGCACACCGCCGTCGATGCCGCGGGTCAGATGCACCCCGAGGAACGGGAACGCCGGATCCGGCACCGGATACACCAGTCCCCGCACCAGCTCCGGCCGGGCCAGCTCGTAGTACTCCCCTCGGAACGGCACGATCCGCATGTTCGGTTCGTCGCCGGTCATCCGGGCGATCCCGTCGCAGTGCAGCCCGGCGCAGTTCACCAGGACCCGGCCGCGCACGACGTCCCCGGAGGCGGTGCGGACCGCGACGCCCAGGGCCGGGCGGCGGTCGATGCGGACCGCTTCCGCGCCGTAGCGGATCTCCGCCCCGGACGCCTCGGCCAGCCGGTGCGCGACGGCCGTGTAGTCGCAGATCCCGGTCGTGCCGACGTGTATCGCGGCGAGGCCGCGCACCTCCGGCTCGTACTCCGCGATCTGGGCGGCGCCCAGTTCGCGCACCGGGATGCCGTTGTGCCGGCCGCGCTGCACCAGCGCGTGCAGCCGGGGGAGCTCCGCGCGGGCGGTGGCGACGATCAGCTTGCCGGTGACGGCGTGCGCGATGCCGTACTCGGCGCAGAACTTGATCATCTCGTCGGCGCCGCGGACGGCGTAGCGGGCCTTGAGGGAGCCGGGGCGGTAGTAGATGCCGCTGTGGACCACGCCGCTGTTGCGGCCCGTCTGGTGGCGGGCCGGGCCCGGCTCCTTCTCCAGCACCGTCACGCGGGTGCCCGGCGCGGCGCGGGTGAGCGCGTACGCCGTCGACAGGCCGACGATCCCGCCGCCGACCACCAGCACGTCACAGTCGTATGCGCTCATGGGCCGCACCTGCTCCACCTCCCGGCTTCGATAGTGCACTGCGCCACCGACAACGCGCTCAAACCCGGAGGGCGGCCGGTGGGCGGCGCCCTCAGGCCGGCGCCATGAGCAGCGGGCGCGCCCGCTCGCGGAGCTCGACCACGCGCGGCTCGTCGCCGTACGGCTCCAGGCGGTGCAGGAGGTCCTTCACGTACTCCGTGGTGCGGGCCGAGGAGATCCGCCCGGCCACCTCCACCGCCCGCACGCCCTGCTCGCAGGCCGCGTCCAGGTTGCCCGACTCCAGCTCGGCGACCGCGGAGACGACCAGGCGCAGGCCGTGCGAGCGGACGAACTCCTCCGTCGGCCGGGACAGGGCCTGCTCGGTGAAGCGGCGGACCTGGCGCGGGGCCTTCAGGTCGCGGTAGCACTCGGCGGCGTCCGCGGCGAAACGGTCGTACGAGTAGAAGCCGAGCCAGCTCGGGTCGTTGTCGCCGGGGCGGGCGCGCTCCAGCCAGCTCTCGGCCGCCCTCAGGGCCGCGCCGGCCGCCTGCGCGTCCCCCGCGCGCGCGTGCGCCCTGGCCTCGACCAGGCGGAAGAAGCTCATGGTGCGGGCCGTGGCCAGGCCCCGGTTGCGTTCCAGGGCGGCCTGGGCGAGGTCCACGCCCTCGTCGCCGAAGCCGCGGTAGGTGGCCTGCAGGGACATGGAGGCCAGCACATAGCCCCCCAGGGGGACGTCCGCGGCGGCCCGGGCCAGGCGCAGGGCCTGGATGTAGTAGCGCTGGGCCGCCTCCTGCTGGCCGGTGTCGAAGGCCATCCAGCCCGCCAGGCGGGTCAGTTCGGCCGCGGCGCCGAACAGGGCGCGGCCGACCTCGTCGGAGTACGAACCGAGCAGCAGGGGAGCCGCCTCCACCCGCAGGCACTCCGGGACCATGGACGAACGCCAGTCGCCGCCTCCGTACTTGGAGTCCCAGCGCCTGGCGTCCTCGGCGGCCTCCCGCAGCTTCTGCACATCGCTGTGGCCGACTTTGATCGGTGCGCCGGAGCCTTCCGCCGGGTTCGCCTCGCGCGCCACCGAGCTGTCGGCCGGGGTTATCAGCCAGCGCGAGGCGGGCGTCGCGTATGCGCTCACCGCGAAGGAGCCGGCCAGCGACTGCCAGATGCCGCCGGAGCCGGCCCGGCGTCCGGCGAGATCGAGGCGGTAGAGCTCCGTCGCGGACTTCACGGCCTGCCCGACGTCCCTGGGGAAGGCGAGACCCACTTCGGGCGCGGGATCCGCGTCCGCCAGGCCGATCTCGTGCAGCGGCACCGGGCGGCCGAGCTTCTGGCCGATGGCGGCGGCGATCAGGTGCGGCGCAGCGCCCTGCGGCACCATCCCCTTCGACACCCAGCGCGCCACCGACGTCTTGTCGTAGCGAAGCGTCAACCCGCGCTGCGCGCCAAGGTCGTTGACACGCCGTGCGAGTCCTGCGTTGGAGATTCCCGCGAGGGCGAGAACGGCGCCGAGTTTTTCGTTCGGCCCGCGTTGCTCCCTGGACATGCGCCACCCCTCGACACAGACGGCTGCCGCGCTGGCATAACCACGCGGCATTCGTAAACCCAGCGTAGTTCGCCGCATCCCAAGCGTTAAGGGGCATTGTTCCGGTTGGCGGGAATGTGGTCCGTGCTCAAGTGCGCGGCATGTACGGTCAGTTGCGACGTGCTCCCGGTGTGTGGCCGTGCGCCCGTCCGTGCGCTCTTCTCCGGCCACCTCGGGAGCGCTTCCATGGCTCGTGCGTGGGTCGGCCCGCTGCACTGGATCCAGTGGGCTGGGGGACACCGCCGCCTCCATCCCCGCGGGCGGCGGAACGGTCCGGGAGGCGCGCTCCGCCTCCCGGACCGCGCCCTCCCGGGTGGTGCGCAGAGCATGTACGGAGCGTGTTCACGCGCGCACCCCCATCGCCAATTTGGCTGAAAATCGATCACGCTTTTTCTGGTCAATCACTGCTCTCACCACGGCACTTGAGGGCGCGCTGGGTGCCTTCGGGGCGCATTGAGGGGCGCATTCGCGTCGCGGTGTTCCCGCGCCGCCCGGGCGCCCGAGCGGCCGGCGGGGTGACCGCGGGGGCGCACTCACGGGAGCACACGCGGCTGCGCCGCCCCTCCGGGGCCCGTCCTTCATGGCAGCATGGGGAGCCAGTTCGTGCGGTGCACTGGTGGTCCACAGCCCGTGGAGGCGTCGATGCGGTGGTTGGTGGGATGGAGCAGCGCCGCCGCGGGTGCCGTCGGACCCGGACCGGCGGGAGCCACCGGCTACGACGGCGAGGCCGTGCACCCCGTCGGCTCCCAGCTCCTGTGGGGCGGCCCCGATCCCCTGTGGGCGGTCGGCGACTGGCGCCCCGACGAGGTGCGCGTCGTCCACGCCGACGACCGGTCCCGGATCGCGGTCCTCGGCACGTGCGGCGCCTCCGACGAGGAGCTGCGGCTCGGACTGTTCACCGCGCGCGGAGGGGCGCTCCGGCATCTGACGGCGTGGCCCGGCAGCTACACCGCCGTCGTCCAGGTGGGGCGCCGGCTCACCGTCTGCGGCGATCTCGCCGGTGCCCGGCCGGTGTTCTACACCCCCTGGGCGGGCGGTACGGCCTATGCGACGGCCGCCCTCCCGCTCGCCGACCTCGTCGAGGCCAATCTCGACTTCGGACACCTCGCCGCGCTGCTGGCCGCGCCCGACGTGCCGGCCGCGCTGCACGACTCCACCCCGTACGACGGCGTGCGGAGGGTTCCGCCGGGGCACGCGCTGATCCTGCGCGCCGGGGCGCGGGAGGTCGCGGGCTACGAGCCGGTCGCCTCCCTCGCGGTGGCGGCGCCGCCCGCCGATCCGGACCGCGCGGTCGACGCCGTGCGGGACGCGCTCGTCGAAGCCGTACGCACCCGCCTGGCGGCGCCCCGGCACGTCCCCGGCGCCGGCATCGACCCCGGTCCCGTGCCCGGCATGGGGCCCGCCGAGCGGCGCGCCGCGCGCGGGACGCCGGTCCCGGGGATCGGCGCCGACCTGTCCGGCGGGCCGGCCTCCGGGACGCTGGCCCTGCTGGCGGCGGGGCTGCCGGGGACGCCGGGCACCGTGCTGGGCCACGGCACGGGCGCGGGGGAACGGCTGCTGGCCGTGACCTTCAACGACCTGACCGCGAACGGGCGGGAGGCCGAACTGGAGCGGGCCGGGGTCCTCGCGGCCGACCCCCGGCTGCACCATGTGGTGGTCGCCGGCGGAGAGGAGACCCTGCCGTACGCCGACCTGGACGGACCGCTGACGGACGAACCGGGGCCGAGCCTGGTGACGGCGGCGCGGCACCGGGCTCGGCTGGCCGCCGGCAGCGCGGACCACTTCACCGGGTACGGCGCGCGGCAGGTCCTGGACGCGCATCCCGCCCGGCTCGCCGACCTGCTGATGGACCGCAAACGGCGCCACCTGGTGCGGCCCGTCGTCGCCCTCGCCAAGGCGGACGGCTCCGTCATGGTCTCCGCGCGGGTGTACGCCGCGGCCCGGCGGCTCGCGCGTACGCCGTACCGGACGGGGCTGGAGTCGCTGGCCGAGCGGCTGCTGCACCGGCGCTTCGACGAGCCCGGCGGGGCGGTGGAGGCCTCGCTCGCCGCGCTGACCTGGGGCGGGCCCGGACCGGCGGCGCGGTGGCTGACGGGGGAGGCGCTGGCTGAAGTATCGGTTCGCCTGCAGGCGTCGACGTACCGGTCCGGGGTCGGGCCCGGGCAGCGGCCGGGGGACTTCCGCGCGCGTGCGGCACTGGCCCGGTACGCGGCGGACGTACGGGTGCTGGAGCAGGCCGCCGAGATCCGCTTCCAGCGCCTGCACGCGCCGTTCCTCGACAACCAGGTGGTACGCGCCTGCCGGGCGCTGCCCGAGGCGCTGCGAGTGCGGCCGGGGGCGCGGGCGGCGATCCTGCGGACGGTGCTGGAGGGGGCGGGGGTCAGCGACCTGCCGCCCGGATGGGGGGCGCCGACGCAGGGGGTGGCGGCCGCCGCGTCGCGTGCCGGGCTGCGGGTGGCGGCCGACACGCTGCTGACGTTGTTCGACACGCCGCTGCTGGCGGAGGCGGGACTGGTCGAGGCGCGGGTGGTGCGCAGGGCGCTGCGGGACGCGGCGGCGGGGGAGCCGCTGCCGGTGGACGGGCTGGCGGACCTGGTCTCCCTGGAACTGTGGCTGCGGCGGCTGCTGGCGCGGCGCGGCACGTGCTGGACGGGGACGCCGGCGCGGCAGCGGGCGGTGCCGGCGGGGATCGCGCCCCAGCGCGGGGCGTTGGGGACGGCCCGCAGGTGACGGGACCTTCGGCGCGCGGGACGGTGGGGCGCCGCGGTCGGCCGCGGCCTGGACCCGGACCGCGGTGACCGTCCGCGTCCCGCGCCGGAGCACGCCGGCGCCGGGCCACGGGGACCGCCGCCCGGGCGGCCCCCGACGCCGGGCGGCTCACGCCGGAACGCACCGGGGGCGCGGGCCGCGCCGCCCGGGAGGTCCTGGACGAACCGGGCGGGGGCGGCCCGCGACCGGTCCGCCGCGCGTACCCGGGCACCGGCGGCCGCCCCCGGGGACGGACGAACTCCGCCGCATGCTTCCCCCGACCGGGATCTCGCGGGACGGACCCTCACCCACCCGCGGGCACCCGCCGCGGGGCAGCGGTCGCCGTCACCCTGTCGGGAAGGCCCGGCCGCCCCGCAGGGAGAGGTCCGGCTCCCCGCCGGGGAAGGATCGACAACGCGCCGGATGACGCCCGGCAACCGCCGGGAGGGCTCGACTTCCCCGCGGCCGGCGGAGGATGATCGGTCCGGCCGCAATGACCGGTCGCTCCCTCCCGGCCGTGTCCGCCACGGAGCCCGCGCGCATCCGGCCCACGGACGGTCGCACCCGGCCCGCGGACGGCCGCACCCGGCCCGCGGACGGTGGAACAGCGATCCCGGCCCGCGGACGGCACAGCGCCCACGCCTCACGGCGGCCGGCCCGGGACGCGAACCGGCCCGGCGTGCGGATCCGGTCCGAGCCCCGCGGCCCGCCTCCTCACACCGGCCGCGACCGCAGCCCTTCCAGCAGGATGTCCAGCAGCCGCGCCGACGCGGCCGCCTGCTGGGCCGCGTCCGGCAGCGAGGGCGCCGCCGTGGCGATCACCAGCAGTACGTCCGACACCGACACGTCCGGCCGCAGCTCGCCGGCCGCGCGCGCCCGCTCCACGAGCTGGCCCACGACCTCCAGCAGCGCCGCCGCCCCGGTGTCGTCCTCCGCCGCGCCGGGCGAGGTCTCCTCGGACACCAGCCGCAGTTCACCGGGGCCGGACTGCGTCCGCTGGTGCGGCACCCGCCCCTCCCCGGATCCGGCGGCCTCCTCGGCCACCCCCACGCGCAGCACCTGCGGCGGCAGCAGCCGCCCGGCGCCGGAGGCCACCGACGTGCGCAGGAAGCGCGAGAGCGCCGACCACGGCTCGTCCTCCTGGCCGAGCGCGGCCCGCGCCTGGTCGGTCAGCCGGGAGGTCTCCTCCTCGGCTATCCGCCGCACCAGGACGTCCTTGCTCGGGAAGCGCCGGTACACCGTGCCGACGCCGACCCGCGCGCGCCGCGCGACGTCCTCCATCGGCGCCCCGTACCCGAGCTCGCCGAAGACCTCGCGCGCCGCACGCAGCACGTGCTCCAGATTGCGCTGTGCGTCCACCCGCAGCGGCGTCGTCCGCGCTCCGTCCCCGCGCCCGCCGCCCGCCGCCGCGCTCATCGTCGCGCCGCCCGCTGTGACGGCGGACGCGGACGACCAATGAGAGCCCTGAACATGCATATGCATTCCCCCGGTAATGACGTCTCCCCCCGGAGACTCTCCCCGCCATCGAGATCGGGGCGAGCGGAACGGGCCCGGCTGCCGGCCCCGCCCGTCGCGGGCCCGAAGAGCGCATCCCCCTACACCCCGTAGGAACACGAACATAGTTGAGGCCGGGTCAATTCAGAAGGGGCAGGTTCCGCACGGAGCGCCCCTCGATCGGAGCACGGGTCGCATACGTCCCGAATGCGCCCGCTGCCGCCTCCCGGAGCACACGTGCTGACCTGCGCTGATTCCTCCCGGCTCGGTAATTCGGCCAACCCTGCGCACCCCCGGTCCCCGGTCATACGAATCGCCGGGCCTGTGGACAAACGCAAGCGCCGGGTGCGTCATGGGATGGTGAAGGAACGTGCGCGCATTCTCGTTGTCGGCGGCGGCTACGTCGGGATGTACACGGCACTGCGTCTGCAACGGAAGCTGAAACGGGAACTGAACCGGGGCGAGGCCGAGATCACGGTCGTCACGCCCGACCCGTACATGACGTACCAGCCGTTCCTCCCCGAGGCCGCCGCCGGCTCCCTCTCCCCCCGCCACGTCGTCGTGCCGCTGCGCCGGGTCCTCGACCGGTGCCACGTGATCATCGGTGAGGCCGAGGCCGTCGACCACGCGCGGCGCACCGTCACCGTCACCACCCTCGCCACCGAGGAGGAGGGCGCGGGCGCGCGGCGGCTGTCGTACGACGAACTCGTCCTCGCCCCCGGATCCGTCTCGCGCACCCTGCCCGTCCCCGGTCTCGCCGACCACGGCATCGGCTTCAGGACCGTCGAGGAGGCCATCGGCCTGCGCAACCACGTCATCGAGCAGATGGACATCGCCTCCTCCACCCGCGACCCCGCCCTGCGCGACGCCGCCCTCACCTTCGTCTTCGTCGGCGGCGGCTACGCCGGCGTGGAGGCCCTCGGCGAGCTGGAGGACATGGCCCGCTACGCCACGCGCTACTACCACAACGTCCGGCCCGACGACATGAAGTGGATCCTCGTCGAGGCCACGGACCGCATCCTGCCCGAGGTCGGCGAGGAACTGGGCCGCTACACGGTCACCGAACTGCGCCGCCGCAACATCGACGTACGCCTCGGGACCCGCCTGGAGTCCTGCGCCGGCCGGGTGGCGCACCTCAGCGACGGCGCCCGCTTCCCCACCCGTACGGTCGTGTGGACGGCCGGCGTCCGGCCCCATCCGCTCGTCGCCGCCACCGACCTGCCCCGCACCGCGCGCGGACGGCTGAAGTGCACCCCCCAGCTGACGATCGACGGCACCCCGCACGCGTGGGCCGCGGGCGACGCCGCCGCCGTCCCCGACGTCACCGCCGCGGAACCCGGCGCGGAGTGCGCCCCCAACGCCCAGCACGCCCTGCGCCAGGCCCGGGCCCTCGGCGACAACATCGTGCACGCCCTGCGCGGCGAACCGCTCCGGACGTACGCGCACCGGTACGCCGGCTCCGTCGCCTCCCTCGGCCTCCACAAGGGCGTCGCCCAGGTCTACGGACACCGGCTCAAGGGCTACCCCGCCTGGTTCATGCACCGCGCCTACCACCTCAGCCGGATCCCCACCGTCAACCGCAAGGCACGCGTACTCGCCGAATGGACCCTCTCCGGGCTCTTCAAACGGGAGATCGTCTCCCTGGGGTCACTCGAACACCCCAGGGCGGAGTTCGAACTCGCGGCCGGGGGAAAACCTTCTCAGGAGCCTCCCGGGGACCCGAAGGGGTCGTCCTGACCGGACCCAGGAACTCCACCGGCCGGCCCGGCGTCTGACGGATGCCGGCCCGGTCGGCGCACTGCCAGACTGGTCCACCACCAGGGGCGGGCCACCGCTCACCCCCGCGCGGCTCCGGCCGGTCCCGCACCGGCCGCCGACGACTACACGAGGCAAGGATTCGTGAACTTCACGCGCTGGAGCCACCGACTCCCCGGAACACAGCGCCGCGCCGCGGCACGGACCGACACGACGGTGGCGCCGGACCGGCGGGGAGAAGGATCCGTGCCCGCGGCCCGCGCCGAGCAACCGACCGACGAACCGCCCCCGGTGTCCGCCGTCGACGAACTGGCGGCCAGAGACGTCCTGGACCGCGTCCCGGCCCTCGTCGCCCTCGTTCACGGCCCCGACCACCGCATCGCCTACGTCAACGACGCCTACACGACGGCCTTCGGCGCACGCCCGCTCGGCGAACGCGCCCGCGAAGCCCTCCCGGAACTCGACCAACTCGGCCTGTTCCCGCTCCTGGACCAGGTCCTGCGCAGCGGCAGGCCCCGCACGGTCAAGTCCCGCAAGACCCCCGACGGCCGCTCCTACACCTTCACCTGCACCCCGGTCACCCAGGGCAGGGACAGCGGCCCCGGCGTCCTCGTCTTCGCGACGGACGTCACCGACCACGCCGAGGCCGCCGCACGCCTGCGCGCCAGCGAACGCAGCCAACGCGAGACCGCCGTCACCCTCCAGCGCTCCCTCCTCCCCCAGGAACTCGAACAACCCGACGACCTGCGGATCGCCGCCACCTACCGGCCCGGCGGCACCGAGACCGCGGTCGGCGGCGACTGGTACGACGTGATCACCCTCGGCGGCGGCCGCACCGCCCTGGTCATCGGCGACGTCATGGGCCGGGGCGTGCGCGCCGCGGCCGTCATGGGCCAGCTCCGCACGGCGGTCCGGGCCTACGCCCGCCTCGACCTGCCCCCGCACGAGGTGCTCCAGCTCCTCGACGGCCTGGCCGTCGAGATCGACCCCCACCAGATCGCCACCTGCGTGTACGCCGTCCACGACCCGAACGAGGGCCGGCTGGTGTACGCCTCCGCCGGCCACCTGCCCGTCCTGGTCCGGGACGGGAACGGCGAGGTCCTGCGCGCCGACGGGCCGACCGGCCCGCCGCTGGGCACCGGCGGCTGGATGTACACCTCGGGTTCGGTGCCCCTGAGCCCCGGCTCCACCGCCGTCCTCTACACGGACGGCCTGGTGGAGCGCCGGGGCGAGGACCTGGACGAGGGCATCGCGGCCCTGGAACGCGCCCTGGCCGGCGCCACCGGCACCCCCCAGGTCGTCTGCGACCGCCTGGTCCGCTCGGCGGGCGTGACGGCGGGCCACGACGACGACGTGGCGGTCCTGGTCCTCCAGCACCCGGCCCGCACCGGCCCGGAGAGCGAGCTCTTCCGCAACGCCGCCCTGGAGCTCCTCGGCGGGACGGAGGCGGCCCCCCGCGCGCGTGCCTTCGCCTCGGGCGTCCTGACCAGCTGGCGCTTCCCCGCCGAACTGCACGACCTGGGCGTCCTCGCCGCCAGCGAGCTGGTCGCCAACTCCCTCCGGCACGGCACGCCCCCCATGCGGCTGCGCCTGCGCCGCACCGACCGCCGCCTGATCGTCGAGGTGACGGACGGCGACGACCACCTCCCGCGCCGCCGCCGCGCGGAACCGGCGGACGAGTCGGGCCGGGGCATCGCCATCGTCGCCACCATCGCCTCGAACTGGGGCTGCAGACGCACCCCGGGCGGCGGCAAGGCGGTGTGGTGCGAGTTCGCCCTGCCGGCGGCGAGATGACCCGCCGGCAGGGCGATCCCCCGGGCGTACGCGTCAGGCGCGCGCCCGCGCCTGCCCCGTCGACGAGGCGCCCCCCTGCGCCACCACCCGGCTGCGCGCCAGCCACGGCCGGTCCTGCACCTCCGTGAGCTGCCGCCCGAGCCGCAGCGCCAGCACCGTGACCCCCAGCGAGAACAACAGGAACGCCACGATGTACGGCGCGTGCAGCGAGGCCCCCAGCGGCCCGCCCACCGCCGGCCCGACGGCCAGCGCCAACTGCTTCACCAGCGCGAAGGCCGAGTTGTACTGCCCGGCCATGCCCTCCGGTGCCAGATCGGCCACCAGCGGCGCGACCGTGGGCGACAGCATCGCCTCCCCGAGCCCGAACAGCGCGTACGTCGACACGAACGCGGCCGTCGCCATGGCCTGGCTCCCGTGCCCCAGCCCGGCGTACCCGGCCACGGCCCACGCCACGGCCCAGACCAGCCCCACGGCCGCGATTACCCGCGACCGCCGCCGCCGCTCGACGAACCTCAGCACCGCGAACTGCGCGACCACGATCATCATCGTGTTCGCCGCCAGCGCCGTCCCCAGCGCGGACGTCGAGATGCCGGCGGCCTCGACCCCGTACGCGCTCAGTCCGGACTCGAACTGCCCGTAGCAGGCGAAGAACAGCACGAACCCCAGCACGCACAGCTGCACCATGGCCCGGTTGCCCAGCAGCTGCTTCCAGCTGCCCCGGTCCGACCGCCCCGGCGTCTGCTCCAGCCGCGGCGCGTGCGGCATCCGCACCGTCGCCATCACCACGACCAGCAGCAGGAACATCGCCGCCTCGATCGCGAACAGCAGCGTGAACGACGCGGCGTCCGACGTGTCGACCAGATGCCCCCCGATGAGCCCGCCGACACCGAGCCCGAGGTTCTGCAGGAAGAACTGCATGGCGAACGCCCGCGACCGCGTCTCCGCCGACGAGCAGTCCACGATCATCGTCGCGAGCGCCGGCTGCATCACGGCCTGCCCGGCCCCGAGCGCCGACGCCGACAGCAGTACGGCCGCCGCCCCGCTCGCGACCCCCAGGCTCAGCGCCCCCAGCGCGGCCGTGACCAGAGCGGCGAGCAACACCGGCAGTGGCCCCCGCCGGACGATGGCCCGCCCGGCGAACGGCAGCACCACCAGCGCGGCCACGGCGAAGACGGCGAGTACGAGACCCGCCGTCACGGCACCCAGCCCCCGCACCTGCGCCACATAGACGTACAGGTAGGGGACGGTGAAGCCGAGCCCGAACGCGCTGAGCGCGTTGCCCACGTGGATCCGGCGCATCGCTGCGCCCATCGCCCTGGTCACGTTCACCTCTCTCTGTTCTCCGTGTCAGCCGGGATCGAAGTTAGGAGTGAAGACTTCGAAACTAAAATTCGAAGCTAAAGAGTACATGGTGAAGGACTTCAAGGCAAAGCCGCCCCGTGCGATACTTCGCCGCATGGGCGACACCCCCGGCCTCAGCGAGCCGACACTCGAAGAACAGATCGCCGCCTACCAGCGCGAGTTCCAGGACCTGGACCCCCAGGTCGAGAAGATCGTGTCGGCGCTGTCCCGTCTGAACCGCCGCATGAACGTCGCCTACGGCCGCCAGACCGCCGCCCTCGGCATCAGCAACGCCGAGTGGGAGGTGCTCAAGGCCCTCGTCCTCTCCGGCGCCCCCTACCGCATGGGCCCCGGCGACCTCGCCAAGCGCCTGGGTCTCACCCCGGCCGCGATGACCCACCGGATCGACCGCATGGTCGCCGAGGGGCTGGTGACCCGGGAACGCGACGAGTCCAACCGCGTACGCGTCATCGTCGAGCTCACCGCCGAGGGCCGCGAGAAGTGGCTGGCGGCCATGCGCCTCGCCTCGGTCTTCGAGGAGGACCTCCTCCAGGACCTGTCCCCCGAGGAGCGGACGGCCCTGGGCGAGGTCCTCACCCGCCTCCTGCGCCGGGTGGAACACGCCCAGCCGGACGCCGGGGGCCGGCTCAGCGACCTCGACTGAGGCCGCCGGGGCGGGCCCGCACGGACCGCAAAAGATCTTGACAAGGATCGCTTGACAGCCCCCTGCCGGATCCGTAAAGTTCTTCGGGTTGCCGCGGAGCCGTAACGGTTCTGCGACAGCGCCTTCCGCCGCACGAGCGGCAACCAACCATCAGCAAGATCTCCTGACGGGGTCGATTTCGGCATGCCCGAATTCAATTTCCGTCGGGACTCGGTCTTCGGGGCCGGCTCCGATTTTGGAATCGCCGAGAGGACGCGCTAAGGTTGGAGACGTCGGAACGGCCCAACGGCCGCGAGGACGAACCCCGCTGACTGGGGGTCAGGCCCGGAAGGATCTGATAAAGTCGGAACCGCCGGAAAGGGAAA
>NZ_JBITFM010000019.1:0-47498 GCF_044456065.1 Streptomyces sp. NPDC051041
CAGGCGCTGCTGTCGGCGGTGCCGGTGCCGGATCCGGAGGCCCGTGCGCACCGGGAGCGGATCATCCTCACCGGTGACGTGCCCTCCCCGGCCAATCCGCCCTCGGGCTGCCGGTTCCGCACCCGCTGCTGGAAGGCGCAGGACCGGTGCGCCCAGGAGGTGCCGCTGCTCGCGGTCCCCGAGCGGTTCAAGGGCACCGGCTCCCCGGCCGCCCACGCCTCGGCCTGCCACTTCGCCGAGGAGAAGCAGGTGGTCCCGGCGGCGGCGCACGGCAACGGGCCGGGGTGACATGGCGCACCCCGGCCCGTTTACGGCACCCGCACGGCCGTACGCTGTTCAGCCTCCCGCGTCCGTATATCGGTACGGATTCCGTGAAGTTGCCTGTGTGTTAACGCGGTTCGCCCGCGTTCGCCCCGCTATGCCGGGGCCAAGGCCCGCCGGAGGAAGTCGACCTGAAGGAGCAGCAGGTTCTCGGCGACCTGTTCCTGCGGGGTCATGTGGGTCACGCCGGACAGCGGCAGCACCTCGTGCGGGCGGCCGGCGGCCAGCAGCGCCGAGGACAGGCGCAGGGCGTGCGCGAAGACCACGTTGTCGTCGGCCGTGCCGTGCACGATCATCAGCGGGCGGCGCGGCTCGGCGGGCGCGGACAGCCCGTCGTCGGTGACCAGGGAGCTTTTGGCGTAGGCCGCCGGCTGCGCGGCCGGATCCCCCAGGTACCGCTCCGTGTAGTGCGTGTCGTACAGCCGCCAGTCGGTGACCGGGGCGCCCGCGATGCCCGCGTGGAAGACGTCCGGGCGGCGCAGCACCGCCAGCGCCGCGAGCCAGCCGCCGTACGACCAGCCGCGGATCGCCACCCGGGACAGGTCCAGCGGGTACGTCCCGGCGAGCGCGTGCAGCGCCTCGACCTGGTCGTCGAGGGAGACGGTGAGGTCGTGGTGGACCGCCTTCTCCCAGGCGGGGGAGCGGCCGGGGGTGCCGCGGCCGTCGGCGACGATCACCGCGAAACCCTGGTCGGCGAACCACTGCGAGGTCAGGTGGGCGTTGTGCGCGGCCACCACCCGCGGGCCGTGCGGACCGCCGTAGGGGTCCATGAGAACCGGCAGGGGAGTGTCCCCGGCGTAGTCCCGAGGCATAAGCACGGCGCACGGAATACGGCGTGCGCCCCCCTGGGTGAGCGTCACCCGCGGGGACATGCCGGGATCCTCGGCGTACGACGGGACGGCCGTCACGGGCTTCCCGTCCCGCAGCACCCGCACCCGGGCGCCCGGCCGGTCGAGCGTGGCGGAGACCAGTACGGTCACGCCCCCGGCACGCACCGCGGAGTGCACGCCGGGTTCCTGCGAGAGGCGCTCCACGCCGAGCTCGTTCACCCGGTAGACGTGCACCTGGCCGGTCTCCGGATCGGCCGCCTCCTCGCCCGCCGACGCCGAGACCAGCACGTCGTCGTCGGACACGTCCAGCACCGCCCGGATGTGCAGCTGCGGGCCGGTCAACGGCCGTTCGCCGACCGCCAGCACCCGTGCGCCGCCCTCGTCGGCGATCCGCACGAGCTGCCCGGAAGGGCTCCAGCACGGCACCCCGGCGAAAAGTTCCAGCCAAATTGGATCATCATCCGCGTGCACCATGCGGGTCGCCCCCGAGTCGGGGTCCACGGCCAGGAACACCTGGCTGCGCTGATCGCGCGCCTGGACCAGCAACAGCGGCGCACCCGCCGCTGACCAGTGCACTCGCGCCAGATACGGGTAACGGGCCCGGTCCCAGACGACCTCCGTGCGCTCCCCGCCGAGGCCGATCACGAACAGCCGCACGTCCGCGTTGTCCGTGCCCGCCGCCGGGTAGCGGACGTGGTGTGGATCACGTTCCGGGTGGGCCGGATCGGAGATCCACCACCGCCGCACCGGCGTGTCGTCCACGCGCGCCACCAGCAGCCGGTCCGACTCCGGGGACCACCAGAAACCCCGCGAACGCCCCATCTCCTCGGCCGCGATGAATTCGGACAATCCATAGGTGACCGATTCCGACTCCGGGGCGGCGAGCGCCCGGTCGCCCTCGCCGTCGGCCCCCACGACCCGCAGCGCGCCCCGGGCGACGTAGGCGACGTGCCGCCCGTCGGGGGCGGGCCGGGGGTCGATCACCGGTCCGGGGACGCGGAGTTCACGGGTCGCGCCGGTCCCCGGACCGGCCGTGAAAAGCCGCCCTGACAAGGTGAAAGAGGCCAGCTCGACGGCCGCGTCGGTGGCGTAGCCGACGATGCCGGCGCCGCCCTCGCGGCTGCGTTCGCGCCGTGCCCGCTCCTCGGGGGAGAGCCGTTCCGTCACGCCGCCCAGCAGGACGCGCGGGTCGGCCACGAGGCGTTCGGTGCCGTCCGCCAGGTCGAGCACCCACAGCGAACTCGCCCGGTCCGTACCGGAACCGGAGCGCAGGAAGACGACACGTGAGCCGTCAGGAGCCACAGTGAACGAACGCGGCGCGCCGAGCGTGAACCGCTGGGTCCGGGCGTGCCGTCGGGGGAAAGAGTCAGCCTCGGTCTGCATCCCCCGACCATATTGGCCATGCGCCCCCTTGTGCGGCCGTGCGCCGACCGATGCGCACGGACGGATAGTTATGATCACTAGCGCATAGTGGGTATGAACCTGCTTGCTGTTGTACGGATTTACCTGCCCCCACGACCGACCCGTCCGACCCCGTCCGACCCCCCTCGTCCCTGGGTTCTTTGGAGGTGAGCCGCCGTGGCACTCTCGATTTCGGCGGTGGTGCTGCTGGCGATCATCGTCTTCCTGCTGATCAAGAAGTCAGGATTGAAGACCGGGCATGCCGTCATCTGCATGCTTCTCGGCTTCTACCTCGCCTCCTCGACCGTCGCGCCCACGATCAGTGAGCTGACGACGAACATCGCGGGGATGATCGGCAGCATCAAGTTCTGAGCACCGCGTCCTCCGGCCGGGACCCGGGGCCGGCCCTCGGGCCCCGGCCGGGGTCAGCGTCTCACCCGTCCCTCCATCCGGCTTCCCCGCATCGGGCTCGGTAAGCCCGGCGGACCGGGGGCGCACGGGGGACGAGGACGGCGCACGGACCGGGACGCCCCGGCCGCCGGTCGGCCGCACGCCCCGATCCGGACGACCACGCATGCCGACGGGACCCTCACGCCCCTCACCGGGGTCCGCCGGCCGCTCCGGCACGCCCTGACGCGTTCACGGCCAACGCCGGTTTCCCCAGCGGGACTTGGACGTACCGGAGCCCCGGACCGGGCAGGAGCCGCCGGGTCGGCCCTCGACCGCGTACGGCACGAAGCCGGCCCGGGCGGCGGGGGAGAAGGCCGGCCGGGCACCCTCGGCGTTCTTCGAGCCGCGGACGTGGACGGCGCCGGGCTCGGTGGCGCTCTCGACGCAGGAGTCGCCTTCCGGGCCGCTGCTGTGACTGCTCCTGAACCACGCCAGGCCGGAGGCGTCCCCGGCGGAGGTCTTGCGGATCGTGTCTCCCGGCAGTCGCTCGATGAGGGCCAGCGCCTCGCCGGGCGGAAGAGCCTGCGCCCGGATCGTGCCATAGCGGGTTCGAGAATGCGCGATTGCCTCGGTTCGGAGGCCGGGCGGCCGTTGAATGCGCCGTCGGAACGCCCCACCGCTGTTCCGTCCTCGGACTTCAGCGACTCGATCCTGCCGCTCATGCCGGGACGGGCGACCGTCCATCGGCACGGCCTGGAGTGAGACGTTGTTCAACTGTTTTATTTCCAGCAAGTGTTCGAATTGCTGTTTCCGCGCCATTGTGCCCCGACGCTGCGGCGAAGGGCCGCCTCCTCCGGGACGAAGCCGAGGAAGGGAGCCGGCGAGCGACCGGAGATCGACAACCGTGCCATGCGCGCGGCCGTCAAGCGCTCCACGATCCTCGGCCGGACAAGGAGGCCGGCGCACTTCGCACAGGGCGCGTGCGTACTCGGGCGTCCGCAGAAGGCCCGCGATGCTGCTGCACTCGCAGACCCCGATCCCCGCCGCCCGCCACCGGGACGACGGCGCGGAAGAGGCCGACTTCCGAGGTGCCCGATCCGCGAACGGGGAACCGGCCCCGTCCGCTCCCCTCGGCCGTCGCCCCCGTGCTCGACGGCGCGGGCCGGCGGGCCGGGGCGCGGTGAACGGCGATCCGGCGCCTCATAGGCTGGGGCCATGACGGAACTGCCCCCCCGGCGTCTGCTGCTGGTGCACGCCCACCCGGACGACGAGTCGATCAACAACGGCGCCACCATGGCCCGATACGCGGCCGAGGGTGCCCATGTGACGTTGGTCACCTGCACGCTCGGCGAGCGCGGCGAGGTCATCCCGCCCGGCCTGGCCCACCTGAGCGGCCCCGCCCTCGGACAGCACCGCGCGGGGGAGCTGCGGGACGCGATGCGCGCCCTCGGCGTCGAGGACGTCCGCCTGCTCGGCGGTGCCGGGCGCTACGGCGACTCCGGGATGATGGGCCTGCCCGACAACGACGACCCCGCCTGCTTCTGGCAGGCCGACGTCGACGAGGCGGCCGCACTGCTCGTCGAGGTGATCCGCGAGGTCCGCCCCCAGGTCCTCGTCACCTACGACGACAACGGCGGCTACGGCCACCCCGACCACGTCCAGGCCCACCGCGTCGCCATGCGCGCGGTCGAACTGGCCGAGGAGGCGGGCTGCCCCGTCGCCAAGGTCTACTGGAACCGCGTGCCCCGCTCCGTCGCCGAGGAGTCCTTCGCCCGGCTCCGGGACGACCTGCCCGGCCTGCCCTTCACCGAGGCGGCCACGGTCGACGACGTCCCCGGCGTCGTGCCCGACGAGCGGATCACCACCGAGATCGACGGCACCGCCCACGCCGCCGCCAAGGCCGCCGCGATGCGCGCGCACGCCACGCAGATCACGGTGGCGGAGCCGTACTTCGTCCTCTCGAACGAGCTGGCGCAGCCCCTGTTCACCACCGAGTACTACGAGTTGGTGCGCGGGCGGCGCGGCTCCGGGGTGCGGGAGACCGACCTGTTCGCCGGCCTCGGCCTGGGCATCGGGGACGCGTCATGAGCGACCGCGCGCCGATGCTGGCCCAGCCGCTGCGACCGCCCTCCGCCGGGCGGGTCGCGGCCTACCTGGGGCTGTTCGTGCTCGGTGCGGCGGCCGGCGTGGCCGGGGCGCTGGTGCAGCCCGCGTGGTTCCCGGGCGGGCTGCTGCTCGCCCTCGCCGGGGAGGCCGGACTCTGCCTGGGCGCGGCCCGCGCCGTCGGCAGCCGGGCCGGGGCCGTCGCGCCCGCCGCCGGCTGGATGCTCGCCGTCGTCCTGCTCACCACCAGCCGCCCCGAGGGCGACTTCGTCTTCGCCGCGGGCGGCGGCTCCTACCTGTTCCTGCTCGGCGGCATCGTCGTGGCTGTGATGTGCGCCACCCTCGCGCCGGGGCGGCAACCCGGCGGCGGTCCGGTCCGACTTGGCAAGTGACGTACCACTTCGCCGTGGCGTGTGCGTGCGGGTCCGGTGGGGGTTTCCCCAGTGGCCCTGGAATACCGGTCAGAAGTGGCCAGTATGGTGGTGCGCGCCGCCGAGCTTTCCCCAGCTCCTGGAGCAGGGGGACCCCCCACCGTGAGATCGTGACGGGCGGCGGAGCCAACCGGGAGAACCTGCCTTGAGTCGTGAAACTGACAGTCCGTCCTCCGGGCCCAACGGGCGCGGCGGAGCCGCATATCCGTCGGGCACGCCGCCCTACGGGACCCCTGTGGCGTCCGGTGACGGCGCGGGCCGTTCGGCCACGCGGCCGGAGGACCGCAAGACCGAGACGACGCTGACGACCCGGATCCGGATCAACATCCCCGGATCGCGGCCCATCCCGCCGGTCGTGGTGCGCAAACCCGTCGCGGACGGCGAGGGCGCGAACGGCTCCGGCACCGACGTCGAGGCACCGGCGCCGGACGCCACCGCGTCCATGGGCGCCGTCGAGTCTCCCGCCGCACCCGCCCAGCCCGCCGAGGAGAAGAAGACCAGCGACTGGTTCGCGCCGCGCAAGCCTCCGGTGAGCAAGGGCGGCCAGGGCGGCGGCGCCACCGACGGCGCCGGCCGGCCCGGCGACCCGGCCGGCCAGGGCGCGGGCGCGCCCGGCGGTGCGCGGCCCGGTGGCACGGCCGGCGCCGGGAACGCGCCCGGCGGCTCCCGGCCCGGTGCCACCAACGGCGCCGGCCTGCCCGGCGCGACCGGCGGACCCGTGGCGCCCGGGCACGGCGGCGGCACCGGCTCCTTCGACGTGACCGAGGCCCTGGCGGCGGGCCCGCTGGGCAACGGCTCCCGCGCGGACTCCGGCGGCACGGGACCGGGCCACGACGACCTGCCGTACTTCGCGGAGGGCGGCCGGAGCGGCCCGGGCGACCGCGACACGCGCAACGGCCAGGCCGGCCACGGCGGCCCGGGCGGCTTCGACGAGCCGGTCCGCCGGCCGGGCCCGCAGGCCCCCGCGGGTCCGACCACCGGCCCGGTCACCGGCGACGGGCCGATGGTGCCGCCGATGGGCGGCGGCGCCACCGACGGCGCCGGCCGGCCCGGCGGCCCGGGCGGCCCCGGTGGCCAGAGCGCTCCCGGCGCCCCCTCCGTGATGCGCGCCCCCGGCCAGAACGGCACGGTGCCCGGCGGCGTTCCCGGCCCCGGCGTCGGCCGCGGTCCCGGTGGCGGCCTGAGCGACGACACCGCGATCCTCACCCCGCAGAAGCCGGCCCCCGAGCCGGGCGCCCCCGGCTACGGCACCCCCGCGGACAACGTCTCCGGGCACACCGTCACCAGCGGCATCCCGGTCGTGCCGACCGCCGGCCGCACCACGCCGTTCGGGCCGGGCACGCCCGCCGACGGGCCGCTGCAGCACACGCCCCCGAAGCTCCCCGAGCCGTCCCCGGCGGGCTCCGCGAAGCCGAAGAAGAAGGGGCGCAGCAAGCTGGTGCTGCTCGGCGGCGGCGTGATCCTCCTCGCCGGTGTCGCCTACGGCGCCGGGCTGCTGATGAACCACTCCGACGTGCCCAAGGGCACCACCGTGCTCGGCGTCGACATCGGCGGCGGCACCCGCGACGACGCCGTCAAGAAGCTCGACGACGCCTTCGACGACCGGATGGACAAGCCGCTGAAGCTGACGGTCGGCGGCAACAGCGTCTCCCTCGAACCGGACCAGGCCGGGCTGCAGTTCGACACCGACGCCACGGTCGACGCCGCCGCGAGGAGCGACTACAACCCGGTCTCCGTGATCGGCTCCCTGTTCGGCAACCACCGCGTCGTCGACCCGGTCATGCCCGTCGACGAGGAGAAGCTGCAGGCCGCCCTGGCGAACGTGGCCGGCGGCTCCGGCTCGGTCACCGAGGGCACGATCCGGTTCGAGTCCGGCAAGGCCGTCGCCGTGTACGGCAAGGCGGGCAAGGGCGTCGACGCGGACAAGTCCGCCGACGCGCTCCGGGAGGCGTACCGCACCCAGGTGGAGACCGGCACGTCCTCCCCGGTCAGCGTCCCGACGACCACCCGGCAGCCGACCGTCCCGGACGCCGAGGTCGACCGGATGATGAAGGAGTTCGCCGAGCCGGCGATGTCGGGCCTGGTCACCGTCAAGACGGCCGACGGCGCCCACACCGTGGCGTTCAGCCCCGAGAAGTCGCTGTGGAAGTTCCTCGGCGTCAAGGCCCAGAACGGCAAGCTGGTCGAGTACTACGACCAGACCGCGCTGAAGGAGCTCTACGGCGACACCTTCGACGGAGTGCTGATCACCCGCGGCACCGGCCAGAAGACCCCGGTGACGGTCCAGGACGTCATCAGCGCCCTGCGCCCGGCGCTGAAGAGCACGACCGACCGCGTCGGCGTCATCGAGACCGACCCCAGCTGACCCTCGGCCGCACCACGGGGCACCCGGCGACCACCGGGTGCCCCGTGCCGTGTGCGGCCGCCCGGCCTCAGTTCAGCAGGGCCCGGGCGGCCCGGGCCTGCTGCCGCACCCGCTCGGCCGCCGGCGGGTCCACCGCCGCCACCACCTCGGCGTACGCCTCCAGCTCCGCCGCGCCCGCCGTGAACTCGCCCCGCTGCACCAGCAGCCGCGCCCGCTCGTGACGCAGCCGCGCCGGATGCGACGGCAGCAGCAGCGACAGGTCCACCGCCCACAGGGACACGTCCGACCGTTCGGGCCGCGCGGCGGCCCACGCCCGGATGTTGTTCAGGATCCGCGCCACCACGTCCAGCGGATCGGCCGGCGTCAGCATCGACGGACTCGGCGGCGCCCCCGTCGCCCCGGCCACCAGCAGCTCCGCGTCGGTCCCGGTGAGCACCCGGCCCCCGTCGAACGGGTCGGCGAGCACCTGCTCCCCCGGGGGCCCGAACCCGACCACGAAGTGCCCCGGCAGCGCCACCCCGTACACCGGCGCCCCCGCCCTGCGGGCCACCTCCAGCCACACCACCGACAGCAGGATGGGCAGCCCGCGCCGCCGCACCAGCACGTGCTGCAGCAGCGACGACTCCAGGCGCCGGTAGTCCGCCGCGGTGCCGTGGAACCCGTACCGGTCGCCGAGCAGCTCCCGCAGCGCCCCGGCCCAGGCCCGCGGCCCGCCCGGCCGGTACGGCAGCCGCCCGGCGAGCCGGTCCAGCTCCGCCTGGGCGGCGTCGATGCCCGCCTCGTCCAGCGTGCCGTCCGCCTGCGCGCCCAGCAGCAGGCACAGCGCCGCCAGGTCGGGCCGCTCGGACCGCGCCTCCTCGGCGAACCGCCGGCGCAGCTCGGCGGACCGTTCGCAGGGCGGGGGGAAGGGGGAAGACGTCACCGGCCCGTGCCCCCTCACACCGACGGGGACGACGGGCCGGACCCGGCGCCCTCCGGCTCACGGTAGTGGTGGTACGCGTGGTGCGCGGCGAAGCCCATCCCGGCGTACAGCGCCCGGGCGGCCGCGTTGTCCGTCTCCACCTGCAGCCAGGCGGCCGAGGCGCCCTCGTCCAGCGCCCGCCGGGCCAGCGCGGCCAGCACGGCGGTGGCCAGCCCCCGCCGGCGCAGCGCGGGATCCACCTCGACGGCGGCGAACCCGGCCCACCGCCCGTCCACGACGCACCGCCCGATCGCGGCCGGCGCGTCCTGCCCGGGCACGGTCGCGAACCACACCGAGGGCCCGCTGCCCAGCACCTTCAGCGCCACCTCGCCCACCCCCTCGCGCTGGTAGCGCGCGAGCCACGCCGCGTCCGCCGTCCGCGACAGCACGACCCCCGCCGGATCGGCCCGGTCGGCGACCGCGGCCAGCCCCCCGGTCCACAGCTCGGCGGTCACCTCCCGGACCCAGCCCCGCCGCTCCAGCTCCGCGCACAGCACCTCCTGCGTGCCCTCGGCCCCGGTCGCGGCCTGGACGTACGCGGGCAGGCCGCGCTCGCCGTACCAGCGCCGCACGGCGGTGAGCGCCTCGTCGAGCGGCACGCCCGGGTCGCCGAGCGGCAGCACCGAGTTGGCCCGCCGGGTGAAGCCCGTCCGCCGCCCGGCGGGCACCCCGCCGCGCGGCCCCGCCTCGACGGCCGCCCGCAGCTCCCACTCGCCCAGCCGCTCGCTCTCCACCGGCCGCCAGGCCCGCGCGGCGACGCGCGCCAGCTCCTCGTACGAGGCGGCGGGCCCGCGCCGACGCGCCGGTGCGGACGGGACGACCTTGCCCGCGACCAGGGACGTTTCCGGAATCCGGACGGTCTCGCCGTCCTTCCGTGTGATCAGCAGCACACCTTTGTCCCATGATGTGAGAACGCCCACCGTGTCGGTGAACTTCTCCCGTTCGGCACCGGGTTCGCTCAAGCGTCGTACGGAGACTCGTTTGCCCACGTCAGCAGCGGTGACACGGACCTCGAGGCGCCCGGCGGCTGAGATTTCCACAGGTCGGTTCACCCCTCCTGTTCGGATCATGCCCAAGAACGGAGATACTAGGGGCGGGCATCGACGACGCCGCGCTCCCGCGCGCCAGGCGGCGGAGCCTGTGGGAGGCCCGCCAGCGCCCTATCGAGGAGGAACGACAGCGTGACCTACGTCATCGCGCAGCCTTGTGTCGACGTCAAGGACAAGGCGTGCATCGAGGAGTGCCCGGTCGACTGCATCTACGAGGGCCAGCGGTCCTTGTACATCCACCCGGACGAATGCGTCGACTGCGGGGCCTGCGAACCGGTCTGCCCGGTGGAGGCCATCTTCTACGAGGACGACGTGCCGGAGGAGTGGAAGGACTACTACAAGGCGAACGTCGAGTTCTTCGACGAGCTCGGCTCGCCCGGCGGCGCCAGCAAGCTGGGGCTGATCGAGCGCGACCACCCGTTCGTCGCAGCGCTGCCGCCGCAGGGCGAGTAAGCCCCGGGCGGCCCGCGAGCGGCCCGCACCGTGCCGCCTCGGTCCCGTACGGCCTGATCGCCCCGATCGCGCCGCACGGGACCGAGGCGTTTGCCGTACGAGCCGGCCCCCGGCGGCCCGTACGTACGAGAAAGTGAGCCAGAAAGCCGTGTCCGCAGTTTCCCACCGTCTCCCGACCTTCCCCTGGGACAAGCTGG
Source organism: Streptomyces sp. NPDC051041 (assembly GCF_044456065.1). Lineage (NCBI taxonomy): Bacteria > Bacillati > Actinomycetota > Actinomycetes > Kitasatosporales > Streptomycetaceae > Streptomyces > Streptomyces sp. NPDC051041. Next base: position 10,502 of record NZ_JBITFM010000019.1, read on the forward strand.
CGCCCTACAAGGCGACGGCCGCCGCCCACCCCGACGGCATCGTGGACCTGTCCGTCGGCACCCCGGTCGACCCGGTGCCCGAGCCGGTCCAGAAGGCGCTGGTCGCCGCGGCCGACTCGCCGGGCTACCCGACCGTCTGGGGCACCCCCGAACTGCGCGACGCGATCACCGGCTGGGCCGAGCGCCGCCTCGGCGCCCGGGGCGTCACCCACCGCCACGTCCTGCCGGTCGTCGGCTCCAAGGAACTGGTCGCCTGGCTCCCCACCCAGCTGGGCCTGGGCCCCGGCGACAAGGTGGCGTACCCGCGCCTGGCCTACCCGACCTACGAGGTCGGCGCACGCCTGGCCCGCGCCGACTACGAGGTCTACGACGACCCGACCGAGCTGGACCCGGCGAACCTGAGACTGCTGTGGCTGAACTCCCCGTCCAACCCGACGGGCCGGGTCCTGTCCCGGCAGGAGCTCACCCGGATCGTCGCCTGGGCCCGCGAGCACGGCGTGCTGGTCTTCTCCGACGAGTGCTACCTCGAACTGGGCTGGGAGGCCGACCCGGTCTCGGTCCTGCACCCGGACGTCAACGGCGGCTCCCACGAGGGCATCGTCGCGGTCCACTCCCTGTCCAAGCGTTCGAACCTCGCGGGCTACCGGGCCGCCTTCCTCGTCGGTGACCCGGCGGTCCTCGGCCCTCTGCTGGAGATCCGCAAGCACGGCGGCATGATGACGTCGGCGCCGACGCAGGCGGCGGTCGTGGCGGCGCTGGGCGACGACGAGCACGTCCGCGTCCAGCGCGAGCGCTACGCGGCCCGGCGCACGGCCCTGCGGGAGGCCCTGCTGGCCCACGGCTTCCGCATCGAGCACAGCGAGGCCAGTCTGTACCTGTGGGCCACCCGCGACGAGTCCTGCTGGGACACCGTGGCCCACCTCGCGGAGCGCGGCATCCTGGTCGCGCCGGGCGACTTCTACGGCACGGCGGGCGAGCGGTTCGTACGGGTCGCCCTGACGGCGACGGACGAGCGGGTACGGGCGGCGGTGGCCCGGCTGGCGTGAGCACGCCGCACCGCCGGACGCACAGCGCGAGGCGGGGTCCGGGAAGCCTCTCCCGGACCCCGCCTCGCGCTGTGCGCCCGTGGAACCGTCCCGGCGTCGCCGGGCCCGGCCCGCGCGTCCGCGGCGTCGTGGTCACGCGCCGACGCCCCGCGCCGGCTCCCTCCTCCGCCCCGCGGCCGCGGGCGCCGGACCCCGCTCGGACCGGGCCGGCCGGCGCCGCACCTCCCGGCCGGCCCGATCCGGGCGGCCGGTCCTAGCCGAGCGGCAGCCCGCCCTTGGCCAGCGAGTCCGTGGGCAGCCCGCTCACGGTCGCCGACTTCGCGGTCTCGCCCAGGACGCCCCGCGCGGAGCCGGCCGCGTCCCCGGCGGCCCGCTGCACGGTCGGCACGGCCTTCTTGACGGCCTTGCCGCCGGTCTTGCCCGCGTTCTTGACGGCCTTGCCGCCGGCGTCGCCCGCGGCCTTGGTGACGCCGCGCGCCGTGCCGTCGACGGTGTTGCCGACGTTCGCCCCGTCCAGGGCGGTCAGCCCGCCGAGGTTCGGGGCGGCGGGCAGCTCGGGGGCCGCGCTGGCGGAGCCGGCCGCACCGACCCCGGCGGCCGCTCCCGCAGCGACGAGCAGCGCGGCACGGGCGATCCGGCGGGTCAGGGGGAGGGACATGATGCTCCTTCGACGGGAGAGGACGATGAGGTGTCCGGCCGCGCCCGGCGGATGACCGGCCGGGCTCGGACGCAGTGACTACCGCTCGAAACCCACGAAGGTTGCGGCGCGCCAACGTAAAGAGTTGGCAATGCGCCGGATCGTCACCGGCGGATCAAAACGGGCGAAAAACGCCCGCCGGGAAAGGCCGCCGAGTCCTCGCGGCCCTTTGCTCCCAAGGATTCCGGCGTACTCGCGGAAGGCGGCGCGAGAACCCGCGCGCTCCGGCCCTCGCCCCCGCCCGGGTAATCCGCGCGGGTGAGGGGGCGTACTACTGCGCAGTGACGATCCGCACCGCTGCGGCGTCCCGCTCCGCGCCCCGGGCGCCGTCCGGGCCGAGCGGCCGCCACCGGCTGTCGGTGTGCCCGGCGGTCCACTCGCGGCCGGCGTACGTCACCCGCTGGATGTGCAGCTCGGAGGCGTTGGCCACCGCCCAGTGGGCCAGCTGCCAGCCCCGCTGCCGCGGGCTCTGCCCCGGACCGGCGGTCACCGGCAGCGTCACGGTCCGCCCGTCGCCCGCACCGCTCGCGGACGGCGACGGCGAGGGCGCCGCGTCCCCGCCCACCTCCGCGCCGGCCGGCTCCAGCACATCGCGCCCGAAGTCCCGCACGAGCGCGGAGCGCACCGCGTCCGGGCCCGCCGCCCGAGTCGCCGCCGGGCGGCCCTCGCAGGTCAGCGTGGCCGCGGAGCGGCCGGTGAGGGCGGCGGCGAGCAGCGTGGCGTCCGGCTCGTGCTTGGCGTACGCCTGCGGGTAGCCGCTGCGCTGCACCCGCTGGGCGGCGACGGTCAGGGGCAGCCGCGTGTAGCCCGGCACCTCGACCAGGTGGTCGTAGAACATGCCCGCCGCGTACGTCGGGTCCATGATCTCCTTTGGGGTGCCCCAGCCCTGCGAGGGCCGCTGCTGGAACAGGCCCAGCGAGTCCCGGTCGCCGTGGTCGATGTTGCGCAGGGCCGACTCCTGCAGCGCGGTCGCCAGCGCTATCGTCACGGCCCGCTCGGGCAGTCCGCGCGCGGTGCCCACGGCGGTGATCGTCGCCGCGTTCACCGCCTGCTCGGGGGTGAACTCGTAGACGGCCCCGTCGTCGCCGGCCGAGACGACCTTGCAGCCCGGCGCGCCCGTGCCCCCGGTGACGTACTGCACCGCGAGGTATCCGGCGACCGACAGGAGGACCGTGAAGGCCGCCCCGGTGCGGTAGAGGCGGCCATGGCGTTTGCGAGGGGGGGACGGCTGTAGCACGCGTAACAAGGTACTGGAGGGCGCGGTGGCCGCCGTGCCGGGTGCGGACCGTGCGCGCGGGCGCGGAGCGCTAGGGTCGGGGCCATGGCCGACACCCCGCTTGACCTCACCCTGGACGCCGCGCGGCTGACCGCGCAGCTCGTCGACATCCCCTCCGTCAGCGGCTCCGAGAAGCCCCTCGCGGACGCGATCGAGAACGCCCTGCGCGCCCTGCCGCACCTGACCGTCGACCGGTACGGCAACAACGTCGTGGCCCGCACCGACCTCGGGCGGGCGGAGCGGGTGATCCTCGCCGGGCACATCGACACGGTCCCGATCGCGGACAACCTCCCCTCGCGGCTGGACGGGGACGGGACGCTGTGGGGCTGCGGCACCTGCGACATGAAGGCCGGGGTGGCGGTCCAGCTGCGCATCGCGGCCACGGTCCCCGCCCCGAACCGCGACCTGACCTTCGTCTTCTACGACAACGAGGAGGTCGCCGCCGACCTCAACGGCCTGCGGCACGTGGCCGAGGCCCACCCGGAGTGGCTGCGGGGCGACTTCGCGGTGCTGCTGGAGCCGTCGGACGGCCAGGTGGAGGGCGGCTGCCAGGGCACGCTGCGGGTGAAGCTGCGCACCAGGGGCGAGCGGGCCCACTCCGCGCGCGGCTGGATGGGCTCCAACGCCGTCCACGCGGCGGCGCCGATCCTGGCCCGGCTGGCGGCGTACGAGCCGCGCCACCCGGTGATCGACGGCCTGGAGTACCGGGAGGGCCTGAACGCGGTGGGCATCTCGGGCGGGGTGGCCGGGAACGTCATCCCGGACGCGTGCGAAGTGACCGTCAACTTCCGGTACGCGCCGGACCGCACGGAGCAGGAGGCGATCGACCACGTCCGCGAGGTGTTCGCCGACTGCGGAGTGGCCGAGTTCGTGGTGGACGACCACAGCCCCGGGGCCCTGCCCGGCCTGTCCCACCCGGCCGCCGCGGCCTTCGTCGAGGCGGTCGGCGGCACCCCGCAGCCCAAGTACGGCTGGACGGACGTCGCGCGCTTCTCGTCGCTCGGCATCCCGGCCGTCAACTACGGCCCCGGCAACCCGCACCTGGCGCACCGGCGGGACGAGCGGGTGGAGACGGCGAAGGTCCTGGCGGGGGAGGAGCGCCTGCGGGCCTGGCTGACGGCGTGATCCCGGCCGTGTTTACCGCGCTCCACGGCGGACATGCTGAGGTCCCTCGGACGTAACCGGAGCCGATCTACGCTGGGGCGGAACACCCCCTCCCCGAGCCGCAGGCTCCGCCCGGGCAGGGGAGACCCCAACACGGAGGGAGCGCACATGGCTACCGGCAACCCCGCGGGGAAGAAGCAGCCGCCGGATGAGCAGCGCCTGGGTCCGGTCCTCCGCAGACGGCAGCAGGTCCAGGCGAGCACGACCGACCAGCGGCTGCTGGACGAGCGCGCCCCCACGGACTGGGTGCACACCGACCCCTGGCGCGTGCTGCGCATCCAGTCGGAGTTCATCGAGGGCTTCGGCACGCTCGCCGAACTGCCGCCCGCCATCAGCGTCTTCGGCTCCGCCCGCACGCCGGTGGACTCCCCGGAGTACGAGGCGGGGGTGCGGCTCGGACGGGGCCTGGTGGAGGCGGGCTTCGCGGTGATCACGGGCGGTGGCCCGGGCGCCATGGAGGCCGCCAACAAGGGCGCCTGCGAGGCGAAGGGGATCTCGGTCGGCCTCGGAATCGAGCTTCCGTTCGAGCAGGGGCTGAATCCCTACGTCGACATCGGCCTCAACTTCCGGTACTTCTTCGTCCGGAAGATGATGTTCGTCAAGTACGCGCAGGGCTTCGTGGTCCTGCCCGGCGGCCTCGGCACCCTCGACGAACTCTTCGAGGCGCTGACCCTGGTCCAGACCCAGAAGGTCACCCGCTTCCCCATCGTCCTGTTCGGCACCGGGTACTGGGGCGGCCTCGTCGACTGGCTCAGGAGCACCGTGGTCGCCCAGGGCAAGGCTGCGGAGCACGACCTGCTGCTGTTCCACGTCACGGACGACGTGGACGAGGCCGTGGCGATGGTGTCGAAGGAGGCGGGCCGCTAGGCCCGGACTCCGGGCTCCCGCCGCCCGCCCGCGGGGTCCCGCCGCTCGCCTGCCGGGTTCTCGTGGCCCGCCGGGGCACCGGTCGCGGAGGCCGGCCCCGCCCGGGCCCACGGGGGCGCCGCGGCGGAGAGGGGGATCCCTACGCCAGCCCCCGGCGCGCCACCGCGGGCGGCCGGTGACCCGCGATCGACGCCACCATGTCCAGGACCTGCCGGGTCTCGGCGACCTCGTGCACCCGGTACACCTGCGCCCCCAGCCACGCCGACACCGCGGTCGTCGCCAGCGTCCCCAGCACCCGCTCCTTCACGGGCCGGTCCAGCGTCTCCCCCACGAAGTCCTTGTTGGACAGCGACACCAGCACCGGCCACCCGGTCTCCACCATCTCCCCCAGCCGCCGCGTCGCCTCCAGGCTGTGCCGCGTGTTCTTCCCGAAGTCGTGCCCCGGATCGATCAGCACCGACTCCCGCGGCACCCCCAGCGCCACCGCCCGCTCGGCCAGCCCCACGGTCACGTCGATGATGTCGGCCATGACGTCGTCGTACGCCACCCGGTGCGGCCGCGTCCGCGGCTGCGCGCCCCCGGCGTGCGTGCACACCAGCCCCACCCCGTACCGCCCGGCGACCTCCGCCAGCCGCGGATCGGCCCCGCCCCACGCGTCGTTCAGCAGGTCCGCCCCCGCCTCGCACACCGCTTCCCCGACCTCGGCCCGCCAGGTGTCCACACTGATCACGACGTCCGGGAACCGCCGCCGCACCTGGGCGACGAACCCGACCGTGCGCCGCGCCTCCTCCTCGGCCGTGACCTCCTCGCCCGGCCCGGCCTTCACCCCGCCGATGTCGATGATCGCGGCCCCCTCGGCCACCGCCTGCTCCACGCGCGCGAGCGCCGGCTCGTCGTGGAAGGTCGCCCCCCGGTCGTAGAAGGAGTCCGGGGTCCGGTTCACGATCGCCATGATCACCGGCTCGTGCGGCTCGAACTCGCGCCTGCCCAGCCTGAGCATCCCCTGTGACCTCTCCTCGTACGTCCTGAGTACGGCCCGTTCTCCGGCCGCCTGCGACCCTAACGGTCGGACTCGCATGGCACGATCGGAGCCTGACACATCCGACTCCGACTCATCCGACCGTGGGGACCCCAAGCGATGGTTATGTTCTTGTTCCTGGTCGTCGCGCTCGCCGTCGTGGTCGCCGCGGTGACCCTCGCCGTGGTGGGCGGCGGCGAGAACAGCCCGCTGCCCGAGGCCGCGCCCGAGCGGCTGCGGGACCTCCTGCCCCCGGACCGCCCGGCCGGCCGCGCCGACGTGGAGTCCCTGCGCCTCCCGCTCGCCGTCCGCGGCTACCGCATGGCCGACGTGGACGACGTCCTCAGCCGCCTCGGGGCCGAACTGGCCGAGCGCGACGCCCGCATCGCCGACCTGGAGGCGGCCCTGGCCGGGGCCCGCGCCGCCGCGCACCCCGTCTCCACGGACAAGCCCGGCCAGGAGGAGCAGCGGTGACCCCGGGCGCCGCCCTCGCGGGCCCGGACGGCGTGCCGCGCTGCCCCTGGGCGCTGTCCACCGAGGACTACGTGGCCTACCACGACGAGGAGTGGGGCCGCCCGGTCCACGGCGACGACGCCCTGTTCGAACGCCTCAGCCTGGAGGCGTTCCAGTCCGGCCTGTCCTGGATCACCATCCTGCGCCGCCGCCCCGGCTTCCGCGCCGCCTTCGCCGGCTTCCGGATCGCCGCGGTCGCGGCCTTCACCGACGAGGACCGCGAACGCCTGCTCGCCGACCCCGGCATCATCCGCAACCGCGCCAAGATCGACGCGACCCTCGCCAACGCGCGCGCCCTCGCCGAGTGGTCCCCCGGCGAGCTGGACGCCCTGGTCTGGTCCCACGCCCCCGACCCGGCCGGCCGCCCGGCCCCGAGGACCCTGGCCGACCTCCCGGCGGTCACCCCCGAGTCGACGGCCCTGGCCAAGGCCCTGAAGAAGCGGGGCCTGCGGTTCGTGGGACCGACGACGGCGTACGCCCTGATGCAGGCGTGCGGCCTGGTGGACGACCACCTGGCGGACTGCGCGGCCAGAGGCCGCGGGCCGGGGGCCTGACGACGCCCGGGCCGCCCCGGCCCGGCCCGGGCCCTCGGTCATGTCCGGCCCGAGCCGTCCCCGGGCGGGCCGGGGGCGGCAAGGGCGGCGGGGACCTGCGGCGCGGCCCTCCGGGGGCGTGCGCCGCCGCGGCCCGCGGGGCCGGCTCACCGCCCCAGGTACTTCGGCTTCTCCTTGTTCACGAAGGCGCGCACCGCGACGGCGTGATCCTCCGAGGACCCCGCCCGGGTCTGCAGCTCGTCCTCCTTCTCCAGGGTCTCGGCCAGCGAGTGGCCCAGACCGAACGCCACGGCCTCCTTGATCGCCGCGTACGCCACCGTCGGTCCCCCGGCCAGCGCCCGCGCCGTCTTCTCGGCCTCCGCGCGCAGCTCGGCCGCCGGCACCACCCGGTTCGCGATGCCCAGCTCGTACGCCTCCTGCGCGCCGATGTTCCGCGGGAACAGCAGCAGGTCCGTGGCGCGCCCGGGCCCGACGACCCGCGGCAGCGTCCAGGAGATCCCCGAGTCGGCGGTCAGCGCCACCCCGGCGAACGACGTGTTGAACGCCGCGGTGTCCGCCACCAGCCGGTAGTCCGCCGCGAGCGCGAACCCGAAGCCCGCCCCGGCCGCCACCCCGTTCACCGCGGCGACCACCGGCTTTGGCGCCTCCGCCAGCGCCCGCACGATCGGGTTGTAGTGCTCCCGCACCGTGCTCATCGTCTGCCCCGAACCCGACTCCCGGTCGGCGGCCAGCAGCCCGATGTGCTCCTTGAGGTCCTGGCCGACGCAGAACGCCCGCTCCCCGGCGGCGGTCAGCAGCACCGCCCGTACGGCGTCGTCCGCCGCCGCGGACCGGACCGCCTCCCGGAGGGCGACCTTGGTCTCGATGTTCAGCGCGTTCATCGCCTCCGGGCGGTTCAGCGTGATCGTCGCGAGCCCGTCGCTCACCTCGTAGAGCACGGTGTCGGCCATGGCGTATCCCCTCCGTGTCGCGGCTGACGGACGTACCGGCCGGTACGTCCGGTGTCTGCGGACAGCATGACGGAGATCACCGCCCGAGGACCGGACGCGATGTGTGACCTGCGTCAAAGAATTCCGCTCCACGTCTGTTCTACGGACATGTGTGCGGCGGCGCGGTATTGCAGTCACATCGCCGGATTGAGTGGTTTTGCTCGCGCGCGTTGCTCAAGCGATGCCCACCGATGTTGGTCATCGGGTCCTGAGATGCGGGATAATGGCCAGGAAGCAATGTGTTCGATGCCGGTGTCGCGTGTCCCACGGACCGCGCATGCCCCTCGGGGGCCGTCGGCTTTGACGCGATGAGCTGGTATCAGGAAGGGGAACGAGCATGGCGGCCATGAAGCCGCGGACGGGCGACGGCCCGCTCGAGGTGACCAAGGAGGGGCGGGGCATCGTCATGCGCGTTCCGCTCGAAGGCGGCGGTCGGCTCGTCGTCGAGCTGACCCCGGACGAGGCCGACGCGCTCGGCGACGCCCTCAAGAAGGTCGTCGGCTGACGCGCAAGCGACCGTACCCTTTCAGCCGCCCCGGCGCCGCACGAGGTGCCGGGGCGGCTGTTTTGCCGGATTCCCCGACGGCTGCCCCCTCGCCGCGGGCGGCCGGCCGGGAACAGCGGGCGACCGGGGACGGCGGCCGGCCGGGGATCAGCGTTTGACCGCGCACAGCAGCCCGTCGCCCACCGGCAGCAGCGACGGCACCAGCTCCTGGCTCTCGCGCACCGCCCGCAGCAGCTCCCGCAGCCGCAGCACCTCCGTGGGCTGCGGCCCGGAGTCCACCGTCCGGCCGTTGGCGAAGACCCCCTCGAAGACGACGAGCCCGCCGGGCCGCAGCAGACGCAACGATTCGGCGAGGTACTCCATGACCTCCAGGCGGTCGCCGTCGCAGAAGACCAGGTCGTACCCGGCGTCGGCGAGCCGGGGCAGGACGTCCAGGGCGCGGCCCGGGATGAAGCGGGCCCGGTTGCTGGCGAAGCCGCAGGCGCGGAAGGCCTGGCGGGCGAACTGCTGGTGCTCCGGCTCCGGGTCGACCGTGGTGAGCACCCCGTCCGGCCGCATGCCGTGCAGCAGATGGATCCCGGAGACACCGCAGCCGGTCCCGATCTCCGCGACCGCCTTCGCGTCCACGGCGGCGGCGAGCAACCGCAGGGCCGCGCCCGTGCCGGGCGACACCGAGCGCAGCCCTGCCTCACGGGCCCGGTCGCGGGCCCAGTGCAGCGCTTCGTCCTCGGCGACATAGGCGTCGGCGAACGCCCAGCTCGTCTGCCGGTTGCCGGTAATGACCCTCTCCTGTTCCCGTGGTTGCCTCGGCGTGACTGTATCCGCTGGCGCCGGGAACCCGCAGATGGGACCGGTCGTTTGAAGGGATGACGAAAGCGACCGGAGCCGTGACGGGGGCGATGGGTGGACAGGGACGCCGAGCAAGTGCTGACGCAGGCGTACGAGCCGTGTCAGCCCAGAGCAAACTCTCGTAAAACCGCTTATCCGGAGCTAACGGGCGAGGTGGCTATGGTAGGGGCTCCACTGGACACCACCAGAGCCGACAGGGGAGGTGCGGCTGCGCCTGTGGATCGGGGAGGAGTGCTACGGCGCTTCCTCGGGCCGGCGGGCAGGCCGAAATCCGTGAACGACACCGCTGCTGACCACAGTCACGCCACCGGTTCCGCCGCAGGCCGTGCCCAGACCGCGACCTTCGCCACCGACGCGGACGGGCAGGCGTGGACTCCGCCCACGTGGGAGGAGATCGTCAGCACGCACAGCGGCCGTGTCTACCGCCTCGCCTACCGCCTCACCGGCAACCAGCACGACGCCGAGGACCTCACCCAGGAGGTCTTCGTCCGGGTCTTCCGGTCCCTGTCGACCTACACGCCGGGCACCTTCGAGGGCTGGCTGCACCGCATCACCACGAACCTCTTCCTGGACATGGTCCGCCGCAAGCAGCGCATCCGTTTCGACGCGCTCGGCGAGGACGCCGCCGAGCGGCTGGCCAGCAAGGAACCCACCCCCCAGCAGGTCTTCAACGACGCCCACTTCGACGCGGACGTCCAGCAGGCCCTCGACACCCTCGCCCCCGAGTTCCGCGCCGCGGTCGTCCTGTGCGACATCGAGGGACTGTCGTACGAGGAGATCGCCGCGACCCTCGGCGTCAAGCTCGGCACGGTCCGGTCCCGGATCCACCGCGGCCGCTCCCAGCTGCGCAAGGCCCTCGCGCACCGCTCTCCTCAGGCCCGGGCCGAGCGCCGCTCCTTCGTGCCCCGTGTTCCCGCACTGGGAGGAGGGGGCGCGAGCGCGTGAGTGGGTCACGGCCGAAACCTGCCGAGGGACACCTCGCAGAGGAGCATCTGGGGGACCGGCTCTCCGCCCTGGTGGACGGAGAGCTCGGTCATGACGCGCGGGAGCGCGTGCTGGCGCACGTGGCGACCTGCGCCAAGTGCAAGGCGGAGGTCGACGCGCAGCGCCGGCTGAAGAACGTCTTCGCGGAGGCGGCCCCGCCGCCGCCCTCCGAGAGCTTCCTGGCCCGCCTGCAGGGGCTTCCCGCGGGCGGTGACCTGGACGGCGCGGACCCGCCGCCGGACCGGGACGGCCTCCCCGGGGGACCGTCCGGACGGTTCGGCGCCCTCGGATCCCCCGGAGCCTTCGGCACGAAGCGGGGCGAGCGCTTCGAGTTCGACTACGTCCCCGCGCGGTCGCACGGCCCCGCGCTGACCTCCTCGGGCAGCAAGGGCTTCCGCATCCACGACGTCGGCCGCCACGAGGCCGAGCGGCCGGCCTCGCGCGGGCTGCGGTTCGCGTTCGCCGCCGCCGGGGCGGTGTCGCTGGCCGCGATCGCGCTGGGCGGCGTCGCGTCCGGCCCGCCCGACGGCACGGCGGAGGCGCGGGGCGGCTCCGGAACCGGCAGCAACGTGACACCGGCGCGGACGGCCACGGGCTCCGCCGCGGCCCCCGACACCCAGCGCCGCCGCTCGGTCGGCCCGCTGCTCGGACAGGCCCAGGGCGGGCAGCAGTCGCTCGGGGAGAGCCCCGTGGCGTCGACCGGGCTGTCCGCGCCGCTGCTGCCCGGGCTGCCGGCCCCCCTGGCGGGCCGGGACCAGCGGGTGGAGCACCCGCTGACCGCGCCGGTGGTGGCCGGTGCCGCAGCCATGTCCCCGCTGATACGTCCGCTCGACGCCACCCCGCCGCCGGCCCTGACGGCATGGCCCGCGGTCCCCGCGGCCCCCGGAGTCACGGCCCCCGGCCTGCTCTCCGCACCCGTGCCCGACGCGTCCCCCTCCCCCTCCTCCTCCGGGCGCACTCCCTGAGGCGCCCTCTGCGCGCCGGCCCGCGAACCTGATTGAATCCGAGGTGGCGCCCCGGCGGGCAGCCGGCCGGGCACGGAGCCGCGGGGACGCGCCTGCCGAGGCCCGGCACGGGCCGGGGCCACGGCACCGGCCCCGGCGCACCCGGGGCGCACGGAGCCACCGAGACGACGATCTGCGGCCACCGCCGACGGGCCGTGCCGCGGCCAGCTGTGGGGAGAGCATGAACGAGGGGAAACCCGCGAGGGCGAAGTGGTGGAACCGGCCCCGCCCGCAGGTCCCCTCCGGCCCGACCGGGGGGACCGCGCCGGCGTCCGGGGAGGAGACACCGGCCGGGACGGGTACGGGCCGGATGCGCGCGCACCCGGCCGACGGCGACTTCGGGCCGGAGCGGCCCGACGCGTCCCCGGGCACCGGCGCGGACGGCCGGGAGAACGGCCACGAGGGCGACTACGAGCTGGAACGGCCGGCGACGGCCGGCGGCCCCACGGAGGCCGACGGGGGAGACGGGGAGCCGCACCGGCTCGCGGCGGACGCCGCGAGCCGACGGGCCGGCGACCCCGGACCCCCGGCGCGCACCGAGCCGCCGGAGCCCGCGGCCGGCCCCGGCGGGTCCGGCGCGCCCGCCGCCCCGGTCGCCGAGCCGCCCAGGCCCCTGCACGACCCCGACCCGTACGGCACCCCGCCGTACGGCGAACCGGGCCCCTGGGCCCCCGCCCCGCCGGTCCAGCACCCGGCGGCAGCACCGGCGCACGGCCCGGTGACACCCGCCCCGGCGGCCCCGGCGGCACCGGCGGCACCGGCGTCCCCGGCCCCCGGCCCCCTCGCCCCGCCCCCCACCGCCTCCCACACCCGGCCCCCGGCCCCCGGGACCCCCACGCCCTCCACCCCCTGGCAGCGCTACGACCCCTGGGCGTCCCCCGCCCCCCTCGCCCCTCTCCAGCAGAACGGGGCCGCCGTGCCCAGCCGGGAGCAGCGGCGGCGGCGAGGCCGGAGGGCACTGGCCGCCGGAGCCCTGCTGCTCGCCGTCGTGTCCGGCGGCGTCGGCGGCGTCACCGGCGCGTACCTGGAGCGGAACGGCGGGGTGGGGGCCGTGGAGCTGCCGCAGGCCGGGAAGGAGCCGGCCGGCCGGGCTCCGGGCAGCGTGGCCGGGATCGCCGCCCGGGCCCTGCCCAGCGTCGTCACCCTGCACGTGAGCGGCGGCGAGGAGCAGGGCACCGGCACCGGCTTCGTGCTCGACACCCGCGGGCACATCCTCACCAACGACCACGTCGTCGAGCCGGCCGGGGACGACGGCGAGATCTCCGTGACCTTCACCAGCGGCGCCACCGCCGAAGCCACCGTCGTCGGCCGGGACAGCGGATACGACCTCGCCGTCGTGAAGGTGACCGGCGTGCGCGGGCTCAGCCCCCTGCCCCTGGGCAACTCCGACAACGTCCAGGTGGGCGACCCCGTCGTCGCCATCGGCGCGCCCTTCGAGCTGGACGGCACCGTCACCTCCGGCATCATCAGCGCCAAGGAGCGGCCCATCACCGCGGGCGGCGAGAAGGGCGACGGCAGCGACGTGTCGTACGTCGACGCGTTGCAGACCGACGCGCCCATCAACCCCGGCAACTCGGGCGGCCCCCTCCTGGACTCCCGGGGCCGCGTCATCGGCATCAACTCCGCCATCCGCTCCGCCGACAGCGACACCGGCCCCGACGGCGGCCAGGCCGGCTCGATAGGGCTCGGCTTCGCCATACCCGTCAACCAGGGCAGACGCGTCGCCGAGGAACTGATCAACAACGGCCGGGCGACCCACCCCGTCATCGGCATCACCCTCGACATGAACTACACGGGCGACGGCGCCCGCGTCGGCACCAAGGGCAGCGACGGCGGGCCCCCGGTCACCGAGGGCGGCCCCGGCGACCAGGCCGGCATCCGGGCGGGCGACCTCATCACCGAGGTCGACGGACAGCGCATCCACTCCGGCGAGGAACTCATCGTCAAGACCCGCGCGCACCGCCCCGGCGAACGCCTGGAGCTGACCCTGGAGCGCGACGGCGCGGAACGGACGGTCTCCCTGGTGCTCGGCTCCTCGGACGGCGGTTGAGACGGCACGGCCGAGCGGCCCCGCGGAGATCACGGCGAGAATCACAGCAACCCCACAGCGGGCCCCGCGTCCCGGTGGCGTTCCGGCCGCGACAAGGCGAACAAGCCGGAAACCCGCCCACGCGGCCGTATTCCGAACCCTCGGGACGGTACCGGTCGTACGGGATCGCCGGGTACCGTGGATCCGGCCCGGACCACGGAAGACCGCACGGACCACCGAGGGCCGAGGACCGAGGACACGCTAGGAGCTTCAGGTGTTCAATGACATAGGACCGCTAGAGCTGGTGACGATCATCGTCCTCGCCGTGCTCGTCTTCGGTCCGGACAAGCTCCCGAAGGTCATCCAGGACGTGATGCGCACGATCCGGAAGATCCGTGAGTTCTCGGAGAGCGCCAAGCAGGACATCCGGCAGGAGCTGGGCCCGGAGTTCAAGGACTTCGAGTTCGAGGACCTCAACCCCAAGACGTTCCTCCGCAAGCAGCTGGAGAACGACGACCTGGGGCTGAAGGAGATCCGCAACGGCTTCGACCTGAAGAAGGAGATGGCGGAGGTCACGGACGCGGTGCACGGCCGCGACCCCGAGCCGGCCCCCGGCGGCGGTGTCGACCTGGTGAAGAAGCCCGGGACCGCCGGCCGCGACGACCGCCCGCCCTTCGACGCCGACGCCACCTGAGCCGTACGCCCGCGCCGCCCCGGCGGCGGACCCACGCCGCCCGGACCGCCGGGCGGCACCCGCGTCCCGCCGCACCCGGCCTCCTCGCACGTGACGCGTCTCATACCCGCTGCCGGGTGCGCACGGCCCGGACGCGGCCTCCGGGCGCCCTGCGCGCCGGGCGTTCTCCCTGCTGCCCGGAGCGGTGTGGCTATGCTGCCAAGTTGTTGTGCGGGCCGTACGCGAACCAGCAACGCCGCCCGATGGGGGGCGGGCCGTTCCGGTCCGACGAGAGCGAGGAGGCGTCCGGGCACATGGAGACGACGAGTCAGGCAGTCGCGCAGGCGCCGGCCGCGGAGGACGGACAGCAGGTCCCCTCCGGCCGGCGTACGGTCGACGGCTACCTGCGTGCGCCCTTCGCGTGGTACGGCCTCGACGAGGCCTTCACGGGACCACGCTGGCTGATGCAGGTCGGTACGGGGGCCGACGGGACCGTGGAGTACGGCTCGATCGGGCACGGCGACGAACCGTCGCCGCGCACCGAGTACGCGGCCGGGAACGACGAGGCCAAGGAGAAGTTCGCGGTCGTCGTGACCGTCGCCGCCAACCCCGTCCGGCGCAGCCCGGACGGCACGGGGCTGCTGGAGGCCACGTCGGTCTCCTCGGCGGCCTGGCTCGCGGGTGTGGGGCTGCTGTCGTTCGCCCGGCCCGGCCAGCTGGACCACTCCCTGCGGGACGACTGGCTGGAGCAGCAGACCGAGACGGCGTGGGAGCTGGCCGACGACCTCGCGGGACCGGCGTGGTCGACGCTGTCCCTGCCGGTGGACGGCGCGCTGACGTCCTTCCACTACCGGGAGTCCGAGTTCGGTTGGGTGCTGGCGGGCTCCACGCAGGCGGGGGTGCACGTGGGGGCCTACGGCAGGGGCATGAGCGCGTACGGGCTCGGCTTCGCCGCGATCCAGGACATCGCCGCCTACGCATGACGAAGGGGCGCCGCCGGTGGTGCGGCGCCCCCCGCCACGGGGCCCGGGGTCAGCGCGCGGCCGCGCGCCCCTCCGGGCCGGCCGTCAGAACTTGTTCCTCGGGGTGATCCCCAGCGACAGCCCCGCGAGGCCCCGCTGCCGTCCCCCCAGCTTCCCCGCGATCGACCGCAGAGCGGCGCCCGCCGGGGACTCCGGGTCCGTCAGGACCACCGGCCTGCCCTCGTCGCCGCCCTCCCGGAGGCGGACGTCGATCGGGATGCTGCCGAGCACCGGCACCGTCGTCCCCGTCGTACGCGTCAGGCCGTCGGCCACCAGCTGGCCGCCGCCCGTGCCGAACACGTCGACCATCTCGCCGCAGTGCGGGCAGGGCAGGCCGGACATGTTCTCGACCACGCCGACGATCTTCTGGTGGGTCTGGACCGCGATGGCGCCCGCCCGCTCGGCCACCTCGGCCGCCGCCTGCTGGGGCGTGGTCACGACCAGGATCTCGGCGTTCGGGATCAGCTGCGCCACGGAGATGGCGATGTCGCCGGTGCCGGGCGGGAGGTCGAGGAGGAGGACGTCGAGGTCGCCCCAGTAGACGTCCGCCAGGAACTGCTGGAGCGCGCGGTGCAGCATCGGGCCGCGCCAGACGACCGGCGCGTTGCCCGGCGTGAACATGCCGATCGAGATGACCTTCACCCCGTTGGCGGACGGCGGCATGATCATGTTCTCGACCTGGGTCGGGCGGCCGTCGGCGCCCAGCATGCGCGGCACGGAGTGGCCGTAGATGTCGGCGTCGACCACGCCCACCTTCAGGCCGTCGGCCGCCATCGCCGCCGCCAGGTTCACCGTCACCGAGGACTTGCCGACGCCGCCCTTGCCGGAGGCGACCGCGTAGACCCGGGTGAGGTTGCCCGGCTTGGCGAAGGGGACCTCGCGCTCGGCCTGGCCGCCGCGCAGCGCGGCCGCCAGCTCGCGGCGCTGCTCGTCGCTCATCACGTCGAGCGTGACGTCGACCCGGGTGACGCCCGCGACGCGGGAGACCGCGTCGGTGACACGCTGCGTGATGGTGTCCCGCATGGGGCAGCCGGAGACCGTCAGGTACACGGTGACCGCGACCGCCCCGTCCGCGCCGATCTCCACCGACTTGACCATCCCGAGCTCCGTGATGGGCCGGTTGATCTCGGGGTCGTTCACCGTCGCCAGTGCCTCGCGCACCGCGTCTTCCGTAGCCATAAGGACGATGGTACGGCGCTGCGCGGGGACCCCGGAAAGCCCGTCAGCGGTCGTCTGCGTCACGTCCCCGCGTCCGGTCGGCCGGGACCGCCGGAACCGCGGACCGGTCGCGGTGGCCGTCCTGCCGGTCCTCCAGCTCCTTGACCAGGTCCTGCAGCTCCGAGCGGATCCAGTCGCGGGTGGCGACCTCGCCCAGGCCGATGCGCAGGGCGGCGACCTCGCGGGTCAGGTACTCGGTGTCCGCGATCGACCGCTCGTTCTGCCTGCGGTCCTGCTCCAGGTTGACCCGGTCGCGGTCGTCCTGCCGGTTCTGCGCGAGCAGGATCAGCGGGGCCGCGTAGGAGGCCTGCAGGGACAGGGCCAGCGTCAGGAAGATGAACGGGTACTCGTCGAACCTGAGGTGCCGGGGGGCGAACGTGTTCCAGCCGATCCAGACGATGACGATCACCGTCATCCAGACCAGGAACCGCCCGGTGCCGATGAAACGGGCGATCCGCTCCGACAGCCGCCCGAAGGCCTCCGGGTCGTACTCGGGCAGCAGCCTCAGCCGCCGCGGGCGCGGCTGGTCGAGCCGGAGGCGGTGGCGGTTCGCGGCCGTGGCCCCGGCCGGGACGCGCTCGCGTGTCGTCTCGCGCTCAGGAGCCATCGGCCGCCACCTCCTCGCTCTCCGCCGAGCTGAACTCCGTCTCGCGCCAGTCCTGCGGCAGCATGTGGTCCAGGACGTCGTCCACGGTCACCGCGCCCAGCAGCGAGCCGGCCTCGTCCACCACCGGCGCCGCCACCATGTCGTACGTGGCGAAGAACCCGGCGACGGCGGGCAGGTCCGCCTCGGGGTCGAGCGGCTGCAGGTCGGTGTCGAGGATGGAGCCGACCAGGGTGTAGGGAGGCTCGCGCAGCAGGCGCTGGAAGTGGACCGTGCCCAGGTACTTGCCGGTCGGCGTCTCGTCGGGCGGGCGGCAGACGTAGACCTGGGCGGCGAGGGCCGGGGAGAGGTCGGGGTTGCGGACGCGGGCGAGCGCGTCGGCGACGGTGGCGTCCGGGCGCAGCACGATCGGCTCCGTCGTCATCAGCCCGCCGGCCGTGTGCTCCTCGTACGCCATCAGGCGCCGCATGTCGGCCGCGTCGGACGGCTGCATCAGGCTCAGCAGCCGCTCCTTGTCGGCCTCGGGCAGTTCGCTGAGCAGGTCGGCCGCGTCGTCCGGGTCCATGGCCTCCAGCACGTCGGCGGCGCGCTCCTCCTTCAGCTTGCCGAGGATCTCGATCTGGTCGTCCTCCGGCAGCTCCTCCAGCACGTCGGCGAGGCGGTCGTCGTCGAGGGCGGCGGCGACCTCGGCGCGGCGCTTGGGGGACAGGTGGTGCAGGACGTTGGCCAGGTCGGCCGGGCGCAGCTGCTCGAAGGTGGCGAGCAGGTTCTCGGCGCCCTGCCCGTGCTCCTCCAGGGAGAAGCCCGTCACGGCGGACCACTCGACGGTCAGGGTCTCGCCCCTGCTGCGGCGGAAGGCGCCGCCCCTGCGCCCCTTGCGGACGAAGACCCGGTCGATCTCCCACTCCCGGCGGGCCGGCAGCTGATGCACCGACAGGTCGAGGACGGTGACCTCCTCGCCGGTCTCCACGAGCGTGACGCGCCGGTCCAGCAGCTCGCCGAAGACGAGGCGTTCGGTGGGCCGCTGCTCGAAGCGCCGGACGTTGAGCACGCCGGTGGTGATGACCTGGCCGGCCTGGACGCCGGTCACCCGGGTCATGGGCAGGAAGATGCGGCGGCGGGTGGCGAGCTCCACGACCAGCCCGAGCAGCCTCGGCGGTTTCCGGCCGACGCGGAGCATGACGACCAGATC
This sequence comes from Streptomyces sp. NPDC051041, assembly GCF_044456065.1. Taxonomy (NCBI): domain Bacteria; kingdom Bacillati; phylum Actinomycetota; class Actinomycetes; order Kitasatosporales; family Streptomycetaceae; genus Streptomyces; species Streptomyces sp. NPDC051041. The sequence goes on from NZ_JBITFM010000019.1 coordinate 28,706, forward strand.
GCGTACGCGTCCCACCTGGTCGCCGGCCGGGTCGAAGACGGCGACACCGGAGAGGTGCGAGACGAAGATCCGGGGGGCGCCCGAGGCCATGGCCGCGGCTCCTTTTCGTACGACGGTTGCGTACCGGGGTCGATTCCTGGGTCTCTTTTCCGAATTGCCCGCTCGGGAGGGCTTCAGGCTAGCCCGTACCGATCGGGCACGTCCTGGCGAGGCCCACGGAAGGACTGGCTCCACGGGGTGCCGGGGGACCCCGGTACGCTGCCGTACGCCGTTGTGGGCCTGTGCCGGATCCGTCAGAAAGGCAGCCTCATCCGTGTCTGCGATTCCCCAGGGCCGTACCCGCCGGGCAGCGCTGGCGGGCGCGATGTGCGCGCTGGTCGTGGCCGGGACGGCGTTGACGGGCTGCAGCGAGGACCCGGACGCGGGCACCAACGGCGTCGGCAAGCTGCCCCCGGACAAGATCCAGAGCCGGACCCGGTCCGCCGCCGAGTCCGCCGACGCGGTCCGGCTGTCCGGGACCGTGGTCACCAGCGGGCGGACGTACACCCTCGACATGCGGCTGAAGTCCGACGGCGGTACCGGGTCGGTCACCACCGAGGGGCTGTCGTTCGAGCTGCTGCGCCTCGGTGAACAGCTCTTCCTCAAGGCCGACGCCGGTTTCTGGAGCCACGGCGACGCCGACGCGGCCGCCGCCGAGAAGCTGGACGGCAAGTACGTGAAGGTGCCGCAGGGCGACCCCTCGTACCAGAAGTTCAGCGGGTTCACGGACAAGGACGTCCTCCTCGACGGTCTGCTGACCCTGCACGGCACCCTGGAGACGAGCGGCCGCCACGAGCAGGCGGGCGTCCGCACCATCCGCATCACCGGCGACCGGGGCTCCGGCGGCACGCTGGACGTCTCCCTGGAGGGCACGCCCTACCCCCTGCGCCTGGTGCGCGGGGGCGACGCGGGCACGCTCCGCTTCTCGGACTGGGGCACGGACTTCGCCCTGGAGGAACCGGCGAAGGACGAGACGGTGGACTACGGGCAGCAGCTGCCGACGTCGTGACCGCCGCGGGGCGGGCCCGGGGCTACCCCCGCCGCCTCCTCCTCAGCAGCAGCCGGGGGACGGCCTCCGGGACCGGCCGGCGCGTCGTGGCCGGGGTCGGCACGGGGGCCTCGGCCAGGGAGCCGTCCGGGAGCGGGCTCGTCACCCCCGTCGGCTCCAGGCGCAGCACCCGGCACTCGCGCGCCCAGCGCCCGGTCATCGCCTCACCGTCGGGCGCGTTCAGCCGCTTGCCCTTCAGCTCGGCGACCGCCGCCTCCCACGCCTCGGACCCGGGCGCCAGCTCCACGACCCGCGCCGTCCAGGAGACCAGCCGTCCCCCCTTGTCCTTGCTGCGCACCGTCACTTCGGCCTCGGCGCCGTCGGCCAGCCCCGGCAGCGGCTGCTCGCCGGGTCCGTCGCCGACCACGCACGCCGCGCCCTCGTGCCAGACGTGCCACAGCGCCCGGGCCGCGGCCCCCGGCGCCTTGACCCAGACGAGGCCGGACTTCTTCGTGGCCTCCTCGATGAGAGCCCGGTCGAGCAGCTCGCTTGTCATGCGCCCAGCCTAGGACCTGTCGTCCGGACCGGGCCGACGGGGCGGCGCGGCGTCCTCCGGCCGGCCCGCCGGGGGCCCGCCCAGGACGCCCCGCCGGCCCGGTCGCCGGCCGTGCCGGTCCCGGGTGCCCTCACAGCCAGCCGTTGCGCTTGAGGGTGCGGTGGATCCCCAGGCAGATGGCCACCGTGATGCCCATGATCACCGGGTAGCCGTAGCGCCAGTGCAGCTCGGGCATGTGGTCGAAGTTCATGCCGTAGACCCCGCACACCATCGTCGGCACGGCGATGATCGCGGCCCACGAGGTGATCTTCCGCATGTCCTCGTTCTGCGCGACGGACGCCTGCGCGAGGTTGGCCTGGAGGATGGAGTTCAGCAGCTCGTCGAAGCCGAGGACCTGCTCCTGCACCCGGGCCAGGTGGTCGGCGACGTCCCGGAAGTACTTCTGGATGTCCGGGTCGATCAGCCGCATCGGCCGCTCGCTGAGCAGCTGCATGGGGCGCAGCAGCGGCGCCACCGCCCGCTTGAACTCCAGCACCTCGCGCTTGAGTTGGTAGATCCGGCCGGCGTCCGTGCCGCGCGGCGTGCCCTTGCGGCCCGGGGAGAACACCTCCGTCTCCACCTCGTCGATGTCGACCTGCACCGCGTCGGCGACCGCGATGTAGCCGTCGACGACGTGGTCGGCGATGGCGTGCAGCACGGCCGAGGGGCCCTTGGCCAGCAACTCCGGGTCGTCCTGCAGCCGGTGCCGCAGGCCCCGCAGGGAGCCCTGCCCGCCGTGCCGGACGGTGATGAAGAAGTCCCGTCCGGTGAAGCACATGACCTCGCCGGACTCCACGACCTCGCTGTTGGCGTCGAGCTGGTCGTGCTCGACGTAGTGGACGGTCTTGAAGACGGTGAACAGGGAGTCGTCGTAGCGCTCCAGCTTGGGCCGCTGGTGGGCCTGGACGGCGTCCTCCACGGCCAGCGGGTGCAGCCCGAACTCCCGTGCGATCCCGGCGAATTCGGCCTCGGTGGGCTCGTGCAGGCCGATCCACACGAAACCGCCGTCGCGGCGCACCAGGCGCATCGCCTCGTGCGGGGTGAGGGGCGAGCCGGTCTGGACCCGCCTGCCCTCCCGGTAGACGGCGCAGTCGACGACGGCGGAGGCGGTCGAGGGGTCGCGGGTGGTGTCGTACGTGCCGCCGTCCTTGCGCAGCGAGGGACGGGACGGACGGACCACGGCGCGCAGGTCGCGGATCATCGACATTGGCAGGCTCCTTCGCGTACGGCAACGAAAGGCGCCGACGACGGCTGGAACTACCCGGAATGGGGACGTCCTTCGGGGTCTTCCGCCCTTCGGGCAGGGGAAGGATGTTTGGCGCGTCCACAAAGCGGGGAGCACCGCACCGTCGCGGTGGCGAGCTTCGCTACTGATTCAGCTGCCGATGCGCACCGCTGCGCACCGGACGAAACAGGCAGATCAGGTAGAACGAGACGAAGTGCTCTTCCGTAGGAAGGCCCGAATGCGAGAGGTGGCAGCCAGCTAGAACCGAGCGGCTACGTCAGCGGCCGGAAGAGCGGGTGGTACTGCACGGTCGACTTCGATCCATGACAGCCCCACCTCCTCCGGCCGGTCCCTCGTGAGGGACGTTCCATACCCCTGTAGGGGTTCCCCGTTGGGGAGATTTCATCAGCGCGTCGGGACCTGATGGCGACGCTTCTGCGTGCTGCCCCGAAACCACCGGGTAAGACTATCAGCCGCCCTCCGTGTCAAGGCGTCGCTTTGCCCGGTGCTGACGAGTTCTATGCTCGCCGCATGGCAGATGTTCTCCCTCTGGTCGAGGCCCGGCTGCGCACCGCCCTGGGCGAACCGGACGCCCGCGCCGCGGTCACCTTCCTCGGCGCGGACCGTATCGAGGTGCTGCGCTTCCGCGGCGCCGGCCAGGAGGGGGACGTCGTGCGCTACGCCACCCTCGGCATGTCCGCGCAGCCCATGGCCGATCCCGCGGCGATGCTCGCCGACCCGGTCAGGGGGCCCCGCGCCGAACTGGTCCTCTCCGTGCGGGCCGGCCGCGCCGACACCGACAAGGTGCTCCGCCCGCTCGCCGTGCTCGCCGCGTCCCCGCAGGTCGAGGGCGTGGTCGTGGTCCCCGGCGCCTCGCTGGACGTGGGCGGGCCCCTGTGGCCGGGCGCCCCCTTCACCTCCGTCCTGGTCGCCGAGCCGGGCGGCCTGGTCGAGGACCTAGAACTGGACGCGCCGCTGGACCCCGTACGGTTCCTGCCGCTGCTGCCGATGACGCCGAACGAGGCCGCCTGGAAGCGGGTGCACGGCGCCCAGGCGCTCCGGGAGCGCTGGCTGACGCACGGGACGGACCTGCGCGATCCCGTCCGCAGGTCCGTCCCGCTGGAGTGAGGAATCTCACCAACCCCCGGCCGGGGGCCGTCAGTTGGCGAAGACGCCGACCCCGTCCTCCGTCGCGTGCCGCGGCCCCTGCTCCTGCGCCTCGTGGGTGAGCGCCCGGCGCCGTACGGCCACGACGAGCGCGCCCGCCACCGCGGTGACCGCCGCGACCACGAACGGGATGCGGGCGTCGGTCCACTCCTCGATCTTCGGCGCGAAGTACGGCGCGGCCGCCGCCGCGAACCACCGCACGAAGTTGTAGCCCGCGCTCGCCACCGGGCGCGGCGCGTCGGAGACGCCGAGGGCCAGTTCCGTGTACACGGTGTTGTTCACGCCGATGAAGGCGCCGGACAGGACCGTGCAGACGACGGCGGCGGTGTGGCCGCCGTAGCCGAGGACGAGCACGTCGGCCGCGAGCAGCACCAGCGAGCCGCCGAGCACCCGCAGCGAGCCGAACCGCTTCTGCAGACGGGGCGCCACGATGACCGAGAAGACGGCCAGCAGCGCGCCCCAGGCGAAGAAGACCGCGCCGGACCTGTACGGGGTCATGTCCAGCACGAACGGCGTGAAGGCCAGCACCGTGAAGAACGTGTAGTTGTAGAAGAACGCCGACGCGGCCGCCGAGGCGAGGCCGCCGTGGCCCAGCGCCCTGACCGGGTCGAGCAGCGAGGTCCTGCGGGCCGGCTTCGGCTGCTCCTTCAGGAACGCCGTGATGCACAGGAAGCCCACCGCCATCAGGAAGGCGGTGCCGAAGAAGGGGTAGCGCCAGCTGGCGTCGCCCAGCAGCGCGCCCAGCAGCGGGCCGCACGCCATGCCGAGGCCGAGGGCGGACTCGTACAGCAGGATCGCCGCCGCGCTGCCGCCCGCCGCGGCGCCGACGATCACCGCCAGGGCCGTCGAGACGAACAGGGCGTTGCCCAGGCCCCAGCCCGCCCGGTAGCCGACGAGCTGGCCGACCGAGCCGGAGGTGCCCGCCAGGCCCGCGAAGACCACGACGATGGCGAGGCCGAGCAGCAGGGTGCGGCGGCCGCCGATCCGGCTGGAGACGAAGCCGGTCACCAGCATCGCGACGGCGGTGATGAGGAAGTACGAGGTGAACAGCAGGGAGACCTGGCTGGGCGTGGCGTCCAGGCCCTGGGCGATGGACGGCAGGATCGGGTCGACCAGCCCGATGCCCATGAAGGCGACGACGGACGCGCCGGCGGTCGCCCACACGGCTTTGGGCTGGCGCAGGATGCCGCCGGTCCCCGCGTCGAAGGGGTCCATGCTCGCTCCAATCCCGACAGGGAAGTCGACTGCGGACGACAGGATGGTTGGTATATGCACATAGTAATTTAGGATTGCTAATTAGTGCAAGTTGCATCTAATTTTCGCCGTTCCGGCCTCCGCCCGGACGGGTGATCGTCCTTGACGTGGCGGGGCGGGGGTAGGACCGTGGGGCCCTATGAAGGGCGAACCCAGTTGCCCGAAGTGTGGTGGCCGGGTCAGGGCTCCCGGTCTCTTCGCCGATTCCTGGCAGTGCGATGTGCACGGCGCCGTGTACCCGGTGCAGCCCGTGGTCCCGCCCAGCGTCGAGGCCCTCGGCGTCGTGGTGGGGCGCGCGCAGGTGCCGGTGTGGATGCCGTGGCCGCTGCCGGTCGGCTGGCTGTTCACCGGTGCGGCCTGCGCGGGCGACGACCGCAGCGGCGGCCGCGCCACCGCCGTGGCCTGCTCGGGACCCGGGCCGCTCGGCGGCATGGGGGAGCTGATCCTGGTCGCCGAGGAGCTCGGCGTCGGTCTCGGCGCCCGGTACGCGGGCCTGGACGCCCCGGACCCGGGGCCGTACCTGGACGTCGAGAAGCCGCCCCAGGCCAAGGTCCTGGCCGCGGGCCGCCCCACCCCGCTCTGGCTCGTCGCCGGCACCCCCGACGACCGCGCCGTCTTCGCGGGCGAGGCGCTCGGCATGTGGCTGTGGGCCGTGGTCTGGCCCGAGCAGTCGGGGCTGCTCATGTACGACGAGCTGGTGCTGGCCGACCTGCGGGACGCCGGGGCCGAGGTGGAACTGGTCCCGTGCGGGGCGCTGTCGCCGCGACTGCTCGAACCGTAGCGCTCCGCCGGAGCCGGAGCCGGAGCCGACGGGTGGGTGGTGCGGCGCGGCCCCGGGTCCCCGGCGGGGTGTGTAGGGGGTGCAGTGCGGCTGTGGGTGTGACAGAGGGTGGCGAAAATACGGTTATCCTTGAGCCTCGTCGTCCGTTCCGTCACCGCCAGGAGTCCGCGTCGTGCGCATCGACCTGCACACCCACTCCGCCGCCTCCGACGGCACGGACACCCCGGCCGAGCTGGTGCTCAAGGCCGCCGCGGCCGGTCTGGACGTCGTCGCGCTGACCGACCACGACACCACGCGCGGACACGCCGAGGCCGTCGCCGCGCTGCCCGCGGGGCTCACGCTGGTCACCGGCGCCGAGCTGTCCTGCCGTGTCGACGGCGTCAGCATGCACATGCTGGCCTACCTCTTCGACCCCGAGGAGCCGGCGCTGCTCGCCGAGCGGGAGCTGGTGCGCGACGACCGGGTGCCGCGGGCCAAGAGCATGGTCGCCAAGCTCAACGAGCTGGGTGTGCCGGTCACCTGGGAGCAGGTCGCCCGGATCGCCGGGGACGGCTCCGTCGGGCGGCCGCACATCGCCTCCGCGCTCGTCGAGCTGGGCGTCGTGCCGACCGTCGGCGACGCGTTCACGCAGGACTGGCTGGCCGACGGCGGGCGGGCCTTCGTGGAGAAGCACGAGACCGACCCCTTCGAGGCGATCCGGCTGATCAAGGGCGCGGGCGGGGTGGCAGTGTTCGCGCATCCGGCCGCCGCCAAGCGGGGCCGTACGGTGCCGGAGCCGGTGATCGCGGACATGGCCGCCGCCGGGCTCGACGGCATCGAGGTCGACCACATGGACCACGACGCCCGGACCCGGGACCGGCTGCGCGGGCTCGCCCGGGAGCTGGGGCTCCTGGTGACCGGATCCAGTGATTACCACGGCAGCCGCAAGACCTGCGTGCTCGGCGAGTACACGACGGACCCCGAGGTGTACGGGGAGATCACGCGGCGGGCGACCGGGGCGTTCCCCGTGCCGGGGACCGGCGGGGCCTGAGGCCCTCGTCCCCGTCCTGTCCCACGTACCCGGCGTCGCGGGCCCCGCCCCGCGCGACGACCGCCCACGGCGGCCGGCGGCGCCCTCCTGCAAGGTTCACCATGTTCGACCCCGCCGTCTTCGGCTCCCTCTTCCTCACCCTCTTCGTCATCATGGACCCCCCCGGGGTCACCCCGATCTTCCTCGCGCTGACCGCCGGACGCCCCGGCCGGGCGCAGCGGCGGATGGCCTTCCAGGCCGTCTGCGTGGCCGGCGGCGTGATCGCCGTCTTCGGACTGCTCGGGCACCGGATCCTCGACTACCTGCACGTGTCCGTGCCCGCGCTGATGATCGCGGGTGGGCTGCTGCTCCTGCTGATCGCGCTCGACCTGCTCACCGGCAAGACCGACGAGCCGAAGCAGACCAAGGACGTCAACGTCGCGCTCGTGCCGCTGGGCATGCCGCTGCTGGCCGGGCCGGGTGCGATCGTGTCGGTCATCCTCGCCGTGCAGAAGGCCGACAGCGCCGCCGCGCAGCTGTCGGTGTGGTCGGCGATCCTCGCCATCCACGTCGTGCTGTGGCTGGTGATGCGGTACTCGCTGCTGATCATCCGGGTCATCAAGGACGGCGGCGTGGTCCTGGTGACCCGGCTCGCGGGCATGATGCTCTCCGCGATCGCCGTCCAGCAGATCATCAACGGGGTGACGCAGGTGATCAGGGGAGGCTGAGCGCCGGGCCGACGGGGGGCGGAACGAGCGGAGCCCCCGCCCGGCGTCGATGCCGGGCGGGGGCTCCGAAAGCGTGTGCGGGGGCTCCGCGGGTTACGAGGCCGGCGTGTCGGCCGGGCGGATCCACAGCCGCTGGCCGATGGCGGCGGCCTGCTGCACGATGTGGCTGACGGAGGCGGCGTCCACGACAGTGGTGTCCACGGGCGTGCCGTCGACGTCGTCGAGGCGCATGATTTCGAAGCGCATTCGCTTCTCCCTTCGTCTGGTCATCCTCCTGAGGAGAACTACTGGATGGCTGGCGCACGGTGCGCGGTGCCCCGTGTTCCGTCTGTAGTCAACGGGCTGTGTGTTACAAACATTCCCTACGCTAAAGAAAATTTTCGAACGTCTAATTACTGACCGGTAAGTGATCGAGGATGTCCGGTCACGGGACGGACCGGTACCAGTTGTGTTCGCAGCGTGACCGCCGGGACAATAGAGGTGATGAACGACAACCTCGCGGCCCTGAACGCCCGCCTCGACCGCACCAACGAGCTGCTGCAGCGCATGCTCGCCGAAGTGGCGAAGACGCCCTCGACCCACGCGATCTTCGTCGACGCCGGATATCTGTACGCGGCCGCGGGACGACTGGTCGCCGGGACCGAGGACCGCCGCGCCTTCGACCTGGACGCCGAAGGCCTGATCGACGCGCTCATCGACAAGGCCCGCACGATCTTCGCGGACAGCCGGCTGCTGCGGGTCTACTGGTACGACGGCGCCCGGCGCCGCATCCACACGGCCGAGCAGCAGTCCATCGCCGAGCTGCCGGACGTGAAGGTGCGGCTGGGCAACCTCAACGCCAACAACCAGCAGAAGGGCGTCGACTCCCTGATCCGCACCGACCTGGAGTCACTGGCCAGACACCGCGCCATCAGCGACGCGGCCCTGCTCGGCGGCGACGAGGACCTGGTCTCCGCGGTGGAGGCGGCCCAGGGCTACGGCGCGCGCGTCCATCTGTGGGGCATCGAGGCGCCCGAGGGCCGCAACCAGGCGGAGCCCCTGCTGTGGGAGGTGGACAGCCAGCGCACCTTCGACCTCGACTTCTTCAAGCCGTACGTCGCCCGGCGCACGACCCCCGCGTACGAGGCGACGGGGACGGCCCGGCCCACGCGTGAGGACGTCCGGTTCGTGGGCGCGCAGGTCGCCGCGAAATGGCTGGTGGAACGGGGCCGGGAAGCCCTCGTGGAACTGCTGCCGGGCCACCCCTACCTGCCCGGCTCGGTCGACCAGGACCTGCTGGTGGAGGCCGAGGGGCTGCTGCAGTACTCCCTGCGCGGCCAGGCCGACCTGCGCCGGGCGCTGCGGGACGGCTTCTGGGACCACCTGCAGACCCAGTACTAGGGCGCTTCCCGGCGGCCTGCGGATCCGCCGGCGGGGCCTCAGCCGCCCGGTCGGCCCGCGGCGTCCCAGAAGTCGGCCAGGGCGCGGGCGGTCGGCAGCGGCTGGTCGACGTTCGGCGAGTGCTCGGCGCCGTCGACGAGGGTCCGGTGCGCGCCCAGCCGTACGGCCATGTCGTCGAGGAGGGGCACCGGCCAGGTGTCGTCCCGGACCCCCGACAGGACGTGGAACGGCAGCGGTACGGCGGCGAGCTCGGCGACGCGGTCCGGCTCGGTGCACAGCTGACGGCCGGTGGCGAGGAGCTGGGCGGGCTTGGTGCCCAGCCAGCGGCGGCGCAGCTGGTCCTGGTCGCCGGGGCCGCGGGCGGGGCCGCCGACCTCCTCCGGCGGGCCCATCACCTGGATGGCCGTCCACACCTGGGCCATGGTCATCACGGCGAGCGCGTCCCGCAGCAGCTTCACCCGCTGCTGCTGGGAGACGGAGATCTGGGCCGGGCCCGACGCCATGAGGGTCAGCGAGACGAAGGGGGAGTGGTCCAGGAGCACGGCCGCCCGGGCGATCTGCCCGCCGAGCGAGTGACCGACGAGGTGCACGGGCGTGCCGAGCGCCTCGGCCTGCGCGAGCACGTCCCGCGCCAGCTCCGGCTGGGCGTACGCCGACTCGTCGTCCTCGGGCCCGTCCGACTCGAACTGCCCCCGCCCGTCCACCGCGACGACCCGGTACCCGCGCGCCGCGAGCGGCTCGTGCAGCAGGGTGAAGTCCTCCTTGCTCCCGGTGAACCCCGGCAGCAGCAGCGCGACGCCCTTCGCCTCCACACCCGCGGCCACGGCCGAGTCGACGACGGCGAACTCGCCGCGGCCGGTGCGCAGACGGTAGGCGCGGGCTCCGGGAGGCGGGGTGAAGGTGGCGTGCCAGGTCACGGAGTGAGGGTAGCGGGTGGGACGAGAGAGCCGACGAGTGGCGTACGGGACGGCCGGTGGCCCGTGGACGTGGCCCCTGCGGATACGCCGACGGCCCGGTCCCACGGGGGTGGGACCGGGCCGTCGGGGGAAATCAGCCCTCCGTGGGCTCCGCGGCGGCCGCGACCTTGCGGGTCCGGCGCGCCCGGGGCTTGGCCCCGGCCGCGTCGTCCGCGGCCTCGGCCGAAGCCGCGGTCTTGCGGGTCCGGCGCGGCTTGCTCTCCGGCTCCTGCGTGGCCTGCGCCGGAATCTCCGCGGTGGTGGCGGGCTCGGCGGTCTTGCGGGTGCGGCGGCGGGGCTTGGCCTCGGCGGCCTCGGCCGTGTCGGCGGCTTCCGCCGCCGCGGCGGCGCTCTTGCGGGGGCGGCGGGGCTTGGTCTCCGTCGTCTCCGGGGCGGGTTCCGTCGTCCCCTCGGCCGTGTCCACCGCCGTTTCCGCGGCGGCCGCGGTCTTGCGGGTGCGGCGGCGCGGCTGGGCGGCGGGCGCCTCGGCGGCCGGGGCGCTCCCGGGGACCTCGGCGTCGGAGACGGGGGCCTCGGCGGCCGGGGTCTCCGCGGTCCTGCGGGTGCGGCGGCGGCGCGGCTTGGCCGGGGCCTCCGCGGCGGGCGCCTCGGCAGCCGTGCCCACGGCGGCCTCGTCGGCCGTGGCCGCTTCCGTGTCCGTACCCACGGCCGTCTGCGCGATCGCGCCCTCCGCCGTCGCCACCGCGGTCTCCGCGGCCTCCGGCGCCGGGGTCCCGGCCGGTGCCGCCGTCTGCGGCTGCTCCGCCGGCACCCCGCCGCGCATACGGCGACGGCGGCGCGGGGCGCGGGCCGTCCCGCCGTCCCCGGTCACGGCCTCTCCGGCCGCCTCGCCGGACGTCTCGGCCTGCGGTTCGCGCGCCCCGGAGGGCGGCGCGTCCAGCGGCGCCCCGCTGCGCGTACGCCGGCGGCGGCGCGGGGTGCGGGCCGGGCGCTCGGGGTCGGCGGTGCGGGACTCGTCCCGGCCGCGTCCGCGGCGTCCGCCCGGCTCGCCCAGGTCCTCCAGCTCCTCCGCCGCCAGCCCGGCGCGCGTGCGCTCCGAGCGCGGCAGGACGCCCTTCGTGCCCTCGGGGATACCGAGGTCGGAGAAGAGGTGCGGGGACGTGGAGTACGTCTCCGGCGGGTCGTTGAAGTCCAGGTCCAGCGCCTTGTTGATGAGCTGCCAGCGCGGGACGTCGTCCCAGTCGACCAACGTGATCGCCGTACCCTTCGCGCCCGCGCGGCCCGTGCGGCCGACGCGGTGCAGGTACGTCTTCTCGTCCTCCGGCGACTGGTAGTTGATGACGTGCGTCACACCCTCGACGTCGATGCCGCGGGCGGCGACGTCGGTGCAGACGAGCACGTCCACCTTGCCGTTGCGGAAGGCGCGCAGCGCCTGCTCGCGCGCCCCCTGGCCGAGGTCGCCGTGGACCGCGCCGGAGGCGAAGCCGCGGCGCTGGAGCTGCTCGGCGATGTCGGCGGCCGTCCGCTTGGTGCGGCAGAAGATCATCGCCAGCCCGCGGCCCTCGGCCTGCAGGATGCGGGCGACCATCTCCGGCTTGTCCAGGGAGTGCGCGCGGTAGACGAACTGCTTGATGTTCGCGACCGTCGCGCCCTCGTCGTCCGGCGCGGTGGCGCGGATGTGCGTGGGCTGCGACATGTAGCGGCGGGCCAGGCCGATGACCGCGCCCGGCATGGTGGCCGAGAACAGCATGGTCTGGCGCTTGGCCGGCAGCATGTCGATGATCTTCTCGACGTCGGGCAGGAAGCCCAGGTCGAGCATCTCGTCGGCCTCGTCGAGGACCAGGCACTTGACGTGCTTCAGGTCCAGCTTCCGCTGCCCGGCCAGGTCGAGCAGCCGGCCCGGGGTGCCGACGACCACGTCGACGCCCTTCTTCAGGGCCTCGACCTGGGGCTCGTAGGCCCGGCCGCCGTAGATCGCGACGACGCGCACGTTGCGCACCTTGCCGGCGGTCAGCAGGTCGTTGGTGACCTGGACGCACAGCTCGCGCGTGGGGACGACGACCAGCGCCTGCGGGGCGTCGGTGAGGTCCTCGGGCCGCGCGCGTCCGGCCTCCACGTCGGCGGGGACGGTGACGCGCTCCAGGAGCGGGAGGCCGAAGCCCAGCGTCTTGCCGGTGCCGGTCTTGGCCTGGCCGATGATGTCCGTGCCCGAGAGGGCCACGGGCAGCGTCATCTCCTGGATGGGGAAGGGGGTGGTGATGCCGACGGCTTCCAGGGCCTCGGCCGTCTCGGGGAGAATCCCGAGTTCTCGAAACGTCGTAGTCAGGGTGCTGCCTCTTCTGTGTGCGCGGTGCGAGGCGAGCGCGGGGGTCGTGTCGTGTGACCGTGCCGGGGACGTCGGCCGCCCACGCGGGCGGGCCGTGTGGCACGGGACCACTGCCGACGCTCTAGCGCTCGTACCGCTGAGGGTTCCCTCCGATCGTCGTACGCGCACTGCCGTACGGTCAGGGAGGGCTGTCGGGTCGGAGCCGATCGGGCCACCGACCGGGCATCCTCATACGTGTGGCCTGTCGAATACGTCGGAGTACTCAGCAGGCGCATTACCACCATACCCCGGATTCGCGCACATGCCATGGCCGATTTGGTCACGTAGGCGTCGTCACACCGATCGGCCGGGGCTTCCGCCGCGCGACCGGCGGGCTATTGTGCGCTGCATGACGAGCTCTGACAAGCCTGACAAGCCTGGCAACGCCTCCGAAGCGCCGGCCGAACGCGGCGTCGCCGCCCGGGACTGGGCGGCGGCCTCCGCCGACCCGCAGTACCGCGCCGCGGTCGTCGACCTGCTCGGCGCGCTCGCCTACGGGGAGCTGGCGGCGTTCGAGCGGCTCGCCGAGGACGCCAAGCTGGCGCCGACGCTGGCGGACAAGGCGGAGCTGGCGAAGATGGCGTCGGCCGAGTTCCACCACTTCGAGCGGCTGAGCGACCGGCTCGCCGGGATCGGCGAGGAGCCCACGGCGGCGATGGAGCCGTTCGTGGCGGCCTACGACGGTTTCCACAAGCAGACGGCGCCCTCGGACTGGCTGGAGGGGCTCGTCAAGGCGTACGTCGGCGACTCCATCGCCAGCGACTTCTACCGCGAGGTGGCCGCGCGGCTCGACTCCGACACCCGTGAGCTGGTCCTCGCCGTGCTGGACGACACCGGGCACGCCGACTTCGCGGTGGAGAAGGTGCGCGCGGCGATCGACGCCGACCCGCGGGTGGGCGGGCGGCTCGCGCTGTGGGCGCGGCGGCTGATGGGCGAGGCGCTGTCGCAGTCCCAGCGGGTGGTCGCCGAGCGGGACGCGCTGTCGACGATGCTGGTGGGCGGGGTCGCGGACGGGTTCGACCTCGCCGAGGTCGGCCGGATGTTCTCCCGGATCACCGAGGCGCACACCAAGCGGATGGCGGCGCTGGGTCTGGCGGCCTGACGCCGGTCGCCGGCGGCCCGGGGCGGGCGCCGCCACCGGTGGCCGGATCAGGCGGTCGCCGAGCGGCGCCGCAGCCCTCCCGAGGGGCGCAGCAGCAGCGACAGCGAGGCCGCGGAGACGACCGCCGCGCCGACGAGGATCAGCGGGAGGCCGCCCGCCTCCAGCGCGCTGTGCGTGACGAAGGCGCCGAAGAGCCCTCCGGCCACGCCCGTCGGCAGGACCAGGGCGCGGGCCGGGAGGCGGTGCGGCAGGCGGTGGGCGGCCGCCCAGGCCAGAGCGAGGCCGAGGATCGCGGAGCTGAGCGCTTCCAGGAGCATGTCGGGGTCCCTCCCACACGGCCGGCCTGCCCGTTACGGTCGTAGCCCGTCCTACCCCCGGCCCGTGGAGGACAATCCTCCCGCGTGGACGACCTGTGCTCCATCCGTGGAGCCCGTCCGCACTCCGCCCCCGGAATCCGCTCGCGGGCTCCACGACACGGGGAAGGGCCCGGCGGCCGAAGCCCGCCGGGCCCTTCCCCGTGCGCCCGCCGCGCGCCTACAGTGCGCCGAAGCCCACCTTGCGCGGGGCCGGCTCACCGATCTCGACGTACGCGAGACGGTCCGCCGGGACCAGGACCTTGCGGCCGTGCTCGTCCACGAGGGTCAGCAGCTGCGACTTCCCGGCCAGTGCCTCGGCCACGGCCCGCTCGACCTCCTCGGCGCTCTGACCGCTCTCCAGAACGATCTCGCGGGGCGCGTGCTGCACGCCGATCTTGACCTCCACGGCTATGTCCCTCCGACGGTCAGTGAAGTGCGCGACCTACCGCGCCGTACCCAGCACACATTAGCCCGGTGAGGGGACGGACACGCTCCGGCGGAGCACGCCGGTAGCGAACAGCCGGCGGGAACGAGCGCCGGAGGCGCCGGCGGGAGCGGGTCCTCGGCGCGCCGCCCCTCAGCGCTGCTGCTGGTCGCTTCCCTGGTACTGGTCCGTGCCGTGCAGCGGGAAGCCCGCGATGCCCCGCCACGCCAGCGAGGTCAGCAGCTGGACCGCCTGGTCACGCGGCACGCTGCGATCGCTGTGCAGCCAGGAGCGGGCCACCACCTGGGCGAGGCCGCCCAGGCCGGAGGCGAGCAGCATCGACTCCGCGCGCGACAGGCCGGTGTCCTCGGCGATGACGTCGCAGATCGCCTCCGCGCACTCGTTGGTGACCTTGTCGACGCGCTGGCGCACGGCGGGCTCGTTCGTCAGGTCGGACTCGAAGACCAGGCGGAAGGCGCCGCCGTCGTCCTCGACGTACGCGAAGTACGCGTCCATCGTCGCCCGGACCCGCTGCTTGTTGTCGGTCGTCGACGCGAGCGCGTTCCGTACGGCCTGGATGAGCGACTCGCAGTGCTGGTCCAGCAGGGCGAGGTAGAGGTCGAGCTTGCCCGGGAAGTGCTGGTAGAGCACCGGCTTGCTGACGCCGGCGCGCTCGGCGATGTCGTCCATCGCGGCCGCGTGGTAGCCCTGCGCCACGAAGACCTCCTGCGCGGCGCCCAGCAGCTGGTTCCGTCGGGCACGGCGCGGCAGGCGCGTGCCCCGCGGGCGTACCGCCTCTGTCTGCTCGATGGCTGTCACGCCGCCTCCCAAAGTCGTCCATGTGCGGTGTGCGCCGCGCCGCCATCGTACTTTTCGGTAACCGTGGTGCGCGCGGTGCGAGCGCAGGATTTCACGTACCGGACGGTGACGATAAGAGGACAGAAGGTTTCAAACCGGCTCGGGCCGGGCAGAAGTGAACTCCTTCACCGCCCGGGGACGTCCTCCGCCGCCGTGTGTCACCGGTAGTCGTCCTCGTCCAGGGAGACGATCCGGGCCTGCTCCGCCAGGTCGGCCTCGCTGGCGCGGTCCGGGTCCACGCCGATCAGCGGGTCGTCGCGGTCCGGCGCGATGTCCGCGTGCTGCTCGGCCGCGTCGACCTCGGGCGCCTCGACGCCGAACTCCTGGTCCTGGGTCGCGTCGTCCTCGAAGGTCTCGGGGTCGGTGGGGTCTACGGCCATGCTGGGCTCCCTTCCTACGAACGTCCCTGGCGGATGCAGGGGCCACATGCGGGTGCCCTCGGTACGAGCCTAGGAGACACCCGATCCCGACGCTATGCGATCCGCCGCCGATCCGTGCCGGGGGGGGCGGTACCCGCGAAAACGCCCGCGACACCCGCGGCCCCACCCGCGGATACCCGGATCGGGCCGCGGCAACGGGGGCTGTGACGGCGAACACGCGAACCGCCGCGTGATCGTCTCGTAACATTGCCGCATGTCTTCGACCGAGCTGCCCTTCGTGCCGCCCGCCAACGTCCTTCCCCGGGTGGCCGCCGTCAGGGTCGCGGAGGGCGAGCGGCTCCGGTCGGTCCAACTGCCGGGCGTCACCCTGACGGTGCGGTCCAGGCCGCCGGCCCGCGAAGGACTGCCGCCCGCCCTGTACGTCCACGGGCTCGGAGGCTCCTCGCAGAACTGGTCCGCGCTGATGCCGCTGCTGACGGACGCCGTCGACAGCGAGGCCGTCGACCTGCCCGGCTTCGGCGACTCCCCGCCGCCGGACGACGGCGACTACTCGATCACCGGGCACGCGCGCGCGATCGTCCGCTACCTCGACGCCGCGGGCCGCGGCCCCGTGCACCTGTTCGGGAACTCGCTCGGCGGCGCGGTCGCGACGCGCGTCGCCGCGGCGCGGCCCGACCTCGTCCGTACGCTGACGCTCGTGTCGCCCGCCCTTCCGGAGATCCGCGTCCAGCGCACCGCCGTGCCGACGGGGCTGCTGGCCCTGCCCGGAGTGGCCTCGCTCTTCACCCGGCTCACCAAGGAGTGGACGGCCGAGCAGCGGGTCCGCGGGGTCATGGCGCTGTGCTACGGCGACCCCGGACGGGTGACCCCGGAAGGGTTCCGCAACGCCGTGGAGGAGATGGAGCGGCGGATGCGACTGCCGTACTTCTGGGACGCGATGGCGCGCTCCGCGCGCGGGATCGTCAACGCCTACACGGTGGGCGGCCAGCACGGGCTGTGGCGCCAGGCCGAACGGGTCCTCGCGCCGACCCTGCTCATCTACGGCGGCCGGGACCAGCTCGTCGGATTCCGCATGGCCCAGAAGGCGGCCCGCGCCTTCCGGAACTCCCGGCTGCTGACCCTGCCGGAGGCGGGGCACGTGGCGATGATGGAGTACCCGGAGACGGTGGCCGGCGCGTTCCGCGAACTCCTCCGGGACACGGGACAGCCGGCCGGCGGCGGGCGGGACGCGCGCAGCGCGCGTGGAGCGGCCGAGGGAGCCGGCGGACCGGCCGGAAGCGCGCGGGAGCGCGCCGTCGGGGCGGACGTGGCCGGTGACGGCGGCGCCGGCGAGAGCACGGGAGGCTGAGGCGCGAGATGGGACGCCACAGCCGACGGGGAGCGGCCCCCAAGGGGAACGCCGCGGACACCGGCACCGGGAGAGACGGCCGGCCGGAGCCGGCGGGCGGACGGGGATGGATCCCGGGCACCGCGGTTCCCGGGCCGGGCGGCGGCGTGCCGCCGATGCCCGGCGCCACGCCCGCCCGGGGGGTTCCGCACCCGGCCGACGGCACGCCCGCGTACGGCGTCCCGCAGGCCTTCGACGACACGCCCGCGCGCGGGATGCCGCGGCCGTCCGACGCCGTGCCCGTCCACGGCGCCCCCGGGGTGCGCGGTGGCCACCCGGAGCAGCGTGAGCCCGGAGGCGGCTGGGGCGAGCTGGGGAGCCGTGCCGGCGCCGGGCACGGCGTACCGGCGGCGCCCGGGGGACCGGCCGGGGCCGGTCTGCCCATACCGCGGCAGCGGTGGGAGGGACCGCGGCAGGAGTACCTCGACGCCTTCGACGGGGACGACGGCGTCTTCGCGCCTCCGGCCTCCCACGGCCCCCGCACGGCCGGAACCCCCGCCGCCCCCGTCGCCGGCCGGGACACCGGTCCCGGCACCGGGCGCGGTCCCGGCGGCGCGCCGCCCGTCGGCGGCCCCGTGCCGGGCAGGGGCGGCAGGGGCCGGACCCTCACCGGCATCGCGGCCGCCGCCGTCACCACGGTGCTGGCCGTCGTCGTGGCCGGCCAGGTCGCCGACGAGCGCGGCGACGGCGACGTACGGCCGCAGTCGGCCACCGGCCGGGCGCACGACGCCCGCGGCTCCGCCTCGCCCGCGGACGAGCGGCCCGCGCCCTCCGGCACGCCGACGTACGAGCAGAAGATGGACACCAAGTACCCGCTGAGCGCCACGCTCAAGGGCTCGGGGAAGTTCGACGCGGTGCCCGGCATCGCCAAGGCGCCGGGCCGCGGGCAGAAGTTCACCTACCGCGTGGACGTGGAGCAGGGCCTCGGCCTCGACGCCGAACTCTTCGCGCAGGCCGTGCAGAAGACGCTCAACGACGACCGCAGCTGGGCCCACAACGGAGCCCGGACCTTCGAGCGCATCCACTCCGGGCGGCCCGACTTCGTGATCACGCTCGCCAGTCCCGGCACCACCGCCCTGTGGTGCGCCAAGTCCGGTCTGGACACCACCGTGGACAACGTGTCCTGCGACTCCGCCGCCACCGAACGCGTGATGATCAACGCCTACCGGTGGGCGCAGGGTTCGGAGACGTACGGCGACGAGATCCACGCCTACCGGCAGATGCTGATCAACCACGAGGTCGGCCACCGCCTCGGCCACTCCCACGTGACCTGCGACAAGGACGGCGACCTCGCCCCGGTCATGCAGCAGCAGACCAAGTTCCTCGACCACGACGGCATCCGCTGCAGGGCCAACCCCTGGCCCTATCCCGGAAGCTGACGGGCGACACCGGCGCCCCCTCGGCAGGCGTCGTGAGTTCGTTCACGTTTCCCGGCGTGTCGTGCCGTCAGGCGCCCGACCCCGCCACGGACACCGGATGCCCCGACAAGGACGCGTCCGTGTGGACGTGCACCCCGGGGAAGGGCCTCGGGTACGGGGGCGGCACCCCGAGGAACTCCTGGCCGCCGTGCCCGTGCTCGATCTCGGGGGCGCGGCACGGCGCAGGGCGGCACGACGGCAGTGGGCCGCGGCATGACGGTGCGTGACCGAGCCGTACCTTAGCGCGACGCAACGCGATCCGCACGGGAAAGTTACGACCGTTCACCCCTTTCGGTGGGGGGGGGGGGCCCCCACCCCCCCCCCCCCCCCCCCTGGTGCCCCCCCAAACCAGCCGCGCCGCGACCCCACAAACCCCGCCCACCCCCCCCCCGAGCGGGGGGCCCCCGCCGGCGCCTGCGC
>NZ_JBITFM010000019.1:47508-133215 GCF_044456065.1 Streptomyces sp. NPDC051041
CGGGGTGGGGGGGCGCCCCCCCCCGCGCCGCCCCCGCCCCCCCCCGCCCCCCCCCGGCCGCCCCCCCCCCCGCCCCGCGGGGGGGGGGCGCCCCCCCACCCCCCCCCCCCCCGCCACCGTCTTGTCCGCATACGTTCGTCCCGCTGCGAGCCGCCGACAACGGCGGCTCCCCAGACGGGAGATCGGGGGTGCACGCGTGCGCATCGGACTGCTTACGGAGGGTGTTCATCCGTATGTGGGCGGTGACGCCGGGCCCTGGTGCGACCGGCTCGTGCGCGGGCTCGGGCAGCACGAGTTCGACCTCTACGCGCTCACCCTCGGCGAACGCCAGGAGGCCGAGGGACGGCTTCCGCTGCCGTCGCAGGTCACCCGGGCGCGCACCGCGCCTTCGCGGAGCCCGGGGCACGACGGGGTGGTGTACGGGCGCCGGGCGCGCCGGCGGTTCGCCGAGTGCTACGCGGACCTGGTGGCCGCCCTGTGCGCACCCGCGTCCGGGGACGTCCCGGCCGGGAGACGCGCGGACCTCCCGGGGGAAGCGCCGACCGGTGAGGCGGACCGTTTCGCCGGCGCCCTGTACGCCCTCGCCGAACTCGCCCGCGACGAGGGCGGCCTGGCGGGCGCGCTCCGCTCCGAGACCGCCGTACACGTCCTGGAGCGCGCCTGCCGTGCGCCCGGCGCCCCGCGCCCGGCGCACGAGGCGCGCGTCCCCGAACTGCTCGCCATGGCCGCACACCTCGAACGCGCCCTGCGCCCCCTCTCGTTCGACTGGTACGAGGACGACCGGCTCGGCGCGGTCGACCTGTGCCACGCGGCCTCCGGCGGCGCGGCGGCCCTGGCCGGGCTGCTGGCCCGGCACTTCCTCGGCGTCCCCCTGCTGGTGACCGAGTACGGGGCGCGCCTGCGCACGTACTACCTGGCCGACGCGCGGACCTCGCCCCCGGTGCGGTCCCTGCTCGCCGCCTTCCACGGCCGCCTCGCCGCCGAGACCTACCGGCAGGCCTCCGTGATCACCGCCGGCAACGCGCAGGTCCGCCGCTGGCAGGAGCGCTGCGGAGCCCCCCGGCACAAGATCCGCACGGTCCACCCGGGCCTGGCGGCGGCCCCCTTCGCCAAGGTGGGGGAGGCGCCGGAGCGCGGGGACCCGGACACCCTGGTCTGGGTCGGCCGGGTGGACCCCGCCAAGGACCTGGTCTCGCTGCTGCACGCGTTCGCGCAGGTCCGCGCGGAGGAGCCGAGGACCCGCCTGCGGATCGTGGGGGGCCCGTCGGGCCCCGGGGGCGCGGCCTACCTCGCCCACTGCAAGGCCCTCGCGGCCCGGCTCTTCCCCGCCGAGGCGGCGGGACCGCACACCGCCGGCGGCAACCCGGTCTCCTTCGAGGAGACCGGCGGACCGGACCTCCCGTCCCCCGCCGACGCCTACGCCGCGGGCGCCGTGACCGTGCTGTCCAGCGTCGTGGAGGAGTTCCCGGTCAGCCTGGCCGAGGCCATGCTCTGCGGCCGGGCGACGGTGTCCACCGACGCCGGCGCGGTGCCGGAGGTCATCGGCGGCACGGGACTCGTCGTGCCCCCGCGCGACCCGCGGGCGCTCGCTCGGGCGTGCGTGGCGCTGCTGCGCGACCCCGAGCGCCGCGCACGCCTGGGCGCCGCCGCACGCGCCCGCGCGCTCGAACTGTTCACCGCCGAGCGGAGCATCGCGGCGTTTCACGGCATCTACCTGGAGATCGTCTCGCACACCCCGGTCCGCCGCGTCGTCCTCGACGCCGCCGGAACACCCCTGCCGTTCGGCGCCCCCGCCGAAGCCCACGTCCCCGGCCGCTGGGCCGACGCGGCGGCCCGCGCCGTCGCCCGGGGCACACCCGGCTGGGCGGCGGACGCACCGGTACGGGCCGCCGCCCCCGCACCCGCCGCCGAGGGGGCCCGATGAGCGGCCCCGACGAACCCGGCCGCCCCGGCGCACCGGACGGCCCCAGGACGTGGGACGAGCGTCCGCACGCGCACCCCGCGGCCGGTACGCCCGCCGACGACGCCCGGCCGGACTCCCCCCGCCGTACCGCCGGGGACCCGGTGAAGGCGCTGATGCACCGTCACCGCGAACTGTGCGGACGGGCCGTGGACCCGCTGGAGATCGCGGCCGGCCTGGAGGCCCACGGCGTCACCGACCGGACCGCGGCCCGCTTCCGGCACCGCGACGTCTTCTCCCTCGCCGAGGAGATGTACGCCCGCGCGCCCCGCGCGGACATCCCGCTCCGGCGCCCCGCCCCCGCCGAATCCGCCCGCCCGCGCGCCGGCCTGCTCCTGCTCCCGCTGCTGCCGGGCGCGCTCTGCGCCGCGACCGTGGCGGGAACGCACCTCACCCACGGTCAGCCGCGGCTGACCGTGGGCGCCGGGGGAGCCCTCGCCGTCGTCCTGGCGCTGCGCGCCGTATGCCGCCGAAGCCCGCTGAGCGCCCCCGGCCGTCCCGCACCGGCCAGGCACACCGCCGGCTTGTGGACCTGCGCCCTGCTGGGCTACGCCCTCCTCGGCGACGGCCTGCTCGGCGCGGCCGTCGCCGGGGGCCCCGACACCCTGCCCACCGGCGCCGCCGACGGGCCCTGGCCCCTCGCCGTCGCCCCCGTCCTGGCCCTGGTCATGGCCTGCGCCCCCGCGGCCTGGAGCGCCCACCTGTTCACCGCGGGCGCCCGCCGCAGGCTCGCGGCCAGCTGCGGCCTGGCGGACTTCACCGCCTCCGTGCGGCCCCTGCTGCTCGGGACGCTCGCCCTGTTCACGGGTGCCCTCGCGACCCTGCTCGCCCTCAGCGCGACGGTCCTCGGCGCCTCCGCCGCCCACCCCCAGGGCCTCACCCTGGGAGCCCTCCTGATGCTCGCCCGCCTCCTCGTCGCACACGGCCTCACCCATGCCCCGTCACTCGTCCTCGCCGCCACGGCCGCCGCCGAGGTCACCGCCCCGGCCACCGTCTTCGCGGCCCGCCTCCCCGGCTGCGACTTCCTGGCCGTCCCGGTGCAGACCCTCGTCACGGCCTGGGGCCCGGGCAGCGTTCCCACGCTGGCCTGCGGCATCGCGGCCCTGACGCTGCTGATCCACGCGACCCGCCGACTCACGAGAGCCTCGGCCCACGCGCCGGGACAGCCATGCTGAGCGCCCGTCCGCAACGGAACCCGGCAGGACTCGCGCGGCCCACCCGCTCGCGGGCGGTTCCGAGGGGATCTGCGCGGCCCGTCCGCCCGCGGCCGGCCTCGGCGGGGCTCGTGCGGTCCGTTCGCCCGTGGCCGGTCCGGGCAGGGCCCGCACCGCCCACCCGTACCCGGCAGGGTCGGCACCGTCCGCGCCTGCCCGCACCCGGCAGAGCCCCGGCCCCTCCATCCGCCGCGGGGCGAACGCATGCCCCGCACGCCCCTCCCACGGGCCCATGGCGCTCCCCGGGCCGCCGCAGGCACCGCCCCGGCCCGACCACCGCAGGCATCCGCACCCGCGACACTCCGAAGGAGACCCCGAAATGATCACCTCCCGACCCGACACCTCGGCCCCGGGAGCCGCCCGATGAGAGTCCTGCTGATCGGAGCCAACGGCTACATCGGCCGCTTCGTCGCCGATCGCCTGCTCGCCGACCCGGCCGTCCAGCTGACCGCCCTCGGCCGCGGCGACGACGCCGACGTCCGCTTCGACCTCGCCACCGGCAGCCCCGGCGCCCTCACCCGCTTCCTCGACGCCGTCCACCCCGGCGTCGTCATCAACTGCGCGGGCACCACCCGGGGCGGCGCCCGCGAACTCACCCGCCACAACACCGTCGCCGTCGCCACCGTCTGCGAGGCCCTGCGCCGCAGCGGCTGCGGCGCCCGCCTGGTGCAGGTCGGCTGCAGCGCGGAGTACGGGCCCAGCCAGCCAGGCTCCTCCACGGCGGAGGACGCCGTCCCCCGCCCCGGCGGTCCCTACGGCGTCAGCAAACTCGCCGCCACCGAACTGGTCCTCGGCTCCGGACTGGACGCCGTGGTCCTCCGCGTCTTCTCACCCGCCGGCCCCGGCACCCCCGCCGGCTCCCCGCTCGGCCGGCTCGCCGAGGCCATGCGCCGCGCCATGCAGTCCGGCGACGGCGAGCTCAAGCTCGGCGGCCTCGGCACCCAGCGCGACTTCGTCGACGTCCGCGACGTGGCCCGCGCCGTCCACGCCGCGTCCCTCTCCGCCGCGCAGGGCATCATCAACATCGGCTCGGGCCGGGCCGTCCGCCTCCGCGACGCCGCCGCCACCCTCGCCCGCGTGGCCGGCTACGCCGGTGCGCTCCACGAGCTCGACGGTCCCCCCGTCGCCCTGCGGCCGGCCATCGGCCACCCCCGCCCCGACCCGGACCACGCGCCTCCGCTCGCGTATCCGTACCCCGACGGCTGCGGCAGCTGGCAGCAGGCCGACGTGCGCACCGCCCGCGACCGGCTCGGCTGGCGGCCCCGGATCACTCTGGAGGAGTCCCTCGCCGACATCTGGATGGAGGCGGCATGCCGTATCTGACGCATCCGGGAGCGAAATCCGACGCCCCCGGGAGCGGACGCCGCATGTGCCGACGTCCCGCCGGCCGGCCGCCCGAACGCTTCCGCCGCTTCGCGCACGGTGTGTCCGGCCCGCACCTCCACGAGGCGCTGCGCACCGCCCGCCGGCAGGGCACTGCGACGATCCGCTTCACCGAGCGCACCGGCCGGGACGGCCGCACCGGCCGCCGGGAGGCCGTGCCCGGCTACTGGGACGACATCGTCTCGCGTGTCGGAACAGGTGTCTCGGAATGAAAAAGGCCATGGCACTGTTTACGGGAAGAACAACCGTAATGATTGACCGACCAACGGAGTCCCCGTGTCGTTGCCACCCCTGGTCGAGCCGGCTCCCGAGCTCACCGTAGACGAGGTCCGCAGGTACTCCCGCCACCTGATCATCCCCGACGTGGGGATGGACGGGCAGAAGCGGCTGAAGAACGCCAAGGTGCTCTGCGTGGGCGCCGGCGGCCTGGGCTCGCCGGCGCTGATGTACCTGGCCGCCGCGGGCGTCGGCACGCTCGGCATCGTGGAGTTCGACGAGGTCGACGAGTCGAACCTGCAGCGCCAGATCATTCACAGCCAGTCCGACATCGGCCGTTCCAAGGCCGAGTCCGCCCGTGACTCGGTCAAGGGCATCAACCCGTACGTGAACGTGATCCTTCACGAGGAGCGGCTCGAGGCCGACAACGTGATGGACATCTTCAGCCAGTACGACCTGATCGTCGACGGCACGGACAACTTCGCCACCCGTTACCTGGTCAACGACGCCTGCGTCCTGCTCAACAAGCCGTACGTGTGGGGCTCGATCTACCGCTTCGACGGCCAGGCCTCCGTGTTCTGGTCCGAGTACGGCCCGTGCTACCGCTGCCTCTACCCGGAGCCCCCGCCCCCCGGCATGGTTCCCTCCTGCGCCGAGGGCGGCGTGCTGGGCGTGCTGTGCGCGTCCATCGGCTCCATCCAGGTCACCGAGGCGATCAAGGTCCTCACCGGCACCGGTGAGCCCCTGGTCGGCCGCCTGATGATCTACGACGCCCTGGAGATGCAGTACCGCCAGGTCAAGGTGCGCAAGGACCCGAACTGCGCGGTCTGCGGAGAGAACCCGACCGTCACCGAACTCATCGACTACGAGGCCTTCTGCGGCGTCGTCTCCGAGGAGGCCCAGGCGGCGGCCGCCGACTCGACGATCACTCCCAAGCAGCTCAAGGAGTGGATCGACGACGGCGAGAACATCGAGATCATCGACGTCCGCGAGCCGAACGAGTACGAGATCGTCTCCATCCCGGGCGCCCGGCTGATCCCGAAGAACGAGTTCCTCATGGGCACCGCCCTGGAGGGCCTCCCGCAGGACAAGAAGATCGTCTTGCATTGCAAGACGGGTGTCCGCAGTGCGGAAGTCCTCGCGGTCCTGAAGTCCGCCGGCTTCGCCGACGCCGTCCACGTCGGCGGCGGCGTGATCGGCTGGGTCAACCAGATCGAGCCGCACAAGCCGGTGTACTGACGCGGCTTCCCCGCCCGCACGGCAGAGGCCAGGGCGGCGGGAACCCGGACAAGGGAAGCTCTGTCGGTGGGGGCTGCGGGCACGGTGAGTGCCCGCAGCCCCCACCGACGTCATGAGCAGACCTTGCCCTCCGGCGGCACCGTCCCGTGCAGCAGGTACGCGTCGACCGCGGTGTCGACACAGTCGCTCCCGCTCCCGTACGCGCCGTGCCCCTCGCCCTTCCAGGTGAGCAGCACGCCGACGCCGTCGCCCAGTTCGTCCGCCATCCGCCGGGCGCCCTCGTAGGGCGTGGCCGGGTCGCCGGTGTTGCCGATCACCAGGATCGGAGCGGCGCCCGGTGCGCTCACCTCCGGTGTGTCGTGCCGGCCGGCCACCGGCCAGTCGTGGCACCAGCCGGCCGTGTCCCAGCCGAGGAAGGCCCCGAAGACGGGGGATATCCTCTCGAACCTCGGCAGCAGCTTCTTCGTCTCCTCGACGGTCGGCCGCCGCCGGTCGTCCAGGCACGATATGACCCGTTGCGAGTGGGTCGTCGTGCCGTAGCGGCCCGACGAATCGCGTTCGGCGTAGCCGTCGGCGAGCGCCAGCAGTTCCGAACCGTCGCCCTGCTCCGCCGCTTCCAGGGCGCTGGTCAACGCCGGCCAGCTGTCCTTGCTGTACAGCGGCAGGACGAGGCCGGTGAGCGCGAGCGTCTGCGTCAGCCTCCGCCCGGGTGAGGAGGTCGGCAGGGGGCGCGCGTCGATCCGCCGCAGCAGGTCGGCTATCTTCCGGGTGCCCCGCTCGGGGTCCTGCCCGGTGGACGCCAGGTAGTTGTTCAGCGCGCGCTGGAAACCCTTGGCCTGGTTCTCGGCGTGCCCCACCGTGTCGGCGCTCGGGTCGACGGCCGCGTCGAGCACCACCCGCCCCACGTTCTTCGGGAACAGGTGCGCGTAGACGCCGCCGAGTTCGGTGCCGTAGGAGATGCCGAAGTAGTGCAGCTTGCCGTCGCCGAGGACCTGCCGCATCAGGTCCAGGTCGCGGGCGGTGTCGGTGGTCGAGACGTGCTCCAGCAGCTTTCCGGCGGCCTTGGCGCAGCCCCTGCCGAAGTCGGCGGCGTCCGCGAGGTACGCCTTCTCCTCGGCCGGGGTGTCCGGGGTGGCGTCCACCGCCGCCTCGGCGGCCTCGATCTCCTCGTCGCCGCGGCAGCGGACGCCCCCGCTGGCGCCCACTCCGCGCGGGTCCCAGCTGACCAGGTCGTAGCGCTCGCGCAGGTGCGAGACCGCGGCGGCGTACGACGGCATCATGGACACGCCGGAGCCGCCGGGACCGCCGAAGTTGAACAGCAGCGAGCCGAGGCGATCGTCCCCGCGGGCCTTGGCGCGGATCAGCGCGAGGCCGATCGTCTCGCCGTCCGGCTTCGACCAGTCGAGCGGCGCCTTCAGCGTGGCGCACTGCCAGTCGTCGCCGGGCGCGGGGGAGTCCCCGGTGGCCTTGCAGCGGCCCCAGTCGAGCCGCTGCGCGGCCGGTTCGCCGTCGTCGGACGACCCGCTGCCGCAGCCGGTCGCCAGCAGTGCGGCGGCGGCCGTGACGGCCGCCCACCGGAACCAGCGCCTCATGTCGTCTCCCCCCCTCGCCCGCCCCTCCGCGCCGCCCGCGGAAGGCGGTCGTGCCATCGTAGATGGAGCGCGCGAAACCCGCGCAGCCCTGTGGAAAACTCCCTGACCTGCTGGTTCATGAGGCTGGCGGAGGTGAGATCGCCAGGGGAGGGGGCCGCCCGGCGCGCGCGGGCGGACGACCTCACCCTGCGGCTCCAGCGCCGCGCACGAGCGCACGCGCCGAGTGCCGCTGCCTCCTGACGGGGAGCCCTCAGGAGGGCACTAAAGCGCTTCCTTCCGCGTCAGATGGGTGAAGGCCAGCCAGCCCGGCAGCACCGGAAGCCACAGCGTCAGCAGCCGGAACAGCAGTACCGCCGGCGCGGCGACCTCGCTGGGCAGCCCGACGGCGATCAGGCCGACCGTCAGGGTCGCCTCGACCGCGCCCACGCCGCCCGGTGTCGGCGCCGCGGACCCCAGCGCGTTGCCGGCGAGGAAGACGACGGCGACGCTGGCGATGCTGATCGAGGTCGTCTCGTCGCCGAACGCCCGGATCGAGGCGTCCAGGCACATCACGAAGCAGGCGGTCAGCAGCAGCATGCCGCCGATGCCGGTGACCAGCTTCTGCGGCCGTTGCAGCACGTCGAGCATGCGCGGCACGACGCCCGCAAAGAGCGACCGCACGCGGGTGACGACGAATTTCCGCAGGAACGGCACCGAGGTGACCACCAGCACGAGCACCGCCACCGTCAGCAGGCCCGCGATGACCGTCCGGGACGGCGACAGCGAGGGCGTCTTCTCGGTGCCGGTCAGATAGCCGAAGGACAGCAGCATCAGGATGTGGCAGCCGAGCCCGAACAGCTGCGACGCGCCCACGCTCGCCACCGCGAGCCCCGGCCGCACCCCCGCGCGCTGCAGGAAGCGCGTGTTCAGGGCGACGCCGCCGACCGCCGCCGGAGCGACGATCTTCACGAACGAGCCGGCGACCTGCGCCGCCACCGTCCGCAGGAACGGCACCCGCTCGGGCACGAACCCCAGCAGGGCCATGGCCGCCGCGAAGTAGCTCGCCGCCGAGAACAGCACGGCCGCGGCCACCCATCCCCACTCGGCGTTGGCGATCAGCGGCCCGAACTCGATGTGGGTGAGCTGGGTCAGCAGGAAGTACGCGCCGATCGCGCCGGCGATGAAGCTGATCAGCGTGCGCGGCCGCACCCGCTCCAGCCGGGCCGGCTCGACCGGCGCCTGCGGCCTGATCCGCAGCACCTCGTACCGGATCTGGGTGAGCAGATCCTCCTCGCGCGCCTCCTCCAGGGCCTCGTCGATGGCCCGCTTCTGCGCCCTGGCCTCGGCCCGCACGGCCTTCTTGTCGGGTTTCTCGGGGACGGGACGGTCGTGCTCCCCGGCCGCCTCCAGCCGGGCCTGCTTGGCCTGACGGGAGGCCTCCAGGACCGCCTCGCGTTCCCTCTGGGCGCGTTCCCGGGCCAGTCTGCGCAGCGTCGCGCGGGTGGAGCGGCTCAGCGCGATGGGCTGCAGCATCGGCAGGCAGTCGGCCACGGTGTCCGGCCCGAGGACGCTCACCGCCGAGGCCACCGCGCGCTCGGCGCCCACCCGCAGGCCCAGCGTGACCAGCAGCTGGGAGACGTCCATGCGCAGCAGCAGGTCGCCGGCCGCGATCTCGCCGATGCGCAGGTCGGTGAGGATCACCGTGCCGGAACGATCCACCAGGATGGCGTCGCCGACCAGCCTGCGGTGCGCGATGCGCCGGGACTGCAGCGCCTTCACCTGGTGCCAGGTGTCGCGCAGCAGCTCGTCGGTGATCTCCTCGTCCGGCAGCGAGTCGAGGGTGCGCCCGCCGGTGTGCTCGTAGACGAGCATCACCGCGTCGGGGCCCAGCTCGGAGGTGGCGATCAGCTTGGGCGCGTTGGCGCCGGCCGCGATGGCCGCGTAGGCGAGCAGCGCCTCCTGCTCCAGGGCCTGGCGCAGCGACTGGAGGCTGCTGCGGGTGGCGAAGCCGCGGAGGGTCAGATTGCGCCATGCCCGGTAGAAGAAGCCCTGCGCCTGCTGCTCGCGGTCCACCACGGTGACGTCCAGGGGCGGTCCGTCCTCCAGGGTGACGAAGTAGCGCCGGCCGCGGTCGCCGGTCTCCGCGGTGTCCGGGACCTCCTCGCGGGACGCGGTGACCGGGCGGAAGCCGACGGTCCGCAGGCCCGCCATGAGCGTCCGCCCGGTGGGGCGGACATTGGGCGAGCCGACGGCGTACAGCGTTCCGTAGGCCACGGTCCAGCCGATGAGCACCGTCAGGATGATCGAGAACGGCGTCGTGTAGCCGGTGACGAGCATCGAGAAGGCGTCGAGGAGCAGCACGATCCACAGCACCGCCCGCCACCGCGGGCGGCGCGACATGCCGACGGCCGTCATGTAGGCGATGACCGGCGCCAGGTATCCGTGCACGGGATCGGTGAGGGCGTGGACGTCGCCGGGCGAGGGCTGGGTGAGCGCCTCCTGGATGGAGTCGGGCGCGGCCTTGGCGACCCACAGGTCGGTGGCGAGGGTCACCCCGTGCGCGAGGACCGCCGCGAGCACGCCGTCGGCGATCCGCAGCCCGTCCCGCTTGATCAGCCGCTCGATCGCGAACGCGACCGGCACCAGGAGGATGGCGATGCTGGAGGCCAGGCCCGCGATCTTGATCAGCAGGTCGGGCGCCTGCCCGGTGCCCTTGTTGATGTCCTGTTCCAGGCCCGAGGTCGTGCCGTGCGCGAACGCGGCGATCGCGAGCAGCACGACGACGGCGAGCACGCCCACCAGGAGCCGCATCAGGTCGGAGGGACGGTGCACGCGCGCGGGGAGCAGCGGCTCGTCGCCCTCCACCTCGTCGATGTGCGCCTCGTCGACGTGGTCGGCGCCCGGCGCCCGCCTGCCCCGGCCGCGCCTGTCCCCGGCGTCCGGGCGCGACGAAGCGGCAGAGGCGCTCCGAGCGTCCTCGGGGTGCACACCCTGCTGCTTCATCGTCTCTTCTCGGTCTCGTATCACCGGTCACCGCCCGCACGATGGTGGCATGCCGCACCGGCACACCGGGGCATCAGGGTGCACATGCGGGGGCGCACAGTCTGCCGGAAGCCCGGTTCCCGGGCGAGGGATCCGCACGGGCGGAGCGCGCCGCGCTGTCGGTGGGGTGAGGCAGGATGGGCCGGATGAGCCAGGAGAGCCTCCCGGACGGCGCCCGCCCGGGACACCCGGACGCGCTGCCGGAGTACGCCGAGCGGGTCCTCGACGTCACCGAACGGATTCCGCCGGGGCGGGTCATGACCTACGGCGACGTGGCCGAGTGGCTGGGCGAGGGCGGCCCCCGCCAGGTCGGCCGGGTGATGGCCCTCTACGGGGGAGCGGTCCCGTGGTGGCGGGTCGTACGCGCGGACGGGGTGCTGCTCCCCGGACACGAGCTGGAGGCGCTCGGCCGCTACCGTGCGGAGGGCACGCCCCTGAGGGAGCCGGGCCGGGCCGCGGAGGGCCGTCTGCCGCGCCTCGATCTGCGACGGGCGCGGTGGGACGGCGACGAACGTGCGCGGGGTCACACCTGACAGCTTCCGCCATCCGGCGGGCCGGTGTGCGACCCGTGTTCCGTAGGGGGGAAACAGGACATGTCCGTGGCATGACGTACGTTCGTGAGGCGAGGGACGCAGGTGCCGCGAGTGACGGGAGGGAAAAGATGGAAGCTCTGCTTCCGCCCTGTCGCCCGGCGTAGCGTCGGCTCCACGCGCCCCCCTCACCCCGCGACCCCCGCCGCCCGCCCGCGGCGCGAGCCCCACCAGCACACCCACCAGGACCGGCGAACCACGTGAGCTCCTCTTCCTTCTCCACCAGGCACCCGTCGCACCCGCAGGTGCGACGGGGGACCCCCGGGGCTTACCGACTGGTGCGTACCCCGCCGGCCCGTGTGGATCCCCCTCGTCTGGACGCCGCGCAGCGCTCCGTGGTTGACCACCGCAGCGGTCCGCTGCTCGTCCTCGCGGGCCCGGGCACCGGCAAGACCACCACGCTCGTCGAGTCCGTCGCCGAGCGGATCGCCCGGGGCGCGGACCCCGAGCGGATCCTGGTGCTGACCTTCAGCCGCAAGGCCGCCGTCGAACTGCGGGACCGCATGGCGCTGCGCATCGGGGCGGCGCGCGCCCCCCAGGCGACCACGTTCCACTCGTTCAGCTACGCCCTGGTCCGCGCCCACCAGGACAGCGACCTGTTCGTGGAGCCGCTGCGGCTGCTGTCCGGCCCCGAGCAGGACGTCACCGTCCGCGAGCTGCTCACGGGCCAGGCGGACCTGGAACGGCTCGGACTGGCGCACGTGCGCTGGCCGGACGAGCTGCGCGCCTGCCTGACCACCCGCGGCTTCGCCGACGAGGTCCGCGCGGTCCTGGCCCGCAGCCGCGAGCTGGGCCTCGGACCGGACGCCCTGGACGCCTTCGCCCGGCGCATCGGCCGCCCCGACTGGCGCGCCGCGGCGGCCTTCCTCGCCGAGTACCTCGACGTGCTCGACCTGCAGGGCGTGCTCGACTACGCGGAACTGGTGCACCGCGCGGTGCTCCTCGCCCGCCGCCCCGAGGCCGCCGAGCGGCTCGCCGCCCGGTACGACGCCGTCTACGTCGACGAGTACCAGGACACCGACCCGGCGCAGGTGCGGCTGTTGCGCGCCCTGGCCGGCGGCGGGCGCACCCTCGTCGCGTTCGGCGACCCCGACCAGTCGATCTACACGTTCCGCGGCGCCGACGTGAACGGCATCCTGGACTTCCCGCACGCCTTCCCGCGGGCGGACGGCCGCCCGGCGCCCGTCGAGGTCCTGCGCACCTCCCGCCGCTCCGGCGCCGCCCTGCTGGCCGCCACCCGGCTGCTGACCCGGCGCATGCCGCTGCCCCGCCTGCCCGCCGACAAGGCGCGCGCCCACCGGGAGCTCATCCCGGTGCGGGACGGGGGCCGGGTGGAGGTGTACACGTACCCGACGCCCGGCACGGAGCTGGACAACATCGCCGACATCCTGCGCAGGGCGCACCTGGAGGACGGCCTCCCCTGGAGCGAGATGGCCGTCCTGGTGCGCGCCGGGTCCCGCACCATCCCGACGGTCCGCCGCGCCCTCACCGCGGCCGGAGTGCCCCTGGACGTCGACGGCGACGACCTGCCGCTGCGTCACGAACCGGCGGTGGCACCGCTGCTGACGGCCCTGCGGGCGGTGGCGACGGCGGAGGCGCGGCGGACCGAGGAGGCCCCCGGGAAGCAGGGCACCTGCTGGCTCGACACCGAGACCGCCCTGACCCTGCTCGCCTCGCCCCTCGCGGGCATGGACGCCGCCGACCTGCGCCGCCTGGGCCGGGCCCTGCGGGAGGAGGAGCGGGCCGCGGGCAACCCGCTGCCGCCCCCCTCCGACGAACTGCTGGCGCGGGCGCTGGCCGAGCCGGAGCGCCTCACCGTGCACGACCCCGCCTACGCGCGGGGCGCCCAGCGCCTGGGCGCCCTGCTCCGCAAGGCCCGCGAACGCCTCGCGGGCGGCGGTACGGCCGAGGAGGCGCTGTGGGACCTGTGGGAGGGCACGCCCTGGCCGGCGCGCCTGGAGCGGGCCGCCCGGCGCGGCGGCGCGGCCGGCCGCAACGCCGACCGCGACCTGGACGCCGTGTGCGCCCTCTTCGCGACCGCCGCGCGCGCGGAGGAGCGCACCGGCGGCCGGGGCGCCCTGAACTTCCTGGAGGAGATCGAGGCCGAGGACATCGCCGCCGACACCCTCACCCGGCGCGCCGCGCGCCCCGACGCCGTCCGCCTGATGACCGCGCACCGCTCCAAGGGACTGGAGTGGCGCCTCGTCGTCGTCGCGGGCGTCCAGGAAGGACTGTGGCCGGACCTGCGCCGCCGCGGCTCCCTCCTGGAGGCCGACCGCATCGGCCGCGACGGGCTCACCGAACCGCTCACCCCCGGAGCGCTGCTCGCCGAGGAGCGCCGCCTGTTCTACGTGGCCGCCACCCGCGCCCGCGAACGCCTGGTGGTCACCGCCGTGAAGGCCCCCGCGGACGACGGCGACCAGCCCTCCCGCTTCCTGACCGAACTCGGCGTCGAACCCAGGGACGTCACCGGCCGCCCGCGCCGCCCGCTGAACGTCGCCGCGCTCGTCGCCGAGCTGCGCGCCACCACGGTCGACCCGCGCGTCTCCGACGCCCTGCGCGAGGCCGCCGCCCGCCGGCTGGCCCGGCTCGCCGCGCTCGCCGACGAGGACGGCCGTCCCCTGGTGCCGTCCGCGCACCCCTACCGCTGGTGGGGCATGTTCGAGCCGACCGAGTCCAAGGTGCCGCTGCGCGACCGCGACCAGCCCGTCGTGCTCTCCGGCAGCGCCCTCGACCAGCTCGCCAACACCTGCGCCCTGCAGTGGTTCCTGGGCCGCGAGGTGAAGGCCGACGCGCCCGCGACCGCCGCCCAGGGCTTCGGCAACGTGGTGCACGTCCTCGCCGACGAGGTCGCCTCCGGACACACCCCGGCCGATCTCGACGTCCTCATGGAGCGCCTGGAGTCCGTGTGGAACGCGCTCGCCTTCGACGCGCCGTGGAAGTCCGCCCAGGAGAAGGAGAACGCGCGCGCGGCGCTGGAACGCTTCCTGAAGTGGCACGTCATGGACCGTGCGGGGCGTACGCCGGTCGCCAGCGAGCACGACTTCGACGTCACCTTGGAGGCCGGCGACTACGAGGTGCGCATCCGCGGCCAGATGGACCGCGTCGAGACCGACGGCGAGGGCCGCGCCTACGTCGTCGACTTCAAGACCGGCAAACAGGCCCCCAGCGCCGCCGAGGTGGCCCGCCACCCGCAGCTCGCCGTCTACCAGCTCGCCGTCCGCGAGGGCGCCGTCGACGAGGTCTTCGGCGGGACGCGCCCCGAGCCGGGCGGCGCCGAACTCGTGCAGCTGCGCCAGGGCGCGGCCCGGCGGGACGGCGGCGCGGACCTGCCCAGGGTGCAGGCGCAGGAGGCCCTGGCGGGGACGGCGGGGGAGTGGGTCGGCGAGCTGCTGGCGACGGCCGCCGGCAAGGTCCTCGACGAGCGGTTCGCACCGACCGCCGGCCAGCACTGCGCGCACTGCGCGTTCCGGGCGTCGTGCAGTGCGCGGCCCGAGGGACGGCACGTGGTCGAGTGACCGGTGTGACATATAGCACCACACGTGTTCACCTACGCTTTTTCCGTAGCACGGACCAATCCGGCACCCCTGGTCGGTGATCGCCGCTAGTCTCTCTGGGATGCCCGCCCGTATCACCGACCCCGAACAGCTCAAAGAGCTTCTCGGCATCCCGTTCACCCCGGAGCAGATCGCCTGCATCACCGCGCCGCCCGCCCCGCAGGTGATCGTGGCCGGCGCCGGGTCGGGCAAGACGACGGTGATGGCGGCCCGCGTGGTGTGGCTGGTCGGCACCGGCCAGGTCGCCCCCGAGCAGGTGCTCGGCCTCACGTTCACCAACAAGGCCGCCGGCGAACTCGCCGAACGCGTCCGCGCGGCCCTGGCCAAGGCCGGCGTCACCGACCCGGACCCCCTCCCGCCACCCGGCCCCCCCTCGGCGGCGGCGCTTCGCTCCGGGTCCTTCGGGCCGGACCCGGAGGACCCGCCGGGCGAGCCGGTGATCTCCACGTACCACGCCTTCGCGGGCCGTCTGCTCACCGACCACGGCCTGCGCATCGGCCTGGAGCCGGCGTCCCGCCTGCTGGCCGACGCCACCCGCTACCAGCTCGCCGCACGCGTGCTGCGCGAAGCGCCGGGCCCCTACCCGGCGCTCACCCGCTCCTTCGCGGACCTGGTCGGCGACCTCCTGGCCCTCGACGCCGAACTCGCCGAGCACCTCGTGCGGCCGGAGGACCTGCGCGCGTGGGACGCCGGGCTGCTGCACACGCTGGAGGGCGCCCAGCTCACCAACGCCGACCTGCGCAAGGTCCCCGAGGCGGCCGCCGCCCGCCGCGAACTCGCCGACCTGGTGATCCGCTACCGGGCCGCCAAACGGGAGCGGGACCTGCTCGACTTCGGCGACCAGATCGCCCTGTCGGCCGAGCTCGCCGCACTCCCCGAGGTGGGCCGCCTGCTGCGCGAGGAGTTCCGCGTGGTCCTCCTCGACGAGTACCAGGACACCTCGGTCGCCCAGCGCGTCCTGCTCGCGGGCCTGTTCGGCGGCGGCACCGGCCACCCGGTCACCGCCGTCGGCGACCCCTGCCAGGCGATCTACGGCTGGCGCGGCGCCTCCGTCGCCAACCTCGACGACTTCCCCCGGCACTTCCCGCACGCCGACGGCCGCCCCGCCGCCCGGCGGGCGCTCAGCGAGAACCGCCGCAGCGGCGGCCGCCTCCTCGACCTCGCCAACGGCCTCGCCGAGCCGCTGCGCGCCCTGCACGCGGGGGTGGAGGCCCTCCGCCCGGCCCCCGGCGCCGAACGCGACGGCCTGGTCCGCTGCGCCCTGCTGCGCACCCACGCCGAGGAGATCGAGTGGGTCGCCGACTCCATCGCCCACCTCGTGCGCACCGGGAAGGCGCCCGGCGAGATCGCCGTCCTGTGCCGCACCGCGACCGACTTCGCCGAGATCCAGGGCGCGCTGGTCGCCCGGGACGTCCCGGTGGAGGTCGTGGGCCTGTCCGGGCTGCTGCACCTGCCCGAGGTGGCCGACCTCGTCGCCGTCTGCGAGGTCCTCCAGGACCCCGGCGCCAACGCCTCCCTCGTCCGCCTGCTGACCGGCCCGCGCTGGCGGATCGGCCCGCGCGACCTCGCCCTCCTGGGGCGGCGCGCCCGGCTGCTCGTGACGCACGCGCGCGTGGCCGGCGACGACGACCCCGACCGCCGGCTCGCCGAGGCCGTCGAGGGCGTCGACCCGTCCGAGACGATCTCCCTCGCGGACGCCCTCGACACGTTCCTGGAGACCCCGCTGGACGGCCGCGGGGACGACGACGGACTGCCCTTCTCCCCGGAGGCGCGCGTGCGGTTCGCCCGCCTCGCCGCCGAACTGCGCGACCTGCGCCGCTTCCTGTCCGACCCGCTCATGGACGTCCTGCACCGCGTCCTGGCCGTCACCGGCCTGGAGGTCGAGCTGTCGGCGTCCCCGCACGCGCTGGCCGCCCGCCGCCGGGAGACCCTGTCCAACTTCCTGGACGTCGCCGCCTCCTTCGCGGCCGGCGACAACGAGGCCACCCTGCTCGCGTTCCTCGGCTTCCTGCGCACCGCCGCCCAGTACGAGAAGGGCCTCGACAACGCCCTCCCCGGCGGCGAGAACACCGTCAAGGTGCTGACCGCCCACCGGTCCAAGGGCCTGGAGTGGGACGTCGTCGCCGTGCCCGGCCTGGTCACCGGCACCTTCCCCAGCAGCCAGGGCCGCGAGAAGTGGACCGCCCAGGGCAAGGTCCTGCCGCACGCGCTGCGCGGCGACGCCGACACCCTCCCCGACGTGGAGTCCTGGGACTCCCGGGGCCTGAAGGCCTTCCACGAGGCCATGAAGGAGCACCAGCACACCGAGGAACTCCGCCTCGGCTACGTCACCTTCACCCGCCCCCGCTCCCTGCTCCTGGGCTCCGGCCACTGGTGGGGCCCGGCCCAGAAGAAGCCGCGCGGCCCCTCCGCGTTCCTGAAGGCCCTGTACGACCACTGCGCCGCCGGACACGGCGAGATCGAGGTCTGGGCGGACGAACCCGCCGAGGACGAGGAGAACCCGGCGCTGCACCGGGCCGGCGCCGACCGGGCGTGGCCCCTGCCCCTGGACGACACCGCCCTGGCCCGGCGCCGCGCGGCCGCCGAGACGGTCCTGGCCCACCTGGAGGACCTCGCGGCCCGCGCGGACGGCCACCCCGCGGTTGTGCACGACCCGGACGCCTACGACGACCCGGACTGGCCCCCGCCGCCGCAGGACGACGACCCGTACGCCGACGCCCCCTTCGAGGAGGCCCCCCACGAGGGGGACCCCTTCACCGGGGAGGACCCCTTCGCCGGGGAGGACCCGTTCCTCGAGGAGGCCCCGGCCGACCGGGACGCGTGGGCGGCGGACCGGCCCGCCATCCCCCACCAGGCGGGACCCCCGGAGACCACCGGGCACCCCGGCACGGCGCAGGGCCCGGCCCCCCGCCCCGCGGAATCCGCGCGTCCGCGCTCCGGGGAGCCCCGGCCGCCGGACGCGCCCGCGCACCCGGCCGCCGGGCGCCCCGGCCCCTTCGAGGCCGCGCGGCTCACCCCGGAGGAGGCCCGCACCGTCGCCTCCTGGGACCGCGACCTCGACGCCCTCGCCGGCGAACTCCTGCGCGCGCGGGAGAGCGTCAGGGAGGTCCCCCTGCCGGCCTCGCTGACCGCCTCCCAGCTGCTGCGCCTGGCCGCCGACCCGGACGGCTTCGCGCAGGAGCTGGCCCGCCCCATGCCCCGCCCGCCGCAGCCCGCCGCCCGCCGCGGCACCCGCTTCCACGCCTGGGTCGAGGCCCGCTTCGAGGAGCTGACGCTGCCCATGCTGGAACCGGAGGAGCTGCCCGGCAGCGAGGCCGAGATCGCCGACGAACGCGACCTGGAAGCCCTCAAGGAGGCCTTCGAGCGCACCGAGTACGCCCGGCGCACGCCCCATCGTGTGGAGGCCCCCTTCCAGCTCGCGCTCGCCGGCCGCGTCGTACGGGGCCGTATCGACGCCGTCTACAAGGAGGGCGACGGGGACGGGGCGACGTACGAGATCGTCGACTGGAAGACCGGCCGCACCGCCGCGGCCGACCCGCTCCAGCTCGCCGTGTACCGCCTGGCCTGGGCCGAACAGCAGGGCGTGCCCCTGGAGGCGGTGACGGCCGCGTTCCTGTACGTGCGCACCGGCGAGGTCGTACGGCCGGAGCACCTGCCCGGCCGAGCGGAGCTGGAGCGGCTGCTGCTGGGGGAGCCGGCCGGTGACGAACCGCACGACGAGGATGCCACCGTCGGCCGATAGGCTCGTGACCATGAGCCACACCCCGGACGGCGCCGTCCGCGCGTACATCGAGCAGCACCGTGCCGCCTTCCTCGACGACCTTGCCGAATGGCTGCGCATACCCTCGGTGTCGGCCCAGCCCGACCACGCGCCCGATGTCCGGCGCAGCGCCGACTGGCTCGCCGCCAAGCTCAGGGAGACGGGATTCCCCACGGCCGAGGTCTGGGAGACCCCCGGCGCCCCGGCCGTCTTCGCCGAGTGGCCCTCCGACGACCCCGGGGCGCCCACGGTCCTCGTCTACGGCCACCACGACGTGCAGCCCGCCGCCCGCGAGGACGGCTGGGACACCGAGCCCTTCGAGCCCGTCGTCCGCGGGGGTCGTCTCCACGCGCGCGGGGCGGCCGACGACAAGGGGCAGGTGTTCTTCCACACGCTCGGCGTCCGCGCGCACCTCGCCACCACCGGCCGCACCGCCCCGGCCGTGCACCTGAAGCTGCTGGTCGAGGGCGAGGAGGAGTCCGGCTCCCCGCACTTCCGCGCCCTCGTCGAGGACCACGCGGACCGGCTCGCCGCCGACGCCGTGATCGTCTCCGACACCGGCATGTGGTCCGAGGACACCCCCACGGTGTGCACCGGCATGCGCGGCCTCGCCGAGTGCGAGATCCGGCTGCACGGCCCCGACCAGGACATCCACTCCGGTTCCTTCGGCGGCGCCGTGCCCAACCCGGCCACGGCCGCCGCGCGCCTGGTGGCCGCCCTCCACGACGAGCACGGGCGCGTGGCGATCCCCGGCTTCTACGACGGCGTGATCGAGCTCACCGACCGCGAGCGCGCACTCTTCGCCGAACTCCCCTTCGACGAGGAGCGGTGGCTGCGCACGGCCAAGTCGTACGCCGCCCACGGCGAGGCCGGGTACACCACCCTGGAGCGCGTCTGGGCCCGCCCCACCGCCGAGGTCAACGGCATCGGCGGCGGCTACCAGGGCCCCGGCAGCAAGACGATCATCCCGTCCGCCGCCCTGGTGAAGCTGTCCTTCCGGCTGGTCGCGGGCCAGGACCCCGGCCACGTCGAGAAGGCCGTCCGCGCCTGGGCCGAGGAGCGGGTGCCCGCCGGGATCCGCTGCGAGATCACGTTCGGCTCGGCCACCCGCCCGTGCCTGACGCCGCTGGACCACCCGGCGCTGCGGTCCGTGGTCCGCGCCATGGGCCGCGCCTTCGGGAAACCGGTCCGCTTCACGCGCGAGGGCGGCTCCGGGCCCGCCGCCGACCTCCAGGAAGTGCTGGACGCACCGGTGCTCTTCCTCGGCATCTCCGTCCCGTCCGACGGCTGGCACGCGCCGAACGAGAAGGTCGAGCTCGACCTCCTCCTCAAGGGCGTCGAGACCGCCGCGTACCTGTGGGACGACCTCGCGGCGCACTGGCGCCACGCGCCCTGAGCCCCCCGCGCCGTCCGGACCGGCATCCCGCGCGGGGCACACTGGAAGGGCCGCCCCGCACCGCCGAGCCTCCCGGACCCGGTCGCCGCCCGCCGCCCGTCCCGCCGAACCGCCCGCCGACCCAATCCGTTCCACCGGGGGAGTTGGAAGCACCCGTGACCACCTGGACCGACCACACCGCCGACCGTCCCATCTCGCTCACCGCCCCGAGCGGCATCGACCGCGCCGCGCACCACCGGCTCGACGAGGCCTGGCTCGCGGCGGCGTGGAGCCACCCCTCGACGCGCTGTTTCGTGGTCTCCGGCGGTCAGGTCCTCATCGACGAGACGCCGGACGGACGGACCGAACTCGTCATGACCCCCTCCTTCGAGGCCCCGCTCACCGAGGCGCACCGCTATTTCCTCGGCATCGACGAGGACGGCGTGAGCTACTTCGCCCTCCAGAAGGACTCCCTGCCCGGCCGCATGGACCAGTCCGCGCGGCCGGCGGGCCTGCGCGAGGCGGGCCTGCTGCTGTCCCCCCGGGACGCGGGTCTCATGGTGCACGCGGTCGGCCTGGAGAACTGGCAGCGCACCCACCGCTTCTGCTCCCGCTGCGGCGAGCGCACGGTGATCGCGGCGGCCGGTCACATCCGGCGCTGCCCGGCCTGCGGCGCCGAGCACTACCCGCGCACCGACCCCGCCGTGATCATGGCCGTCACCGACGGCGACGACCGCATCCTGCTCGGCCGCCAGGTCCACTGGCCCGAGGGCCGCTTCTCGACGCTCGCCGGCTTCGTCGAGCCCGGGGAGTCCGTCGAGCAGGCGGTGCGCCGCGAGGTCCACGAAGAGGCCGGCATCACCATCGGCCGGGTCGAGTACGTCGCCAGCCAGCCCTGGCCCTTCCCGTCCAGCCTCATGCTCGGCTTCATGGCCCACGCCACCTCCACCGACATCGACGTCGACGGCGACGAGATCCACGAGGCCCGCTGGTTCTCCCGCGACGAACTGGGCGCCGCCTTCGAATCCGGCGAGGTCCTCCCGCCGTACGGCATCTCGATCGCGGCCCGCCTGATCGAGCTCTGGTACGGCAAGCCGCTGCCGACGAGGAACTTCTTCTGAGGCCGGGCCGCCCGGTCCGGCACGTCAGGTACGGCGTGGGGGGGGGGGGGGCGCCCCCCCCCCCGCGCGGGCCCCCCCCCCCCCCCCCCCCCCCCCCCCCCCCCCCCCCCCCCCCCGGGGGGGGGGGGGGGGCCCCCCCCGCGCCCCCGCCGCGCCGCCTCCCCATGGCGGCGCGGGCCCGCGGGGCCGCCCCCCCGCCGGGGCCCGCCCCGGCGGGCGGCCCCCCCGCGGCGGCGCCGCCCCCCCCCCCCCCCCCACGCCGTACCTGACCGCTTACGCGCCGATCTTCTGCTTCACCTGCGCCAGCGACGGGTTGGTGAGCGTCGTGCCGTCCGGGAAGAGCACGGTCGGCACCGTCTGGTTTCCGCCATTGGCCTTCTCCACGAACGCGGCGGATTCCGGGTCCTGCTCGATGTTGATCTCGGTGTACTCGATGCCCTCGCGGTCCAGCTGGCTCTTCAGCCGACGGCAGTAACCGCACCACGTGGTGCTGTACATCGTCACAGTGCCCGGCATGTCTCTCGCGCTCCTTCGGCGGCTCGGGGATGTGTGTGCTCGCAGGGTGGAACGTGCTTGAAAGCGCCACCATTCCCGCGGGCGGCGCCGAGCGCACGTGACGCCTGCCGCATCCGTACGACTGTCGGCTCCTGCCTGTGGACAACCGTCTCGCCCGTCTCCGGCGACCTGGCAGCATGGCCGTGTGACAGCAGCAACGCACTCCACTCTCTTCTCACAGGGTCCCAGCGGCTCCTCCGTGCCGGCCTCGCCGAGCGGGGCCGACGAGGTGCTCGAAGGACTCGACCCCGAGCAGCGCGAGGTGGCCACCGCCCTGCACGGCCCGGTGTGCGTGCTGGCGGGCGCCGGCACGGGCAAGACCCGGGCCATCACCCACCGGATCGCCTACGGGGTGCGCGCCGGCATCCTCCAGCCCTCCAGCGTGCTCGCCGTCACCTTCACCAATCGCGCCGCCGGAGAGATGCGCGGCCGGCTCCGCCAGCTCGGCGCCCACGGCGTCCAGGCCCGTACGTTCCACTCGGCGGCGCTCCGCCAGCTCCAGTACTTCTGGCCGAAAGCGATCGGCGGCTCCATGCCCCGGCTCGTCGACCGCAAGGTCCAGCTCGTGGCGGACGCGGCCGCCGCCTGCCGCATCCGCCTCGACCGGGGCGAGCTGCGGGACGTCACGGCCGAGATCGAGTGGTCCAAGGTCACCCAGACCGTCCCCGCCGACTACCCGCTCGCGGCCGCCCGGGCCGGCCGGGAGGCCCCCCGCGCCCCGGCCGAGATCGCCCAGCTGTACTCCGCCTACGAGGACCTCAAGCGGGAGCGGGCCGTCATCGACTTCGAGGACGTGCTGCTGCTGACCGTGGCCATCCTCCAGGACCGGCACGACATCGCCGAACAGGTCCGCGCCCAGTACCAGCACTTCGTCGTCGACGAGTACCAGGACGTCAGCCCCCTGCAGCAGCGCCTGCTGGAGCTGTGGCTCGGCGACCGCGACAACCTGTGCGTGGTCGGCGACGCCAGCCAGACGATCTACTCGTTCACGGGAGCAACACCCGACCACCTGCTCGACTTCCGTGCCCGCCACCCCGGCGCCACCGTCGTCAAGCTGGTCCGCGACTACCGCTCCACCCCCCAGATCGTGCACCTCGCCAACGGCCTGCTCGCCCAGGCCCGGGGCCGCGCCGCCGACCACCGCCTGGAACTGATCTCCCAGCGGCCCCCGGGCCCCGAACCCGTCTACACCGAGTACCCCGACGAGCCCGCCGAGGCCGAGGGCGCCGCCCGGCGCATCCGCGAACTCGTCGACGCCGGAGTCCCGGCCGGCGAGATCGCCGTCCTGTTCCGCACGAACTCCCAGTCGGAGACCTACGAGCAGGCCCTCGCCGACGCCGGGGTCCCCTACCAGCTGCGGGGCGCCGAGCGGTTCTTCGACCGCCCCGAGGTGCGCAAGGCCGGCATCGCCCTGCGCGGCGCGGCCCGCTTCGGCGGCAACGACTCCCTCCTCGACGACGCCGTCGACCTGCCCTCCCAGGTGCGCGCCGTGCTGTCGGGGGAGGGCTGGACACCCCGGCCCCCGGCCGGCTCCGGCGCCGTGCGGGAGCGCTGGGAGTCCCTGGCCGCCCTCGTGAACCTCGCCCAGGACTTCGCCGCCGCCAGACCCGGCGCCACCCTGGCCGATCTCGTCGCCGAACTCGACGAGCGGGCGAACGCCCAGCACGCCCCGACCGTGCAGGGCGTCACCCTCGCCTCCCTGCACTCGGCCAAGGGCCTGGAGTGGGACGTCGTCTTCCTGGTCGGCGTCGCCGAGGGCATGATGCCGATCACCTACGCAAAGACCGACGAGCAGATCGAGGAGGAGCGCCGCCTCCTCTACGTCGGCGTCACCCGAGCGCGCGAACGCCTGCACATCTCCTGGGCGCTCGCCCGCTCGCCCGGCGGCCGTCCCGGCCGCCGCCCCAGCCGCTTCCTCGACGGGCTGCGCCCCGGCACTCCGGCCACCGGCGGCCGCGGTGCCGCGGGCGGCACCGGAGGCGTGGAGCGGGGCTTCACGGGCGGGCCCGCGGGCACCGCCCCGCGACGGACGCGGCGCACCCCGGCCCGCTGCCGGGTCTGCGGACGCACGCTGACCGACGCCGGCGAGATGAAACTGATGCGCTGCGAGGACTGCCCCTCCGACATGGACGAGGGCCTGTACGAGAGGCTGCGCGAGTGGCGCGCGGTCCAGGCACGGCGCAGCGGGCAGCCCGACTGGTGCGTCTTCACCGACAAGACGCTGATCGCCATCGCGGAGACCGCACCCGAGGACGAGCGCGAACTGGTGCGGATCCCGGGCGTGGGCATGCGCAAGTTCAACCGCTACGGAGCCGACGTTCTGGCCATCTGCGCAGGCCGGAGAGGTGAGGGGCTTGACGAGGAGAGCTGATGCCAACTCGTCGAAAAAATAGTTTGCGCATGCCCCAGCAATCCCCATAGGTTCTTGCACACGGGAACGGCGGCCTTCTCGGAGGCCCTGATTCCGTGTTGTACTTGCATATCCGTCGGACTGGTTCATCCGGTCCCCCGAGACGCCGAGAGGAGGCGAGTCCAGTGATCAGCATCAACACCAGCTTCGTCAGCACCGTGAAAATGACCGATCGCTCGGC
Organism: Streptomyces sp. NPDC051041; assembly: GCF_044456065.1. Lineage (NCBI taxonomy): Bacteria > Bacillati > Actinomycetota > Actinomycetes > Kitasatosporales > Streptomycetaceae > Streptomyces > Streptomyces sp. NPDC051041. The sequence continues at coordinate 71,683 of NZ_JBITFM010000019.1, forward strand.
CGTCTCCCTGTGCATGCTCGGCGTTTCCCACCTGGGCACCGGTCTGTCCGGCGTTCCCGCCGTGCGTCCGGCGTCCTCCGTCGCTCCCGCGGGCCTCGTCGTCCGTGAGCGCGATGAGCGACCGACCAAGGCACCGGAAGCGGTAGCGGCACAGGCGCAGGCCTATGCCTTTGCGGCGACCGGTGCCGGATTCCGGAAGCAGACGACGCAGCACCACCTGATGTGGGCCTTCCGTGGGCCAGATCCCTGGAGTGATCCAGCCTGATCGATGATCAGGCCGGCGCCTTCAGGGCCGCGGAACCCCATCCGGGATCCGCGGCCCTTCTGTTTTCCCCGAACGGGGACGGCAGAACGAGGGACCTCGGGACAAGAAAAGAACCCGGTACCAAGCCGCCCCCGGCCAACAGGCCGGAACGACCAGACGAGGAAGACGAACCGTGCAACTCGAAGCGCACGCCCCGTCCGTACCGCCTTCCGGCACGATTCCCAAGCCCGGCCCCACGGAGGACCCCACCTTGACCCCGCTGACCGCGCTCACCGCGCTCGACGACGCCATCGAGAGCCTCGGCGTACCCGTCCCCTGCCGTTCCAACGACCCGGAGGTCTTCTTCGCCGAGTCGCCGGCGGACGTCGAGTACGCCAAGTCCCTCTGCCGCACCTGCCCGCTGATCGAGGCCTGCCTCGCCGGTGCCAAGGAGCGGCGCGAGCCCTGGGGCGTCTGGGGTGGCGAGCTGTTCGTCCAAGGTGTCGTCGTCGCCCGGAAGCGGCCGCGTGGCCGCCCGCGCAAGAACCCGGTCACGGCATGAACACCGCAGGAACGATCGACCGTCCCCTCACGCACGACCCCCAGAAGCAGGCCCCGATGAAGCCGTCCACCCACGAGCCCGCGGGCTCCGCGACCGAAGACTTCACCACCAGCGGCGCGAACGACTCGCGTCAGAACAGGACCCGAGAGATGCAACTCATCCCAGAAGCCATGGCCCGAGTGCATATGCACGAGCGGCTGCGTGAGGCGGAGCGGGAACGCCAGGCGCTGCGCCTGGCGGCCGCCCGCCGGATGCAGCGCCGGGCGGAGCGCGCCTCGATGCGCGCCCGGCGTGCGCTCGCCATGGCGCTCATGCAGTAACCGACCCACCCGAGGCGGTGGCCTCCCGGCCCGGGAGGCGGAGCTCTCCGACGCGGGGGCCGGTCCGTGCCGAACGGACCGGCCCCCGTGGCGCGTTCCGCCCGCCCGTGCCCCGCCGCGGGAAGGCCGTCACCGCACGACGAGGCCCGCCGGCGGCCGTGGCGGCGACGACTCCGCCACGGAGCCCCGGCTCCTCGGGTGCGCCCGCCGCGGCACCGCGGGCGAGGACCCGCGACCCGTCCGGGCCCGCTCCGCGGAAAGCTGCGTCCGCCGCTGCTCCTGCGCCCGCTGTTCCCGGGAGACCTCGGACCGTCGGGGACGGCTGGACCCGGCCCGGCGGTGACCGGGGCTCACGCCTCCGCCGCCGGCTCGTCCTCCAGCGGCTCCCGGAGGACGAACCCGGGCAGCCACTCCTCCAGCTCCTCACGCAGCCGCACCGTCGCGCCCAGTTGGCAGAGCACACCGATCGTGCTCAGCGTCACCCGGTGGATCAGCAGGTACGCCGGGGGCAGGTTGAGCTGCTTGCCCAACTGGTGGGCGGGGGAACGGGGATCGGCGATCCGGGCCGCCTGACTGCGCATCCAGCCGCGGGTGAAGGTGAACTCGTCGACCTGGGCCGGCTCGATGATCGGCAGGAGGTAGTCGAGGACGGCGTCCGGATCGAGGTCTATGGACTCCTTGACGAAGCCCTCCGCGCACAGGAGTTCGTAGACGGCACCCGCCTCGCCGTCGAGGGTCATGCGCAGGGACTCGCCGATCGGCGCCGGCAGGCCGCCCGGGAGCCGGTCGACCGTGCCGAAGTCCAGCACGCCCAGGCGCCAGTCGTCCTCGCCGCCCGGACCGCCGGGCAGCAGGCGGAAGTTGCCGGGATGCGGATCGGCGTGCAGGAGACCGGTGCGGGCAGGGCCGGAGAAGAGGAAACGGGCCAGGAGCTGGCCGGCCCGGTCGCGCTGCTCCCGGGTGCCGTCCGCGATGATCTCCGACAGCGGGACGCCGTCGATCCACTCGGTGATCAGCACCTGCTCGCACTGGTGGACCACGTCCGGCACCACGACGTCCGGGTCGTTCGCGAACTCCTCGGCGTGGATCCGCTGGGCCTGGGCCTCCAGGCCGTAGTCCAGTTCCTCCGAGACCCGGTCCTTCAACTCCGCGATCAGCGGCTTGACGTCCATGCCGGGAACCAGCGGGCCCAGCAGACGGGCGAACCGGCTCAGCTGGTTCAGGTCCGACAGGAGGGCCTCGCCCGCGCCCGGGTACTGCACCTTGACCGCGACCTCGCGGCCGTCGTGCCACACCCCCCGGTGCACCTGGCCGATCGAGGCCGCGGCGGCCGGCTTGTCCTCGAACTCCAGGAACAGGTCCTGCCAGTCCTCGCCGAGCCGCTCCCCGAGCACGGCGTGCACGGTGCGCGTCGGCATCGGCGGCGCCGCCTCCTGAAGCTTCGTCAGGGCGGCCCGGTAGGGGCCGGCGACCTCCTCGGGCAGCGCCGACTCGAAGACGGACAGCGCCTGGCCGAACTTCATCGCGCCGCCCTTGAGCTCGCCGAGCACCTTGAACAGCTGCTCGGCCGTGCGCTGCTGCAGTTCACGGCCGACGATCTCCGCGGACTCGCCGACGATCCGCTTGCCGAGCCCCCAGGTCGCCCGGCCGGCGAAGCCGAGCGGGAGCGCGGCGAGCTTGGCGGTACGGGTGACCGCCTTCCGGGGAAGATCAGACATGCGCCCTCCAGGTCCCAGCCAGCCGCGCCGCCCCTGCCGTACGGCGTGCCTCTGACGGCCATTGCCCCGCCATTGTCTCGCGGGGCTGCCCGTCCTCGGCGAGGTGTTCTCCCTCACCTTTCTCCGCGGCCCCGCACGGACATGCGGGGTGAGCCGGGACCGGTCGCGCATGCCAGTGGAGGCCGGGCAGCGACACCTCCCAGCGGGCACCGGCACTCGACGGCGCCCGGCCGTCCAAGAAGGCGAGCGCGTGGGCGGCGGCGAGACCGGCGACGGCCGTGGCCAGCGTCAGATCGCAGGGCCGTGCCTGCCGCGGTTTCCCCGAGCGCCACTGGGCGACCAGACGCGGCCAGGCCGGATCCCGGTCGGTGCGGTCCTCGTGCAGACAGCCCGCGCAGCCCGTCTCGCCGGGCAGGACGAGGGGACCGACGATGCCCGTGCCCTCCACGACACCGGCGTACAGATGGGGCATGCCCGAGGTCATGAGGGGGTCGGCGGCGGACGGGGAGGGCGCGTGGACGGCGACGTCGTCCCGCGGGGCGAGAACCACCAGGGAGAACCCCGGGCCGTCGTCGGGCGGGGCGGTGGGGCCGCGGCGCGGCGGCCGGTCCGGCGCCGCCCGGCGCACGGCACGGCGGGCCGCCTCGTCCCGGCGGTCGCCGACGGCCTCCGCGGGCAGTCCGCCCGGCGCGAGGTCCCACGGCTCGACCCGGCCGCCGTCGCGCACGTCGACCTCGCCGACCCCCGCGCCCGACAGCAGGCAGGCCAGCACCGCGCCCACCCGGCCCGCACCTCTGACCTGCACGCGCAGCGAGCGGCGGGCGGCCAGGCGGCTGATCGCGTCACCCGGTTCGGAGGCGGTCAGGGACAGCGAGGCCAGATCGGGGCGCAGCCGGTCGAGGACGTCCTTCTTCCCGCGCAGGGCGTCGGCCGCGGGCCCGCCGCCCCTGGCGTCGTCGAGGAGTCCCGACTCCGCCAGCCGCTCCACCAGTGCGTCCACATGGCCGTCGGGCAGGTCCATGCGGCGTCCCTCCTCGCGCAGGAGCGCCAGCCCGCGGGTGCCGTTGAGCAACTCCAGGAAACTGCCCGTCGCCGTGTCCATCGGGCCGAGCGTCATCGCGTGCGCCGGCGTCATCCCGAACTGCACGGTGTTGAGATCGCGCCAGCCGCGCCGCAGCGCGGGCTTCACCATCGGATGCATGACAGGCCCCCGTAGCCCTCGTGGAATGTTCCTTTTCCCGCATGTGCCGGCGGAGGCCGGTCGCGGCTCCGCCGGTGGAAGCCAGCATGCCCGGGTGCGCGGCGGAGCGCCGAGAGTTGTCCACAGGCGACAGGTACTAGTCGTACGAATCGAGCGCGGCGGGGACGGGAACGGCACCGAACCGTCCCGGAGCCGGGACTTCCCCGCGTGCAGCGGGTAACGTCGGGACGTGTCCGCCGACCCACTGCACCGCGCCGGAACGCCACAGCGCAAGCCGACGACCCCGCCGCCGAGCGGCCCGGAGGCGAGCGTGGTCGAGGTCCGCAGGAGCGCCCGCCGACGCAGGACGGTCTCCGCGTACCGCGAGGGCGACCGCGTGGTCGTGCTCATCCCCGCCCGGATGTCCGAGGCGGAGGAGCAGCGCTGGGTGGGCGTCATGCTCGACAAGCTGGCCGCCCAGGAGAGCAAGCGGATCCTCGGCGACGCCGAGCTGGCCGAGCGCGCCGAGCGGCTGTCGGCCCAGCACCTCGGCGGGCGCGCCCGGCCCGCCTCCGTCCGCTGGGTCACCAACCAGAACACGCGCTGGGGCTCGTGCACCCCGGCCGAGGGCAGCATCCGCCTGTCGCACCGCCTGCAGGGCATGCCCGAGTACGTCGTCGACTACGTCCTCCTGCACGAACTGGCGCATCTGCTCGTGCCCGGGCACGGGCCCGATTTCTGGCGGCTGCTGGAGGCGTACCCCCGCACCGAACGCGCCCGTGGCTATCTGGAGGGCGTGGCCGCCGCCGGCCGGCTGCCCCATGCGCCCGGCGCACGGGGTGAGTGACCCCCTCCGGCCGCGGAGCGGCCGATACGGCTGAGCGAGGGTTGTGTACCGGGTCTGTACCGACTGCCGCCGGTGTCCGATTCTGCCGTTAACCTGGCGCGACGCACTCGCATTCGGGATGGGGGACGGTCGTTACGCATGGCCAGGGAATTCCAACGCGGCCACAAGGCCAGGATCAGTGACCTCACCGCGGGCACGGATCTGTACGTAGGCGTGCAGATCTCCGGTCCCGGTCTGACCTTCGACATCAGCTGCTTCGGCCTCGACGCCGACGAACGGCTCTCGGACGACCGGTACTTCGTGTTCTACAACCAGCCGAAGTCCCCCGAGGAGGCCGTCCAGCTCCTGGGGCCCCAGGCGGGCGACACGGAGTCCTTCCGGGTCACCCTGGACAGGATCCCGCCGCAGATCCACAGGCTGTCCTTCACGGCGACGATCGACGGCGCCGGGCAGATGTCGCAGATCGCCCCCGGATACCTGCGTATCGTCGCCGGCGGCGAGGAGGTGGCCCGGTACCCCTTCGACGGCTCGGAGTTCTCCACCGAGCGGGCCGTGATGCTGGGCGACTTCTACCGCAAGGACGTCTGGCGCTTCGCCGCGGTCGGCCAGGGGTTCGACGGCGGACTGGAGGCGCTGCTGAAGAACTTCGGCGGCGAGGTCGCCGAGGAGGAGGCCCCCGCCCCGCAGCAGCCCCGGGCGGACGCCGTCCCGGGATTCGCCCCGCCCGCCGAGGCCGCAGCCCCGCCGGCGTTCGGCGTTCCCGGCACCCCGGCGCCCGCCCCCGCTCCGGCCCCCGCCGCTCCCCGGCCCGCCGCACCGGGCTCCGTACCCCCGCCGGGCGCGATCCCGCCCCCGGCCCCCGCACCCGGGGTGCACGTCGCGCCGACCGTCGTCGCGCCCCTGCACACCCCGCCCGGCGGGACCGTCCCGCCCCCGGGCCCGGCGCCGGCCGCGCCCCACGGCGGGCCGCAGGCCCCGTACGGCGCGGCCCCGGGCCGGCCCGCACCGCCCCCGCCCGGCTACGCCCAGCCCCAGGCCCCGCACGCTCCCGCACCGCCGCCCGGCTACGGCCGGCAGCCGCCGTTCGGCCAGGCTCCGGGCCCGCAGGCGCCCTACGGAGCCCCCCAGGCCGCGGCGCCGCAGGGTCCCGGCGTGGCCGCCGCGCTGCAGCAGTTCCGGGAGACGCCCACCGGGCAGCGCTGGACGCAGCAGAACAACAAGCTCGTCCGCGTCGACCTCGGCATCGGCGACCAGCCCGTGCTGGCCCGGCAGGGCAGCATGGTCCTCTACCAGGGCAAGGTCGACTTCGGCTACAAGGGCGCCGGGTTCGCCGGCCGGATCGTGGGCAACGCCACCGGCCAGGAGATGCAGCTGATGCGCTGCTCGGGCAAGGGGCAGGTGTTCCTCGCCGAGGACTCCGCCATGCTGCACCCCGTCGAGCTCCAGGGCGACGCCGTGTGCGTCTCCGCCGAGAACGTCCTCGCCTTCGACGAGAGCCTGGCGTACGAGGTCCGCCGCATCGAAGGGCACGGCATCCCCGGCGGCGCGCTGTTCACGATGCAGTTCCAGGGCACCGGCACGATCGTCGTCAAGACCCACGGCACGCCCGTCGTCCTGCCCGTCACGCCCACCACGTTCGCCGACTGCAACGCCGTCGTCGCCTGGTCGGCCGCCGCCCAGGTGGTCGTCTCCAGCCAGGTGCGGATGCGCCGCAACGCCCACCCCGGCGACACCGGGGAGAGCGTCAACCTCCAGTTCCGGGGCGCGCCCGGCAACTTCATCGTCGTCCAGCCGTACGAGGTCTAGAGGGAGCCCGTCATGAACCAGCCGCTCGCGGGCTTCGCCCCCGCACCCGTCACCGCCCGCATGGAGAACCACGGCAACCACATGCTGAAGGTGGCCATGCAGACCGGGAACGACCTCCTCGCGCGCGTGGGGTCCATGGTCGCCTACGAGGGCTTCATCCAGTACGAGCCCAACCCGCCGGCCGTGCGCCAGGTCGCCCGGGACTGGATCACCGGCGAGGGCGCGCCCCTGATGAAGTGCTCCGGCGACGGTCTGCTCTACCTCGCCGACTACGGCGCCGATGTCGTCGTGATCAACCTGAACGGCGACGGCATCTCCGTCAACGCCACCAACCTGCTCGCCTTCGACGCCCACCTCACCTGGGGCGTGGAGCGGGTCAAGGGCCTGGCGAAGCTCGCCGGGCAGGGCCTGTGGAACACCAGGATCTCCGGGCAGGGCTGGGTCGCGCTGACCTCCCGGGGCAAGCCCGTCGTCGTCGACTGCGGCGGCGGCGAGGACGAGACGTACGTCGACCCGGACGCGCTCGTCGCCTGGTCCCCGAACCTGAAAGTGAAGGGCAAGCGCAGTTTCCGGGCGCAGTCGCTGATCGGCCGCGGCAGCGGCGAGGCCTACCAGATGGCCTTCTCCGGTCAGGGCATCGTCGTCGTCCAGCCCAGCGAGGACAGCACCGACCGTCTCCGCGTCCGGGGCTGAGGGGGGAGCAACCACACCATGCAGAGCCCGCTTTTCGCCTACCACGACCAGCAGACCCAGCAGCGCTGGAGCCTGCAGAACAAGCAGATGCTCCGCGTCACCCTGGAGGGCCACGACGACGTCCTCGCCCGCAAGGGCACGATGGTCGCCTACCAGGGAATGGTCGAGTTCGACGCCGAGTACCAGAGCCGCGACCAGGCACGCGCGCGGGCGCGCACCGGCGAGGGCCTGGACCTGATGCGCTGCCACGGACAGGGCACGGTCTACCTCGCCAACCTCGCGCAGCACGTGCACGTCGTGGAGGTCGAGCAGGACGGCCTCACCGTCGACAGCAGCTACGTGCTGGCGATGGACTCCTCCCTGCACCACGAGGTCGTCGCCGTCGACAGCCTCTACGGCATCTCCGGCTCGGGGAAGTACCAGCTCAACATCACCGGCCGCGGCAAGGTCGCCCTGACGACCTCCGGCGCGCCGCTGCTGCTGCAGGTGACGCCCGACCGGTACGTCAACTGCGACGCCGACGCGATCGTCGCCTGGTCCACCGGCCTGCGGGTGCAGATGCAGGCCCAGACGCACTCCTCCGGGGTGTGGCGGCGCCGCGGCACCACCGGTGAGGGCTGGGAGCTCGGCTTCATGGGCACCGGTTTCGCACTCGTGCAGCCCAGCGAGCTGCTGCCGCCGCAGAACGCCCGGATCGGCTCGGGCCCGGCCGCCCAGTACGGCCTGGGGCAGCAGGGCGCGCGCGGCCAGAACCAGGGCAACGTCTGGAGCTGACCGTCCGGGGAGCGGACGGGAGGGGCGGCCGCCTCGACGGCCGCCCCGCGCGCGTCCGGTGCGCGGCGACGGCTCACAGCCGCGCGCGCGTCGCCTCCAGCAGGCGCACGACCGAGTCGTCGGCCACGTCCGCCACCTCGGCGTACGGGAACCAGCGCAGGTCGAGCGACTCGTCGCTGATCGCGTGCACGGCGGCCGGCGGGGCCAGGACCGCGTACTGCACGTCGTAGTGGCAGTGGCAGGGCGGCGGGATCGGATGCCGGTCCAGCCGCACCGGGCCGCCCGGCAGCGGCGTCAGCCCCGCGATGCCCGACTCCTCCGTGGCCTCCCGCAGCGCCGCCGCCGCCAGGGAGGAGTCCCCGGGCTCGCAGTGGCCGCCCATCTGCAGCCACATCCGCAGCTTCCGGTGCAGGGTGAGCAGGACCCGGCCGCCCTCGGGATCGATCACCAGGGCACTCGCCGTGATGTGACCGGCGGAGCAGGACTTCCACATGCCGTCCGGGTGCGCCGCCAGGTGGTCCAGATACGCCTGGCGCAGCTTCCGCTGGTCCTCGTACCCCTTGAGCACGAGGACCGCGTCGTCGTACAGGCTCACCCGGCGTCGTCGCCCTTGCGGTCGTCGTCCCGGCCCGCGTCGTCCTTCTTCTTCAGGTCGGGCTTGCCGGCCGCCTCGCCGAGCATCTTGTCCAGCTCGGAGAAGTCGATCTGCTCGCGGTGCACGAAGCCGTCCGGGTCGTCCAGGTCGGTCGCGGTCGGCAGCATGTCCGGGTGGGCCCACAGGGCGTCCCGGCCATCGACACCGCGCGCGTCCGTGAGCGAGGCCCACAGGCGGGAGGCGTCGCGCAGGCGGCGCGGGCGCAGTTCCAGGCCGATCAGCGTGGCGAACGTCTGCTCCGCCGGGCCGCCCGAGGCGCGGCGGCGGCGCAGCGTCTCGCGCAGCGCGTCCGCCGACGACAGGCGCGGCTTGGCCGCGGCGTGCACCACCGCGTCCACCCAGCCCTCGACGAGCGCCAGGGCCGTCTCCAGACGGGCCAGGGCCGCCTTCTGCTCCGGGGTGTCCTCCGGCTGGAACATGCCCTGCTGGAGGGCTTCCTGCAGCTGCTCGGGGTTCTGCGGGTCGAACTGGCCGACCACGTCCTCCAGCTTGGCGGTGTCGACCTTGATCCCGCGCGCGTAGCCGTCGACCGCGCCGAACAGGTGCGAGCGCAGCCACGGCACGTGCGCGAAGAGGCGCTGGTGGGCGGCCTCGCGCAGGGCGAGGTACAGCCGCACCTCCTCCTTCGGCACGCCCAGGTCCTTGCCGAACGTCTCGATGTTCACCGGCAGCAGCGCGGCCCGGCCGGCCGGGCCGAGCGGGAGGCCGATGTCGGACGATCCGACGACCTCGCCGGCGAGCACGCCGACGGCCTGTCCGATCTGCGTGCCGAACATGGCGCCGCCCATCGAGCGCATCATGCCGATCAGCGGGCCGGCCATGGCCTGCATCTCCTCCGGCAGGACGTCCCCCATGGCCGTGCCCACGCGCTCGGCGACCGGGTCGACGAGCTCCCGCCACGCGGGCAGGGTCGCCTCGACCCACTCCGCGCGGCTCCAGGCCACCGCGGAGGCGGCGCCGGAGGGCAGGGCGGTCACGTCGTCCAGCCACAGGTCGGCCAGGCGGACGGCCTCCTGGACGGCGTTGCGCTCGGCGGGGCCGACGCTGGCGTCCTTGGCGCCGCCGGGGGCGCCCTGGGAGACCGTCTGGCGGGCGATCTGCTTGGCCATGTCCCAGTTCACCGGGCCGCCCTCGTAGGAGAGCATCTGGCCCAGCTGCTGGAAGGCGGCGCCCAGGTCGGTGGGGTTCAGCGAACCGAACATGGCGGCGAACGGGTTGTCCGGCCCGCCCCCCGTGCCTCCGGCTCCGGACAGCCCGAAACCGAACGGGTCGGCCGGTCCCTGACCACCACCGCCCTGCTGGTCCTTCTTCTTGCCCTCGTCGCCGTCGTCCGGCTCCTCCGGCGGAAGGCCGAATCCGAATGGGGTGTCACTCACGGGGTTCCTCGGCTGGTAGGGCCGCCGGTTCTCTCCGGCGGCACGGGCTGCCCGACAACACCACCCAGCGTAGACACCCGAAGCCGTTCGAGCCTCGGTGCTTCGCCGACTGACGGCCTGCGGCAGGATGGATGCCACCTGGTACGTACGCGTCACTCGCGCCCGTACTGAAGACAACCGCTGGAGACGCCCGGTGAGTTCCCCAGATCCGCAGGTTCGCGCAGCGCGAAACCAGTCAGCCCACCCGTCGCCCGACCACCGCCCTTCGACGGCGCCGCTCCGCGCCGGCGGGACGGCCGCGGCGCGCGGGCCCGTCGTCGCGGTCACCGGCGCCGCCTCCGGGGTGGGCGCGCTGCTCACCGAGCGGCTCGCCGCCTCGGCCGAGGTCGGGCAGGTCGTCGCCATCGACGAGCGGCGCGGCGCGTGCGCGTCCGCCCGGTGGCACATCCTGGACGTGCGGGATCCGGCCATCGCCGACAAGCTGCGCGGGGTGGACGTGGTGGTGCACCTGGCGCTCGACCTCGACCTGGAGAGCGACGCCGCCGCCCGGACGGCCTACAACGTACGGGGGACGCAGACCGTGCTGACCGCCGCCGCGGCGGCCGGGGTGCACCGGGTGGTGCTGTGCACCTCGGCGATGGTCTACGGGGCGCTGCCGGACAACGAGCTGCCGCTGTCGGAGGACGCCGAACTGCGGGCGACGGCGGAGGCGACCGGGGTCGGGGACCTGCTGGAGATCGAGCGGCTGGCGCGCAGGGCGCCGCGGGCGCATCCGGGACTCAATGTGACCGTCGTCCGGCCGGCCGTGCTGGTCGGGGGCACGGACACCGCGCTGACCAGGTACTTCGAGTCGCCTCGGCTGCTGGTCGTCGCCGGGTCGCGGCCCGCCTGGCAGTTCTGCCACGTCGAGGACCTGTGCAGTGCGCTGGAGTACGCCGTCCTGGAGAAGGTGGACGGCGAGCTGGCGGTGGGGTGCGACGGATGGCTGGAGCAGGAGGAGATCGAGGAGCTGAGCGGGATCCGGCGGATGGAGCTGCCGTCGGCGGTCGCGCTCGGGGCGGCGACCCGGCTGCACCGGATCGGGCTCACGCCCTCGCCGGCCGGGGACCTGGCGTACACGATGTACCCCTGGGTGGTGAGCGGGAGCCGGCTGCACGAGGCGGGGTGGCGGCCGAAGTACACCAACGAGGAGGTGCTGGCCGAGCTCCTGGAGGAGGTCTCCGGGCGGCGCACGGTGGCCGGCCGGCGGCTGGGCCGGAAGGACGCGACGGCGGCCGGGGCCGCGGGGGCCACGGTGGCACTGCTCGGCGCGGCCGCGGTGGTACGGCGCGCCCGCAAGGCCCGGCGGCGGATCTGAGGGTCCCGCCCGCCGTCCCCGGACGCCCGGCGAGAGCCCGCGCTCCTCGCCGCGGAGCCCCCGGGCGCTCCTGAGAGCCTTGAAGGGCCCCGCGCAGGTTCCCGGAACATCCCGGGGAAGCCCGCCGGTCCGCGCGTGCCCGCCCCCTGTGGGATTCCCCGGGTCGCCGGCGTGCGGCACGATGGGGGCATGGCATCCACGAACGATCACCCCGGTGAGCAGGCCGCGCGGGACCCCGTCAAGCTGATCGCCGTCCGCGACACCGCGCTCTCGGTGGACGAGGTCCTCCGGGCCGTCGGGGACGACGCGGCCGGCGGGACCGCGCTGTTCGTCGGGACGGTGCGGAACCACGACGGGGGCGCCGACGTGGCCGCGCTGGCGTACTCCTGCCACCCCAGCGCCGAGGCCGAGATGCGGCGCGTCGCCGAGAAGGTCGTCGCGGAGTACCCCGTGCGGGCCCTGGCGGCCGTCCACCGGGTGGGAGACCTCGCGGTGGGGGACCTCGCCGTCGTGGTCGGCGTGTCGTGCCCGCACCGGGGAGAGGCCTTCGAGGCCTGCCGGAAGCTGATCGACGACCTCAAGCACGAGGTGCCCATCTGGAAGCACCAGAAGTTCTCCGACGGAACCGAGGAGTGGGTCGGCGCCTGCTGACCTCCGGCACCCGGCACCCCGAGCGCCCCGCCCGATCGGTGCTCAACTCTTCCGCCGGTCCTCCGGTTGCGTAACCGCACCCCTGACGTGAGCGTTGTCACTGCGGATGGTTAATCTGCTGATCAGTCGGTTGCGGACGCTCATTGGGGTTGGGAGGTCGGCATGGCGGCGCTCGCCTGGTTGCTGATTCCGCTGGTGGCCGCGATCGGCGCGGCCCTGTGGGGCAGTTGGGCCAATCGGACCCGCAGGGCGCGGAGCGACGGTCCCGAACTGATCGGTTACGCCCGTTTCCGGGAAGCCATGGAGAAGAGCCGCTCGGGCAGTTGACGACCGGGAAACAGCAGGTCACAGACGCTGGAGACAGCAGGGCCGCCCCGGACGGGCGGCCCTGACGGTGTGCTGACAGGAGCGTCCCGTACTGTCGAGGCATGCCACGCCGCACTGCGACGATGCTCGCCTCCACCCTGATGCTGATCGCGCTCCTGTGCGCGGGAGTGTTCATCCCCGTGCCGTACGCGGAGATGTCCCCGGGGCCGACGGTGAACACCCTCGGCGAGCACGACGGCGAGCCGGTGCTGCGCATCTCCGGGCGCAAGACGTACGCCACCAGCGGGCACCTGAACATGACCACGGTGCGGGTCACCAGCGCCGACTACCGGATGAACCTCGTCGAGGCCGTCTACGGCTGGCTCGCCCACGACAACAAGGTCGTGCCGCACGACACGCTCTACCCCGACGGCAAGACCGAGGAGGAGTCCACCCAGGAGAACGCCGAGGAGTTCAGCCAGTCCCAGGAGAGCGCCAAGGTCGCCGCCCTGAGGCAGCTCGGCATCCCGGTGAAGTCATGGGTGATCGTCTCCACGGTCGTCAAGGGATCCCCCGCGGAGGGCGAGCTGCACGCCGGTGACGTGATCAAGGCCGTCGACGGCACGGCCGTGAAGCGGCCCGCCGACGTCGCCGAGCTGGTGACCAGGCACAAGCCCGGCGAGGACGTCGTCTTCACGATCGTGCCCGCCAAGGAGCAGGCGGCCGCCGAGAAGGAGAACCGGACGGCCACCGCGACCGAGCAGGTCACGATCACCACCGCGGCCTCCGACGACGGCGGCGAGCGGCGCGCCGTCGTCGGGATCTCCGCGGGGACCGACCACACGTTCCCCTTCACCATCGACATCGAGCTCGCCGACGTCGGCGGGCCGAGCGCCGGACTGATGTTCGCGCTCGGCATCTACGACAAGCTCACCCCGGGCAGCCTGACCGGCGGCAAATTCGTGGCCGGCACCGGGACCATCGACGACGAGGGCGAGGTCGGCCCGATCGGCGGCGTCGAGATGAAGACCGTCGGCGCGCGCAGCAAGGGCGCCCGGTTCTTCCTGACGCCCGCCGACAACTGCGCGGCCGCCGCCAGGGACACCCCCGAGGGGCTCACCCTCGTCAAGGTGAGCACCATGGACGACGCCCTCGACGCCCTCGAGGACATCCGCTCCGGGAGGACGGACGACCTGCCGGCGTGCACGGCCGGGTAGCACCTCGGACCCCGGGGGCCCGCGGACTACTCGGCGAACGTCGCCGCCAGCGCCTCCGCCAGACCCGGCACCAGGTCGGATCCCGTGAGGACCTCGGTCGGGGAGTCCTTCTCGCGCAGCCTGAGGGCCGACTCGCGGGCGCCCTCGCGCAGCACCGCGACCGTCATGCGGACCTCCTGCCGCTCGGGGTGGTCCGCCACCCACCGGGCCAGCGCGGCCTCGTCCAGGTCCTGCGGGACCTGGGCCTCCGCGGACGGCGGCAGCATCAGCCGCTCCACCGTGAGCGCGCAGCCGGCCACGGCGTCGGGCCAGGCGATGGTGCCCAGGAACTCGTCCAGCGGCCGGTCCGTCGGGATCTCGTCCTGCTCGATCGGGGTGAGACCGGAGGTCTCGGACTCGCCCATAAGACCGAGCCGGTCCGCGAGCGAGGGCTGCTCGGTCCGCAGCCGCGCGGTGTCTACGAGGGCGAAGAGGCGGGCGGGCTGGTCCCAGCCGAGGCCGGAGACGTACTCGTCGATCTCGAGTACGGCCCGGGTCAGCGGGCTCGCCGCCATGGGAGTGTTGGACATGGTCACAATCCTGCCTCGTTCCCGGCCGAAATCGGGAACCGAGTAAACGGTGAGTAAGTTGCATAGGTGTGGGCCCACGGACAGGGGGGACCACGGAGGGGCCGCGAACACGCGGGCCTGACGGATCAACAGCGACTTCGAGGTGCGCACCTTGGCTTTCCAGATGCCGGACCGCGGCGGAGGCCCGACGGGGCCACGGATGAGAGTGGGCCGCCCCTCCCGGCGGGTCCGGACCCTGCTCATGACGCTGGGCGTCCTGGCCGTCCTCGGCATGGCGTTCACCATGTTCGCGGGCTTCTGGACGGACTGGCTCTGGTACCGGTCGGTGAGGTACTCGTCCGTCTTCACCACCACGCTGTGGACGAAGATCGGGCTCTTCCTCGTCTTCGGACTGCTGATGGCCCTCGCCGTCGGCCTCAACGTCTGGCTGGCGCACCGGCTGCGGCCCCCGCTGAGCGCCATGTCGATGGAGCAGCAGAACCTCGACCGCTACCGGATGGGCATCGCCCCGTACAAGAAGTGGCTGCTGCTCGGGATCACCGCCCTGGTCGGCCTGATCGCCGGGGCCTCGGCCTCCGGCCAGTGGCGGACCTGGCTGATGTGGGTCAACGGCGTGCCGTTCGGCGAGAAGGACCCGCAGTTCCGGCTCGACGTCTCCTTCTACGCCTTCGACCTGCCCTGGTACCGGTTCCTGCTGGGCTTCGGCTTCGCCGCCGTCATCCTCTCCGTGATCGCCGCCGCGCTCACCCACTACCTGTACGGCGGTCTGCGCGTCACCAGCCCCGGCGCGCGCGCCACGGCCGCGGCCACCGGGCACCTGTCGGTGCTCATCGGCGTCTTCGTCGCGCTCAAGGCCGTCGCGTACTGGCTCGACCGGTACGGACTCGCGGTCAAGTCCAGCGACTTCAAGGCGACCGACAACTGGACCGGCCTGCGGTACGTCGACGCCAACGCCTACCTGCCGGCCAAGACGATCCTGTTCTGCATCGCGGTCATCTGCGCGCTGCTGTTCTTCGCCACCCTGTGGCGGCGCACCTGGCAGCTGCCCGTGATCGGCTTCGGCCTGATGGTGCTCTCCGCGATCCTGATCGGCGGCCTGTACCCGGCGATCGTGCAGAAGTTCCAGGTGCAGCCCAACGAGCAGGCCAAGGAAGCGCCGTACGTCCAGAAGAACCTCAAGGCGACCCGCGAGGCGTACGGCATCGACGACGCCAAGGTCACCGACTACCCGGGCACGGGCAGGACGGCGGACAAGGCCGCGCTGCGGGACGACGTCGAGGCCACGGCGAGCATCCGGATCATGGACCCGAACATCGTCTCGCCGACGTTCCAGCAGCTCCAGCAGATCAGGAACTACTACGCGTTCCCGACCAACCTGGACGTCGACCGCTACTCCAAGGACGGCAAGGACCAGGACACGGTCATCGGTCTGCGCGAGCTGAACCTCAACGGCATCCCGAAGAACAACTGGATCAACGACCACTTCCGTTACACCCACGGATACGGGGTCGTCGCCGCCGAGGGCACCAGCGCCGACTCCCAGGGCCGCCCGGTCTTCACGGAGTCCGACCTGCCCTCCAAGGGCGACCTGCCGACGTACGAGCAGCGGATCTACTACGGCGAGAAGACCACCACGTACTCGATCGTCGGCGGCCCCCAGAAGGAGATCGACTACTCCGACGACAAGGGCGAGAAGACCACCAGCTACCGGGGCAAGAGCGGGGTCGACCTCTCCAACCCGGTCAACCGGGCCGCGTACGCACTGGCGTTCAACGAGCCGCAGATCCTGTACTCCGGTGCGATCGGCGACGGTTCGCGGGTCCTGTACAACCGCACGCCGAAGGAGCGCGTCGAGGCGGTCGCCCCGTGGCTGACCATCGACGGCGACGCCTATCCCGCGGTGGTGGACGGCCGCATCCAGTGGATCGTCGACGCGTACACGACGACCAACGGATACCCGTACTCCTCCCGTACGACCCTCGGCGACACCACGGCCGACTCGCTGACCGCGACCAACGACAACCGCGCGGTGGTGGCCCAGCAGAACCAGGTCAACTACATCCGCAACTCGGTGAAGGCGACCGTCGACGCGTACACCGGCGAGGTCGAGCTCTACCAGTGGGACACCCGGGACCCGGTCCTGAAGACCTGGATGAAGGCGTTCCCGGGCACGGTGGAGCCGAAGGCCGAGATCTCCGACTCCCTGATGGCCCACCTGCGCTACCCGCAGGACCTGTTCAAGGTCCAGCGGGAGCTGCTCACCCGCTACCACGTGGAGGACGCGACCACGTTCCTCAGCGGCAGCGAGGTGTGGCAGGTGCCGGACGACCCGACCAACAAGACGGGCGACGCGGTGCCGCCGTACTACCTGAGCATGAGGATGCCCGACCAGCAGTCCCAGGTCTTCTCGCTGACGACGACGTTCACGCCGAACGGCCGGGACAACCTCAGCGCCTTCATGGCGGTCGACGCCGAGGCGGGCACCGAAGGGTACGGCACGATCAGGATCCTGAAACTGCCGACGAACACCACCGTCAACGGGCCCAAGCAGGTGCAGAGCCAGTTCAACTCCGAGCAGGACATCGCCGAGACGATCAACCTGCTGACCCGTGGCGACTCCAACGTCGAGTACGGCAACCTGCTGGCGGTGCCGCTGGACGGCGGACTGCTGTACGTGGAGCCGGTCTACGTACGCGGTGGCGGACTGAAGTACCCCCTGCTGCGGAAGGTGTTGGTCACCTACGGAGGCGCCACCGCCTTCGAGAACACCCTCGACGAGGCGCTCGACAAGGTCTTCGGGGCGGAGGGCCCGGCCACCGAGCCGCCGGACGAGGGCGACACCACGACGCCGCCACCGCCGACGTCCGACAACCCGACGGTCCAGGAGGCGCTGGACGACGCCCAGGAGGCCTTCGAGGCCGGCCAGGAAGCCCTCAGGGAGAGCGACTGGGAGGCGTACGGCAGGGCCCAGCAGGATCTGGAGGAGGCCCTGCGGCGGGCCGAGGAGGCGCAGTCCCGGGCCGACCGGACCCAGGACGGCGGGGGCGGAAGCCCCGGAGCGAGCAGCTAGGACGCAGGCCGGTCAAGGCCCGCCCCGCGCCGTGATACGGTAGGTGACACAACGGCGCGGGGTGGAGCAGCTCGGTAGCTCGCTGGGCTCATAACCCAGAGGTCGCAGGTTCAAATCCTGTCCCCGCTACTGAAGTCGCCGCCTTGACAGGCGGCGTCGACGAAGGCCCGGGTCCCGGAAGGGACCCGGGCCTTCGTGTTGTGCGAACGCATGTGCCGGTGCCCGTGACGGCCGCGCCGGTGAGGGGAGTTGGGCGATCTGTGTTTGACTTGTCTCTCTGTGGGCATGTCGACAAAACGCTGAAGTGACCTCACGGGCTGCGGTATACCGGGTGTACCCAGGTTGCAGGTGGTGCGACGATGGACGTTATGGGGGACAAGGCAACTCTGTTCGAGACAGGGCGATTTGCGCAGCCGTCCGGTCGGGGGGAGACCGGGGACGAGGTCGAAGAGGCCGCCGAGATCGCGGAAGAGGTACGCCGGCGGCTCGCCGCCGAGGCCGGCGACGTCGAGGCGATGAGTGTGCTCGGGGCCATGCTGCTGCGCCGTGGTGATCTCGACGGAGCCGAACCCCATCTGCGCGCCGCCACCGCCGCGGGGGACCGTGCCGCCGCCAACAACCTGGGAGTCCTGCTGCACCAGCGGGGGTACGCCGAGGAGGCCGCCGGGTGGTGGCGGATCGCCGCCGTCGCCGGATCGGCCGCGGCCGCGCACGCGCTGGGCCGGTACCACCGCGAACGCGGCGACGAGCCGGCCGCCGAGTACTGGCTGCGCCAGTCCGCCGAACAGGGGCACGTCCTCGGCGCGTACGCGCTCGCCGACCTCCTGGAGCACCGCGGCGACGACGGCGCCGAGCGGTGGCTGCGGGCCGCGGCGGAGCGGGGGCACCGGGAGGCCGCGTACCGGCTGGCGCGGGCGCTGGACCGGCGGGCCGCGCGGGAGTCCGGCGGCGACAGGGAAGCCGGATCGCGGCTCATGGCCGAGGCCGAGCAGTGGTACCGGCAGGCCGCCGCGCGCGGACACCGGCGGGCCGCGCTGCACCTCGGGACGATCCTGGAGAAGCGGGGCGAACTGAAGGAGGCCGGGCGCTGGTACCTGACGTCCGCCAAGGACGGGGAGGCGCGGGCCGCCCGAGCGCTCGGGTTCCTGCTGCGGGACGCCGGCGACACCGAGAGCGCCGCCGTGTGGTGGCTGCGGGCCGCGCAGGACGGGGACGGCAACGCCGCCAACGCGCTGGGCGCGCTGCACGCCGAGCGCGGGCAGACGCAGACCGCCGAGCGGTGGTACCGGGCCGCGATGGACGCCGGTGACGTCAACGGCGCGTACAACCTCGGGCTGCTCTGTGCCGAGCAGGGGCGGACCGCGCAGGCCGAGCAGTGGTACCGGCGCGCGGCCTACGCCGGGCACCGGGAGGCGGCGAACGCACTGGCGATCCTGCTCCTCCGGAGCGGCGACGAGACCGGGGCCGAGCCGTGGTTCTCCAAGGCCGCGGAGTCCGGGAGCGTGGACGCCGCCTTCAACCTGGGCATCCTCTACGCCGGCCGCGGCGAGGAGCAGGCCGCCCTGCGCTGGTACGAGCGTGCCGCGGCCGCCGGGCACACGGAGGCGGCGCTGCAGGTCGGGATCGCGCGGCTGAGGGAGGGGGACGAGCAGGAGGCCGAGCGGTATCTGCGGTGCGCGGCCGGAGGCGGCAGCGCCGAGGCCGCGTACCGGCTGGCGACCGTGCTGGACGCGCGCCGGCCGCCGGAGCCCGCGCACGAGCTGGGGGAGTCCGTGCACGCGCGGACCGAGTGCGAGGAGTGGTACGAGCGGGCGGCCTCCCAGGGGCACCGGCGGGCACAGGTGCGGGTGGGGATGCTGGCCGCCGCGCGGGGTGACGTGGTCGGGGCCGCGCGGTGGTACCGGGAGGCGGCCGAGGCCGGGTCCCGCAACGGCGCGTTCAACCTCGGGCTGCTGCTGGCCCGGGAGGGCAGCGAGCCGGAGGCCGCCGCGTGGTGGACCCGCGCGGCGAACGCCGGTCACGGGCGGGCGGCGCTGCGGCTGGCCCTGTTCTACGCGCGTCGGGGCGAGCTGGCGGAGGGGCAGGGGTGGGCCGACCGGGCGGTGTCCCTGGGGCCGGCGGAGGTCGCGGAGCGGGCGGCCCGGCTGCGCGACGCCCTGCGCCAGGAGCTGACGGCGTGAGCGCGGAGCCGGGGACCGCGGCCACGGGAGCGGTCCGCCGGCACCGTGGCCCCGGAGCCGGACGGCCGGGACGTGGCCGGGGCGCGCGGCCCGTCGGAGGCGCGGCTCCGGCGCCGGGCGCGCGACCCGGGCCGGACCCGGCGGTTCCGGCGCCCGGCAGGCGATTTGCTTCTGCCGGAGTCCTTGACGTAACGTTGCATTCACCGACGCGGGGTGGAGCAGCTCGGTAGCTCGCTGGGCTCATAACCCAGAGGTCGCAGGTTCAAATCCTGTCCCCGCTACTGAAGGCCGAGGGCCGGAACCCGGAAGGGTTCCGGCCCTCGGTGTATCCGGCGCATCCGGCGCCTCCGGCCGCGTGAGCGGACCGCGGACGTATGACGAAGCCCCGGTGCCGTCGGGCACCGGGGCTTCGTCGTAGGTCCGCTTACGCCGACATGCAGGTCGGGCACAGGCCGCGGTACGTCACCTCGACGTCCGAGACCGTGAAGCCGAAGCGCTCCGAGTCGGGGAGGTCGGCCAGCGGGTTGCCCCTCGGGTGCACGTCCCGGATCGCGCCGCACTGGGCGCAGACCAGGTGGTGGTGCGGCCGGTGGGCGTTCGGGTCGTACCGCTTGGCGCGCTTGTCGGTGGTGACCTCGATCACCTCGCCGAGCGAGACCAGTTCGCCCAGTGTGTTGTAGACGGTCGCCCGGGAGATCTCGGGCAGTTTGGCGACGGCCCGCGCGTGGACCTCGTCGGCCGTCAGGTGGACGTGCTCGCCGTCGAGGACCTCGGCGACCACACGCCGCTGCGCGGTCATCCGCCATCCGCGTCCGCGCAGCCGCTCCAGAAGGTCACTCATACAGACCAGCCTAACAGCAGGGGGACCAGGTCCCGAACGGGTGTGATTTTGGAGCTTTACTTGACTTAGACATTGTCCATTGTAGGATCGGGATCGGCTTTGGCCAAGGGAGAGGAACGCAAGTGATGGCGCAGGAGGCCCACGTGACTCAGGGACCGCTTACCACGGAGGCCGGTGCTCCGGTAGCCGACAATCAGAACAGCGAGACCGCGGGCGTCGGCGGCCCGGTGCTCGTCCAGGACCAGCTCCTGCTGGAGAAGCTGGCCCACTTCAACCGTGAGCGCATCCCGGAGCGTGTCGTGCACGCCCGTGGCGCCGGCGCCTACGGCACCTTCAGGGTGACCGCGGACGTCACCAAGTACACCCGGGCCAAGTTCCTCTCCGAGGTCGGCAAGGAGACGGAGGTCTTCCTCCGCTTCTCGACCGTGGCAGGCAACCTGGGCGCGGCGGACGCCGTGCGCGACCCGCGCGGTTTCGCGGTGAAGTTCTACACCGAGGAGGGCAACTACGACCTCGTCGGCAACAACACCCCGGTGTTCTTCATCAAGGACGCCATCAAGTTCCCCGACTTCATCCACACCCAGAAGCGCGACCCGTACACCGGTTCGCAGGAGGCGGACAACGTCTGGGACTTCTGGAGCCTGTCGCCCGAGTCGACGCACCAGGTGACCTGGCTGTTCGGCGACCGCGGCATCCCCGCCTCGTACCGCCACATGGACGGCTTCGGCTCGCACACCTTCCAGTGGAACAACGAGGCCGGCGAGGTCTTCTGGGTCAAGTACCACTTCAAGACCGACCAGGGGATCAAGTGCCTCACCCAGGAGGAGGCCGACGTCCTGGCGGGCAAGGACCCCGACTCGCACCAGCGCGACCTGCGTGAGGCGATCGAGCGCGGCGAGTACCCGTCCTGGACCGTCTACGTCCAGATCATGCCCGCGGCCGAGGCGGCGACCTACCGCTTCAACCCGTTCGACCTGACCAAGGTGTGGCCGCACGGCGACTACCCGCTGGTGGAGATCGGCAAGCTGGAGCTCAACCGCAACCCGCAGAACATCTTCGCCGAGGTCGAGCAGTCGATCTTCTCCCCGGCGCACTTCGTGCCCGGCATCGGCCCGTCCCCGGACAAGATGCTCCAGGGCCGCCTCTTCGCCTACGGCGACGCCCACCGCTACCGCGTCGGCATCAACGCCGACCACCTGCCGGTGAACCGTCCGCACGCCACCGAGGCGCGCACCCACGGCCGCGACGGCTTCATGTACGACGGCCGCCACGGCGGTGCGAAGAACTACGAGCCGAACAGCTTCGGCGGCCCGTTCCAGACGGACCGTCCGCTGTGGCAGTCGGTCTCCCTCACCGGTGTGACGGGTAACCACCAGGCTCCGGTCCATGCCGAGGACAACGACTTCGTCCAGGCCGGCAACCTGTACCGCCTGATGACCGAGGAGGAGAAGGAGCGCCTGATCAACAACCTGGCCGGCTCCATCTCCAAGGTCTCGCGCGAGGACATCGCCGAGCGCGCGATCAACAACTTCCGTCAGGCCGACGCCGACTTCGGCAAGCGGCTGGAGGTCGCGGTCCAGGCCCTGCGCGGCTGAGTCCACCAGCACTGGACCGCTTGCCGGAGCAACGGGCCGGACTCCCCGATCAAGGGGGGTCCGGCCCGTTTCGCCTGCTCGGGCCCGCTCGGCGGGCAGATGCCGGACCCGCTGCCGCTGGGACACCCGGCAGCGGCTGAGGGCGCGGACCGGGACGATGCCGGCGGACTCGCCGCGCTCCGGGACGACCGGATGGCGGAAGCCGCCGTGCGGCGTCGCCCGGGCTCTCCCCTCCGTCTCCCGGGACGGGCGGCGAAGACCACGCCCTGAGCGCTCCCGGCTTCCGCCCGCACGGATCCACGAGCGGGGGGTGCCGGAGCGGCGGGCGCGCAGGGGGCCGGGAAGGGGCGCTCAGCCGCGCTGGTCGAGGTACCCCAGCAACTCGTCGTGCAGCAGGCCGTTCGACGCCGCTCCGTTGCCGCTGTGCGGGCCGGGACGGCCGTCGAGCCCGGTGAAGGTGCCGCCGGCCTCCGTCACGATGATCGCGTTGGCGGCCATGTCCCACAGCGACAGCTCCGGCTCCGCGCACATGTCCACCGAACCCTCGGCGACCATCATGTACGGCCAGAAGTCCCCGTAGGCGCGCGTGCGCCACACCGCGCGGGTCAGGTCCAGGAATCCGTCCAGCCGGCCCTGCTCCTCCCAGCCGCTGAGCGAGGAGTACGCGAAGGAGGCGTCGGCGAGCCGGGAGACGCGGGAGACGCGCAGCCGCGACGCCGACGCCAGGCTCCGGCCGCTGAAGGCCCCGTGCCCCTTCGCGGCCCACCAGCGGCGGCCCAGCGCGGGAGCGGAGACCACGCCGACGACGGGCTGGTAACCGCCCTCCCCGGCCTCCATCAGCGCGATCAGCGTGGCCCACACGGGGACGCCGCGCACGTAGTTCTTGGTGCCGTCGATGGGGTCGATCACCCAGCGGCGGGGCCCGGTGCCCTCGAGGCCGTACTCCTCGCCGAGGATCGCGTCGCGGGGCCGGGCGCGCTGGAGGTGGCCGCGGATGAGCTCCTCCGCCGCCTTGTCCGCCTCGCTCACCGGGGTCATGTCCGGCTTGGTCTCGACCTTCAGGTCGAGCGCCTTGAAGCGGTCCGTCGTCGCCGCGTCGGCCGCGTCCGCGAGGACATGGGCGAAGCGGAGGTCGTCGAGGTAGTCGGGCATGTGATGAACGGTATCCGCCGCGGCCGGGGTGGGGCCACGGGGGGCCGTGATCGGCGGGCGGCGGCCGGACGCGCGTTTCCCCGCCGCACCCGCACGAGCCCGCGCGCTTCCCCGCACCGGCACGGGTCCACGGGTGCTCCCGGGGCCCGCGCCGGACCGCGAGCATCCCGCGCACCCCGCCCCCGAGGGGAGCCCCGAGGGCCGCCGTGAACTCCCGGCAGCGCTTCCACACGCGTCGAACCCGGGCGCGGAGCCGCTCGCCCCGAGGGAGGCGACATGCCCGCAGCGCGCGAGTCCCTGCTCGACGCCGGCTGCACGGTCCCGGCGGGTGCGCCCGCCGGGACCGGAGCTCAGTGCGCCGACCCCGACAGCTGCAGCCCGATCACCCCGACGATCACCAGCGTGATCGACACGATCTTCAGCGTGGACACCAGGTCGCCCAGGAACACCATGCCGTAGATCGCCGTGCCCGCCGCGCCGATCCCGGTCCACACCGCGTACGCGGGACCGACGTCGAGCTTCTTCAGCGACAGGGTCAGCAGGCCGAAACTCCCCAGCGCGAAGACGCAGAAGGCGATCGTCGGCCACAGCCGCGTGAAACCGTGCGACAGCTTCAGGCACACGGCGAAGCCGGTTTCGAGCAACCCGGCCACGATGACCAGCAGCCACGCCATGTGTCGTCCTCCTGTGTCCCCGCGTTCTGCGACCGCTTCGTCGGGCGATGTCCGAGCTGGACAGGGCCTGGTCGGGCCTGGAACCGGCAACGGCGATTATGCACTTACCGATCCCCCGCCCACCCAAACAACGCGGAGGTCAGTCGCCTTCCCGGGCCTCCCGGGTGGCCAGCAGCCGCCGCAGCGAGTACAGCCGCGCCGGATCGGCGTGCCCCTCGGCCACCCACGCGTCCAGCGCGCAGTCCGGCTCGTCGTGACTGCACGCGCGCGGACAGCCCTGCGTGCCCGGTTCCAGGTCGGGGAAGGCGTGGATGACCCGGGACGGGTCGATGTGGGCCAGCCCGAAGGACCGCACGCCCGGAGTGTCGATCACCCAGCCGCCCGCTCCCGTCAGCGGGAGCGCCAGGGCCGACGTCGTGGTGTGGCGGCCACGGCCGGTCACCGCGTTCACCCGGCCCGTCGTACGGCGGCGTTCCTCCGGCACCAGCGCGTTCACCAGCGTGGTCTTGCCCACTCCCGAGTGACCCACGAACGCCGTGATCTTGCCGTCCAGGTGCGCGCGCACCCGGTCCGCCGCGTCGCCGTTCTCCAGCTCCTCGCGGCTGGTGACGACGTACGGGATGTCCAGGGCGCCGTACAGCTCCAGGAGTTCGTCCGGCGGGGCGAGGTCCGACTTCGTCATCACCAGCAGCGGATCGAGGCCGCCGTCGTACGCCGCGACCAGGCAGCGGTCGATCAGGCGCGGGCGTGGCTCGGGATCGGCGAGGGCGGTGACGATGGCGAGCTGGTCGGCGTTGGCGACGACCACCCGCTCGTAGGGATCGTCGTCGTCGGCGGTGCGGCGCAGCACCGAGGCGCGCTCCTCGATCCGCACGATCCGCGCCAGCGTGTCCTTCCGGCCGGACAGGTCGCCGACCAGCGCGACCCGGTCCCCGACGACCGCGGCCTTGCGGCCCAGCTCGCGGGCCTTCATCGCCATCACGATCCGGCCGTCGACGAGGCAGGTCAGACGGCCCCGGTCCACGGTGAGGACCATGCCCTTGGCGGCGTCCTCGTGCTTGGGCCGGATGTGGGTGCGGGGCCGGTTGCCCCGGCGGTTGGGGCGGGTGCGGATGTCGTCCTCGTCGGTGTGCTTGCCGTAGCGGCGCATGGCTGTGTCCCCGCGTCCCTACACCCCGAGCATCCCGGTCCACAGCTCGGGGAAGTCCGGCAGGGTCTTCGCCGTCGTCGCCACGTTCTCGATCCGCACCCCCTCGACCGCGAGGCCGATGACCGCGCCGGCGGTGGCCATGCGGTGGTCCTCGTAGGTGTGGAAGACCCCGCCGTGCAGGCGGCGCGGGCGGATGTGCAGCCCGTCGGCGGTCTCGGTGACGTCGCCGCCGAGTTCGTTGATCTCCTTGGTGAGCGCGGCCAGCCGGTCCGTCTCGTGCAGCCGCAGATGGGCCACGCCCCGCAGCGTCGACGGCGAGTCGGCGAGGGCCGCGACCGCCGCGATGCCCGGCGTCAGCTCGCCGACGTCGCTCAGGTCCACGTCGATGCCGTGGACCGCACCCGAACCGGTGAACACCAGCCCGTGGTCGGTCAGCTCGCAGGAACCGCCCATCTCGGTGAAGATCTCGCGCAGCCGGTCACCGGGCTGGGTGGTGCGCGCCGGCCAGTCCGGGATCACCACCCGCCCGCCGGTCACCAGCGCGGCCGCCAGGAACGGCTGGGCGTTGGACAGGTCCGGCTCGATCGTCAGGTCCCGGCCGAGCAGGGCGCCCGGCGTGACCCGCCAGACGTCGGGCTCGCCGCCCGACTCCGGGGTGTCCACCTGGGCGCCGACCGCGCGCAGCATGTCGACGGTCATCCGGATGTGCGGCAGCGAGGGCAGCGTGGAGCCGGTGTGCCGCACCTCGACGCCCTGGTTGAAGCGCGGGCCGGAGAGCAGCAGGGCGCTGACGAACTGGGAGGACGAGGAGGCGTCGATCGAGACGGGGCCGCCGTCCAGGGCGCCGCCGCCGTGCACGGTCAGCGGCAGCGTGCCGCGCCCGTCGTCGTCGATGCGGGCGCCGAGCTGCCGCAGGGCGTCGATCACGCCGTGCAGGGGACGCTCGTGGGAGCGCGGGTCGCCGTCGAAGCGGACGGGGCCGTCGGCGAGCGCGGCGACCGGCGGCAGGAAGCGCATCACCGTGCCGGCGTTGCCGACGTCGACCGTGGCCGGGCCGCGCAGACCGGTGGGCAGCACCCGCCAGGCCTCGCCGGTGCCGTCCGGGCCCACCCCTTCCTCGATCTCGACGCCCATCGCCCGCAGGGCGCCCGCCATCAGCAGGGTGTCGCGGGAGCGCAGGGGGCGGCGCAGCCAGCCGGGCTCGGAGGCGAGGGCGGCGAGCACCAGGGCGCGGTTGGTGACCGATTTGGACCCGGGCACGTGGACCGTCGCGTCGACGGCTCCGCTCGCGTGCGGGGCGGGCCAGAGGGCGGTGTCTGCGTGGTTCGGGGCCATGGCCCCACTTTATAAGGAGGCGGTGGTCCGGGTGCGGGTGCGTCGTGGCTGGTCCCGCCCGCACGACGGCGGCGCGCCCGCGCCCTCATATCCCCAGCAGCCAGCGCCCCCCGCCGAGCAGCGAGCACAGCGACACCGCGTGGAACAGGAACAGCCACAGCCCCGCCGGCACGTGCGTGAGGCGCGACAGCTGGTCGGCGTCCGAGTCGCCGGCGCCTCCCCGGGACCGCTTGGCCTGCAGCTCGAACGCCGGGCGCACCCCGCCGAGCAGCAGGAACCACACCACCGCGTACGCGAACGCCGCCTGCACCTGCGGCCCGGTCAGCCAGGACACCAGCACGAAGGTGCCGCCGGCGAGGAACACGGTCAGCGCCCCGTAGGCGTTGCGGATCATCACCAGCATGGCGACCAGCAGCGCCGTCGCCAGCCACAGCAGCAGCGTGATGCGGCCGGTGGCCAGCAGGGCGGCGCCGCCGAGGCCGAACAGCGGGGGAGCGGTGTAGCCGGCGGCCGCGGTGAGGATCATCCCGAGGCCGTGCGGCTTGCCGCGGCTGACGGTCAGGCCGCTGGTGTCCGAGTGCAGGCGGATGCCGGTCAGGGTGCGGCCGGTGAGCAGCGCCACGAGTCCGTGGCCGCCCTCGTGGGCGATGGTGACGGCGTTGCGCGCCACGCGCCACGGGCGGTGCGGTACGACGACGGCGAGCGCGGCGGCCAGCGTCGCCACCACCACCCACAGGTCGGGGTCGGGCTGGGTGCCGGAGACCTCGTTCCAGAGGGAGGCGGGAGAGGCGGATGCGAGGCGGTCCATGGCGGGCGGTGGCTCCTCCGGGTCGCGCGGAATCTGGCAGTGTGGCACGTATGTGCGGACGGTATGCAGCGAGTCGCAGGCCCGAGGATCTCGCAGGAATCTTTGAGATCGGCAAGTGGGAGCCGGAGGAGACCCTGGAGCCCGACTACAACGTGGCTCCCACCAAGGAGGTCTACGCCGTCCTGGACCGCCCCCTGAAGGACGCGGACGATCCGCGGCCGGTTCGGCAGCTGCGCAGGCTGCGGTGGGGGCTCGTCCCCTCCTGGGCCAGGACCCCCGAGGGCGCCGCCCGGATGATCAACGCGCGGGCGGAGACGGTGCACGAGAAGCCCTCCTACCGCCGCGCCTTCGCCGCCCGGCGCTGCATCCTGCCCGCCGACGGCTACTACGAGTGGGTGACCGGCGAGCAGGAGCGGGAGCTGGAGGTCGAGGGCAGGCGCAAGCGGCCCCGGAAGCAGCCGTACTTCGTGACGCCGGCCGACGGGTCGGTGTTCGCGATGGCGGGGCTGTACGAGTTCTGGCGCGACCGGACCCTGCCCGACGACCATCCGCGGGCCTGGTGGGTGACGTGCTCGGTGATCACCACGGAAGCGGAGCGGACGCCGCTCGCGGCGGCGCCCGAGGAGGGTCCCCGGACGCTGGCGGACATCCACCCCCGGATGCCGCTGATGCTGACGCCCGACCGGTGGGACGCCTGGCTGGACCCGGCGCGCACGGACCCCGGCGACCTCAGGCCGCTGCTGGCGCCCCCGCCCGCCGGGCTGATGCGGGCGTACCCCGTCTCCACGGCCGTGAGCAACGTCCGCAACAACGGGCCGGAGCTGCTGAGGGAGCTGCCGGCGCCGGAGGAGGGCACACTCTTCTGACGTGACGGAAGCGACCACCGGAACCCCCGGGACCACCGAGACCATCGAGACGGACGCGGGCACCGCCCGGATCACCTGGCACGAGGCGCGCGGGGCACGGCTCGTCCTCGCCGTCGGCCACGGCGCCGGCGGCGGCGTGGACGCCCGCGACCTGGCGGCCCTCGCCGCCGTGCTGCCCGCCCACGGCGTGACCGTCGCCCTCGTCGAACAGCCCTGGCGGGTGGCCGGGAAGAAGGTCGCGCCCGCGCCGAGGACCCTGGACGCCGGATGGCGGGGCGTGTGGCCCGCGCTGGCCGCGCCGGGCCTGCCGGTGATCTCGGGCGGGCGCAGCGCCGGGGCCCGCGTCGCCTGCCGCACCGCGGGCGAGCTGGGCGCGCACGCCGTCCTCGCCCTGAGCTTCCCGCTGCACCCGCCGGGCAGACCGGAGAAGTCCCGCGCCGGCGAACTGCTCGGGACGGGCGTGCCCACCCTCGTCGTCCAGGGCGGGAACGACCCGTTCGGGAAGCCGGAGGAGTTCCCGGACGGGCCGTACGAACTGGTCGGGGTGGCCTGGGGCGATCACGGCTTCGCCGTCCCGAAGCGGGCGCCCGTCGACCAGGACCGGACGCTGGCGGTCGTCACCGACGCCGTCGCCGCGTGGACCGGGTCACTCGGCTGAAAGACCCGGAAGCCCGGGAATGGCGAGCCGTCGGCCGCTGTTGTGGCGGACGTATGTGCTGACCATCGGCACGCACGTCGTAGGAGAGGAAGTCCGCCGCATGGGTTCCACCTTCTGCCCGACCGTCTCCCCCGGCCGTTCCACGGACGGGCTGCGGCCGGCAGGGTCCGATCCGCACCGCAGCAGCCGCGACGGCCTGGAGTGGACGGTGCTGCACGCGGCGACCACCGCCCCCGTCCGGGGGGCGGGCGGGCCGTACCGGGAAGCGCCTTCGGCCACACGTCGTCTATCCTCCGAATCGAGTGGGGCCGGACTCGGTCCCACGCCATCACCGGAGGAGGTGGGTCCGGTCACTGGGACCGACGCAGGGACCGACAACGGCCAGGCGGAGCTGCCCGAGGGCCAGGGCACGAGCGCGGAGTCGACCGCGGAGCGCAGCGCGCGCTTCGAACGGGACGCGCTGGAATTCCTCGACCAGATGTACTCGGCCGCCCTGCGCATGACGCGCAACCCGGCCGACGCCGAGGACCTGGTGCAGGAGACGTACGCCAAGGCGTACGCGTCCTTCCACCAGTTCCGCGAGGGCACCAATCTGAAGGCGTGGCTGTACCGGATCCTCACCAACACGTTCATCAACTCGTACCGCAAGAAGCAGCGCGAACCGCAGCGCAGCGCGGCCGAGGAGATCGAGGACTGGCAGCTCGCCCGTGCCGAGTCGCACATGTCGACGGGTCTGCGCTCCGCGGAGTCGCAGGCGCTCGACCACCTGCCCGACTCGGACGTGAAGGAAGCGCTCCAGGCGATCCCCGAGGAGTTCCGCATCGCCGTCTATCTCGCGGATGTGGAGGGCTTTGCATACAAGGAGATCGCCGACATCATGGGAACACCCATCGGTACGGTGATGTCCCGGCTGCACCGGGGCCGCCGTCAACTGCGCGGCATGCTCGAGGACTACGCCCGCGAGCGCGGGCTGGTCCCGGCCGGCGCCGGAGAGTCGAACGAAGCGAAAGGCTCGGGGTCATGAGCTGCGGAGAGCCGCACGAGACGGATTGCAGCGAAATCCTCGATCATCTCTACGAGTTCCTCGACCGTGAGATGCCGGATGCCGAGTGCACCAAGTTCGAGCACCACTTCGAGGAATGCTCGCCCTGCCTGGAGAAGTACGGGCTGGAACAGGCCGTGAAGAAGCTGGTCAAGCGGTGCTGCGGGCATGACGACGTGCCGGGCGACCTGCGCGCCAAGGTCATGGGGCGGATCGATCTGATCCGCTCCGGACAGGCCGTGCCGGAGCGCGACGTCGCGGCGGCCCCGCCGGCATCGCAGGAGTCCTGACCCTTCCGGGACCCTCCCGGCCGTGAGGGGCCCGCCGCCCGGACGTGCCGGCGGACCCGCCCCCGCCGCCCGGGAGAAGCCGCCGCACGGTGCCGCGGGGACCGCGCGCACACCGGATGTGGTGAAGCCGCCTGCCCGGGTACTGTCCCGCAGCGAGGAGCTGACGCGCGGGGGCCGCCCCCGTGCGTCGTCCGGCCAAGGAGAAGGCTGCCTTACCGCGTCCGCGCCGGGGTAACCCATGGGTAATGAGCGTCCTTCCAGTCGTACGTGGTTGGATGCGAAAGAGAGGGTGTCCGGGGGCGCGGAAGGCACAGCCAGCCCACCACACGGAACTGGCAGGCGGGAATCGTGAGGATCTTCGGCAAGGGACGGCACCGGCCCTCCGCCTCCTGGCGGCAGGCCACCGACCGCGCGTTCACACTGATCGGCGACGGCCGGTACGAGGACGCGGGAGCGCTGCTGACGCGGGCCGCCGACCTGGAACCCTGGCTGTCGGAGTCCTGGTTCAACCTCGCCCTGCTGCACAAGTTCCGGCACGACTGGGAGCAGGCCCGGGCGGCCGGCCTGCGGGCCGTCGCCCTGCTCGACCGGGACGCCGGGGCGCCGGACTGGTGGAACGTCGGCATCGCCGCGACCGCCCTGCAGGACTGGCCGCTGGCCCGGCGCGCCTGGCAGGCGTACGGGCTGCGGGTGCCGGGCGACGCGACCGGCTCCGGTGAGCCGCTCGGCATGGACCTCGGCAGCGCGGCCGTACGGCTGTCCCCCGAGGGGGAGGCCGAAGTGGTGTGGGGGAGGCGGCTGGACCCCGCCCGGATGGAGGTGCTGTCCATCCCGCTGCCGTCCTCGGGGCGGCGCTGGGGCGAGGTCGTGCTGCACGACGGGGTGCCGCACGGGGAGCGGGTCACCGCCAACGGGGACGTCTACCCGGTGTTCGACGAGATCGAGCTGTGGGCGCCCTCGCCGGTGCCGACCTGGGTGGTGCTGCTGGAGGCCGCGACCGAGGCAGACCGGGACGCGCTGGAGCAGCTCGCCGCCGACGCCGGGTTCGCCGCGGAGGACTGGTCGTCGTCCGTGCGGCTGCTGTGCCGGATGTGCTCCGAGTCGCGGATGCCGTCCGACGAGGGCGACGGCGAGCACCTCGACCCGCACGACCACAGCGAACCGGGGCATCCCGGGCCGCTGGGCCACCGGACCGACGGGCAGCTGTGGGTGCCGGAGCGGGAGTGCGGGGTGGCCGCGCCGGCCCCGCTGGTGCGGGGGCTGCTGGACGGGTGGGTCGCGGACAGCCCGGACTCCCGGGACTGGCGGGATCTGGAAGAGGTCTGCTGAGGGCTCCCGCGGATCGCCGTACCCTGTATCAGCAGCACACCTTTGTTCTTCCAGGAAGGCGTACGTCGGTCATGGCGCAGCAGGACACCGATCAGCAGCACGCGGGCGTGCTCCCCGTCGACGACGAGGGGTACGTCATCGACACGGAGGACTGCGAGGAGCGCGAGACGGCCTGGCGGGAGCGCGGCACCTCGCGGCCGATCACGGTGGTCGGCAACCCGGTGCTGCACAAGGAGTGCAAGGACGTCACCGAGTTCGGCGAAGAGCTCCAGCAGCTGGTCGCGGACATGTTCGCCAGCCAGCGCACCGCCGAGGGCGTGGGCCTGGCCGCCAACCAGATCGGCGTCGACCTGAAGGTCTTCGTCTACGACTGCCCGGACGACGAGGGCGTCCGGCACGTCGGCGTGGTCTGCAACCCCAAGCTGGTCGACCTGCCCGCCGACCGGCGCCGCCTCGACGACAGCAACGAGGGCTGCCTGTCGGTGCCGACCGCGTACGCGCCGCTCGCCCGTCCCGACTACGCCGAGGTGACCGGGCAGGACGAGAAGGGCAACCCGATCAAGGTGCGCGGCACCGGCTACTTCGCGCGCTGTCTGCAGCACGAGACCGACCACCTGTACGGCTACCTGTACATCGACCGGCTCTCCAAGCGCGAACGCAAGGACGCCCTGCGGCAGATGGCCGAGAACGAGCCCCGCTACCCCGTGGTCGCGAACGACTGACGCGCCGGCTGCCGGCCGCGGCGGACCCGGACCGGCACCGGCCCGGGCCGCCCCCTCTCCCGCGCACGGCGCCTGTCCGGGTTCTTCCTCCCGGGCAGGCGCCGTTCGTCCGTCCGCCGGCCGTTCGATCACCCACGCTTCCTTGGTGATCGACGACCCCCGCGCAAGGAGGAGTCCGGCATCCGGGGGTGGCGGATGAAGCAAATCCGTTCTCAGGGCTGTCAGTTGCGGCGCTGAATGGGATGTGCGGGAGATACGCACCGGCCGCACGCCCCGCACGGCGGGAGGGGTGCGCCCACCGGCGGCTGGGAGTGGTTGGTTCGTGCATGTCCTCTTACCCGGCACCACATCGACACCGGCCACGATCCGGGTACCACCGTCGCTCGCTCTTCCGGTGATCGAGGCGTACGACCGGGAATTCCCCAACCGTACCCACGGAATCGTCCCGGGCGTCGAGGAGTGCCTCGCGCTGCGTCGGCTCACCTCCGCGCGCCGGATCCGGACCGACCTGCTGGAACGGAGCGCGGGAAGGGAGCTCCCCGGCGCCGCCCGGGAGAACCCGGCCCATCGGCGGGCGGCGCTGCTGAGCCAGGAATTCGCCGTCCGGCACAACGACCTCCGTTCGCTGCCGAAGGAA
Organism: Streptomyces sp. NPDC051041; assembly: GCF_044456065.1. Classification (NCBI taxonomy): domain Bacteria; kingdom Bacillati; phylum Actinomycetota; class Actinomycetes; order Kitasatosporales; family Streptomycetaceae; genus Streptomyces; species Streptomyces sp. NPDC051041. The sequence continues at coordinate 104,307 of NZ_JBITFM010000019.1, forward strand.
ACGGCGGGCGCGGACCGCGAGCCGCTCGACGGTGACCTCCCGGTCGAGGTTGCGCTCCGTCCGCGCCAGCACCCCGGCGACCGTGTCGCCCTCCGTTCGAGGGGCGCGGCAGTTCTGCCACTGCCGGCGAGGAGCATCCGGCGTGGCAGTGGTGTCATGACTGCGGCACAGACGGAAGCGCTGACCGGAACGCTGACCGTGCTGGGGATCCTCGTCCTGCTGGTCCTCCCCTCCGTGATCGGCGCCGTCCGCGACCGGCGCATCGACCGTCGGACCAGGGAGGCCCAGGCGGGGCACGGGAGGAGTGATCAGAAGTCCTCGTCCAGGTCGACGGTGCCCTCCACCGCGACCTGGTACGCCGACGGACGCCGCTCGAAGAAGTTGGTCAGCTCCTGAACGCCCTGCAGCTCCATGAAGGAGAAGGGGTTCTCGGAGCCGTACACCGGGGCGAAGCCGAGGCGCGTCAGGCGCTGGTCGGCGACGCACTCCAGGTACTGCCGCATCGAGTCGGTGTTCATCCCCGGGAGGCCGTCACCGCACAGGTCGCGCGCGAACTGCAGCTCGGCCTCGACGGCCTCCCGCAGCATGTCGGTGACCTGCTCCCGGAGCCGGTCGTCGAAGAGGTCCGGCTCCTCCTCGCGGACGGTGTCGACCACGTCGAAGGCGAAGGACATGTGCATGGTCTCGTCGCGGAAGACCCAGTTGGTGCCGGTGGCCAGGCCGTGCAGCAGGCCCCGGCTGCGGAACCAGTAGACGTAGGCGAAGGCACCGTAGAAGAACAGGCCCTCGATGCACGCGGCGAAGCAGATGAGGTTGAGGAGGAAACGGCGGCGGTCGGCCCTGGTCTCCAGCCGGTCGATCTCCTCCACCGAGTCCATCCACCGGAAGCAGAACCCGGCCTTCTCGCGGATGGACGGGATGTTCTCCACCGCGGCGAAGGCGGCGGCCCGGTCGTCCGGGTCGGGCAGGTAGGTGTCCAGCAGCGTCAGGTAGAACTGGACGTGGACGGCCTCCTCGAAGAGCTGGCGGGAGAGGTAGAGCCGCGCCTCGGGCGAGTTGATGTGCTTGTAGAGGGTCAGCACCAGGTTGTTCGCCACGATCGAGTCGCCCGTCGCGAAGAAGGCCACGAGCCGGCCGATGAGGTGCTGCTCGCCGGGGGACAGCTTCGCGAGGTCGGCCACGTCCGAGTGGAGGTCGACCTCCTCCACGGTCCAGGTGTTCCTGATGGCGTCCCGGTAGCGCTCGTAGAAGCCGGGGTAGCGCATGGGGCGCAGGGTCAGCTCGAAGCCCGGGTCGAGCAGGTTCCGGTTGCGGGCGGTGACGGTGGTGCTGGTCATTACTGGCAGGCCTCGCAGGACTCGGGGTTCTCAAGGGAGCAGGCGACGGCCTCTTCGGAGGCCGCCTGCCGGGCGGGGGCGGTTGCCCGGGCAGCGCGGGCGATCCTCGTCGCCGGGCGCGAGCGCAGGTAGTACGTCGTCTTCAGCCCGGACTTCCAGGCGTAGGCGTACATCGAGGAGAGCTTGCCGATGGTCGGCGTCTCCAGGAACAGGTTCAGCGACTGGGACTGGTCGAGGAACGGGGTGCGGGCGGCGGCCATGTCGATCAGACCGCGCTGCGGGATCTCCCACGCCGTGCGGTACAGCCGCCGCATGTCCTCGGGGATCCAGGAGAAGCCCTGCACGGAGCCGTTCGCCTCGCGCAGCGCCTCCCGGGTGCGGGCGTCCCACACGCCCAGCCGCTTCAGGTCCTCGACCAGGTAGGGGTTGACCTGGAGGAACTCGCCGGAGAGCGTCTCGCGCTTGAACAGGTTGGACACCTGCGGCTCGACGCACTCGTAGACGCCCGCGATGGAGGCGATGGTCGCGGTCGGGGCGATGGCCAGGAGTAGGGAGTTGCGCAGGCCGACGGCGGCGATCCGCTCCCGCAGCGCCGCCCAGCGCTCCGGCCAGGCCAGGTCGGTGTCGTAGTGGTCGGGGTGCAGGACACCCCGGGCGGTACGGGTCTTCTCCCAGGCCGGGAACGGGCCGACGGGGGTCCCCCCTGCGCCGGAGCCTGCCGCGGCTGCTCGGGGGCGCTCGGCGAGGTCGGCGGAGGCCTCGTACGCGGCGAGCATGATCCGCTCGGCGATCCGCGTGGACAGCCGCCGGGCCTCGGGCGAGTCGAAGGGCAGGCGCAGCTTGAAGAAGACGTCCTGCAGGCCCATGGCGCCCAGGCCGACCGGGCGCCAGCGGGCGTTGGAGCGGGCGGCCTGTTCGGTCGGGTAGAAGTTGATGTCCACGACCCGGTCGAGGAAGGTGACGGCCGTGCGGACGGCGGCGTCCAGCCGTTCCCAGTCGATGTCGTGCGCGGCCGGGGCGACGAAGGCGCCGAGGTTGACCGACCCCAGGTTGCAGACGGCCGTCTCGCCGTCGCTGGTGACCTCCAGGATCTCCGTGCAGAGGTTGGAGGAGTGGATGACGTGGCCCGGCTCGGCGGTCTGGTTGGCGGTGCGGTTGGCGGCGTCCTTGAAGGTCATCCAGCCGTTGCCGGTCTGGGCGAGGGTGCGCATCATCCGGCCGTACAGCTCGCGGGCGGGGAGGGTCTTGCGCGCCAGTCCCGCGGCCTCCGCCCTACGGTACGCCGCGTCGAACTCCTCGCCCCACAGGTCCACCAGCTCGGGCACGTCGGAGGGGGAGAACAGCGACCACGGCTCGTCGGCGTCCACCCGGCGCATGAACTCGTCCGGCACCCAGTGCGCGAGGTTCAGATTGTGGGTGCGGCGCGCGTCCTCGCCGGTGTTGTCGCGCAGCTCCAGGAACTCCTCGACGTCGGAGTGCCAGGTCTCCAGGTAGACCGCGGCCGCGCCCTTGCGCCGGCCGCCCTGGTTCACGGCCGCCACGGAGGCGTCCAGGGTCTTCAGGAACGGGACGATGCCGTTGGAGTGCCCGTTGGTGCCGCGGATCAGCGCACCGCGGGAGCGGACGCGGGAGTAGGACAGGCCGATGCCGCCGGCGTGCTTGGACAGGCGCGCGACCTGGTGGTAGCGGTCGTAGATCGAGTCCAGCTCGTCGCGCGGGGAGTCCAGCAGGTAGCAGGACGACATCTGCGGGTGCCGGGTGCCGGAGTTGAACAGGGTGGGGGAGGACGGAAGGTAGTCGAGGCGGCTCATGAGCCCGTAGAGCGCCGCGACCTCGTCGACCGAGCGGGGCCCGTCGTCCTCCGCGAGTCCCGCGGCGACGCGCAGCAGGAAGTACTGCGGCGTCTCGATGACCCTGCGGGTGATCGGGTGGCGCAGCAGATAGCGGCTGTGGAGCGTGCGCAGGCCGAAGTAGCCGAAGCGGTCGTCGGCGGCCGGGTCGATCAGCGCGTCGAGCCGGCCGGCGTGCAGCCGCACGAACTTTGCCGTGCGGTCGGAGATCAGTCCCTCGCGGTGGCCCGCGGCGACGGACCCGGTGAAGGACGTGACGCCCTGGGAGGCGGCCTCCGCGCGAAGGGTCAGGGTGAGGAGGCGGGCGGCCAGCCGGGAGTAGGCGGGGTCCTCGGCGATCAGGCCGGCGGCCGCCTCGGTGGCGAGGTCGCGCAGCTCCGCCTCGTCCGCACGGGCGGAGCGGCCGCGCAGCGCCGCGGCGGCGACCCGGCCGGGGTCGGTGTCGGGGAGGTCGGCGGTCAGCTCCGTCAGGGTCCGCAGCAGCGCGGCTCCGGGGCCGTCGCTCTCCTCGGCCACCGGGGGCGCTGAAGCCGGGTCGGCTGGCGCGATGGTCACGTGGGGCTCTCCCTCGCTCGGCACGGGGCCTCGGCGAGGGCAGGAGGCAGCACGAGCGCGCAGGGCGTCGCGTCCGCCGGCCCATTCCACGAGGCCCGGACGTCAGGCACACCGGCCGGACGGCCGGGTGCACTGTCGGCAGGTACTCGGACTGGACAAGCGTGCGGACGCACGCGGATACACCGTTGCGGGACAGTTCCGGATTCGCACCGGATTCCCCTGCGGCGACAGCGAGCATGAGCATACATCTTGTGCTGGGGCGCGGAGCCACCCCCAGATGTTGTGTTGCTCCGGTCTTGGAGCGCCGGTGTGGTGCCTCGCGGCCGCTGCCGGGCTGCGGCGGAGGCCGGGGCCCGCGCCCGTGCCGCGTCCCGGTCGTCCGGAGGGGTCCCTGCCGCCGGGGTTCCTGCCGCCCGGGGGTGTTCCTGTCGTCCGGGGCGCTCCTGTCGCCGGTGGGTGACGGCGCCGCGGAGGCCGGCGCCCGAGAAGGGGCAGCCGGTCGTATTCCGGGGAGCGTGCGACCGATCGGGCTTCGGCCGTGCCGCCGATCCTCACCCTGCGTACCGGTAATTGGCCGACGGGCATGTCTCTGACTGGAATCCTGCGGTTGTGGTAACGGCCCGCAATGAAATCGGAATGAAAGATTCCTGGCCGTCTCCAAGGGGGTGTTGAGTCCTTCTCCGGATGTTGTCTAGCATCCCGCTGGCATCGGCGGTCATCGATCGGACAGCCGATGGGTTTTGCTGTTCTGCTGATCCACCCGGTGGCACAAAAATCGGAACGGGAGAGGCGAAAATGGCACTTCAGTTACCTGCCGGCCACGAACCGCGGTACTCGGACTTCGACCTCGTCGGCCTTTCCGACGAAACGATTCGGGAAGGGGGCGAGCGAGCCCTCTTCGGAGCCGACGACGACCGGAAGCTCGCGCTCATCGAGGCGCTGGCCAATGCCGGCATCCGGGACATCGACCTGGGATCGGGCCTGACCGAACCGCAGTTCCTGCGGCGTGTCCTGGACGCGCAGCTGCTGCTGCACCGCATCCCCGCGGACACCCGGTTCGTCTTCAACCTGACGCTCAAGACCTGGGAGCCCCTCTCCGAAGCGCTCAAGGTCGTCCCGAAGGACTACCTGGCCCGCATCCAGGTCAGCCTCGGCATGATCGAGTACCAGCAGGAGAACAAGCTGCTGGAACGCGCCCACGAGAAGCTCGCCGGGATCGGTGTCGGCTCCTTCCGGGCCAGCATTCTCAACGCCTTCTCGCACGAGATCGACGACGAGCGCTACACCTTCATCAACGAGCAGATCGAGCGCGCCCGCAGCCTGGGCATCGACCTCGTCCGGATCAACGACTCCATCGGCACCCTGCTGCCGCACGCCACCGCCGTGCTGGCCGCCAACCTGGTCCGGGACAACCCCGGGATGACCTTCTACCTGCACTCCCACGACGACATCGGGCTGGGCCTGGCCAACTCGCTCACCTCCGTCTTCCACGGCTTCGCCATGGTCGAGGGCGGTGTCGCCGGGTTCGGCAACCGGGCGGGCCTGGCCAACGTCGAGGTGCTCAGCCACATCTTCGCCGAGCGTGGCATCACCGTCGGCGGCCGGACGCTGGACGCCAAGAAGATCTCCGCCGTCGCGCACCTGGCGGAGGAAACGTTCATGGCGCTGCCCAACGTCTACCGGCCGATCAGCGGTCTGCTCACCCGGACCGAGAACGCCGGCATCGTGAACGTGCCCGACTACCTCGGTGTCACCCGCGAGGTCGAGTACTTCCTCAACCCGATCGGTATCTTCCCGGCCACCATCGGACAGATTCTCGCCAATGCCGGCCTGCCCGAGGAGTACACCGCCGACGAAGTCTTCGTCGGCGCGGTCGCCGAACGGCTGAAGAACCGGCTGGAGAACGAGATCTACCCCGAAAAGCGGGCGAGGTTCCAGGAACTCCTTCGGCAGATCCACGAGTTCTACGCGGACTTCGTGCGCCTGGAGGACGTCCAGAAGACGGCGCTCCAGGTACTCCAGGACCCGTCCGTCGTGCCCGTCGAGCACGCCGGCCGGGCGAAGGCCGCGGAGACGGTGCCGAGCTGACCGATGGAATTCGACACCATCCTGAACGCGATCGTGCCGCTGTTCGCGATCGTCGCTGTCGGGTACGTGGCCAGCGCGTTCAGGGTGTTCCAGGGGAACACCGCACAGGCGGTCAACGACTTCGTCTTCTACATCGCCCTGCCGGCGCTGCTGTTCCTGTCCGTCGCCACCGCCGACATCTCCGCCGGCGTGCCCTGGCAGTTCATCGCCGTCGCGATCCTGTCGATCGTGTTCTCCTACGCGCTCGGCATGGCGGGGGCCCGGCTGCTGTTCCGGCGGGACAGCCGGAAGAGCCTGACCGTGGGCCTGCTCTCCGGCTACGGCAACGTCGCCTACATGGGCGTGCCCCTGCTGCTCGCGGTGCTCGGGCCGAAGGCGGTGCTGCCCGCGGCCATCGGGCAGCTGGTGCACAACATGTTCAACATGGTCTGCTACCCGGCCGCGCACACCGTGCTGAGCGCCCGTTCCACGGGTCCCGGCGCGATGCACCGGACGGAGAGCAGGGCGCAGCTGCGCCGGGACATCTCCCGCAAGGTGGTGCTCAACCCGGTCGCCCTGTCGGTGGCCGTGGGCCTGGTCTTCGCGGTCCTCCACGTCGACCTGCCCGCACCCGTGCACACCACCGTCGACATGGTGGGCGACGCCGCCGCGCCCGGCGCGCTGTTCGCGGTCGGCCTCACCCTGCGCAAGGCGGTGGCGGGCATGCGGGACGGCAGCGTCGGCACCTCGGAGGTCGGCCTGACCGTCGCGATCAAGCTGGCCGTGATGCCGGTCTTCGCCTACCTGCTGGTCCACACCGTGTTCGGCATGCCGGACACCTGGGCGGCGGCGTCGGTGATCCTGGCCGGACTGCCCAACGCGGCCACCGCCTACGTCCTGGCCCAGCAGGCCCGGACCCATGTGCAGGAGGCGGCCGCCGGGGTCGTCGTCTCGACGGCGGGTGCGCTCGTCACGTTGTCCCTGCTGATACCGCTGGTCAAGCCATGACGGGGAGGGCGGAGCCGGGCATGACGGGAGCCGGGAGCGCGGGAGCCGGACGGGCGGCACCGCAACGGACGGAGGCCGGAGGGGCGTTCACCGGACCGGCGGACAGCGGCCGGCCGGGACGGACGGCCGGTGAGGCGGGTCCCGGGCTTTCCGGGGCCGGCCCCGCCCCCGGCCCCGGGTCCCGCCGTGCGGCGGGCCGCCCGGGCGGCCTCCGCCGGGCCGGGGTGCTGCCCCTGCTGGGTCCCGCCTTCGTCGCGGCCGTCGCCTACGTCGACCCCGGCAACGTCGCCACCAACGTGGCCGCCGGCGCCCGGTTCGGCTACCTGCTCGTGTGGGTGGTGGTCACCGCCAACCTGGTCGCGATGCTGGTGCAGTACCTGGCGGCGAAGGTCACCGTCGTCAGCGGGGCCACGCTGCCGGAGCTGAGCCGTCGGCACTTCCGCCGGCCCGTGGCCCTCGGCCTGTGGGCCCAGGCCGAACTGGTCGCCATCGCCACCGACCTCGCCGAACTCATCGGCGGGGCGGTGGCGCTCAACCTGCTGTTCGGCATGCCCATCCTGGCCGGCGGAGTGGTGACCGGCGTGGTGTCCTGGCTGGTCCTCGCTGTCCAGCAGCGGCGCGGCAGCCGGCCCTTCGAGGCGGCCGTGAGCGGGCTCCTCGCGGTCGTGCTCGTCGGGTTCTGCTACAACGCGCTCACCGCCGGGTTCGACGCCGGCGCCCTCGCGGCGGGCGTCGTCCCGCGCATCGAGGGCCAGGACAGCCTGCTCCTGGCGGTCGGCATCCTGGGCGCCACCGTGATGCCGCACGCCATCTACCTGCACGGCGCCCTGGTGCGCGACCGGCACGGCGACGCCGCGGGCCGGCCCGAGCGGCAGCGCCGGCTGCTGGCGGCCACCCGGCTGGACATCGCCGCGGCGATGGGGGTGGCCGGACTGGTCAACCTGGCGATGCTGACCGCGGCCGCCGCCGTCCTGCTGCCGGCCGAGGCCGAGACGATCCAGGGCGCCCACGACGGCTTCGGCCGGGCCCTGGGCGCCTTCGGGGGCGTACTCTTCGCGCTCGCCCTGCTGGCCTCCGGCTTCGCCTCCTCGGCGGTGGGCACCTACGCGGGCGCGGTCGTCTTCGAGGGCTTCTTCGGGCGGGAGACGTCCGTGCTGGTCCGGCGGGCGGTGACGCTGGTGCCCGCGCTGGCGGTGCTCGCCTGCGGGGTCGAGCCCGGGCTCGCACTGGTGCTGTCGCAGGTGGTGCTCAGCTTCGGCATCCCCTTCGCGCTGTGGCCGCTGGTCTTCTTCACCTCGCGCAAGCGACTGATGGGCCCGCTCGTCAACCGGCGGTCGACCACCGTGGCCGCCTCCGTCGCGGCGACGTTCATCACCGCGCTCAACGCCGTACTGCTGGTCCTGATCGGCTCCTGAGACATGACCACCGAAGGAGGGAAGGCTGTCTTTTCCGGCCGTGTCCCGAACCCGGCCCGCATCCGGTCCGTGTTCACCTGTGCGATCGCCGTCCGACGCATCCGACCGACCCATATGTCCGCGTAACAGAAAGAACCGCCTTGCAGAAAACCGAGACTGAGGACGCCCGCGGTGCCGGCACGCCCCGTCACCGCAGTGCCTGGAACCACCTCCTGTGGATCCCGATCGTCCTCCCCTTGCTGACTTTCGTGTTCAACCACGACGGGCCGCGCGTGTTCGGTTTCCCGTTCTTCTACTGGTTCCAGCTCCTGTGCGCCGTGCTCAGCATGGTCACCATCGCGCTGGTCCGCCGGCTCACCGGGAGGGACCGATGAGCGACCACATCACCGAGATCGTCGTCTTCTCGCTGCTGTTCCTGCTGGTCAGCGTGATGGGGTTCGTGGCCGCCCGCTGGCAGCGCGCCGAGCACCTGGAGAGCCTGGACGAGTGGGGCCTGGGCGGCCGCGGATTCGGCACCTGGATCACCTGGTTCCTCATCGGCGGCGACCTCTACACCGCGTACACCTTCGTCGCGATTCCCGCTCTGATGTTCGGCGCCGGCGCGATGGGCTTCTACGCGATGCCGTACACCGTGGTCGTCTACCCGCTGGTGTTCGTCGTCGTGCTGCGCCTGTGGTCGGTCTCCCAGCGGCACGGCCTGGTCACCCCGGCCGACTTCGTCCGGGTCCGGCACGGTTCGCGCCTCCTGGCGCTGCTGGTCGCGATCACCGGCATCGTGGCCACCATGCCGTACATCGCGCTCCAGCTGGTGGGCATCGAGGCGGTGCTGCGCACCATGGGGATCACCGGCCACTGGCCGATCTTCGCGGCCTTCGCGATCCTCGCCGCGTACACCTACCACGCGGGTCTGCGGGCGCCGGCGCTGATCGCGTTCGTCAAGGACATCCTGATCTACATCGTGATCATCATCGCGGTGCTGTACATCCCGCCGAAGCTCGGCGGCTGGGGCGACATCTTCGCCGCCGCGGACGAGAAGTTCGCCGAGACCCCCGCCACCGGCGACGGCACCCTGCTCAACGCCGGCAACCAGCTCCAGTACGTCACCCTGGCGCTGGGCTCGGCCATCGCGCTCTTCCTGTACCCGCACATGATCACCGGCACGCTGGCCGCGCGCAGCCGGGACACCATCAAGAAGAACATGGCCGCGCTGCCCGTCTACAGCGTGCTCCTCGGCCTGATCGCGTTGCTCGGCTACATGGCGATCGCCGCCGGGATCACCCCGCTGAGCGGCGAGAACGGCAAGCCGAACGCCAACACCGTCGTGCCGCAGCTCTTCGACAGCCAGTTCCCCGACTGGTTCGCCGGGGTCGCCTACGCGGCGGTCGGCATCGGCGCGCTGGTGCCGGCGGCGATCATGTCGATCGGCGCGGCCAACCTCTTCACCCGCAACATCTACCGGGAGTTCTTCCGTCCGGACGCCGACGAGGCGACCGAGGCGAAGGTCTCCAAGCTGGTCTCCCTGCTGGTGAAGGTGGGGGCGGTCCTGGTGATCGTCTCGCTGGACCCGCAGTTCTCCGTCGACCTCCAGCTCATCGGCGGCGTGCTGATCCTCCAGACGCTGCCCGCCGTGGGCTTCGGGCTCTACACCCGCTGGTTCCACCGGCACGGCCTGGTCGCGGGCCTGCTCGCGGGGCTGCTCGCCGGTGTCGTGCTGCTCTACAACATCCCCAACCCGGCCACCGGCAAGGAGCACTTCGGCGGATCGGCCTTCCCGCTGTCCGACTTCGGCCTGGACACGGACGTCACGATGTACGCCGGGCTGATCGCGCTCGCCGTCAACATCGTCGTCGCGGCCGCGGGCACGCTGCTGGCCCGGGCCGGCGGTGCGCGGGAGGGCACGGACCTGACCCGCCCCGAGGACTACTTCTCCGACGCGCAGGACAAGCCGTCCCCGGTCGTCGAGGCGCCGGCGGAGGGAACGGCGGGCGAGGGGGCGGCCCGGGTGCCCTGAAGCGGACCGGGCCGCGGGTGACGCCGAGGGAGGGCCATGAAGGACCGTCTGGTACGACGCGCGCTGCGGCGGCTCGCGTGGATCTGCGTGTTCTACCTGGTGGTCGGCTGCCTCGGCATCGCCCTGCGGGTCTCGTCCGGCCGGAGCCCGGGGGGGGGGAGTTCCCGCTGTGCGCCGCGCTCTCCCTCGCGGTCCTGGCCGCGGTCGCCGGCGTCTTCCGGCGTGCCGCCCGGTTCCCCGGACGCGGCTTCGGCGGCACGGGGGCGCCCGGCGGCGGAGCCTAGGCAGGAATGTTTCCGGGACGCCCGGCGCGTCCCCTCGCCGGGCCGGGCGAAGACCCGGGTACGGGGGTCCCGTACCGGGTCGTCCGCCCGGCGCTCGCCCGGTCCGCGGCGGGGGACCCCAGAGCACGCGCCGGACGCCGCGGGGCCGCCCCCGGGGGCGGCGGGGAAGGCGACGGCAGGCGCCCTGGCCGGGCGCGCCACGGCGGGAAGGCGGCCGTCTCCCGCCGGGGCTGCCGCCTCGCGGTGTGCGGGGGAGGTTCCGCCGGACGCGGCGGCCCGGTGGTTCCGTCGGCACGGGGGCGCGTGGTTCCGCCGGGCACGGCGGCCCGGTGGTTTCGCCGGGTGCGGGTGGCCGCCCCGCCGCCGCCCCGTACGGTCCCTGCCGCGCGCGTCCTACTCGGCGGGCCTCTTCAGCCGCGCCACGAACTTGTACCGGTCCCCGCGGTACACCGACCGCACCCACTCCACCGGGTCGCCGTTCCCGTCCAGGGAGTGCCGGGACAGCATCAGCATCGGCAGGCCCACGTCGGTGCCGAGCAGCCCGGCCTCGCGCGGGGTGGCCAGCGAGGTCTCGATGGTCTCCTCGGCCTCGGCGAGGTGGACGTCGTACACCTCGGCGAGCGCGGTGTAGAGGGAGGTGTACTTCGCCAGCGACCTGCGCAGGGCGGGGAAGCGCTTGGCGGACAGGTGGGTGGTCTCGATGGCCATCGGCTCGCCGTTGGCCATGCGCAGGCGCTCGATGCGCAGCACCCGCCCGCCGGCCGCGATGTCCAGCAGCCCGGCGAGCCGGTCGTCGGCGGTGACGTATCCGATGTCCAGCAGCTGGGAGGTCGGTTCCAGCCCCTGGGCGCGCATGTCCTCGGTGTACGAGGTGAGCTGCAGCGCCTGCGAGACCTTGGGCTTGGCGACGAAGGTGCCCTTGCCCTGGATCCGCTCCAGCCGCCCCTCGACGACCAGCTCCTGCAGGGCCTGGCGGACGGTCGTGCGCGAGGTGTCGAACTCGGCGGCGAGGGTGCGCTCGGGCGGCACGGGCGTGCCCGGGGGCAGCGTCTGCGTCATGTCCAGCAGGTGCCGCTTCAAACGGTAGTACTTGGGCACGCGCGCCGTACGGACACTTGTCCCGCCCTCGTTCTCCGCACTGCTGACGTCGGTGCTCATGCTCTGCCTTTCCGGCTCCGCGTGCCGAAGCGACCGACGTACCCATCGGCCACGGCTCACATCGTGGCACGGCTTCACGTGCCGGGTGTCCGCCCGCACGCTCCGTGATCTCCCCTGTATACCGTCGTGCTCCCAGTTGGTCTAGTCCACCGCGCCGCCGGCGCCCTCCCTCCGCCGCCCGGCCCCGCTCCGTCCGCCCGCCGGGCGCCCGGCGATCCACCGCCGAGGCCCGGGTCCGTCCGTGCCGCCGGACGCCCGGTGGCCCGGTGTCCGGTCCCGGTCCGTCCGGGCCGCCGGCGGCCGCTGGTCCGGTGTCCGCGCCGCGGCCCGCGGCGCCCGTTCCGCCGTCCGCGCAATGAAGGGTCCCTGCATATCGCGGTCCCGTAACGGACGTCTGGAGCGCGCCGGAGCACCCTTGACAGCCCTATTGGTCTGAGCCAAGCTCCCCCGTACTGGTCTACACCATTGGTCCAGTCCCGGCCCCACGGGCGGTATACGCGGCAACGCTCACCGCGGGGAGCAGGGGGGTTTGTGGCATCCCTGAGGAGGGTGGCGTGAAGCGCAAGCTGATATCCGCGATCGGCGTCGCGGGCATGGTGGTCTCCATCGCGGCGTGCGGGAACGACGGCGGCAGCGGGGGCACGGACAACGGCGCGGACGCCAAGGAACTGACCGTCTGGCTCACCGTCGACGCCCAGAACAACTGGCCGGAACTGGTGGAGGCCGCCGACGCCGCGGTGCGGAAGAAGCACCCCGGCATCGAGATCGACCACGAGTACTACGGCTGGCCGGACAAGAACACCAAGCTGGACGCCGTCCTCGCCACCGACAAGGCCCCCGACGTGGTCGAGATGGGCAACACCGAGATGCTCGGCTACATGGTCAAGGGCGCCTTCGCCCCCCTCGACCCGGCCGACTTCGAGAACTCGGACGCCTGGCTGGACGGCCTCAAGGCCTCGGTGACGTACGAGGGCAAGACCTACGGCGTCCCCTACTACGCCGGCGGCCGGGTCGCCAACTGGCGCAAGGACGTGGCGGCCTCGGCCGGGATCAAGACGCCGCCGAAGACGTACCGGGAGCTGACCGCCGCCCTCGACAGGATCCAGAAGAAGGAGGGCGACAAGTTCAGCGCCTGGTACCAGCCCACCCGCGACTGGTACGCGGCCATGTCCTTCGTCTACGACGCCGGCGGCTCCATCGCGAAGGAGGAGGGCGGCCGGTGGAAGGCCAACCTCTCCTCGCCCGAGTCCCTCAAGGGCCTGAAGGAGTTCAAGAAGGTCGTCGACAGGTACATGCACGGCGACAAGACCAAGGACGAGTCCGACCGTCACCTCGTCTACGGGCAGGGCAAGTCCGCCATGATCTTCGGCGCGGCCTGGGAGGGCGCGACCGCCGAGGACCCGAAGAACGACAAGACCGGCAAGCTCAAGGGCAACCTCGAGAACTTCGTGATGCCCGGCCCGTCCGGCAAGAACATGCCCGTCTTCCTGGGCGGCTCCGACCTCGCCGTCCCGGTGAAGTCCGACGCGCAGGCCGTCGCCGCCGAGTGGATCGACGCCTTCACCGGCGCCTCCGGGCAGAAGGGCCTGATGGCCAAGGGCAACCTGCCCAACAACAAGACCGACCTCGCGACGCTGAAGAGCGACCCGAAGACGGCGGTCCCGGCCACCGCGGCCGAGTCCAGCTGGTTCGTCCCGACGGCCCCCGGCTGGGGCCAGGTCGAGAAGGCCCAGGTCCTGCAGACCATGCTGCAGGCCATCGGCACCGGCAAGAAGTCGGTCGAGGCCGCCGCGAAGGAAGCGGACGCCGCGATCGACAAGGTCATCAACACCAAGTGACCGGCGAGCGGGGCCCGTCGCGCACGGACGGGCCCTGCTGCTCGTACGTCCTGCTTTCTCGTACGACCTGTGCGACCTGCTTTCTCGTACGACCCGAGGGACCGCTGAGGAGCGCGCGATGAGTGCCGCAGACACCACCACCCCTGCCAAGGTGCCGCCGCCGCGGCAGGCGCCGCCGCCACCCGCCTCCGTGAGACCGCTGGGACCACGGGGACGGCGCACGCCGAGCGGGGCCGCGGTTCCCTGGCTGCTGCTCGCGCCCTGTCTGCTGACCCTCGTGCTGGTCATGGGCTATCCGCTGGTCCGCCTGGTCACCCTCTCCTTCCAGACCTTCGGCCAGTCCCAGCTGTGGGGCTTCCAACCGGCCGAGTGGGCCGGTTTCGACAACTTCGCCGAGGTGCTGGGGGACGGGCAGTTCTGGGCCGTCGTCCTGCGCACGATCGTCTTCGCGGGCGGGGCGGTCGTCTTCACCATGGTCGCCGGCATGGCGATCGCGCTGCTGCTGCAGCGGGTCTCCGGCTGGCTGCGGATACTGATCAACATCGTGCTGGTGGCCGGCTGGGGCATGCCCGTGATCGTGGCCACCACCGTCTTCAAATGGCTCTTCGACTCCGACTACGGCGTCCTCAACGCGCTGCTGAGCAGGCTGCCCGGGGTCGAGATGACCGGCCACAACTGGTTCGCGAGCGGGCCGCAGGGCCTGGCCGTGATCATGCTCCTCGTGGTGTGGGGCGCGGTGCCCTTCGTGGTCATCACGCTCAGCGCGGGCCTGACCCAGGTGCCCAGGGAACTGGAGGAGGCGGCCCGCCTGGACGGCGCCGGCTCCTGGGGCGTCTTCCGCTACGTCACCCTGCCGATCCTCAAGCCGATCATCGTGATGCTCACGACCCTGTCGGTGATCTGGGACATGGGCGTCTTCCCGCAGGTCTTCGTCATGCGCAACGGCCATCCGGAGGCCGAGTTCCAGGTCCTCAACACCTACTCCTACGACCGGGCGTTCGTGGTCAACGACTACGCGCAGGGCTCGGCGATCGCGCTGCTGACCGTGCTGCTGCTGCTCGGTGTGGTGGCCGTCTACATGCGCCAGATGCTGAAGATCGGAGACGTCGAATGAGCGGCGTGAGCGGTGTGAACAGTGCGGGCGGCGTCAGCGGCGTGAGCGCCCCCGCCGCCCGGGGCCGCCGCCAGGGAAGGTCCCGGCTCGGCTGGAACCTCCTCGGCCTCCTGGTCCTCGTCACCGCGGGCTTCCCGCTCTACTGGATGCTCAACACGGCGTTCAAGCCCGCCAAGGACGCCATCGACCCGGACCCGAGCCTGCTCCCCACGGGGCTGACGCTGTCCAACTTCGGCCGGGCGCTGGACATCGCCGACTTCTGGGGGCCGGTGGGCCGCAGCCTGGTCGTGTCGCTGGCGGTGGTGGTGATCGGCATGGTCGTCGGCATGCTGGCGGCCCTGGCCATCTCCCGGTTCGCCTTCCGCGGCCGCAAGATCGTGATCGTGGGCATCCTGGCGGTGCAGATGGTCCCGCTCGTCGCCATGATCATTCCGGTCTTCCTGCTGCTGAACGACCTCGGCCAGTACGACCGTCTCACCGGCCTGATCGTCACGTACCTGACCTTCATCCTCCCGTTCACGGTGTGGACGCTGCGCGGCTTCATCGTCAACATCCCCAAGGAGCTGGAGGAGGCCGCGATGGTCGACGGCTGCTCCCGCACCGGCGCCTTCCTGCGCGTGGTCTTCCCGCTGCTGGCCCCGGGCATGGTCGCCACCTCGGTCTACGGCTTCATCCAGGCCTGGAACGAGTACCTGTACGCCCTGATGCTGCTCAGCCAGAAGAACCAGACCGCGACCGTCTGGCTCGGCAACTTCACCACCAAGCACGGCACCGAATACGCCCCGATGATGGCCGGCGCCACCATGATGGCCGTGCCGATCGTCGTCCTGTTCCTCCTCGTCCAGCGCAAGATGGCCGCGGGCCTGACCGCGGGCGCGGTGAAGGGATAACGCCACCGATGACGACACTCGCCAGCGGCACCACCGCGTCCAGGGACGACCTGGCCCGGGACGCCCTTACCGTCCTCCAGCCCGGCTTCACCGGCACCACCGCCCCCGACTGGCTGCTGCGCCGGCTCGGCGAGGGCCTGGCCTCCGTCGGCCTGTTCGGCCGCAACATCGCCTCGCCGGACCAGCTCGCCGCCCTCACCGCCCGGTTGCGCGCCGAGCGCGAGGACGTGCTGGTCGCCATCGACGAGGAGGGCGGCGACGTCACGCGCCTGGAGGTGCGGACCGGTTCCTCCTTCCCCGGCAACCACGCGCTGGGCGCCGTGGACGACGTCGAGCTGACCAGGGAGGTGGCCCGCGAACTCGGCAGCCGACTGGCCGCCTGCGGGGTCAACTTCAACTGGGCCCCGTCCGCCGACGTGAACTCCGACCCCGAGAACCCGGTGATCGGCGTGCGGTCCTTCGGCGCCGATCCCGACCTCGTCGCCCGGCACACCGCCGCCTACGTCACCGGCCTGCAGTCCGCCGGCGTCATCGCCTGCACCAAGCACTTCCCCGGCCACGGCGACACGGCCGTCGACTCCCACCTCGCCCTGCCGCGCATCGACGCCGCGGCCCCGCTGCTGGCGGAACGCGAACTGGCCCCGTTCCGCGCCGCGATCGCCGCCGGCACCCGGGCCGTGATGAGCGCGCACATCCTCGTCCCCGCCCTGGACCCGGACCGCCCGGCGACCCTGTCGCGCGGAGTGCTGACCGACCTGCTCCGCGGCGAACTGGGCTACGACGGCCTGATCGTCACCGACGGCATGGAGATGCAGGCCGTCGCGGGCACCTACGGCATCGAACGCGGCAGCGTCCTCGCCATCGCCGCCGGCGCCGACGCGATCTGCGTGGGCGGCGGCCTGGCGGACGACGAGACGGTACGGCGCCTGCGCGACGCCCTGGTCGCAGCGGTCCGCTCCGGCGAACTGCCCGAGGAACGCCTGGCGGACGCGGCGGAACGCGTACGCAGGCTGGCGCGGTGGGCGGCGACCACGGCCCGGCCCGGCCCGGCGGCCACCGCCGACGACGAGGTGGGGCTGCGTGCCGCCCGCCGCGCCCTGAAGCGCACCGGCGATTCCTTCACCCCCCTCACCGAAGCCCCGTACGTCGCCGCCTTCACCCCCGCCGCGAACATCGCCGTCGGCGACGAGACGCCCTGGGGCGTGGCCGCCGAACTCCTCCGGCTGCTTCCCGGCACGCGCACGGGAAGCTTCGCCGGTCCGGACGCCGGGCACGCCGTTCTGGAGGCGGCCGGCCGCCGCCGCGTCGTGGCCGTCGTCCGCGACGAGCACCGGCATCCCTGGATGGCGTCGGCTCTCGACACCCTGCTCACGGCACGCCCCGACACGATCGTGGTCGAGATGGGCGTCCCCCAGGCCGCTCCCCGCGGCGCCCTGCACATCGCCACCCACGGCGCGGCCCGCGTCTGCGGCCGCGCGGCGGCGGAGGTCATCGCGGGGGCACCGGAGGCGTAGGAATGCCGGCGCGTCGCCGGATCCGGACACGAGACTTCCCGTCGTGAACAGTTGTCACCACTTCTCGGATGTAGTACTTCTTATACATGAGCGAGCAGGTGCACAACAGGCTGGCGGTGGTGCGGGCCGAGCGGAAGGTGTCGCGTCAGAGCCTGGCCGAGGCCGTGGGGGCGCACTATCAGACCATCGGCTACATCGAGCGGGGGCAGTACAACCCGAGCCTCGACCTGGCTCTGAGGATCGCGAAGTTCTTCGGACTGCCGGTGGAGGCTCTGTTCTCCCTCGAACCGTTCCGGCCGCTCACGGATGAGGTCTACGGGAGGAAACAGCCATGACGGCGACGCGAATGACCCGTTACGACCGCAGCATGCTGCGGCTGATGAACGATCCCAGGGGCCGGCCGCTGTACGCCACGGCCGGGCGCCGACGCCTGGCCGTGGCCGCGCACGTCGCGCTCACCGTGGTCATCGGAGGGCTGATGACCCACTTCTGCCTTGCGGAGGGGGAGGCGATGTGGGCCGTCGTCGCGACGGGGGCACTCCTGCTGCCCTGGATGTTCGCGACAGGAGTGATCAACGGGGCCACTCGCGGCCTGCTGGAACTGCGCGAGCGTGCTCTGGACGAGCGTCAGTCGGCCGATCGCACCCGGGTCCGGGCCCGTGCGCACCGGGCGATGACCGTGCTCCTGGCCGCAGCCGCGGTCGGCTTGCTGATCGCGGGTTCGATGGACGGCGACGCACCAAGGATCTACGCCGTGCCCGCGCTCATCACCATCCTCGCGGCCCACTGGCTGATGCCATTGTGGATAGCCGGTCTGACCGCCCAGGACGAGCCGGCCGAGGACGAAGCACCTGCTCTGTGACGTGCCCGCGGGTCCGAGGGTCCCGCGCTACCGAAGACCTCGCGGCTTCGAGGCGGCGGCCCGGCACGGGCCGCCGCACACCCGTCGGCGCCTTCCCGCGGCAGGTTCTCAGATCCCCTGCCAGTCCGGCTTGTTGGCGTACGCGTGCCGGAAGTAGCCGGCGAGCTTCAGCTTGGACGCGGCGGCCTCGTCGACGACGACGGTGGCGTGCGGGTGGAGCTGGAGCGCGGAGGCGGGACACACCGCCGCGACCGGCCCCTCCACGGACGCGGCGACCGCGTCCGCCTTTCCCTCCCCGGTGGCCAGCAGCACCAGGTGCCGCGCCTCCAGGATCGTGCCGATGCCCTGTGTGATCACGTGGTGCGGCACCTGCTCGATGTCCCCGTCGAAGAAGCGCGCGTTGTCGATCCGGGTCTGCTCGGTCAGCGTCTTGATCCGGGTCCGCGAGGCCAGCGAGGAGCAGGGCTCGTTGAACCCTATGTGCCCGTCGGTCCCTATCCCGAGCAGCTGCAGATCCACGCCACCGGCCTCGGCCAGCGCCCTGTCGTACGCCTCGCACGCCCCTTGCACGTCCTCGGCCGTGCCGTCGGGGCCCATGAAGGCGTCCATCCCGATCCCGAGCGGCTCCAGCACTTCACGCCGGAGCACCGAGCGGTACGACTCCGGGTGTTCCGCGGGCAGCCCCACGTACTCGTCGAGCTGGGCGATCCGCGCCCGGGAGACATCCACGGCACCCGCCCGCACCTTGGCCGTCAGCGCCTCGTAGACGGGGAGCGGCGTGGAACCGGTGGCCACGCCGAGCAGGGCGTCGGGCTTGCGCCGGAGCAGCTGCGCCATGGCCTCGGCTATGAGCTCGCCACCGGTCTTGGCGTCCGGAACGATGACAACTTCCACGCTGGGCCTGCCGATCTGGATGGGGACTCAACTGGACTCAACCGGGACCCGCGCAGGGGCCTATGTGGTTTAGACCAATCTAACAGAACCGGGTTGCTCCGGCGCGCCGCGAAAGACCGCCCCGCGGCACGGCGGCGGAACGGCGGGCCGGGTGCTCCACGGGGCCGTGTCGCCGGTGTTCCGCCGCCGTGCGCCGGCCGGCTCAGGTCAGCGAACCCCCTGTCGCGTCCACCCAGCTCCCCGTGACCCACCGGCCGTCGTCCGAGGCCAGGAACGCCACCACGTCGGCGACCTCGGCGGGGGAGCCGACCTTGCCCAATGCCGAATGGGCCGCGGCCCTGGCCCAGCCGTCCGGAGTGCCGCGCAGCAGCGGTGCCGTGTTGTCGGTGTCGATGAAACCGGGGGCCACCGAGTTCACCGTGATGCCCCGAGGGCCCAATATCTTGGACAGGTCGCGCGAGAGGACGTCCAACGCGCCCTTCGTCATCGCGTACGCCATGTTGTCCGGCATCACGGCGGTCCGGGCGAGCCCCGACGAGATGTTCACGACCCGGCCGCCGTCCCGCAGCCGCTCCATGCCGTGCTTGAGGATGAAGAACGGTGCCTTCACATTCACCGCGAAGACTCGGTCGTACTCCCGCTCGTCCAGCTCCGCGATCGGCCGTGCGCTGCCGATGCCGGCGTTGTTCACCAGGATGTCCAGTCCGTCGGCGTGCCGGTCGAACTCCTCCCACAGCGTCTCGGCATCCCCGGGCAGGCCCAGTTCCACGCCGATGGCGAACGCCGAGCCGCCCGCCGCCTCGATCGCGGCGACCGTCTCCTTCGCCGCCGCCTCGTTCCTTCCGTAGTGCACGGCGACCCGCGCGCCGTCGCGCCCCAACCGCTCGGCGATGCCTCGCCCGATGCCCCTGCTCGCTCCCGTGACGAGAGCCGTCCTGCCTGCGAGCACGCCCATGCCGACGCCCCTTTCGAAATTCCATAGCGGTCGCTACAGAAAAGACCGTACAGCACTCCGCCGACACTTCTCTAGTGCCCGCTATAGAATGCACCCCATGGTGACCAGCGAGGAGACCGAGCCGCGACCCGCGGCGAAGGCGCGGCCGGAGACCGGCTCCGGGCCGGGCGCCGGCACGAAGCCGGACACCGCGCGGGGAAGGAAGCCGGTCGCGGCCGACGGCGAGGAGGACCGGAAGCCGCGGACCCGCCCGGAGGGAACCCCGGACGCCCCGGCACGCGGGAAGGCGGCGGCCGCCGGGAGCGGCGACCCGGCAGCCGGCGAGAAGTCCCGCCCCGCCTCGAAACGCCGCGGCCGCCCCCGTTCCTTCGATCGCGCCACCGCCCTGGAGAAGGCGCTGATGGCCTTCTGGGAGCGCGGCTACGAGGCGACCTCCGTCTCCGACCTCACCCGCGTCATGGACATCGGCGCCCCCAGTCTCTACGCGGCCTTCGGCGACAAGCGCTCGCTCTTCGAGGAGGTCGTGCAGGTGTACGGCGCGAAGTACGGCTCCTTCGGCGACCGCGCCCTCGCCGAGGAGCCCACCGCCCGTGCCGCCGTAGAGCGCATGCTGCGGGAGGCCGCCGTCGAGTACACGGTCCCCGGCCGCCCGCACGGCTGCCTCGTCATTCACGGGGCCGCCAACTGCTCGACGCCGGAGGTCGAGGAGTTCCTGCGGGAGCGGCGCAGGGCCAACATCGCCGCCTTCGAGCGCCGCATCGAGGCGGACGTCGCCGCCGGCCTGCTGCCTTCGGACACCGACGCCGCCGCCCTCGCCCGGCACGCCGGCGCGATGATCCAGGGGATGTCCCAGCAGGCGCGCGACGGCGCGAGCCGCGAGGAACTGGAGGCGCTCGCGGAAATCGCCATGTCCGTCTGGCCCCGCTCGTGACCCGGCAGGGTTACCCTTCTGCTGGGTGCTCGGACCTCCGGCAGTCGGCGGAAAGCGACCGCGGCAAACACCGGCCGACGCATGGACAGGGATAGTGGTCTAGTCCACAATGGCTCTGCAGCACCTCGTGCAAGGTGAACGTCAGGCTTCCGCCTTCCCCGCACAGGAGGGCGGACCGAGGAACCGGAGCTCTCTGCCCTGACTGCCCCGGCTCCTCGCCCTTCGGCCGACCGGGACCGCACACCCCACGGCCGATATTGCTCCGGGCTGCGGTGCCGGGAGGGTTGAGGGTCCCTCCCAGGCGCCGCGGCCCGCGGGTGTGTCCGGAGCCGGAGCGGTGAGCGGCGGACCCTCGGAAGTGGCTGGTTTCGAACGATGTCCGAACCGCCAGGTACGCTCACTCACGTGCCCTCCATGAACGAACTCGTACGCCAGCACACCGCTCTGGACGACTCCGATCTGGAGTGGCTCCACCTGCTGGTCTCGGAGTGGCAGCTGCTCTCCGACCTCTCCTTCGCCGACCTCGTCCTGTGGGTCCCCACCCGCGACGGCACCCGGTACGTCTCGGTGGCCCAGATGCGGCCCAACACCGGCCCGACCTCGTACCAGGACGACATGGTCGGCCACCTCGTTCCGCGCGGCCGCCGCCCCATGCTGGACGCCGCCCTCGACGAGGGCCGGATCGTGCGCGAGGGCGACCCGGAGTGGCGCGAGGAGGTCCCGGTCCGGGTCGAGTCGATCCCCGTACGACGTGAGGGACGCGTCCTCGGTGTCATCGCGCGCAACACCAACCTGCTCACCGTGCGCACTCCGAGCCGCCTGGAGCTCACCTATCTGCAGAGCGCCTCGGACCTCGCCCAGATGATCGCGGCCGGCGCCTTCCCGTTCGCGAACCAGCAGAAGGACATGGACGCCGCGCCACGCGTCGGCGACGGACTGATCCGGCTCGACGCGGACGGCATCGTCCAGTACGCCTCCCCGAACGCCCTTTCGGCCTACCACCGGATGGGCCTGGCCGCCGACCTGGTCGGCCATCACCTGGGCCGGACCACCGCCGAACTCGCCCCCTCCCGAGGCCCGGTGGACGAGGCGCTCGCCAAGGTCGCCAGCGGCTGGGCGCCGCGCGAGTTCGAGATCGAGGCCCGCGACGGGGTGATCCAGTTCCGCGCGATCCCCCTCAAGCCCAAGGGCACGCGCATCGGTTCACTGGTCCTGCTCCGGGACGTCACCGAACTGCGGCGCCGCGAGCGCGAGTTGATCACCAAGGACGCCACCATCCGGGAGATCCACCACCGGGTGAAGAACAACCTGCAGACGGTGGCGGCCCTGCTCAGGCTCCAGGCCCGGCGCATCGAATCCGAGCGCGGCCGTGAGGCCCTCGAGGAGGCCGTACGCCGGGTCGGCTCGATCGCCATCGTGCACGAGACGCTCTCTCAGAACCTGGACGAGCGGGTGGAGTTCGACGAGATCGCCGACCGCGTGCTGGCCATGGTCGCCGAGATCTCGCCGGGCAAGGTCACCGGCCGGCGCACCGGCCGCTTCGGCATCCTGGACGCCGAGGTCGCCACGCCGCTGTCGATGGTGCTGACCGAGATCCTCCAGAACGCCCTGGAGCACGGCTTCCGCGAGGGCGACACCGGCACGGTCGAGGTCTCCGCGGTCCGCGGCGGCACGACCAAGGAGGCCCGCCTCCTGGTCACCGTCCAGGACGACGGCGTCGGCCTGCCCGAGGGTTTCGACCCGCACACCTCGGGCAACCTCGGCCTGCAGATCGTACGGACCCTGGTGGAGGGCGAGTTGGGCGGCACCTTCGACATGATCCCGGCTCCGCGGCGGGGAACCAGGGTGATCCTGGACATCCCGGTCCAGGCGCAGAAGTAAGCCAGGCCACCGGGCCCTCCGGGAGGGGGCCCGCCCGGACAGCAAAAAGCCTCGGACCATGCGGTCCGAGGCCAGTGCTCGCTGCTGTTCTGCAAATCGCGATGGGGTCCCCCCGACTCGAGCGAAGCCGAGAGCTCGGGGGAGCATCGGGGGAACTGCGCGCTGCGGCTCGGGGGCGGGAGATGCGTACTCGCTGTACGCGCCGCCAAGCTCAGGCTGTAGCGGGGCGGGTGGATCAGGCGGAGGCCTGACGCGCCCGGTTGCGAGCGGCGCGGCGCTTCATCGCGCGGCGCTCGTCCTCGCTGAGACCACCCCAGACGCCGGAGTCCTGACCGGACTCAAGCGCCCACTGCAGGCACTGCTCGATAACCGGGCAGCGACGGCAGACGGCCTTGGCTTCCTCGATCTGCAGCAGCGCAGGACCGGTGTTGCCGATGGGGAAGAAGAGCTCGGGGTCTTCCTCGCGGCAAACGGCGTTGTGACGCCAGTCCATGGCTGCTACCTCTCCTTGGATATTACGTGCAGGTTGCTTGTGAATGTGAACGCTTTCACGAATCCCTCAACAAGTGAAGGGCCGACCGTCAGGTTGCCCTGGCGTGGTCCTGTGGTTTGAAGAGGGGTTCTGGCGATCTGTGGAGGCCGGTGCTGCGGGCCGTCCCGATCGCCACGTAGAGACTCGCAAACCTCAGCGACGGATACAACCCCTTCCGGAAAGTTTTTTTTGATTCTTTGGTGTCGACTAGGTCACAGCCGTACTTCCATGGGGTGGATCCTGGCCTAAACGTTCGAGTGAAAGGACTTTAGCCCCTTCTGCTCACACAATCACACGCAGTGCACGGCGTACGCCTGTGAACGTCACGCTCGTACGCAGTCCCAGGTGGTCGCCGTCCATCTGAAGGGGGAGCGGAACCTTCGAATGCAAGGTGAACTCGGTCAGATCGTGGAGAGAGACGGCGTGCTTGCCGCGGGGTCCGCGCTCGGGGGACGAAGTGAGCAACTGGGTGCCATACCGGGCAACCGCGGCCGTGGACAGGCGGCTGAGCCCGAACAGGTCGAGCCCGGTGTCGAACGACGCCCTGGGTGAGGCGTACATCGGGCGATTGCCCAGGAACGTCCACGGGGACGTGTTCGAGACTATGGACAGGACCAGATTCGGGACCGGCTCCTCGCCGGGCCGCTCCAGCGTGATCGTGCCGTTGCGGCGGTGGGGCTCGCCGAGGAGCTGACGCACGACCTGGCGTACGTAGAGGGCGTGTGTGGATTTCCTGCCGCGCTCGCGGTGCTGTTCCACCCGGCCCACCACGCCGGCGTCGAACCCGAGCCCCGCGTTGAAGGTGAACCAGCGTGCCGGGACCGCCTCGTCCTCCGAGCCCGGTGTGCCCGAGGCGAGTCCCAGCCCGACCGTCCGCTCGCCGCCCTCGCGCAGCGCGTCCAGCAGGGCGCCGGTGGCCTCCACGGCGTCGTTGGGCAGGCCGAGGGCGCGGGCGAAGACGTTGGTGGAGCCGCCGGGGACCACGGCCAGACCGGGCAGGTGCTCCGGGTCGGGGCCGGCGTGCAGGAGGCCGTTGACGACCTCGTTGACCGTGCCGTCGCCGCCGAGGGCCACCACCAGGTCGATGTCGTCGCTCTCCGCCGCCTGCCGGCCGAGGTCGCGCGCGTGGCCGCGGTACTCGGTGGTGACCGCCTCCAGCTTCATCTCGCTGGCGAGCGCGTGGATCAGCACGTCGCGCGTGCGCGCACTTGTGGTGGTTGCCGCCGGATTGACCACGAGAAGTGCACGCATGGGTTGCAGAGTACCTACCGGGCGGTACCGGGCACAGGGCGAGTCGGGGATCGGGCAGGGGATCGCCGCGTGAGCCTCGACACGGGGCCCGCGGGCCCCGGGCTACCCTTCAGGAGTGAGCTCTGCGCAGAACCCCACTCCTGAAGCCGCCACCGAGGCGGGCCCCCGTCCCGGCCGGCTGACCGCCGCTGCCGCGCTGGCCGCGCTGGAAGGGCTCGCGCTGGTGGCCGGGGGCGCCTGGATGCTCGTTCTCGGTTTCACCGGGCACCCGGACGACCGGACCTCGGCCGTCACCGGTGGTATCACGCTGATCGTCCTCGCGCTGCTGCCGTTGCTCGCCGCCCGCGGGCTGCTCGGCCGGCGCGGCTGGAGCCGGGGACCCGCCGTCATCACGCAGATCATGGCGCTGCCGGTGGCCTACAACCTGCTGCAGGCCGACAGCGTGGCGATCCCGGTCGGCATCGCTCTCGCCGTCGTGGCCGTCACGGCGCTCGTCCTGCTGCTGAACCCCGGGACGACCCGGGCCCTCGGGATCCGGGGACCCGGCAACGAGCGGAAGTGATCGCCGCGGCGGCGACCACGGCCGGGACGACCGCTGCCGAGCGAGCGACGCCCGGGGGAGCCGCCATCGGGACAGCGGGGTCCGCGGGAACCGCTGCCGGGGAAGCCGCTACTCCTCCACCAGGAGCTTCTCCCGCAGCTGTGCCAGCGTGCGCGCCAGCAGCCGGGAGACGTGCATCTGGGAGATGCCGACCTCCTGCGCGATCTGCGACTGGGTCATGTTGCCGAAGAAGCGCAGCAGCAGGATCCGCTTCTCGCGCGGCGGCAGGTCCTCCAGCAGAGGCTTGAGCGACTCGCGGTACTCCACGCCCTCCAGCGCCTCGTCCTCGGCGCCCAGGGTGTCCGCGACCGCCGGGGACTCGTCGTCGGTGTCGGGGACGTCCAGGGACAGCGTGGAGTACGCGTTGGCGGACTCCAGGCCCTCCAGGACCTCCTCCTCCGAGATCGACAGCTTCTCGGCGAGTTCGTGGACCGTGGGCGAGCGGCCGTGCAGCTGGGAGAGTTCCGCCGTGGCCGTCGTCAGGGCGAGGCGCAGCTCCTGCAGCCGGCGCGGCACCCGCACCGCCCAGCCCTTGTCCCGGAAGTGCCGTTTGATCTCGCCGACGACGGTCGGGGTCGCGTACGTCGAGAACTCCACCCCCCGGGCGGGGTCGAAGCGGTCGACCGACTTGATCAATCCGATGGTGGCGACCTGGGTGAGGTCGTCCAGCGGCTCCCCGCGGTTGCGGAAGCGGCGTGCGAGGTGCTCGACGAGCGGCAGGTGCATGCGGACCAGCTGGTTGCGCAGCTCCGCGTACTGCGGACTGCCCTCCTCCAGTCCGCGCAGCTCGGCGAACATGGCGCGCGCCCCGCTGCGGTCCTGCGGGTCGTGCCGGGTGCCCTGCACGCTTCGCGCGCCGTCCTCGGAGTGCCGCTCGTGCTCGCTCATCGTCCCGCCCGTCGCCCTTCCCCGAGCCCTCGCCTCCTCCCCCGCTCCCGTCCGTGCACGCGTGGGAGAACCCCCAGGGGCAGGGGAGACCTCCGTCCGCCCGTCCCGAGGCGCGCTCTGCCCGGCGCCGCCCCGGCCCCGCTGCCCGTCACCCGCGGGACCGGCCCCCGCGGGGGCGTCCTCCGGGTGCGGCCTGGCCTGCTCGGGGATGCCGTCGATGCCGTCCGCCATGCGCCGGGATCCGCTCGGACCGCTCTCCGGCAGGCTCTCCGCTGCGCCCGAGGCAGGGGAACCCCCCGCCTCGGCCGGCAGCTCCCGTGTGCCGCGCTCTTCGTCCCGCACCGGCCCGTCCCCGTTCCTCACGCCGGCCCGGGTCCCGCGCCGCGCTGTTTGTAAAGGCTGATCGAAACGGTTTTGTCCTCGTCCACGGCGGAGGAGACCTTGCCCGCGAGGGCCGACAGGACGGTCCAGGCGAAGGTGTCCCGCGAGGGGGCGTGGCCGTCCGTCGTCGGCGCCGAGACGGTGACCTCCAGCGAGTCGTCGACGAGCCGGAAGACGCAGCTGAGCACCGAGCCGGGCACGGCCTGCTGGAGCAGGATCGCGCAGGCCTCGTCCACCGCGATGCGCAGGTCCTCGATCTCGTCGAGGGTGAAGTCCAAACGGGCCGCGAGGCCGGCCGTCGCCGTACGCAGCACCGACAGGTAGGCACCCGCAGCCGGCAGCCGGACTTCCACGAAGTCCTGGGTCGCGGGCTCGCCTGCGATCTGGGACACCCTCACCTCCAAGGTGGTACAAGCGTTATAGGGCCGAGGGACGTCCCTCGGGGGGTAACGCGATACGTGGTTCAGCGGTGACGCTATCGCGCTCCGAACATTCCTGTCCCCGGGACCCCAGCCCCGTGCTGTCACTCATAGTAAACACTGTTATACGCACAGTGGCTAGAGGGCGGCCGGGCCCAAATGGGAAGAGCGCGCGCCGGATTGACGTACCCAGACGTCAGACGGTCGAACCGTCCGGCACCCGGGTCACACCAGTACGTGGTCGACGAAGCACCAGCGCCAGTCCTCACCGGGCTCGAAGGTCCTCATCACCGGGTGGCCGGACTCCTTGTGGTGCACGGTCGCGTGCCGTCCGGGCGAGGAGTCGCAGCAGCCGACGTGACCGCAGGTGAGGCACAACCGCAGCTGCACCGGTTCCGTGCCGTCGGCCAGACACTCCGGGCAGGTCCCGCTCAGCGGCTCGGGCTCCGGGTGCGGCAGCGCGTCGGCGTGCGTGCACTGTTTCATGATGGCCAGGTTACGACGGGCGCGCGGAAAGCCGCGCGGAGAAAAAGGCGGGCGGGAACGATGGACGTGATGCCACTGCTGTTGCTGGTGGCGGGCAGCGCCGCGGTCGCCGGGGCGGCCCGGCGCACCCCGGTGCCCGCGCCGCTGCTGCTGGTCGCGGCGGGGCTGGCGGTCAGTTATGTCCCGGGGGTGCCCGACTACACCCTCGACCCGCACGTCGTCCTGCCGCTCCTGCTGCCGCCGCTGCTGTACACGGCGGCCGGCGACAGCTCCTACCTCGACCTGCGCGCCCAGGTCCGGCCCGTGGCGCTGCTGTCGGTGGGATACGTGCTCTTCGCGACCTTCGTCGTCGGCTGGGCCACGTATCTGCTCGTGCCGGGCCTGCCGCTGACCGCGGCGCTGGTGTTCGGCGCCGTGGTGGCACCGCCGGACGCGGTCGCGGCCACGGCGGTCGCGCGCCGGGTGGGGCTGCCGTCCCGGATCACCACGATCCTGCAGGGCGAGTCCCTGCTGAACGACGCCACCGCGATCACCGCCTACAAGGTGGCGCTCGCGGCGGCGGTCGGCGAGGGCGCCACCTGGGCCGGCGGGATAGCCGAGTTCCTGGTCGCGGCGGTCGGCGGCATCGGCGTCGGACTGGTGCTGATGGTGCCGATCCACTGGCTGCGCACCCACCTCAGGGAGGCGATGCTGCAGAACACGCTCTCCCTGCTGATCCCGTTCGTGGCGTACGCGGCGGCCGAGCAGGTGCACGCCTCCGGAGTGCTGGCGGTGGTCGTCGTCGCCCTGCACCTCGGCCACCGCGCGTGGGAGGTCGATTTCGCGACCCGCCTCCAGGAGGGGGCGGTGTGGAAGATGGTCGCCTTCG
Source organism: Streptomyces sp. NPDC051041 (assembly GCF_044456065.1). NCBI lineage: Bacteria > Bacillati > Actinomycetota > Actinomycetes > Kitasatosporales > Streptomycetaceae > Streptomyces > Streptomyces sp. NPDC051041. Next base: position 132,297 of record NZ_JBITFM010000019.1, read on the forward strand.
TCCTGGAGTCGGCGGTGTTCGCGCTCATCGGACTGCAACTGCCGGTGGTCCTGAGAGGGCTCGGGGAGTACGAGGGCGCCGACGCCGCCCGGTACGCGCTCGCCGTCTTCCTGGTGGTGGTCGCGGCCCGGTTCGTGTGGGTGTTCCCGGCCGCCCTCCTGCCCCGCGCCCTGTCGTCCCGCGGCCACGCGCAGGGGGAGATCTCCCCGGGGAAGGCGGCGGGCACGATCGGCTGGGCCGGGATGAGGGGCGTCGTGTCGCTGGCCATCGCCTTCTCCATCCCGCTCACCACGCACGGCGACGAGCCCTTCCCGCACCGCAACCTCATCCTCTTCCTGACCTTCACGACGGTCATCGGGACGCTGGTCGTGCAGGGCCTGACGCTGCCCCCGCTGATCCGGCTGCTGAAGTTCCCCGGCCGGGACGCCCAGGCCGAGACGCTCGCGGAGGCCAACGCCCAGGCGCAGGCCTCCCGGGCCGCCGAGCGGCGCCTGGACGAACTCCTCGCCGACGAGCGCAACACCCTTCCGGGCCCGCTCGCCGACCGCCTGCGCGCGGTCCTGGAACGCCGCCGCAACGCCGTCTGGGAGCGGCTCGGGCAGGTCAACCCGGTCACCGGCGAGAGCGTCGACGACACCTACCGGCGGCTGTCCCGGGAGATGATCAGCGCCGAGCGCGAGGTGTTCGTGAAGCTGCGCAACGGCCGCTACATCGACGACGAGATGCTCCGGACACTGCTGCGCAGGCTGGACCTGGAGGAGGCGGCGGCGTACCGGGAGACCGCCTAGCCCCCGGCGCCGGGGGGCCCCCCCCCCCCCCCGGGGGGGGGGGGCGGGCGGCGGGGGGCCGGGGGGGGGGGGGGGCGGGGCGGGGGGGCCGGGGGGCCCCCCGCGGCGCCCCCCCCCCCCCCCGCCGCGGC
>NZ_JBITFM010000020.1:0-125127 GCF_044456065.1 Streptomyces sp. NPDC051041
GATCAGACTCCAGCGGGCGTACGGGTGTCGGCGTCGGCCAGATCGGCCGGGGAGGCGAGGTGCCCGAGGACCGCGGTGGCCGCCGCGACCTGCGGCGACACCAGGTGGGTGCGGCCGCCCTTGCCCTGCCGGCCCTCGAAGTTGCGGTTGGAGGTGGAGGCGGAGCGCTCGCCCGGGGCCAGCTGGTCGGGGTTCATGCCCAGGCACATCGAGCAGCCGGCGTGCCGCCACTCGGCGCCGGCCTCCTTGAAGACCACGTCCAGGCCCTCGGAGACGGCCTGCAGACCCACCCGCGCGGAGCCCGGCACGACCAGCATCCGCACGCCGTCGGCGACTTTGCGGCCCTTGAGGATCTCGGCGGCGGCCCGCAGGTCCTCGATGCGGCCGTTGGTGCAGGAACCTACGAAGACGGTGTCCACCTCGATGGAGCGCAGCGGCTGCCCGGCCTCCAACCCCATGTACTCCAGGGCCTTTTCGGCGGCGAGGCGCTCCGAGGCGTCCTCGTACGAAGCCGGGTCGGGGACGGACGCCGAGAGCGGCGCGCCCTGTCCGGGGTTGGTGCCCCAGGTGACGAACGGCGACAGCTCGGCGGCGTCGATGACCACCTCGGCGTCGAACTCGGCGTCGTCGTCGGTCCTGAGCGTCTTCCAGTACGCGACGGCCGCGTCCCAGTCCGCGCCCTGCGGGGCGTGCGGGCGGCCCTTGAGGTAGGCGAAGGTGGTCTCGTCGGGGGCGATCATGCCCGCGCGGGCGCCGGCCTCGATCGACATGTTGCAGATGGTCATCCGGGCCTCCATCGAGAGCTTCTCGATGGCCTCGCCGCGGTACTCCAGGACGTAGCCCTGGCCGCCGCCGGTGCCGATCCGCGCGATGATCGCCAGGATCAGGTCCTTGGCGGTGACGCCCTCGGGCAGTTCGCCGTCGACCGTGATCGCCATGGTCTTGGGGCGGGCCATCGGCAGCGTCTGGGTGGCCAGCACGTGCTCCACCTGGGAGGTGCCGATGCCGAACGCCAGCGCGCCGAAGGCGCCGTGCGTGGAGGTGTGGGAGTCGCCGCAGACGACGGTGGTGCCGGGCTGGGTCAGCCCCAGCTGCGGGCCGACGACGTGCACGACGCCCTGCTCGACGTCGCCCAGCGGGTGCAGCCGGACGCCGAACTCGGCGCAGTTCCTGCGCAGCGTCTCCAGCTGGGCCCGGGAGACCGGGTCCGCGATGGGCTTGTCGATGTCGAGGGTGGGGGTGTTGTGGTCCTCGGTCGCGATGGTCAGGTCGAGCCGGCGCACCCGACGGCCGCTCTTGCGCAGTCCGTCGAAGGCCTGCGGGCTGGTCACCTCGTGCAGCAGGTGCAGATCGATGTAGAGGAGGTCGGGCTCGCCCTCGGCGCGCCGGACGACGTGGTCGTCCCAGACCTTCTCCGCGAGTGTCCTACCCATCGCTTTCCCTCCGGCCGACGGCGAGACGCCGACCCAACTAGAGATCTTGAGGAAGCGGCCGCCCGTGCCGGTGATCCCAGGCATCCGCCGCCAGGCCCTTTCGTCACGGGCCGCTGTGACTTCGTGTCCTCCAGGGTGGCGCGTTCCACGGAAAATTGAACTTGCGTTTCACAGAGTGAGACGCGAGTATCGTTGCATGGACAACAGTAGCGGCGTCGGCGTTCTGGACAAGGCGGCACTCGTCCTGAGCGCTCTGGAGTCCGGTCCGGCCACCCTCGCGGGCCTGGTCGGCGCCACCGGACTGGCACGACCCACGGCCCACCGCCTGGCCGTGGCACTGGAACACCACCGCATGGTGGCGCGCGACATGCAGGGCCGTTTCATCCTCGGCCCGCGGCTCGCGGAACTGGCCGCCGCGGCGGGCGAGGACCGCCTGCTCGCCACCGCCGGCCCGGTCCTCACCCACCTGCGGGACGTCACGGGCGAGAGCGCGCAGCTCTACCGGCGCCAGGGTGACATGCGCATCTGCGTCGCCGCGGCGGAGCGCCTGTCGGGTCTTCGGGACACCGTCCCGGTCGGTTCCACGCTCACGATGAAGGCCGGCTCCTCCGCGCAGATCCTGCTGGCCTGGGAGGAGCCCGAGCGGCTGCACCGCGGCCTGCAGGGCGCCCGCTTCACGGCGACGGCCCTGTCGGGCGTCCGGCGCCGCGGCTGGGCCCAGTCCATCGGCGAGCGGGAGCCGGGCGTGGCGTCCGTCTCCGCTCCCGTGCGCGGCCCCTCCAACCGCGTGGTGGCCGCCGTCTCCGTCTCCGGCCCCATCGAGCGCCTGACGCGCCATCCGGGCCGCATGCACGCCCAGGCGGTCATCGACGCCGCCGCCCGCCTGTCCGAGGCGCTGCGCCGCTCCGGCTGATCCGCCCCCACCGGCACGCGCCGGGGGGCGGGCCGCCTCGACGCCGCGGCGGCCCGCCCCCCGGAAGTCCTCGCGCCGGCGTCCCGGGACGCCGCTCGCTCCCGGACGGAGCCCCTCACTTCACCCCGAGCCGCTCCGCCGCCCGGTCGCCGCGGCGCCCCACCGGAACGACACCGGTGGCCGCGCCCAGCCCGAACTCGGGCATGTTCACGTAGACCGACTCGTACGACCCGGCCGGCACGACGTACGTCTCGTGCCAGAAGCCCACCTCGCCCTTCCCCTCCCGCAGCCTGCGGTTGAAGGCGGCCCAGGCCGGACGGTGCGCCCGGTCCGGCGCCGAGGCGTAGGCGAGGAGCTTGTCCTTCGAGTCCCAGTACTGCACCACGTGGAACACCCGCGGGAAGCCCAGCAGGAACCGGTGGCCCAGCAGCCCGCTGCCCTTCTCCCGCGAGAGCTCCCTGAGCATCGGCCCCATGGCCCTGGCCACGGGCACCCAACTCCGCAGCGCGGTGAAGCTGTTGATGCGCATCCCGATGAGGAAGACGACGATCCCGTCCTCGCTCGCGGCGGTCGTGCGCCCTTCGATCGGCTTGCCCATGATCTCCCCCACTCCTCCTGGGAACCTTATTGGATAGCGGCACTATCCATGCTTGGATAGTGGCACTCTCCAGCGAGGGGTGCAAGCGGAAACCGAGGATGCGGGGCGGACGTGCGGCTGGCGGAGCTGAGTGAGCGCAGCGGGGTCTCCACGGCCACGATCAAGTACTACCTGCGCGAGGGGCTGCTCCCGCCCGGGCGCCGGGTCACGGCCACCCAGGCCGAGTACGGCGAGGAGCATCTGCGGCGGCTGCGCCTGGTGCGGGCGCTGATCCAGGTGGGCGGGGTCACGGTGGCCTCGGCCCGCGAGGTGCTCAAGGCCCTGGAGGACGACGGCCTCGACCGGCACGACCGCCTGGGCACCGCCGTGTGGGCCCTGCCGCACGGCCCGGCGCCCGCCGCGGACGACCCGGCGGCCGAGGCGGCCCGGCGCAGCGCCGACGAGCTGCTGCGGCGGGTGGGCTGGAGCTACGGCGGTGCCGCGCCGGCGCCGTCACCCGCGTACGGGATGCTGGTGGCCGCGATCGCGGCGCTCGCCCGGCTCGGATACCCGTGCACCGTCGACGACTTGGAGCCCTACGCCCGCGCGATGGGCCGGCTGGCGGTCACCGACCTGGACCTGGTGGAGCGGTACGGCGGTTCGCCCGACGAGCAGGTGGAGGCTGCGGTGGCGCTGACCGTGCTGTACGAGCCGGTGCTGCTGAGCCTGCGGCGGCTGGCCGAGGCCGAGGAGTCCAGGCGCAGGTTCGAGGAGAGGTGAGGTTCGGCGCGTCCCGGAGAAGCCCCCGGGAACGCCGAAGGTCCCTCCCCGAGGGGAGGGACCTTCTCGATGTACCCCCGACCGGATTCGAACCGGCGCTACCGCCTTGAGAGGGCGGCGTGCTAGGCCGCTACACAACGGGGGCGTGGACTCTGCGTTTTCGCAGGTCCGAGCTGGTCTACCTGGACTCGAACCAAGACTAACGGAACCAGAATCCGTCGTGCTGCCAATTACACCATAGACCAAGGTGGTTTAGACCACCGAACCTCCTGGGAGGCCCGGTGAGACCTTCACCGTCAGTACCCCCGACCGGATTCGAACCGGCGCTACCGCCTTGAGAGGGCGGCGTGCTAGGCCGCTACACAACGGGGGCCCTAGCGATTCCGAACTGGTCGGAACCAGTACCCCCGACCGGATTCGAACCGGCGCTACTGCCTTGAGAGGGCAGCGTGCTAGGCCGCTACACAACGGGGGCTTGCGGATGGGATCCGCGAGTGCAGATGAGCTCTGCGAGCTGGCCTACCTGGACTCGAACCAAGACTAACGGAACCAGAATCCGTCGTGCTGCCAATTACACCATAGGCCACTGGAACGCAAGCCCCTGAGCTGGGGATCTTGTTCTAGTCTTGCGCTTTGGGGCTCTGGCCTTCCGGCCCGCTCCCCGGCGGCGCAGGAAGAACATTACCTGAAGGTGGACGACGCTCCAAAACGAGTACGGGCGCCGAGGACCGCGGGGAGTTCGGCGAGGGTGACGATCCGGTGCGGGCCGGCCGGGGGGTCCACGGTGGCGTGGCCGTCCAGGCGGTCGATCCACACCGACAGCAGCCCGGCCTCGGCGGCGCCCCGGCCGTCGATCTCCGGGTGGTCGCCGACGTACGCCACCTCGTGCGGAGGCAGGGACAGCGCCTCGCAGGCTGCCAGGAAGGCGCCGGCCGCGGGCTTGGAGACGCCGAGCTCGGCGGCGCACAGGATGGCCTCGAAACGGTCGTGGACGCCCAGGACGCGCAGCTTGTGGTCCTGGACGGCGAGGCTGGAGTTGGACAGCACGGCGTGCCGGTGGCCGGCGGCGAGGGCGTCGAGGACGGGCAGCACGTCCGGGAACAGCGCCCAGGCGGCCTCGTAGTGGACGACGTACCGCCGGAACCAGGCGTCGGCCTCGTCGTCGCTCAGCCGCGCGTCCAGGAAGGCGCGGACGCGGTCGCGGCGCTGCCCCTCGAAGGTCGTCTCCCCCGCCGAGAACCGCGCCCAGTGCCGGTGGGTGATCTCCTTCCAGCGCGCGAGGGCCCGCTCGGCGCCGCCGTGCGCGTCGAGCAGGCCCTCGGCCGCCAGGTGGGCGCGCATGCCCTCGCGGTCCGCGGTGGTGTAGTCGAAGAGGGTGTCGTCCACGTCCCAGACCACGGCTCGGATGCTCATGGCCCGACGGTAACCCGGCGGCGCGCGGCGCGGGGTCAGTTCACGGTGGTCGTGCCGGTCAGGGTCAGGCCGGGGCCGTGGCCGTCGCGGGGCTGGGCGGTCAGCCGCCAGGTGTAGGTGCCGGCGACCCGGCGGCCGTTGTCCCACAGGCCGTCCCAGGAGGCGCGGACGGCGGCGGCCGTGGAGACGCCGTCCAGGGTGCGCACGACCGTCCCGGCGGCGTCGCTCAGGGTCAGGGTCCAGGTGGAGGGCTTGTTGAGCTGCCACACCGGCTGCCACGGCTCGGCGGTGGTCGGACCGGGCGCGGCCTGCGTCTGCGCCTCCGTCTGGGCCAGCGGCGAGGTGGGCACGCCCGACGCGACGAGCGCCACCCGGCCGTCCTCCGTGAGGTGGGCGACCTGGCCGCCGAACCGGTCCACGGCCCAACGGCCGGTGTGACCGCCGGTGTTCCGGTCGGTGGCGGGCAGCACGGCCACGGCGCGGGTGACCGCCGTACCGGTGTGGAAGTCGGTGAGCAGCAGTTCGTGGGTGGTGCGGTTCTCCCGGACCAGGTAGCCGTCGGCGAGGCGGGCCTGGCCGGCCGGGACGCCGATGGCGCGGCCGGTGGCGCGGTCGTGGACGCCGGCCGGGCCGCTCGCGCCGCACGTCCAGTACAGCCAGGTGTTGACCGCCTGGATCTCGCTGGGGGTGCAGGGGGCGCCGGTGTCGACGGTGGCGACGTTCCTCTTCGCCTTCAGGTCGTAGGCGACGACCTGGCCCGGCGCGCTGCCCGGGATCCACAGCCGCTGGCCCCAGATCGCGGCGGCGGTGCGGGTCCGGCTCAGGACGATCTCGCCGCCGGCCCCGCGCGCGAAGTCGGCGACCTTCTGCGTGCCGGAGGTGCCGCCGTTGTAGAGCACGTAGCGGCCGGTGCCGGTGCCCAGGCGGCCGCGGGTGTCGCCGGTGGGGGCGGAGCCGTGGGCGTTCGGGCCGATGCCGACGTGCACGGACTCGGTGCCTGCCGAGCCGGTCGACAGGTAGGCGTACCGGCCGTCGCCGAGCGCCTCCAGCTGGGGGCAGGCCGCGTCCCCGCCCAGGCAGGGCGAGACGTCGAGCAGCCGGGCGCGCGGGGTGTGGGGACCGGCGGGCCTGCCCGCGGTGTCGAGCGGCATGGCGTGGACCGCGTCGTAGCCGGCGGCGTTGGTGGTGTTGCCGCCCATCAGCAGCTCGCCGCCGGCCAGCATCAGCCCGTCGACGGTCGCCCGGAGGGCGGGGACGGTCCGCACCCGGGCGGTCGTGACGCCGCCGTCCCCGGTGGCGGTGACCCGGTGGATGTGCCAGTCGGTGCTGGCCGGTCCGGCCGTGGCGAGCGCGCCGCCGTCGAGGGTGGGGGCGATGGCGCCGTGGGAGTCGGCCAGAGCCGTGCGCCGGGCGCCGGTGCCGAGGTCGGTGGCCGTCAGCTCGGGCTTCTCGCCGGCGCCCAGGAAGGCGCGGTTGCCGCTCAGCAGCTGGTCGCCGACGATCGCCAGGGCCTTGCCGGGGTACGACACGGGGGCGGGCGCGGTGCCGGGCGCCGCGTCGACGCGGATCGCCCTGCCGCCGGCCGACAGCCAGCGGTCGTTGAACGTCACCTCGGTCGCGCCGGGGACCGACACCCCGGCCGTGCCGTCGGCGAGGTCGACCAGGCCGGTCGAGACCGTCCCGTCCAGGCGGTACCCGACGGCGACGCGGCGGACCGAGCCGCCGGTGACGACCGTGCCGGTGGGCTCGGCGCCGGCGGGCAGGCCGGTGACGGGCAGGTCGCGGGTGGTGCCGTCGGCGGCGGCGCGCAGGACGTGCAGGGCGCCCGTCGCGTCCTGGGTGACCACGCTCCAGCCCACCGCGGTCCTGTAGGTGTGGCCCTCGGGGAGGGTGACCGTGGCCGTGGCGCCGGTGGAGCGGTGCTTCTGGGCGACCGTGCCGGCGGTCCTGGTGCCGACCACGTCGGCGCCGGTGGCCAGGTCGTCGGGGCCGGCGTGCCCGGGCGGGACGTCGTCCGCGTAGTCGACCCAGACGGCCTGGGGCGAGCCGGCTCCCGGCAGCCAGTACCGGAAGCCGGAGGCGCCCGCCCACAGGTACTGCACCTCGGGCGGCCGGGTCATGCTCAGCTGCGTGACCGCCACGGGGGCGTCCACGGCGTGCGCCGGCGTGGCCGGCCCGGCGTACGACAGGGCCAGCGCCCCGCCGAGAGCCACGGCCGCCAGCCTTCTCGAACGGATCACGATCCCCTCCCCTGGAACACGGTGAACACGCGTATCAGGCGTGCACGGTCATCCAAGGCCCGCCGCGGAAGCGGACGTCGGGAGGAACGGTGAATTCCGGGCGACGGCCGGGCGTACAGCCCGGGATGCGCGGCGGGGGCGGCGCCCGGTCCGGACGCCGCCCCCGCCGGGAACGCGCTAGGCCGCCAGCTTCGCCAGCGCCGCGTCGATGCGGGCCAGGGTCTTCTCCCTGCCCAGGACCTCCAGGGACTCGAACAGGGGCAGGCCGACCGTGCGGCCGGTGACGGCCACGCGGACGGGGGCCTGGGCCTTGCCGAGCTTGAGGCCGTGGGCCTCGCCGGCGGCCAGGACGGCCTCCTTCAGGGACTCCGCCGAGGTCCAGTCGGCCGACTCCAGCTTCTCCCGGGCCGTGCGCAGCAGCGCGTCGCTGCCCTCCTTCATGGCCTTGTTCCAGGACGCCTCGTCGAAGACCGGCTCCGGCAGGAACAGGAAGTCGACGTTGTCGGTGATCTCGGAGAGCACCTTCAGGCGGGTCTGCGCGTGCGGGGCGACGGCCTGCCACTTGGCCTCGTCGAAGGCCTCCGGGGCCCAGGGGGCGAAGGGGGCCTTCAGCCACGGGCGGCAGCGCTCGGCGAAGTCCTTCACCTCCAGCATGCGGATGTGGTCGCCGTTGATCGCCTCGCACTTCTTGAGGTCGAAGCGGGCCGGGTTGGGGTTGACGTCCGCGACGTCGAAGGCCGCGACCATCTCCTCGGTCGTGAAGACGTCCCGGTCGGCGGAGAGCGACCAGCCGAGCAGGGAGAGGTAGTTGAGCAGGCCCTCGGGGAGGAAGCCGCGCTCGCGGTAGAGGTTCAGCGACGACTGCGGATCGCGCTTGGAGAGCTTCTTGTTGCCCTCGCCCATGACGTACGGCAGGTGGCCGAACTCGGGGATGCCCTTGGCGACGCCCAGTTCGATCAGGGCCTTGTAGAGGGCGATCTGCCGCGGGGTGGAGGAGAGCAGGTCCTCGCCGCGCAGGACGTGGGTGATCTCCATCAGGGCGTCGTCGACCGGGTTCACCAGCGTGTACAGCGGGGCGCCGTTGGCGCGCACGATGCCGTAGTCCGGGACGTTCTCGGGCGTGAAGGTCAGCTCGCCGCGGACCAGGTCGGTGAAGGTGATCGTCTCGTCGGGCATCCGGAAGCGGACGATGGGCTCGCGGCCCTCGGCCTTGAACCGCTCGGTCTGCTCGGCGGTCAGCTCGCGGCAGTGGCCGTCGTAGCCGGAGGGCCGGCCGGCGGCGCGGGCGGCCTCGCGGCGGGCGTCCAGCTCCTCCTGGGAGCAGTAGCAGTGGTAGGCGTAGCCGCCGTCCAGCAGCTTGCGCGCGACGTCCCGGTAGATGTCCATGCGCTCGGACTGGCGGTACGGCGCGTGCGGGCCGCCGACCTCGGGGCCCTCGTCCCAGTCGAAGCCCAGCCAGCGCATGGAGTCGAGCAGCTGCCGGTAGGACTCCTCCGAGTCGCGGGCCGCGTCGGTGTCCTCGATGCGGAAGACCAGGGTGCCGCCGTGGTGCCGGGCGAACGCCCAGTTGAACAGGGCGGTGCGGACCAGGCCCACGTGGGGGTTACCGGTGGGCGAGGGGCAGAAACGGACGCGTACGGGAGTGCCGGGTGCGCTAGCCACGCTTGACAACCTTGTTGGTGAGAGTGCCGATGCCTTCGATGGTGACGGCGACCTCGTCGCCGACGTTGAGGGGGCCGACCCCTGCCGGGGTGCCGGTGAGGATCACGTCGCCGGGGAGCAGCGTCATGGCCTCGGTGATGTTGACGATCAGGTCCTCGATGGAGTGGATCATCTCGCTGGTGCGGCCGAGCTGGCGCTGCTGCCCGTTGACCGTGAGCTGGACGATGAGGTCCGAGGGGTCGAGGTCCGTCTCCACCCAGGGGCCCAGCGGGCAGGAGGTGTCGAAGCCCTTGGCCCGCGCCCACTGCTTCTCGCGCTTCTGCACGTCCCGGGCGGTGATGTCGTTGGCGCAGGTGTAGCCGAAGATCACGTCCTTGACGCGTTCGCGCGGGACCTCGCGGCACATGCGTCCGATGACGACGGCCAGTTCCGCCTCGTGGTGCAGCTCCTGGGAGAAGGGCGGGTACTGGATCTCGTCGCCCGGGCCGATGACCGAGGTGGACGGCTTGAAGAAGGCGAACGGGGCGTCCGGCACCTCGTTGCCCAGCTCCCGGGCGTGTTCGGCGTAGTTGCGGCCGAAGGCCACGACCTTGTTGGGGAGCACCGGCGGCAGCAGCCTGACCTTGCTCAGCGGGACCTTCGTGCCGGAGAGCTCGAAGTCCGTGAAGGGGATCCCCTTGATGATGTCGAGGACGAGTTCGTCCGGCTTGTCGCCCTCGATCGCGCCGAAGGCGACGTTCCCGTCGATGGAGAATCTGGCGATGCGCACGGGATCCTTGCGCCCCTTAACTGAGAAACGGTCCGGCTGGAGTCTGACGCTCCAGGCTAACGCGACGAAGGGTCCGCGCCTTGCTCGTCACGGCCCGTCCCGGCCGCGGACACGCCTCAGGGGCGCCCCCGCGGCCTGCGGGGACGCCCCTGATCCGGCCCTCATGGGCTCTTCGGCCGCCGCCGGCGGCCCCGATCCGCGCTACTCCGCGGGGGAGGCCTGGGCGGGGATCTCCTTGAGGATGGTGCGCCTGGGGTTGGCGGTCCGGGCGGGGAGCTCGACGCGGTGCTCCGGCTGCTCCGGCGTCTGCAGTTCGCCGGCGTCCTTCAGATGCGCCAGTGTCGTGCGTCGCGGGTTGGCGATCCTGCGGAACATCATCGTCGTCTTCACGGTGACGGAGACCCTGTCCTGTGCGGGCGCCGGGAGGGTCCTGGGACCCCCGCACGAGCGCGGGTTGTCTGTTTTGCCATCTCTGTAAATCGTCAGGCTAAACATGCGATTCCCTGCCGAAGGGCACCAGGACCTGCGATTCGTATGTGAGTTTGCTCACTTATCCAGGGGTAAACAGGGCAATTCAGGCTCACACCCCCACATCGCAAAACGGATATAAACCCCCTGAAGCCGCCATTCCGCTCCTGATCATGCCGACTGGGACACCCTCCCCGCCGCGACGGCTTGCAGCGGTATGACCGCTTTGCGGGAGATCAGTTTCTACGTCCGGTAGTCCGCCCCTCACGTCGTGTCATGTATGTCACGGCATGACCCACGGCCCTTGTTGGAGATCCGGCACTGTGCTGGAATTCCACGGACCGCCGCAGGATCGAGCCGGCGCGCAGGGGGCGCACAGAAGCGCCGAGTGGCGGCGAGAAGGGGGAACCAGCGCCGGTCACTCACGACCACCACGGGGACGTGTTCAGGACGCCCCCACGACGCCGACACCGCCTCTCCGCTCACCCGGAGAGGCGCCTGGTCCAGAGGTTGCGACGCTAGTGCAGGGACGTTTCAAGAGGGATGGCAGCGCTTCGGCGGAGCCGGAGCCGCACGGCGGGACTGGCCCCATGGCCGTCAGCTCCTCGCCCCAGCACGCCCAGAACCCGGGCCCGGCCCCGACCGGCGACGGCGGTGAGCGCCCCGGACGCCCCGGCGCGGCCGCTCCCGGTGCGCCGGGCACGCCCCCGGCGGTGAAGCCGCCGAAGGCCCCCGTCGGCCCCGGCTCCCGCATGGCGCTGCGCAACTGGCGGATCTCCACCCGTCTGGTGTCGCTGCTCGCGCTGCCCGTGGTCGCGGCCACCTCGCTGGGCGCGATGCGCATCAGCCAGTCCATGGACGACATCCAGCAGCTCGACAACATGAAGCTGCTGACGGACATGACCAAGCAGGCCACCGAACTGGCCGCCGCGCTCCAGGAGGAGCGCGACCAGTCGGCCGGCCCGCTGGCGCACGGCTCGAAGGCCAGCGCGATCACCGTCAAGGGCGACCGGGAGAAGACCGACCGGGCCCTGGCCAACTTCCTCGCCAGCTCCGAGGAGATCGACAGCGCCAGCAAGGACGGCAACCTCCAGGGCGTCCGCGACAGCCTCGTCGGCCTCGCGAGCGACCTGAACGACCTCAACAAGATCCGCAACACGGCGTACCAGTCCAAGAAGAACTCGACGCAGACGGTCGAGGCCTACCACCGGCTGATCACCCACCTGCTGGACCTCTCGCAGGACATGGCGGAGGCCACCAGCAACCCCGAGATGATCCAGCGGACGCGCGCCCTGGCGGCCTTCTCCTCCGCCAAGGAGTACGCCTCCATCCAGCGCGCGGTCCTCGCGGCGGCGCTGCCGGCCAGCAACACCACGTACGGCGACATCTCCGAGAACGACCGGCTGTACGCCGAGTCCGCGCTGCAGAGCCAGACCTCCGAGCTGCGCAGCTTCGCCAGCATCTACGGCGACGGCGCCGAGGAGCTGCTCAAGCCCATCGACCAGGGCAACCCGATCATCGAGGCCACCGACACCTACGCGAGCCGCGCCCTGGCCAGCGAGGACGGCCTGGAGGGCCTGGACAGGCGCTCCTACCAGGACTGGCTGGACGACAGCTCCACCAAGATCCAGCAGATGAAGAACATCGAGCACCGGCTGCTGGAGGACATGGAGCAGCAGGCCCGCGAGCTGCGCAACGCCTCCGAGCGCGAGGCGATCATCTCCGGTGCGCTGATCCTGCTCGTGCTCGGTGTGTCGCTGGTCGGCGCCTTCGTCGTCGCCCGCGGCATGATCCGCTCGCTGCGCCGCCTGGAGGAGACCGCGACCAAGGTCGCCTCCGAGCGTCTGCCCGAGCTGGTCAAGCAGCTCTCCGAGGCCGACCCGCAGGACGTCGACACCTCCGTGGAGTCGGTCGGCGTGCACTCCCGGGACGAGATCGGCCGGGTGGCCGCGGCCTTCGACGACGTGCACCGCGAGGCGGTCCGCCTCGCCGCCGAGCAGGCGCTGCTGCGGGGCAACGTCAACGCGATGTTCACCAACCTCTCGCGCCGTTCCCAGGGTCTGATCCAGCGCCAGCTGTCGCTGATCTCCGAGCTGGAGTCCCGCGAGGCCGACCCGGACCAGCTGTCCTCGCTGTTCAAGCTGGACCACCTCGCCACCCGTATGCGCCGTAACGGCGAGAACCTGCTGGTCCTCGCGGGCGAGGAGCCCGGCCGCCGGTGGACCCGTCCGGTCCCGCTGGTCGACGTGCTGCGTGCCGCCGCCTCCGAGGTGGAGCAGTACGAGCGCATCGAGCTGGCGTCCGTGCCGACCACCGAGGTGGCCGGCCGGGTCGTCAACGACCTCGTGCACCTGCTGGCCGAGCTGCTGGAGAACGCCACCTCGTTCTCCTCGCCGCAGACCAAGGTCAAGGTCACCGGCCATGCGCTGCCCGACGGCCGGGTGCTGATCGAGATCCACGACACCGGTATCGGCCTGTCGCCGGAGGACCTCGCCGCGATCAACGAGCGGCTCGCCTCTCCCCCGACGGTGGACGTCTCCGTCTCCCGCCGCATGGGTCTGTTCGTGGTCGGCCGGCTGTCGCAGCGCCACGGCATCCGCATCCAGCTGCGCCCGTCGGACTCCGGTGGTACGACCGCGCTGGTCATGCTGCCCGTCGACGTCGCCCAGGGCGGCAAGAAGCCCCAGCCCAAGCCGGGCCAGCCGATCGCGGGCGGCGGTCCGGCCGCCGCGCAGGCCGCCGCCGGCGCCGCCGCGGCCCGGCGTGCCGCCGGCGGCCAGAACGGCGGCGCCCGCGGCGCCGGCGCCCCGGCAGGCGGTGGCCGGCTCGGTGCCGGCCAGGGACCGCGGACCGCGCTGCCCGGGCAGGACGCGAACGGCCGTCCCGGTGCGCCGGGCGGGGCGCGCGGTCCGCAGGGCCCGTCCGCGGGGCCGTCCAGGTCCTTCGAGCAGGGTGCGCCCGCCACGCCCCCGCGGGGCGGCCGCCCGGCCCCGGCGGGCGCGGGCGCCGGCTTCGGCCAGGCGCCGGGCGCCCCGCAGGGGCTGCAGGCCGCGCACCCCGGCGGGCCGCAGGACCAGGACGCCTTCGGCCCCGGCCGCAACGCCGCCGGGCGGGGCCGTCGTGCGCAGCGTTCCGAGCAGCCGCAGCTGCCGCCGCGCGGCGGTGCGCGGGCCGAGCTGCCGGGCGGCCGGCCGCAGCCCCGCACGCCCGGCTGGAGCGACGGCGACGCGCGGCCGGCGGTGGAGCGCGCCGAACTGGACGTCCCGCGCGGCCACGAGGAGCCGGACGTCGCGCAGACCGCCCGGATGCCGCGTGTCGACGACCGGCAGGGCCCCGGGTCCACCGCGGAGATACCGGCGATCGCGCGCGGCGACGAGCGCCGGGGTCCCGGCGCCGCCTCCGAGTCCCCCCGCCCGGACGCCGATCCGCACGGCACGGGCCAGTACGCCCAGCCCGGCGCGGACGGCCGCCCGTCCGCGGACCGGTTCGACCGTCCCGGCGCGAACTCCGCGCAGGGCACCGGCCAGTTCGTGCGCCCCGACGTCTTCGGCACGTCGGCCGGGCCGGGTGGTCCGGCCACGCCGTCGGCCACGCCGGCCGCGGACCAGTTCGCCGCCCCGCAGGCGTACGACAACGGTTCCACGGGCCGGCACGCCCTGCCGGACCGGCCGGGCCCCGCCCGGGCCGACGGCGACTTCGGCGCCCCGCGTCCGCCGGCCCCGCGGCAGCGCCCCGTCCGCCAGGAACCGGAGGCTCTGCCTCCGGCGACCGGTCCCGGCGACGGGGGTACGCCGCTGTACGACACGCTGGAGACCAACTGGTTCCGCGGCGACCGGCAGGAGCAGCAGGAGGACGCCGCCTCCGCTCCCGCCCCGCAGCGGCCGCAGGCGGCCCCCTCCAGCCCGCAGCGTCCCGCCGCCACCGCCTGGCGCAGCTCGCCGAACGACGAACTCGTCCGGCAGGCAGAACGCGTCCGGCAGCCGGCCGCGGGCGGAATCACCACCTCCGGCCTGCCGCGCCGGGTGCCCCGGGCCAACCTCGTCCCGGGCACGGCTCAGCAGCAACCGCATCAGAGCGGTCCGCAGGTCTCCCGCGCGCCCGACGACGTGCGCGGCCGGCTGACCAATCTTCGTCGGGGTATCGCACAGGGCCGTCAGGCGGGATCCGGCCAGACCGGCGGCTTCCCGCGGCCCACTCACCAGCAGGAGCGTTAGTTGAGCCCGATGAGCCAGGCGGCACAGAACCTGAACTGGTTGATCACCAGCTTCGTGGACAACACCCCGGGGGTGTCCCACACCGTCGTCGTGTCCGCGGACGGACTCCTCCTGGCGATGTCCGAGGGCTTTCCGCGCGACCGCGCCGACCAGCTCGCGGCCGTCGCCTCGGGGCTGACCTCGCTGACCGCCGGGGCGTCCCGGATCTTCGAGGGCGGCACCGTGGCGCAGACGGTCGTCGAGATGGAACGCGGCTTCCTCTTCCTCATGTCCATCTCCGACGGCTCGTCCCTGGCCGTGCTCGCGCACCCCGAGTGCGACATCGGTCTGGTCGGCTACGAGATGGCGCTCCTGGTGGACCGCGCGGGCGCGGTGCTCACCCCCGACCTGCGCGCCGAGCTCCAGGGAAGTCTGCTTCACTGACCGGTTCCGGCACCACCCGTCTCACCAAATCACCGTCCGGCCGCCACAATCCCCCCACCGGCCCCGTCAGACGGCTTGACTGACCGACTTGCTGTCCCGCCCGGAGGATCCATGACCCCGCCCACCGCCTCTCATGATCCGTACGCGGAGCCGTACGAGGACGAGGGCGACCAGCCGCTGGTACGGCCGTACGCGATGACCGGCGGCCGGACGCGGCCCCGGTACCAGCTGGCCATCGAGGCACTGATCAGCACGACGGCCGACCCGGCCGTGCTCATGGGACTCCTTCCGGAGCACCAGCGCATCTGCCACCTGTGCCGCGAGGTCAAGTCGGTCGCCGAGGTGTCCGCGCTCCTGAACATGCCGCTGGGCGTGGCCCGGATCCTCGTCGCGGACCTGGCGGAGGCCGGTCTCGTCGCGATCCACCAGCCGGGCGGCGACGAGACGACCGGCGCGCCGGACGTGACACTGCTCGAAAGGGTGCTCAGTGGACTTCGCAAGCTCTGACGGAGGCCGGGCGACCACCTCCGCGAAGATCGTGGTGGCGGGCGGCTTCGGCGTGGGCAAGACCACGTTCGTCGGCGCCGTCTCGGAGATCAACCCGCTGCGCACGGAGGCCGTCATGACGTCTGCTTCGGCGGGCATCGACGACCTCACCCACACCGGGGACAAGACCACCACCACGGTGGCCATGGACTTCGGCCGCATCACCCTCGACCAGGACCTGATCCTGTACCTGTTCGGCACACCGGGCCAGGACCGCTTCTGGTTCATGTGGGACGACCTGGTGCGCGGCGCCATCGGCGCGGTGGTCCTGGTCGACACCCGCCGGCTCGCCGACTGCTTCCCCGCCGTCGACTACTTCGAGAACAGCGGCCTGCCCTTCGTCATCGCCCTCAACGGCTTCGACGGCCAGCAGCCCTACACCCCGGACGAGGTGCGCGAAGCCCTCCAGATCGGCCCCGACACCCCGATCATCACCACCGACGCCCGCCACCGCGCGGACGCCAAGTCGACCCTGATCACGCTCGTGGAGCACGCCCTGATGGCACGCCTGCGCTAGCGGCAAGTCGACAGCGCGACACGGCAGTTGCCGGGGCCTGCCGCGGCGGCGCGGAGCCGGCTGTGTCCTTTGACACGGTCGGCTCCGGTGTTCATAACGTTTCGGCAGAGAATCGGCCGACGCGGCCACGCGTCGCGATCATCCGATGCCGCTGCGCGCACAAAAGCCCCGCCTTTTGACGGAGCTCGCTCTTTATGACCGTTTTATCTAGGGCTCACGTCACTTGCCATCCCCGCGTTCCCATGTTTGGAAGAGCGCAGGCCGTCGTGCTGGAATGCCTGAACTGCCCCATAGTCAAAGACGTACTCAGCAGTACTGCGTACTCGATGGCGTACCGGGCTCTGAGACACTGCGGCACAACGTAGGTGCCGACCGCCGAGAGGTTGTTGGTCGAGTGAGGCGAAGCAAGAACAGTCCCGAGCCGTCGGCCCGGGGCAACTTCACCCCGCCGCCGCGCACAGCGGCGCCCGCCCCCGTGCCCGGTCCGGAGCCGACGGTCGCGCCCGCCCGCAGCGGCGGCCGTCTCTCCCCGCGCAACTGGCGGGTGACCACCCGGCTCAACGCGATCCTGCTCATACCCGTGCTGGTCGGTCTCGTCATGGGCGGCTTCCAGGTGAAGAGCTCGATCGACACCTGGCAGGAGGCCGAGGACGCGGAGAGCACCGCCCACCTGGTGCGGGCCTCGCTGGCCTACGCCAACGCCCTCTACAACGAGCGCGACGTCACCGCCGCCCCCCTGCTGCGGGGCGCGGGCCAGGACGACGAGACCGTCGCCGAGGCCCGCAAGGCCACCGACCAGGCCGCCGACGCCTTCGACACGGCGGCGCAGGGCATGCCGGCGAAGGCCGGTCTGGAGCGCCGCCTGAAGCAGTTCCGCGAGCAGGAGCCCAAGCTCCAGACGCTGCGCGCCGGCGCCTACACCAACAAGCTGACCGGCGTGAAGACCGAGGAGGGCTACGTCCAGGTCGCCCACCCCCTGATGGAGTTCGCCAACGAGCTCGGTCTGGGCACCGGCAACATCACCAGCTACGGCCGGACCGTCTACGCCATCTCCCTGACCAAGTCGGCGCTGTCGCTGCAGCGTTCCATCGGCATGCACATGCTGGTCAAGCCGGGTCCCGACCCCGCCCACCTCGCCAGCCAGCGCGTCGCCCTGTCCTCCTACGCCTACCTGGAGGGCATCGCCCGCGAGGAGTACCTCGGCGGCGGCACCGAGGAGGACGCGGCCAAGCTGGAGCAGGCCGAGAAGCAGATCAAGGCCGACGGCGCGGAGATGGCCAAGAAGGCCAGGTCCGAGAACCCGGACTACGTGGCGCCGCCCGCCAACCCGACCACGATGGTCTCCGAGCTGGCCCAGCTGCCCACCACGGACCGCAGCGCCCGCGCCGCGCTGGCCCGGCAGGGCATCACCCCGGAGAACTGGTGGGCGGTCAACACCCTCAAGTTCGACGCGTACCGCGAGATCGAGTCGGACATGACCGGCGCGGCGGTGGACGAGGCCGCCCGGATCGCCGACGACGCCCAGCGCGACGCCCTCGTCACCGGCGCGGCCGTCGTGATCGCCCTGCTCGCCGCGTTCATCCTGGCCGGCATGGTGGCCCGCCAGATGAGCCGCTCGATGCGCCAGCTGCGCAACGCCGCCTTCGGCATCGCCGAGCAGCGCCTGCCGATGCTGGTCGACCAGCTCTCCCGCACCGACCCCGGCCGGGTCGACACCCGGGTCGCGCCGATCCCGATCAGCACCACCGACGAGATCGGCGAGGTCGCCCGCGCCTTCGACCAGGTCCACCGCGAGGCCGTCCGGCTCGCCGCCGAGCAGGCGCTGCTGCGGGGCAACATCAACGCGATCTTCACCAACCTCTCGCGCCGCAACCAGTCCCTGATCGAGGGCCAGCTGACCCTCATCACCGACCTGGAGAACAACGAGGCCGACCCGGACCAGCTGGAGAACCTCTTCAAGCTGGACCACCTGGCGACCCGTATGCGCCGCAACGGCGAGAACCTGCTGGTCCTCGCCGGCGAGGAGCCCGGCCGCCGCTGGGACCAGCCGGTGCCGCTGATCGACGTGCTGCGCGCCGCCTCCTCCGAGGTGGAGCAGTACGAGCGCATCGAGCTGCAGGGCGTCCCGGAGGCCGAGATCCACGGCCGGGCCGTGACCGACCTCGTGCACCTGCTGGCCGAGCTGCTGGAGAACGCCACCACGTTCTCCTCCCCGCAGACCAAGGTCCGCGTCACCGCGACCCGGCTGCCCGACGGCCGCGTGATGATCGAGATCCACGACAAGGGCATCGGCCTGACCGCCGAGGACTTCGCGGACATCAACCACAGGCTGGCCAACCCACCGACCGTGGACGCCGCGATCTCGCAGCGCATGGGCCTGTTCGTGGTCGGCCGGCTGGCCGACCGGCACGGCATCCGCGTCCAGCTGCGCCCCTCGGGCGAGCAGGCCGGCACCACCTCGCTGGTCATGCTGCCGGACGCGATCACGCACGGCGGTGGCGGCGAACAGCTCCAGGAGCGCGACGAGTTCACCGTCTCGCAGATCATCCCGGAGCAGAACTTCCCGGGCGAGAACTTCAACCAGCAGCAGCCCCTGCGCACGGCCGCGGAGCTCGGCTTCGACGACAGCCGCTACGCCGACGTCCCCGACGACATACGCGAGCTGGACCCGGTCGGCCGCTCCCTGATGCGCGAGGAGCGCCGTGCGGCCCTGGAGGCCCAGGCGCAGGGCCAGCAGGCGGCCCAGGCGTCGCAGGACGTCCAGGAGGCCGCGGAGGCGTCCGCGTTCACCGACCAGTTCACCGACCAGTTCACCGGCCAGTTCGCCGCGCAGCACGGGGCCCAGGGCTACGACACCGGCCAGACCCCCTACCCGGAGCAGCCCGCCGCGTACGACCCGCAGACGGCGTACGAGCAGCAGCAGGCGTACGAGGAGCAGCAGCCGTCGTACGGGAACCAGCAGCAGGCCGCGTACGACGAGCAGTACTACGCGCCGAACGGCGCACCGCCGCAGGGCGAGGGCTTCCCGGCCAGCGGCGGCTACCCCGAGCCCTCCTACGCGGAGCCGGCCCAGGAGCAGCACCCGGCGGCGGGCACGGCCGGGCAGGGGACGTTCCCCGCCTTCGAGCAGCGGCGGCACCAGGACGACTGGCCGCAGCAGGGCGGCTACCGGAACGGCTACGCGTCCCAGTACGCTTCGGATG
Source organism: Streptomyces sp. NPDC051041 (assembly GCF_044456065.1). NCBI lineage: Bacteria > Bacillati > Actinomycetota > Actinomycetes > Kitasatosporales > Streptomycetaceae > Streptomyces > Streptomyces sp. NPDC051041. Next base: position 19,159 of record NZ_JBITFM010000020.1, read on the forward strand.
CCCCCGAAGCGGAATCCGCGCAGGCCGCTGACGTGGGCGAGGCGGACCGCGTAGGCTTCGACCGTCCGGGACCGGCCCCCTCCGCCGGCCACGAGCTGACCGACGCCGGGCTCCCCCGCCGCGGTTCCCCCGCGGGCGGCGCGCACGGCACGGACGGCGCGCGGCACGCGCACCAGGAGCCGCCGGCCTCCGCGCCGGAGAGCAACAGCGACAGCAGCTGGCGCTCGGCGAACGACGAGCGCTGGCAGCAGGCCGCGCAGCTCCGGAAACCCAAGGCGGGCGGGGTGACCTCCTCCGGCCTGCCGCTGCGGGTGCCCAAGGCCAACCTGATCGAGGGTTCCGCCGAGAGCACCCCTCAGGGGGGCCCACAGGTCTCCCGCGCCCCGGAGGACGTCCGGGGCAGGCTGAGCAACCTGCGGCGCGGCGTCCAGCGAGGCCGCAACGCAGGCAGTGAAACGAACGGCCAGGGCTTCGGTCCTGACAGCACCTACGACCAGGAGCGTTAGTGTGAGCCCGATGAGCCAGGCGGCACAGAACCTGAACTGGTTGATCACCAACTTCGTGGACAACACCCCGGGGGTGTCCCACACGGTGGTGGTCTCCGCCGACGGACTCCTTCTGGCGATGTCCGAAGGCTTCCCCCGCGACCGCGCCGACCAGCTCGCGGCCGTCGCCTCCGGTCTGACGTCTCTGACGGCAGGCGCCTCCCGGATCTTCGAGGGCGGCAGCGTGAACCAGACGGTTGTGGAGATGGAGCGAGGATTCCTCTTCATCATGTCCATCTCCGACGGTTCGTCGCTCGCGGTTCTCGCACACCCGGAGGCGGACATCGGCCTCATCGGGTACGAGATGGCCCTTCTGGTCGACCGCGCCGGTACGGTCCTGACACCGGACCTTCGCGCGGAACTCCAAGGGAGCCTTCTCAACTGACGGGCGAACGGTGCGTATCGGCGTCCCGGGGCCGTAAGGTCTTGGGACGCGGCCTCACAGTGATGGGTGCCAGGCACAGTCGGAGGAGGAGAAAGTGGCAACACCCCCAGGCGGTTCGCCTTCGGGCAACTGGTCGTACGGCCCTGCCCAGGGCCAGAACGACGGTTCCCAGAACCGGTACGACTTCCCCTCCGCACCGAACCACCGGCAGCCGTACGCGCCGCAGGACCCCGGTCCTCTGCCGTACGACCAGCCGCAGGCGCCGCACATCCAGCCCGTGCAGCCTCAGCGCCGTACCCCCGAGCCGGCGCCCGCAGGGGCGTCGAACAACCCCCTGGTGCGCCCGTACGCCATGACGGGCGGTCGTACCAGGCCGCGGTACCAGCTCGCCATCGAGGCGCTGGTGCACACCACCGCGCAGCCGCACCAGATGCAGGGCCAGCTGCCCGAGCATCAGCGGATCTGCAACCTCTGCCGAGAGATCAAGTCGGTCGCCGAAATCTCGGCGCTCCTGACCATTCCCCTCGGCGTGGCCAGGATCCTCGTCGCCGATTTGGCGGAGGCGGGACTGGTCGCCATTCATCAGCCCGGCGGCGACGAGAACGCCGGCGGCCAGCCAGACGTGACACTGCTCGAAAGGGTGCTCAGTGGACTTCGCAAGCTCTAGCGGCGGTCCTTCCCGCTCCACCACCTCCGCGAAGATCGTGGTGGCGGGCGGCTTCGGCGTGGGCAAGACCACGTTCGTCGGCGCCGTCTCGGAGATCAACCCGCTGCGCACGGAGGCCGTCATGACGTCTGCTTCGGCGGGCATCGACGACCTCACCCACACCGGGGACAAGACCACCACCACGGTGGCCATGGACTTCGGCCGCATCACCCTCGACCAGGACCTGATCCTGTACCTGTTCGGCACACCGGGCCAGGACCGCTTCTGGTTCATGTGGGACGACCTGGTGCGCGGCGCCATCGGCGCGGTGGTCCTGGTCGACACCCGCCGGCTCGCCGACTGCTTCCCCGCCGTCGACTACTTCGAGAACAGCGGCCTGCCCTTCGTCATCGCCCTCAACGGCTTCGACGGCCAGCAGCCCTACACCCCGGACGAGGTGCGCGAAGCCCTCCAGATCGGCCCCGACACCCCGATCATCACCACCGACGCCCGCCACCGCGCGGACGCCAAGTCGACCCTGATCACGCTCGTGGAGCACGCCCTGATGGCACGCCTGCGCTAGCGCGGCCGGTCGGAACGAACAGCAGGGGGCGCCCTCTCCGGTCTGGAGAGGGCGCCCCCTTTCGCGCCTCCTCACGCCCGCGCGCGGCCCCTGCACGCCCCGGCCTGCCGCCGGGCACGGGAAAGGGGCCCACCCCGTCCGGGATGGGCCCCTGGGAAGCTCCCTCGGCTCAGCGCCAGCTGTGCGGGGCGCGGAAGCCGCCCTCGCGTTCCAGGCGGCGCCAGCCGGCGCGCCGGTGGCCGCGGTGGGCCGGGGCCGTGGCGGCCGGGCGGGCGGCCGCGCGGGCCAGGAGGAGCGCCGTGAGGGCGGCGACCTCCTCGGGCTCGGCGTGGCCCTTCTCGACGCGGATGTCAGGAGTGTCCATGGGTGTCAGTCTCCGTGGCTGAGGGGTCCGCGGGGTTGCCGCGAGGGATCCGCCGGATCACTGGGGCGGGTTGCCGTGCTTGCGGGAGGGCAGGTCGGCGTGCTTGGTCTGCAGCATCGCCAGGGACTTGATCAGTACCTCGCGGGTCTCCGCCGGGTCGATGACGTCGTCGACCAGGCCGCGTTCGGCCGCGTAGTACGGGTGCATCAGCTCGGCCTTGTACTCCTTGACCATCTTCTGCCGCATCGCCTCGGGGTCCTCGGCCTCGGCGATCTGGCGGCGGAAGATGACGTTGGCCGCGCCCTCGGCGCCCATCACCGCGATCTCGTTGGTCGGCCACGCGTAGGTCAGGTCGGCGCCGATGGACTGGCTGTCCATGACGATGTACGCGCCGCCGTACGCCTTGCGCAGGATCAGCGAGATCCTCGGCACGGTCGCGTTGCAGTACGCGTACAGCAGCTTCGCGCCGTGCCGGATGATCCCGCCGTGTTCCTGGTCGACGCCCGGGAGGAAGCCCGGGACGTCGAGGAACGTGACGATCGGGATGTTGAAGGCGTCGCACATCTGGACGAAGCGCGCGGCCTTCTCCGACGCCTCGATGTCCAGCACGCCCGCCAGCACCTGCGGCTGGTTGGCGATGATGCCGACCACCTGGCCGTCGAGACGGGCCAGCGCGCAGATGATGTTGCGCGCCCAGCGCTCGTGGACCTCCAGGTACTCGCCGTCGTCGACGATCTCCTCGATGACCTTGGTCATGTCGTACGGCCGGTTGCCGTCCGCCGGCACCAGGTCCAGCAGGACGTCCGAGCGGCGGCCGGCCGGGTCGGCGCACTCCACCCGCGGCGGGTTCTCCCGGTTGTTCTGCGGCAGCAGCGACAGCAGGTAGCGCACCTCCGCCAGGCACGTCTCCTCGTCGTCGTAGGCGAAGTGGCACACGCCGGAGGTCTCGGCGTGCACGTCGGCGCCGCCCAGGCCGTTCTGGGTGATCTCCTCGCCGGTGACCGCCTTGACGACGTCCGGGCCGGTGATGAACATCTGCGAGGTCTCGCGGACCATGAACACGAAGTCGGTCAGGGCGGGGCTGTAGGCCGCGCCGCCCGCGCACGGGCCCAGCATCACCGAGATCTGCGGGATGACGCCGGAGGCCTTGGTGTTGCGCTGGAAGATGCCGCCGTAGCCCGCGAGGGCGGAGACGCCCTCCTGGATGCGGGCGCCGGCGCCGTCGTTCAGCGACACCAGCGGGGCTCCGGCCGCGATGGCCATGTCCATGATCTTGTGGATCTTGGCGGCGTGGGCCTCGCCCAGCGCGCCGCCGAAGATCCGGAAGTCGTGGGCGTAGACGAAGACCGTCCGGCCCTCCACCGTGCCCCAGCCGGTGATCACACCGTCGGTGTACGGCTTCCTGGCCTCCAGGCCGAAGCCCGTGGCCCGGTGCCGGCGCAGCTGCTCGACCTCCCGGAAGGAACCGGGGTCCAGCAGCAGCTCGATACGCTCCCGCGCGGTCAGCTTGCCCTTGGCGTGCTGCGCCTCGGTCGCCCTCTCGCTGGGACCCGCGAGTGCCTGGGCACGAATCTCGTGCAGTTCGGCCACCCGCCCGCGCGCGTCCGTCGGCTCACCCGGCGCCTCATCCAAAACGGTCATGTAGCGACCTTACGAAGTCACGCGCGGAAAGCGAGCCGTCGACTCCGTACAGTCTCCGGCGCGTTTTCCTGGTACCCCTGAACATAACCACAACGACATGCAGTCGTTTCGACTGATCGGAGGTATGCGGCTTGTAGGGGCCGGACAAAGCCGTGCTACGAGAGCCGCCTCACAACGGCGGCCGGTGCGTTCCGCCCCCGGAGTGACGCGGATCCCGGGCCGGCGCCCCGTCGCGGGGATCCCGGCCGAGCCGTTCCCGTCCGGCCGCGCGCACCGGACGGCCCCGGACGCCCCTTCGGCGGTTCGCCCGCCCGGAGCGGTCCGCCCCCGCAGAGCGTAGCCGTACGGCCCCGGCGGCGGACCGGCGGGCCGCGCCGCACCACGCCCCGGCCAAAGAGGTTGAACATTGAACGGAATAGGGCTACAGTCGAGCCCGTTGGACTGATTGAACGTTCAACTTCTTCGATCAGAGGAGCACGCCATGGGCATCTTCGGCCGCAAGGACACCGCCACCGCCACCGTCCCCGCCCCGGTCGCCCCGGACCTGGCCGCGCTGAGCGGCGACTACACCATCGACCCGGCCCACTCCACGCTGGGCTTCACCGCCCGCCACGCCATGGTCACCAACGTCAAGGGCAAGTTCCTCGACTTCAGCGGCGAGCTGCACCTCGACGGCAGCGACCCGTCCCGGTCCACGGCCTCCCTCGACATCGCGATGGACAGCATCGACACGGGGTCCGCCGACCGCGACGGCCACCTCAGGAGCGCAGACTTCTTCCGGACGGACGAGTTCCCGACCATGACCTTCCGCTCCACCGCGGCACAGGCCCTGGGCGGCGACGACTACCGCATCACCGGCGACCTGACCATCCTCGGCACCACCCGGCCGGTCACCATCGACCTGGAGTTCAACGGCGCCGCCAAGGACCCCTTCGGCAACGAGCGCGTCGGCTTCGAGGGCAAGGCGGAGATCCTGCGCTCGGACTGGGGCCTGACCTGGAACGCGGCCCTGGAGACCGGCGGCGTCCTGGTGTCCGACAGGATCAGGCTGACCTTCGACGTCTCGGCGGTCAGGAAGGCCTGACGGCCCCGCCCCGACGCCGCCCCACGAGCGCGCCCGCCTTCCGGCTCCCCCCGTCCGGGAAGGCGGGCGCTCGGCGTGTCCCGCCGTGGACACCACGTCCCGCACGGCTCCCGCGGAAGGCGTCCGCCCCCTCCGGACCCGCGTAATGCCGTGGCTGCGGTTCCCCTGCCTCTGGTTGGATGCCCGGCGTGACGCCTGTGGACCTTGACGATCGCCGTGAGCTGCTGGACCGACTTGAGCGGTACTACGACACGGTCCCCCGCTCCGGTGCCCGGGCCGAGGACTTCGGGCCGCTGACCCTGTTCGTACGGGAGGGGGAGGGCTGGCCCCTCTACGCCCGTCCGACCCCGGGACGGTCCGGCGCCGTGCGTGCGGACGACGTGGACCGGGTCCGTTCCCGGCAGCGCGAACTGGGCGTTCCGGAGAGCTTCGAGTGGGTGGCCGAGACCGCGCCCGCCCTGCGGGCCGCGGCCGAGCAGGCCGGGCTCACCGTGCACGAGCACCCCTTGATGGTGCTCGGACCGGACACCCCGACTCCCGCCGTGCCCGAGGCGGCCGGGGGCGCGGTGGTGCGCATCGTGGCGCCGGACGATCCCGTGCTGCCGAGCGCGCTGACCGTCCCCCACCTGGCTTTCGCCGAGCCGGGCACCGGGATCGGCGCCGCCGGACCCGCGGAACTGGACCAGGCGGTGCGCGACCGTGCCGGTGACGGATCGGTGGAACAGGTGACGGCGCGCATGGCGGCCGGCCTGACGCGGGTCGCCGCCGCGGTGGCCGACGGCACGGCGCTGTGCGCCGGCCAGCACCAGCCGGTCGGCGCGGTCAGCGAGATCGTCGGTGTGGGAACCCTGCCGGCCGCGCGCCGTCGCGGTCTGGCGCGGGCGGTGACCGCCGCGCTGGTGGCCGACGCGCGGTCACGGGGGGTCGAGACGGTTTTCCTGTCCGCGGGCGACGACGACGTCGCCCGGGTCTACGCCCGGCTCGGCTTCCGCTCCGTGGCCACGGCGCTGATCGCCGAGCCCTCCGGGTAACGGCTGACGCCGTCCCCGTCCGCCCGCCGAGGGCGGGGGAGGAACCGGGCCCCGGCGGGCGGACGCGCACCAGGCGGTCCTGCCGGGGTCCCCGCCCGCGGCCCTCCCCGGCCGTGTCGCCCCGCCGGGGAGGGCCGCGGGAGCGGAGTCAGAACCCGCCGCCGAAGTCGCCCCCGCCTCCGCCCCCGCCGAAGTCACCGCCGCCGCCGAAGTCACCGCCGCCGAAGCCGCCCGTGAAGTCGTCGGTGTTGAAGTCGGCACCGGAGACGTCGCCGCCCTCGGAGCCGCCGAAGTCGCCGTAACCGGCGCCGTAGTCGGCCGCGTAGGCGGGGGTGGCCATCATGCTGCCGAGCATCGTGCCGACGAGCAGGCCGGGCAGGAGGCCGCCGCCGAAGTAGCCGCCGGCCCAGGGGCCGTAGGCGGGTCCGGCCTCCCAGTACGGACGGCGGCCGTACTCGGTGTCCACCTCGCGGACCGCCGGGTCGCGGCCCTCGGCCAGCCGGGTCCGGTCGGCGGCGCAGACCGGGACCTCCCGCGCCGCGCCGCCCGGCGGCGTCCACAGGGCGTCGGCGACCGACGGACCGTGGCGCGGGTCGAAGAAGCAGGGCGGGCGGCGTTCGGGCAGCGGCCCGCCGGCGCGGCGGGCGGCGAGCCGGGCGAGCGCGAAGCGGCCGTCCTCCACGGTCTCGGTGACGGCCCGGACGTCCTCCGGTTTCGCCGTCGCCGCCATCAGCTCCTTGGCCTGCTCGTAGGCGTCCAGGGCCCGTTCGTAGTCGGCGCGCATCGCGTCGTCGGCGCCCGGTTCCGCCGGGTGGAAGTCCAGGCGGTCCAGTTCCTCGCCGAAGGCGGTGATGTCCTCGTCGACCACCACCCGCAGCTTCTCCAGGGCGGCCCGCTGCTCCTGCTCGTGCCGGCGCCGGTTGCGCCGCACCAGGGCGTACGCGCCGGCGCCGCCCGCCGCCAGGACCGCGCCGGTGGTGATCAGCGCGGTGGTCGACACGTCGCCGCCCGCGCCGTCGCTCCAGCCGTTCGGCGCGGAGCCGCCCACGCTGCGCAGCGCGTCGTCGACGAAGTCGTTCAGCTGGGCCTTGGGGTCGCCCGCGCCCTGGACGGCCGTGACCAGGTTGTCCACGCCCTGGCGGCTGAGCACGCTGCTGTCGGCGCGGGCGTCGAACTCGTCGCCCAGGCGGACGCCGTACAGGCCGGTGACGCCGGTTTCGGTGCGCAGGTTCTGGAAGAGGTTCTGCGTGGGGTAGTCGGCCGGCAGGACGGCCACGAAGACGGGTTTGTCCGCGTCCCTGATCTTGTCGGAGAGCGCGTCGGCGTCGGCCTCCGACAGGATGTCGGTCGCGGCCGGGTCGACGTAGACGGGATCCTCGCGCAGTTCCTGAGCGATCACGGAGAGGTCGGTGGCCGCGTGTGCTCCCGGCACACCGGCCGTCAGCGCCGCCAGGACGGCGGCGACCGGCACGATCAGCAGGCGTACCCAGGTACGCGTCCATGCGACCTTCATACGTTCGAAGCTACCTGAACCGGAACAGAAACGGACATCGGCCCCGGCAGGGACTTTCCCGGCCGGGGCCGACGTCCGTACCGGGCGGCTCAGGCGGCCCGGTAGGCCTGCGTCAGCTTCTGCACCGCCGCGCCGTAGCGGCCGGTCAGCAGCAGGCGGTCCGCGTCGGCGAAGGGCTTGGCCACCGCCTCGGTGATCCGGTCCGCCGCCTTGTGCTGGACGATCAGCCGCGCCTTGGTGACCAGGGCCCGGCCGGTCTCCTCCGCGCCCGCCCGTTCGGCGGCCGACGCCGCGACGCCGAGCGCCTTCAGGGTCGCCGCGCCGCCCCGCGGGACCTTCGTCAAGGTGGTCAGGCCCCAGCCGTAGGGGAACTGCGGGTCGTAGGAGGAGTCGCCCACGTTGATCGGCAGCTGCGCCTCCGACTTCGGCCAGGTCACCGGGAGCTGCCCGGTGAACGGCCGCCGCCCGTAGAGCACGTCGGCGACGCCGTCGCCCTCGGTGCCCGGCAGCCAGGACGCCACCAGCGCGTCGATCGCGCCGAGCCGGTCGCCGATCAGCTGCGGGCGTCCGGAGACGACCAGCACCGCGCACGTCATCGCGGCGCACACCTTGTCCACGGCCGCCCGGTCGGCGGCGGACAGCTCCAGGTCGTGGCCGTTGCCGACGTCGCCGGCGCCCTCGGCGTACGGGGTCTCGCCGACGACGACCACGCCGACGTCGTGGCCCCGGGTCGGGGCCGAGGCGTCCTCGGAGTACGTCAGGTCCGGGGAGTGCTCGCGCATCGCCTCCAGGACGGTCGTGCCCGGGGTGACGTCGCCGGACGAGCCCTGCCAGGTGATGGTCCAGCCGCCGCTCTGGTTGCCGATGTCGTCGGCGTTGGACCCGGCGACGTACACCTTCTGGTGCTTCTTCAGCGGCAGCGCCCCGCCGGCGTTCTTCAGCAGCACCTGCGACTCGGCCGCCGCCTCGCGGGCCACCGCCCGGTGCGCGGCGGAGCCGATCCTCGCGGCGCCGGCGGTGTCGGCGTACGGCCGCTCGAAGAGGCCCAGTCTGAACTTCTGGGTGAGGATGCGGGAGACGGCGTCGTCGATCCGCCGCTCGTCGATCCGGCCCGCCCGCACCTCGTCGACGAGCGTGGTGCGGAAGTCCCGGTAGGCGTACGGGACCATGATCATGTCGAGGCCCGCGTTGACGGAGGTGCGGACGTCGGAGGCGTAGTCGCCGGGGAGCTGGTCGATGGCCTGCCAGTCGCTGATGACGAAGCCGTCGAAGCCCATGCGGTCCTTGAGCACGCCGTCGAGCATGTCGGCGCGGGCGTGCATCTTCACCGGGCCCCGGCCGTCGCCGATCAGGTCGAGGGAGGAGAAGGAGGGCATGACCGTGCCGACGCCGCGGTCGACCGCCGTCCGGTACGGGGCCAGGTGCACGGCCTCCAGCTCCTGCCGGGTGACCCTGGTGACGCCCTGGTCGATGGTGTAGGTGCCGGTGGTGGAGGAGCCGTACGCGGTGCCGCCGTCGCCGACGAAGTGCTTGGCGGTGGCGAGGACCTTGTCGGCGCGGTCCAGGTCCCGTCCGTCGGCCCGGCCCTGGAGGCCCTGGACGACGGTCGCCATGGCGTCGACGAGGGCCGGGTCCTCGCCGAACGACTCGTAGGTGCGGCCCCAGCGGTCGTCGCGGGCCACGCACAGGCAGGGCGCGAAGTCCCAGGGGATGCCGGTGGCGCGGACCTCGGCGGCGGTCACCGCCGCCGTCTCCTGCGCGAGCCGGGGATCGCGGGTGGCTCCGAGGCCGATGTTGTGCGGCATGATCGTCGCGCCGGCCACGTTGTTGTGGCCGTGCACCGCGTCCACGCCGTAGATCAGCGGGATCTGCAGGCGGGTCGCCCGGGTCCGGAGCTGGAAGGAGTCGATCATCCTCGCCCACGCCTCGGGCGTGTTGGGCGTCGGGGCGGAGCCGCCGCCGGACAGCAGCGAGCCGAGGTCGTAGGCCGCGATGTCACCGGGGGCGGTGAGCGCGCCCCGCTCGGCCTGGGTCATCTGGCCGGCCTTCTCCTCCAGGGACATCCGGGCCAGGAGGTCGGCGACACGCCGCTTCACGGGGAGCCTGCCGTCCAGGTACGGCAGGCCGTGCGCGTCGACGACCACCTGGGGGGTCTCGGCCGGTGCCCTGGCGCCGGTGACCGTGAGCCTCAGCGGGATCGTCTCGGCCGTCTCGGCGGAGCGGTCCTTCAGGGTGGGGACGCGCAGGGTGCGGCTGGTGCCGGAGGCGGTGCCCGCGGGGAAGGCGACCTCGCCGCGGACCGGGGTGTAGTCCCGGCCCGCGTCGGCGGTGCCGCCCGCGGTCTCGTAGGCGACGGTGACCGGGTCGGCGAGGGGGGCGGAGCCGGTGGTGCCGACGGTGACCTCGACGGACGCCGTGCCGCCCTCGTCGACCGGGTACACGGCGGAGCCGGTGGTGACGAAGGCCCGCAGGGACGGGTCGGCGCGGCCGTACAGCTCCACGCCGTCCATGGCGAAGGCGCCCTCGGCGCCGGCCGGCAGCGTGACCGCGTAGCCCCACATCGCGGTCAGGCCGAGGACGTGGTCGATGCCGCCGACGGGCTGGTGGTCCGTGCGGTAGGCGAAGTCGGTGAAGGGGAGCTCGATCCGCTTCCAGCCGGTGAAGTCGTCGGTGAAGGAGGTGGTCCACAGCTCGGACGACCCGCCGTCGGCGCCGCCGTCCTTGATCTCGAAGGCGATCTTCCTGCCGTTGTTCTCGCCGTGCCACCAGAAGCGGACGCCCCGGTGGGCGGACCAGTCGCGGGGCGGCTCGGCGGAGGCGAACTCGTGGCTGAAGCCGCCGTAGCCGCTGATGTCGTAGGTGCCGGAGAGGACCTTGTCCCCCTCCGGGGCGTCGTCGCGGGCGGCCAGCGCGAGAGCGGGCGGGTCGTCGGTGTCGGAGCCCCAGGTGAACAGGCCCTCGGCGGGCGGGCCGGCGAAGGGCACCTCGCCCTCGAAGCGGTCGACCGGGACGGGGGCGGGGTCGTCGGCCACGGCCGCGCGGGCCGAGGCCAGCGGGAGCAGTCCGGCGAGGAGGGTGGCGCAGGCGAGCAGGGCGGTTCTTCGCATGGAACGTCCTTCGCTGACTCTCGTAATTCGCTCACGACTTAGCTCACGGCGTGAGTCAACTGGGCCTCCGGTGTGTCGTCAAGAGTCCGCATCAGGACCGGTGCGGCAGCAACAACCGTTCGGACGTGGGGTGTTGCTCGTTCAAGCAATGAACGCGCGGACCCTTGACGGGTGTGCGAAGTCGTCATTTACTCACGGCTCGCACGCCTTCCCCCCACCCCCCTCCGAAGGGCGGCGCTCCATGAGGAGACCCCTGCACGCGGTACGGCTGCTGCTCGCCGGGCTGCTGACCACCGCCGGGCTGAGCGCGCTGGGCACGGCGCCGGCGCACGCGGCCGGCGAACCGGTGACCGCCTGGCTGACCACCACCGACGACGCCGCCGGCCGCCATGTCGTGCGCGGCCTGCAGCGGCAGGCGCCGTTCGCCTTCCAGGCCGGCGCCGCCGGCGGCGGCGAGAACATCACCGTCGACGAGAACACCCGCTACCAGACCTTCACCGGCGGCGGCGCGTCCTTCACGGACACCGCGGCCTGGCTGATGAACAGCAGCGGCGCGCTGTCCCCGGCCACCCGGGACGAGACCATGCGCAAGCTGTTCTCGCCGGCGGACGGCATCGGCCTGTCGTTCCTGCGCAACCCGATGGGCGCCTCCGACCTCGCCCGCTTCGGCTACACGTACGACGACGTGCCGGCCGGGCAGACCGACCCCGACCTGTCGGAGTTCTCCCTCGCGCACGACCTGGCGGACGTGGTGCCGCTGACCCGGCAGGCCCGGCAGCTCAACCCGGCGCTGACCGTGATGGCCTCGCCGTGGACCGCGCCGGCCTGGATGAAGGACAGCGGGCAGCTCAACGGGGGCTGGCTGAAGGCGGAGCACTACGGCACGTACGCCGCGTACTTCGTCAAGTACCTGCAGGGCTACCGGGACCAGGGCATCCCCGTCGCGTACGTCACCGCGCAGAACGAGCCGACGTGCTGCGCGGGCTACCCGTCGATGAGCTGGAACGCCTCCGGGCTCGCCTACTTCACCAAGAACGAGCTGCTGCCCAGACTGCGGGCGGCGGGCCTTTCCACCAAGGTGCTGGCGCACGACTGGAACTGGGACACCTACGACGCCTACGCGGCGCAGACGGTGGACGACGCGGCGATCCGCTCGCACCCGAACTTCGGGGGGATCGCCTGGCACGGCTACGGCGGCGACGTGACCGAGCAGACGGCCGTGCACGACCGGTACCCGCAGCTGGACGCCTTCGGCACCGAGCACTCCGGCGGCACCTGGATCGCCGACCAGCAGCGCGAGGACATGATGAACATCATCGACTACACCCGCAACTGGGCGAAGTCGGTGACGAAGTGGTCCCTCGCGGTGGACCAGGACCGGGGGCCGCACAACGGCGGCTGCGGCACCTGCAGCGGGCTGATCACCGTGCACAACGGGGACGCGCGGCACGGGCAGGTCGACTACACCGTCGAGTACTACACGATGGGCCACCTGACGAAGTTCGTCCGGCCGGGCGCCCAGCGGATCGCGTCCACGGCCTCGGCGACGGTGCCCAACGTGGCCTGGCGCAACCCGGACGGCTCCAAGGCGCTGATCGCGTACAACGGCTCCGCCGCGGCGCGCACGGTGACGATCGGCTGGGGCGACCAGCACGCCACCTACTCGCTGCCGGGCAGGACGTCGGCGACCTTCACCTGGTCGGGCACGCAGTCGGGCGGCGGCGCCCGGTCGGGCTCCTTCGTCGGCCTCGCCGGCAAGTGCCTGGACGTGGCGGGCGGCTCGGCCGCCGACGGCACCCCGGTCCAGCTGTACGACTGCAACGGCTCGGCCGCCCAGCGCTGGACCGTGCAGGCGGACGGCTCGATCCGCGCCCTCGGCAAGTGCCTGGACGTCACCTCCGGGTCGACGGCCGACGGGGCGAAGGTCCAGCTGTACGAATGCAACGGCACGGGCGCGCAGGCCTGGGCGTACGACGCGGCGACGAACGACGTGGTGAACCCGGCCGCGGACAAGTGCCTGGACGTGACGGACAACTCCGCGGCGAACGGCGCCCGCGCGCAGATCTGGAGCTGCACGGGCGCCGCCAACCAGAAGTGGAGGCTGCAGTGAGCCCGACGGGCCCGGCCTACTCGGCCGGCTCCACCCCCGCCCGCAGCAGCCCGTAGGTGTAGGCGTCCTCCAGGGCCTGCCAGGAGGCCGCGATCACGTTGTCCGCGACGCCCACCGTGGACCACTCCCCCGCCCCGTCGGAGGTGGAGATCAGGACGCGGGTCGTGGACTGGGTGCCGTGCTTGCCCTCCAGGATGCGGACCTTGTAGTCGACCAGCTCCAGCTTGGCGAGCTGCGGGTAGATCTTCTCCAGCGCGACGCGCAGGGCGCGGTCCAGGGCGTTGACCGGGCCGTTGCCCTCCGCCGTCGCGACGATGCGCTCGCCCTTGGCCCACAGTTTGACGGTGGCCTCGTTGGCGTGGGTGCCGTCGGGGCGGTCCTCGACGATCGCGCGCCAGGACTCCACCCGGAAGTACGTCAGCGGCCCGCCCGCGACCTCCGCGCGCAGCAGGAGCTCGAAGGAGGCGTCGGCGGCCTCGTAGGTGTAGCCCTTGAGCTCGCGCTCCTTGACCCGCTCCACGACCCGGCCGACCAGCTCGCGGTCGCCGCCGAGGTCGATGCCGAGCTCCTTGCCCTTGAGCTCGACGGAGGCGCGGCCCGCCATGTCGGAGACCAGCATCCGCATGGTGTTGCCGACCAGCTCGGGGTCGATGTGCTGGTACAGGTCCGGGTCGACCTTGATCGCGGAGGCGTGCAGGCCCGCCTTGTGCGCGAAGGCGGAGACGCCGACGTAGGGCTGGTGGGTGGAGGGGGTGAGGTTGACCACCTCGGCGATGGCGTGCGAGATGCGGGTCGTCTCGCGCAGCCGGCCCTCCGGGAGGACCTTCTTGCCGTACTTCAGCTCCAGGGCCGCGACGACCGGGAAGAGGTTGGCGTTGCCGACGCGCTCGCCGTAGCCGTTGGCCGTGCACTGCACATGGGTCGCGCCCGCGTCGACGGCGGCGAGGGTGTTGGCGACCGCGCAGCCGGTGTCGTCCTGGGCGTGGATGCCGAGCCGGGCGCCGGTGTCCGCGAGGACGGTGGCGACGACCGCCTGGATCTGCGCGGGGAGCATGCCGCCGTTGGTGTCGCACAGCACGACCACGTCCGCGCCGGCCTCGGCGGCGGTCCGTACGACGGCCTTGGCGTACTCGGGGTTCGCGCGGTAGCCGTCGAAGAAGTGCTCGCAGTCGACGAACACCCGGCGGCCCTGGGAGCGCAGGTGGGACACCGTGTCGCGGACCATCTCCAGGTTCTCGTCCAAAGTGGTGCGCAGGGCGAGTTCGACGTGCCGGTCGTGCGCCTTGGCGACCAGGGTGATCACCGGGGCGCCCGATTCCAGGAGCGCCTTGACCTGCGGGTCCTCGGCGGCGGTGGTGCCGGCGCGGCGGGTGGAGCCGAAGGCCACGAGCCGGGCGTGCCGGAAGTCGATCTCCTGCCGGGCGCGGGCGAAGAACTCGGTGTCCCGCGGGTTCGCGCCGGGCCAGCCGCCCTCGATGAAGCCCACGCCGAAGTCGTCCAGGTGCCGCGCGATGGCCAGCTTGTCCGCCACGGTGAGGTTGATGCCCTCACGCTGGGCGCCGTCGCGCAGGGTGGTGTCGAAGACGTGGAACGAGTCGTCGAGCTCGCTGGTTTCCGTCATGGTCTGAAGGCTCCTGTACTGGATCTCGGTCTACCGGAATGACCGGTTCCACCGTCCCCCCATCCTCCCGTGCGCTCTCCTCCCGGCTGCAGGTGGGCCAGGAAAACGAAAAACCTCTCGCGGGTGCGAGAGGTCTGCGCGCGGGTCGAGGACGACGGTGGCCGCCCGTACCTGGTCGTACGTGGCGGTCACTGCGGACCGGCGCGCCTGCTGCCAATAATGATGGCGAACGAGAGCACGGTGGCAGTCTGGCACAACCCGCCCCGGTGCTCACCGTGCGTCTCAGTATGCGAACTCCGGGTCAGGTGTCCGCGTACAGGGCGTCCGCCAGGAACTCGCGTACGTGGCCGAGGACGCGCGCCCGGTCCGTGCCGCGCAGGCCGATCGCCACGTGGAGGGAGAAGCCGTCCAGGAGGGCCCGCAGCCGGGCGGCGAAGCGGTCGGGGTCGACGGGGCGGAACTCGCCGCGCGAGACGCCCTCCGCCAGCAGGGCGGCCAGGTCGCGGTGCCAGGCGCCCTCGATGGCGGCCTGCCGGTCGCGGGCGTCGTCGCCGGCGTTCTGCGAACGGTTCCACACCTCCAGCCACAGCGTCCAGTGCGGGTCGCGGTGGCCGTCGGGGACGTACAGGCCGACGTAGGCGTCGAGGCGTTCGCGGGCGGTCCCGGGCCGGGTGAGCAGCCGACCGCGCTCGGCGCCGAGGCGGCCCTCGCTCCACTCCAGGGTCTGCAGCAGCAGTTCGTCCTTGGAGTGGAAGTAGTACAGCAGGTGGCCGCTGCTCATGCCGACCTCGCGGCCGAGCGCCGCCATGGTGAGCCGCTCCAGACCGCGCTCGGCGATCATCTCCATGGCGGCGGCGAGGACGTGCTCGCGCGGCGGCGCGTTGCGGCGCGCACCGGCCATCCGGACTCCTAGATCTTGGGCTGCTGCTGGGTGACGCAGTGGATGCCTCCGCCACCGGCAAAGATCGTACGGGCGTCCACCAGGGTGACCGTCCGGCCGGGGAAGAGGCGGCGGAAGAGGTCCGCCGCGACCTCGTCGCGCGGGTCGTCGAAGCCGCACAGGACGACGCCGCCGTTGCAGAGGTAGTGGTTGACGTACGAGTAGTCGGCCCAGTGGCCGCCGGCCTCCAGGACGGTCGGGGCGGGCACCTCGACGACCTCCAGGCGGCGGCCCCGCGCGTCCGTCTGCGCCCGCAGGATCCCGATGGCCTCCCGGGTCACCTCGTGGTCGGGGTGGGCCGGGTCGGGCTGGTGGTGGGCGACGACGACGCCGGGGCGGGCGAAGGCGGCGACGATGTCGACGTGGCCGAGGGTGCCGTACCCGTGCGGGGGGTAGTCGGCGGTCAGGCCGCGCGGCAGCCAGACGGCCTTGCGGGTGCCGAGGTGGGCGTGGATCTCCGCCTCCACCCGCTCCTTCGTCCAGCCGGGGTTGCGTTCGGGGCCGAGCTGCACGGTCTCGGTCAGCAGGACGGTCCCCTCGCCGTCGACGTGGAACCCGCCGCCCTCGTTGACCAGCGCCGAGGTGTAGGTGCGCGCTCCCGCGAGGTCCGCGACGCACGCGGCGGCCCTCGCGTCGCGCTCCCAGCGGGCCCATCCCTGGGCGCCCCAGCCGTTGAACGTCCAGTCCACGGCGGCCAGTTCCCGCCCGTCGGTGAGGAACGTGGGGCCGATGTCGCGCATCCAGGCGTCGTCCAGCTCCCGTTCGACGGTCTCGACGCCCGCGCCCAGCAGGGCGCGGGCCTGCGCCGACTGCCCGGGGCCGCACACCACCGTGACCGGTTCGAAGCGGCGGACCGCGCGGGCGACGGACGCCCAGGCGCGGCGCGCGGCGGCCAGGTCCTCGCCGTCGCCGAAGGTGGGGTTGGGTCCCGGCCACGCCATCCAGGTGCGCTCGTGCGGGGCCCACTCGGCGGGCATGCGGAAGCCGTCGGCGGCGGGTGTGGTCATGTCGCGGGTCCTTGGCGGGTCAGAGGAAGTACAGGCGGTTGAGGGAGACCGAGTCGGCGGGCCCGGAGCGGACCGGGTCGCCGTCGAGGGTGACCAGGCCGGTGCGCCGGTCGACGTCGACGCTGCCGGTACGGGTGTTCCGGCACAGGTCGGCCGGCCCGATGCCGCGCGTGCCGCGCACCGCGACCCGGCGGCGGCGGGTCGGCAGCCGGTCGCCGCCCCGGTCGAGGGCGGCGCGGGCGACGAAGGCCACCGAGAGGTCGGCCGGGGTGGCCCCGTGCGCGCCGAACTGCGGCCCGAGCACCAGGGGCTGGCAGGTGTCGGTGGCCGCGTTCGGGTCGCCGGTCACGCCGTACGCCGGGAAGCCGGACTTGAGCACGAGCTGCGGCTTGGCGCCGAAGAACTCCGGCCGCCACAGCACGATGTCGGCCAGCTTGCCGACCTCGATGGAGCCGACCTCGTGCGCGAGGCCGTGCGCGAGGGCGGGGTTGATCGTCAGCTTGGCGATGTAGCGCAGGACGCGCTCGTTGTCGTGGTCCTCGGGGGCGCCGAACTCGGCCTTCATCTTCCCGGCCATCGCGAAGGTGCGGCGGACCGTCTCGCCCGCGCGGCCCATGCCCTGCGCGTCGGAGGAGGTGATGCCGATGGCGCCCAGGTCGTGCAGCACGTCCTCGGCGCCCATGGTGCCGGCGCGGATGCGGTCGCGGGCCAGGGCGGCGTCGCCCGGCAGGTGGGGCTTGAGGCCGTGGACGGAGACGATCATGCCGTGGTGCTCGGCGACGGCGTCCCGGCCGAAGGGCAGGGTGGGGTTGGTCGAGGAGCCGATGACGTTCGGCACGCCGGCCATCTTCAGCACGTCGGGCACGTGTCCGCCGCCGCAGCCCTCGATGTGGAAGGCGTGGACGGTGCGGCCCTCCAGCACGCGCAGGGTGTCCTCGACGGACAGGCACTCGTTCAGCCCGTCGCTGTGCAGGGCGACCTGGACGTCGTGCTCCTCGGCCACCCGCAACGCCGTGTCCAGGGCGCGGGCGTGGGCGCCCATGTCCTCGTGCACCTTGAAGCCGGACGCGCCGCCCTCGGCCAGCGCCTCGACCAGCGGAGCCTCGTCCGAGGACGAACCCCGGGCCAGGAAGCCGATGTTGACCGGCCAGGCGTCGAACGCGCCGAAGGCGTGCCGCAGCGCCCAGGGCGAGTTGACGCCGACGCCCCACACCGGCCCGAACTCCTGCCCGATGATCGTGGTCACGCCGGACGCCAGCGAGGCCTCCATGACGCGCGGCGACAGCAGGTGGACGTGCGTGTCGACGGCCCCGGCGGTGGCGATGAGGCCCTCGCCGGACACGATCGAGGTGCCGGTGCCGACCACGACGTCGACCCCGTCGAGGGTGTCGGGGTTCCCGGCCCGCCCGATCGCGTGGATGCGGCCCTCCCGGATGCCGACGGACGCCTTCCGGACGCCCTGCACGGCGTCGATCACGACGACGTTGCTGATCACGACGTCGCAGGTCTCCCGGACGGCCGCCGCCTTCAGGTGCAGCCCGTCGCGCGCGGTCTTGCCGAAGCCGGCCAGGAACTCGTCGCCGTACCGCTGGGAGTCGGACTCGACCCGGATCACCAGCCCGGAGTCGCCGAGCCGGAGGCGGTCGCCGGCCCGCGGGCCGTGCACCGAGGCGTACTCGTACGGGTCCATCTCACGCTCCCAGATATCCGCACGCCGCGGCCCTGCGCAGGGCCTCCTCCCGCGCCCCCGGCGCGTCCAGCGGCCCGTCGACGAGCCCGGCGAACCCGATGGCGACCCGGTCGCCCCCGATCGGCACCAGCCCGACCTCGACGCGCTCGCCCGGCCCGAAGCGCACCGACGATCCGGCGGGCACCGCGAGCCGCGTCCCGTAGGCCGCCCCGCGGTCGAAGTCGAGCCGCGGGTTGGCCTCGAAGAAGTGGAAGTGCGAGGTGACCGAGACCGGCACGGCCGCGGTGTTGGTGACCGTCAGCCGCACCGCCGCCTCCGGTTCGCGGTGCCCGGGTCCCGGCAGCAGGGCGCCCGGCGCCCGGTCCCGCAGTCCGCCGCCGATCGGGTCGGGGACGACCGCGAGCCGCGAGCCGTCGTCGAAGACGGCCTCGACCTGCACCTCGGTGACCACGTCCGCGACACCCGGCAGCACGTCGTCCGGGCCGAGCACCGAGCGGGCGCGCTCGATCGCCTCGGCGAGCCGGGCGCCGTCCCGGGCCGCCTCGCAGACCGTGTCCGCGACGAGCGCGGTCGCCTCCGGCACGTTCAGCCGCAGGCCCCGGGCCCGGCGGGCGCGGGCCAGTTCGGCGGCCCCGAAGAGCAGCAGCCGGTCCCGTTCCGTGGGGGTCAGCCTCATGGCGCGGGCACCTCCTCACCTTCCAGATTTAGATCGCCACTCTAAATGCACGATGCTTGCGGTGGAAGGCCTGCGAGGGATCGATTCGACAGTTGTTTGAGCGGCGCTCGAAAAGCGTCGGAGTCCGGGAAAGCGTCGGGGCCGCCGCGGAGGCGAGTCCGCGGCGGCCCCGGCGGGTGCGCTCGGGCGTCAGGCGAGCGTGTGCATCCAGCCGTGCGTGTCCTCGGCCGTGCCGCGCTGGATGTCCAGGAGAGCCCGGCGGAGCCGGAGGGTGACCTCGCCCGGCTCGCCGCCCGACTGCCGCCACTCGGCGCCGGCCCGCTTGACCGTGCCGACCGGGGTGATCACGGCGGCCGTACCGCAGGCGAAGACCTCGGTCAGGGTGCCGTTCTCGGAGTCGCGCTGCCACTGGTCGACGGAGACGCGGCCCTCCTCCGCCTGGTAGCCGAGGTCGCGGGCGACGGTGAGCAGGGAGTCGCGGGTGACGCCCTCCAGGATCGAGCCGGTCAGCGACGGCGTGACGATCCTGTCGCCGTAGACGAAGTACAGGTTCATGCCGCCGAGTTCCTCGACCCACTTGTGCTCGACGGCGTCGAGGTAGCAGACCTGGTCGCAGCCCTTGGCGGCGGCCTCGGCCTGGGCGAGGAGGGACGCGGCGTAGTTGCCGCCGGTCTTGGCGTCGCCCATGCCGCCCGGCACCGCGCGGACGCGGTCCTCGGAGACCCAGATGGAGACCGGCTTGACGCCGCCCGGGAAGTAGGCGCCGGCCGGGGAGGCGATGACCAGGAACAGGTACTCGCTCGCGGGCCGGACGCCGAGGCCCACCTCGGTCGCGATCATGAACGGGCGCAGGTACAGGGACTCCTCCCCGCCGTGCGCCGGCACCCACGCGCTGTCCTGCTTGACCAGCGCGTGGCACGCCTCGACGAACGTCTCGACCGGCAGCTCGGGCATGGCCAGGCGGCGCGCGGAGGCCTGGAAGCGCCTGGCGTTCATCTCCGGGCGGAAGGTGGCGACGGAGCCGTCGGGCCGGCGGTAGGCCTTCAGCCCCTCGAAGATCTCCTGCGCGTAGTGCAGGACCATGGTGGCGGGATCCAGGGAGAGCGGCGCGTACGGGACGAGCTGGCCGTCGTGCCAGCCGCGCCCCTCCGTCCACTTGATCGTCACCATGTGGTCGGTGAAGTGGCGGCCGAAGCCGGGGTCGGCCAGGATCGCCTCGCGCTCGGCGGCGGAGAGCGGGCTGGCGGAGGGCTTGAGCTCGATCGTGGGCGTCGTCATGGGTAGCTGTCCTTCACCGGTTGTAGTGACGGGCCGCGCTCACGCCTGTACTGCCAGTGGCCAGTGTTAGGACGTCCGAGCATTCCCTCATTCCGCGGCTCCGTGTCCGATTATCGCAAGCGGCGTCCACGGAACACATCGGCGTGCGGGCGGCCCAGGGATCGATGGTGGCACCCGGCGCAGGCATGGGGAAGCCGCCGGGCGTCGTGCGGACCCGGCGGCTTCGAAAGCCCTTCGGCAGACTTCGAGAAGCGCGGCGGGTCAGCCGGCTACTCGTACGGCGAGCGCGTCGCCGATCTCCGAGGTGCTGCGGGCGGGCTTCCCGGCCCGCTCCCCGAGGTCGGCGGCGACCGCCTCCTCGATCCGGGCCGCCTCGGCCTCGTGGCCGAGGTGGCGCAGCAGCAGGGCGACGGACAGGACCGTGGCGGTGGGGTCGGCCTTGCCCTGGCCGGCGATGTCCGGGGCCGAGCCGTGGACCGGCTCGAACATGGACGGGAACTCGCGGCTCGGGTTGATGTTGCCGGAGGCCGCGACGCCGATGCCGCCGGAGACGGCCGCGGCGAGGTCGGTGATGATGTCGCCGAAGAGGTTGTCGGTGACGATCACGTCGAACCGCTCGGGCTGGGTGACCAGGTAGATGGTGGCCGCGTCGACGTGGATGTACTCGGTGGTGACCTCGGGGTACTCCTGGGCCACCTTGTCGAAGACGCTCGTCCACAGGTGGCCCGCGAAGGTCAGCACGTTGTTCTTGTGGACCAGCGTGAGCTTCTTGCGGGGGCGTGCCTGGGCGCGGGCGAAGGCGTCGCGGACCACGCGCTCGACGCCGTAGGCCGTGTTGACGGAGACCTCGGTGGCGACCTCGTGCGGCGTGCCCTTGCGGATGGTGCCGCCGTTGCCGGTGTACGGGCCCTCGGTGCCCTCGCGGACCACGACGAAGTCGATCTCGGGCTGTCCCGCCAGCGGGGTGGCCACGCCCGGGAGCAGCTTGCTCGGCCGCAGGTTGACGTGGTGGTCGAAGGCGAAGCGGAGCTTGAGCAGGAAGCCGCGCTCCAGGACGCCGGACGGCACGGACGGGTCGCCGATCGCGCCGAGCAGGATGGCGTCGTGCTGCTTGAGGGCGTCGAGGTCGGCGTCGGTGAGGGTCTCGCCGGTGGCGTGGTAGCGCCGGGCGCCGAAGTCGTACTCCTTCGTCTCCAGCTTCACATCCTGCGCGAGGACGGCGGAGAGGACCTTCAGGCCTTCGGTCACGACCTCCTGGCCGATGCCGTCACCGGGGATCACTGCGAGATTGATGCTGCGAGACATGCGGGCACCCTACTCCTCGTCCCAGGGGATGACACGGACCGTCCGCGATACGGACACCCGGGCGGGGGACGGCGTCCGCGCGTCGACCGCCGTTCACCTGTGCGTGGGGCGGGCGTCGGCCTTCGCTGGGAAGTTCCCCCCTATGGAGATCCCCGACTTCGGCATCCCGCCCGAGCTCGCGCGCCGGATGAGCATGGCGGAGCAGTACGCGTACCTGCGGGCCCGGCTGTCCCGGCGCCGCGCGCTGGTGACGGCGGGCGCGGCGGCGGGCGGACTGCTGACCGGCTGCTCCGGGCCGGGGCGGCCGGGGGCGGCGGCCACGGGTCCGTCGCCGTCCGCCGCGAAGGTCCCCGGCTCGTACGTGCCGCCGTTCGGCCGCCACCTGGCCTTCGGCGCCGACCCGCGGACGCAGATGCGGATCTCCTGGCAGGTGCCGCTCGCGGTGCGCGGGCCCTACGTGCGGGTGGGACTGCGGCCCGACGACCTCGGGCACAGGGTCGGGGCGGAACTGCGCGACCTGCACACACCGGGGCTGCGGGGGGTGCGCCCGGCGGTCGAGCAGTTCTACGTGCACGCGGCGCTGGACGGCCTGCGCCCCGGCACGACGTACTACTACGGCGTCGGCCACGAGGGCTTCGACCCGGCCGCCCCGGAGCACCGGTCGGCGATCGCCTCCTTCCGCACCGCGCCGGCGCGCCCGGAGCGGTTCGTCTTCACCGCCTTCGGCG
Organism: Streptomyces sp. NPDC051041; assembly: GCF_044456065.1. Classification (NCBI taxonomy): domain Bacteria; kingdom Bacillati; phylum Actinomycetota; class Actinomycetes; order Kitasatosporales; family Streptomycetaceae; genus Streptomyces; species Streptomyces sp. NPDC051041. The sequence continues at coordinate 41,413 of NZ_JBITFM010000020.1, forward strand.
ACCAGGGCGTCGGCGAGGACGCGGCCGCCAACAACTCCGTGCTGCTGCGGCAGGACCCCGCGTTCCATCTGCACGCGGGCGACATCTGCTACGCGAACCCGACCGGGCGGGGCAAGGAGTCGGACGTGTTCGACGCCACGCACTGGGACCGCTTCCTGAAGCAGACCGAGCCGGTGGCGAGGTCGGTGCCGTGGATGGTGACCACCGGCAACCACGACATGGAGGCCTGGTACTCGCCGGACGGCTACGGCGGCCAGCTCGCCCGCTTCTCCCTGCCGGACAACGGCTTCGACCCGCGCCGGGCGCCGGGCGTGTACACGTTCACCTACGGCAACGTCGGCATCGTGGCGCTGGACGCGAACGACGTGTCGTACGAGATCCCCGCCAACCTCGGCTACAGCGACGGCCGGCAGACGAAGTGGCTGGACGCCAGGCTCGGTGAGCTGCGGGCGGCCGAGGGGGTCGACTTCGTCGTCGTCTTCTTCCACCACTGCGCCTACTCGACCTCCTCGCACGCCTCCGACGGCGGGGTGCGCGCCGAGTGGCTGCCGCTGTTCGCCCGGCACCAGGTGGACCTGGTGATCAACGGGCACAACCACGTGTACGAGCGGACCGACGCGATCAAGGACGGCGAGGTCGGCCGCCCGGTGCCGGTCGGCGCGTCGACGGACCCGACGCGGGACGGGATCGTGTACGTCACCGCGGGCGGGGGCGGCAAGGACCTGTACGGCTTCCCGGCGGGCGTGCCGGAGAGCTACGAGGGGCACGAGAGGGAGCGCGAGTCCGTCGCGACCTTCCACTGGACCAGGTCGCGGCTGGCCAGGGCGGAGACGGTGGAGTGGTCGCGGGTGCGCTACCGGGGCTTCTCGTTCCTCTCGGTGGAGGCCCGGGCCGGTGCGGCGCCGCGGCTGACGGTGTCGGCGCTGACACCGAGCGGCGAGCGGATCGACCGTTTCGAGGTGCGGCGCGGCCGGTGAGACCGCGCCGCACCTCATCGGGTGCGGCTCCCGGTCGGTGCGGTCCGGTGACGGCTCAGCGGCCGTCCCCCACGGCCCAGCAGGCGTGGGAGGCGTCGCCGCCGTTGTCGCGGCGGTCGAGGGCGCGCTGCAGGGCGGCGGCGGCGTTCTTGCGGTCGGACTCGCTCGTCCGGGAGACGTGGCGGACTCGGCGACGGACGGTCGTCTCGGCCATGGGACATCGGCTCCTTCGGCGCACGGGACGTGCGGAACGGGGATGTTTCGAGACGCCGGATGGGGCGGGAGCAGCGGTGCCGCAGGGGTTGCCTGCACGGGGCCCGGCTCACGATCGCCCTTCGCTGGGTCGAGCGAGACGTTCGGCTCCTACAAAGCTAAGCGACGGCGGCGCCCGTGTCTCCACAATTACTAGGGCTTCCTACTATCTGAGACGGCGCGGTCCCCGGCCCCCCGCGGGCCGGGCGGCGGACACGCCGACGGGCCAGGTCGGCGACCTGGCCCGTCGTGCGCCGCGCGGGGATCAGCCCATGTGCGGGTAGGTGTAGTCGGTCGGCGGGACCAGGGTCTCCTTGATGGCCCGGGTCAGGGTCCAGCGCATCAGGTTCTGCGGGGCGCCGGCCTTGTCGTTGGTGCCGGAGGCGCGGCCGCCGCCGAAGGGCTGCTGGCCGACCACGGCGCCGGTCGACTTGTCGTTGATGTAGAAGTTGCCGGCCGCGTAGCGCAGCTTCTCCGCCGTGCGGGCGGCGGCCGCGCGGTCGCGCGCGATGACCGAACCGGTCAGGGCGTAGTCGGAGACCGACTCCATCTGCGTCAGCATCTCGTCGTACCGGTCGTCCTCGTAGACGTACACCGCGAGGATCGGGCCGAAGTACTCGGTGCGGAACACCTCGTTCTCCGGGTCGGTGCACTCGATGACGGTCGGGCGGACGAACCAGCCGACCGAGTCGTCACAGGTGCCGCCCGCGACGATCGTGCAGGCCGGGTCCTGCTCGGCGCGGTCGATGGCGGCCTTGTTCTTGGCGAAGGCGCGCTCGTCGATGACGGCGCCGATGAAGTTGGACAGGTCGGTGACGTCACCCATCCTGATGCCGTCGACCTCGGCGGCGAACTCCTCCTTGAAGCCGTCGTTCCAGATGGACGCCGGGATGTACGCCCGCGAGGTGGCGGAGCACTTCTGGCCCTGGTACTCGAAGGCGCCGCGGGTCAGCGCCGTCTTCAGCACCGCGCGGTCGGCCGACGGGTGGGCGACGACGAAGTCCTTGCCGCCGGTCTCGCCGACCAGGCGCGGGTAGGAGCGGTACTTCTCGATGTTGGCGCCGACCGTCTTCCACAGGTACTGGAAGGTCTTGGTGGAGCCGGTGAAGTGGATGCCGGCCAGGTCGCGGTGGTTCAGGGCGACCTCGGAGACCTCGATGCCGTCGCCGGTGAGGAGGTTGATGACGCCCTTGGGCAGGCCCGCCTCCTCCAGCAGCCGCATGAGCAGCACGGCGGCGTGGGTCTGGGTCGGGGACGGCTTCCACACGACCACGTTGCCCATCAGCGCGGGCGCGGTGGGCAGGTTGCCCGCGATCGCCGTGAAGTTGAAGGGCGTGATCGCGTAGACGAAGCCCTCCAGCGGGCGGTGGTCGAGGCGGTTCCACACGCCCGGGGAGTTGGCCGGGGGCTGCTCGGCGAGGATCTGCCGGGCGTAGTGGACGTTGAACCGCCAGAAGTCGACCAGCTCGCAGGGCGTGTCGATCTCGGCCTGCTGGGCGGTCTTGGACTGGCCGAGCATGGTGGAGGCGGCCAGCGTCTCGCGCCACGGGCCGGACAGCAGCTCGGCGGCGCGCAGGAAGATCGCCGCGCGGTCGTCGAAGGACAGCGCGCGCCAGGCCGGCGCGGCGGCCAGGGCCGCGTCGATGGCGTCCTGGGCGTCCTGCCGGGTGGCGTTGGCGTAGGTGCCGAGCACGGCCTTGTGGTTGTGCGGCTGGACCACGTCGAAGCGCTCGCCGCCGCCCATGCGCTTGACGCCGCCGATGGTGCAGGGCAGGTCGACCGGGTTGTCGGCCAGTTCCTTGAGCCTGGCCTCCAGCCGGGCGCGCTCGGGTGAGCCGGGGGCGTAGCCGTGCACCGGCTCGTTGACGGGGGTGGGGACCTGGGTCACAGCGTCCATGTGTTCCGTACTCCTTACTGAGCGGTGGTGGTCTCAGCCCTTGGTGATCATGCTGCGGGCGAAGAAGCGCAGGTTGGCCGGCTTCTCCGCGAGGCGCCGCATGAAGTAGCCGTACCAGTCGGTGCCGTAGGCGGTGTAGACGCGCACGCGGTGGCCTTCGGCGGCGAGCCGCAGCTGCTCGTCGCTCCTGATCCCGTACAGCATCTGGAACTCGTACTCGTCCGTCTTGCGCCCGGCGCGCCGGGCCAGCTCCTGGGCGATGGCGATCAGGCGCGGGTCGTGGGACCCGATCATCGGGTAGCCCTCGCCCTCCATCAGGACCTTCAGGATGCGGACGTAGGCCTTGTCGATCTCGTGCTTGTCCTGGAGGGCGACGGACGCGGGCTCCTTGTACGCGCCCTTCACCAGCCGCACGCGGCTGCCGCTCGCGGCGAGGCGGCGGGCGTCGGCCTCGGTGCGGAAGAGGTAGGCCTGGATGACGCAGCCGGTCTGCGGGAAGTCCTTCCGCAGCTCCTCGTGGATGGCGAACATCGAGTCGAGGGTGGTGTGGTCCTCCGCGTCCAGCGTGACCGTGGTGCCGATCCCGGCGGCGGCCTCGACGACGGGGCGGACGTTGGCCAGCGCCAGCTCGTGCCCGCCCGCCAGCGCCTGCCCGAACATCGACAGCTTGACGGACATCTCCGCCCGGGTGCCCAGCTCCAGCGGCTTCAGCCGGTCGATCAGCTCCAGGTAGGCGTCCCGGGCGGCGGCGGCCTGCTCGGGGGTGGTGATGTCCTCGCCGACGACGTCCATGGTCAGCTCCAGGCCCCGGCCGGCGAGTTCCCGGACGACCGGGACGATCTCGTCGACGTCCTCGCCGGGGATGAACCGGTCGACGACCTGCTTGGTCACCGGGGCCGCCGAGATCAGGCGTCGCATCCGGTCGCTGCGCGACGCGGCGAGAATCACGGGACCCAGCACGGGGCACCTCCAGAGCACAGGCGGTAGAAGGCCGGAACCCGACGATCCGGGTACGGCACGGGGAACCACCGTGAAACCTAAGGATCCCTCGGTTCGCGGGCCATCGACAGCTGTCACGCATCCGTGCCGCAGATCTCAGACAGATGTATGAAGACCGCGCTGGAATGCGGCAGAATGCCCGGGTGGCGGCGGATCACAGGCGCGATTACCAGGATCTGGTCGACGAGCTCTCGGAACTCCTCGGGGCCCCGGCGACCCTGGAGAACCGCGACTTCGAGCTGATCGCCTTCGGCACGTACGACGACGAGGGCGACCTCGACCCGTCCGCCCTGGACCCGGTCCGCACCCGCTCGATCCTGACCCGCCGCTCGACGGCCGCGGTCCGCGCCTGGTTCGAGGGGTTCGGCATCACCCGCGCGACGGGCCCGGTCCGGATCCCGCCGTCCCCCCAGGCGGGGGTGTACCGGGGCCGCATCTGTCTGCCGGTGCGCCACCGGGGAGTCGTCCTCGGGTACGTCTGGCTGCTGGACGGCGATCCGGGCCCGGACGAGCGGCAGCTGACGGCGGCCATGTCGGTGACGGCCCGGATCGGCGCGCTGCTCGCGGACGAGGCGCAGCACGACGCGGATCTGGGCCGGGAGCTGCGGACGGCGCTGAGCGCCGAGCACGACTGGCAGCGCGACATGGCGGTCGCCGAGCTGCGCACCGCCCTCGGCCCGCGCGCGGACGCCCTGCACACGGTGGTGTGCGTGGCCCCGTGGCCGTCGGCCGACCCCGACGACGTGCCTTCGGCGCGGACCGTGCCGGGGGCGACGGTGCTGTGCACGGTGCCGTGGGACGGGGGTCCGTCCCACGCCTCGGGAGCGGCGGGGGGGACCGGCCGGTGTCTGGCCCTGCTGCTGCGGCTGCGTTCGGCGGACGTCCTGACCCCGGCCACGACGGCGGCCGCGCGGCTGCTGGAGCGGGCGCGCGGCGGGAGGGCGCAAGCGGGCGCGGGCGCCGAGCCCCGCGCGGCGGGCGCCGGCCCCCTCGCCCCCCGCACCGCCGGCCCGGCCGCCGGGATCGCCGCCCCGCGCGCCGGGCTCGCGGAGCTGGGCGCGGCCTGGCGGGAGGCGTCGGCGGCGGCGCGCGCGGCCCTGGCCGAGCCCCGGCTCGGCCCGGTCGCCGAGTGGGCGTCGATCGGTCCGTACCGCCTGCTCACCGCGCTGCCGCCGGGCGCCGCCCGCGATCCGGCCGCGGGGGCCCTGCTGACCCCCGCCCACCGCGAGCTGGCCCGCACCGCCGAGGCCTACCTCGACTGCGCGGGCCAGGCCGCCCGTACGGCCGCCGCGCTCGGCATCCACCGCCAGACCCTCTACTACCGCCTCTCCCGCGTCGAGCAGCTCACCGGCCTGGACCTGGACGACGGCGAGGACCGGCTGCTGCTGCACATGGCGCTCAAGGCGGCGCGGCTGTGACGGGCGGCCCCCGCCCCGCGTGATCGACACCAACTTCTGAAAACGATTGTCATCGTGCTACGGTCATCGCGCGCTCAACCATTGACCAGCCCTTTACCCGGAGTGTCCCGTGCGCGTCCCCGTCCGCTTCCTCCGCCTGCCCGCGTCCGCCGCGGCTCTCGCGCTGCTCACCGGATGCTTCTCCGCGACGGGTTCCGGTGACGCCGGCGCCGAGGGCGGGCGGATCCGCGTCGCGATGATGCAGCCCCCGCGCTCGGGCCTGTCCCCGCTCTCCGACGACGCCTTCAAACTCTCCCGCTGGTCGACGGCGGAGACGCTGGTGAAGCTGGACGCGCAGGGCGACGCCCGGCCCGCCCTCGCCACCGGGTGGACCCGGTCCGGCCGCAGCTGGACGTTCACGATCCGCGACGGCGTCACCTTCCACGACGGCTCGAAGCTCACCGCCGAGGCCGTGGTGCGCTCCCTCACCAGGGCCGCCACCGCCTCCCCCAAGCCCCGCATCCTCGACGGCGTGGAGCTGACCGCGCGGGCCGACGGGAACCGGGTCGTCGTCACCACCGCCGTCGAGGACCCCCTCGTCCCGCAGCGGCTCAGCTCCCCCCAGCTGTCGATCCTCGCGGCGAAGGCGTACCGGGGGAAGACGGTGGACCCGGTCGGCGCGGGCACCGGCCCCTTCGAGCTGACCGAGGTCGACGGCACCTCCTCCGCCTCCCTCGACCGCTACGACGACTACTGGGGCGGCCGGGCCGAGGCCCCCGGCATCGACGTGACGTTCGTGCCGGACGGCACCGCCCGCGCCGCCGCCCTGCGCAGCGGCGAGGCCGACATCGTCGAGGCGGTGCCGGTGTCGCAGGCGGCGCTGCTCGACGAGGACCTGATCACCGAGGTGCCGATGCCGCGCACCAACACCCTCTACCTGAACACCGCGAAGGGCGCCTTCCGGGATCCCGCGCTGCGGGCGGCGGCCCGGGAGGCGATCGACGCGGAGTCGATCGTGAAGGGGGTGTACGAGGGACGCGCCGACGTGGCCGAGGGGCTGCTCGGCCCGGCGCTCCCCTGGGCGGCCGAGCTGCGCGAGCCGGTGTCCCGCGCGAAGGCGGGCCGCCCCGCCGGCCGGACCATCACCCTCGGCACCTTCACCGACCGGGCCGAGCTGCCCGAGGTGGCCGCCGCACTGCAACAGCAGCTCCAGAAGGCCGGGTTCCGGGTGAAGCTGGACGTCCGCGAGTACGCCGCCATCGAGTCCGACGCGCTGGCCGGCGAGTTCGACGCGTTCCTCCTGTCCCGGGCCACCGTCCTGGACTCCGGCGACCCGGCCGCCTACCTCTACAGCGACTTCGCCTCCGACGGCTCCTTCAACATCTCCCAGCTCGCCGACGCGTCGGTGGACAAGGCGCTGCGCAAGGCCGGTGAGACGCCGACCGGCGACGACCGCCGCGCGGCGGTCGTCGCCGCCGAAGCCGCCGTGCTGGCCACCGACGCGGCGGTGCCGATGCTCCACGAGCGGGTGATCCAGGGCGACGCCGCCGACGTGGTCGGCGCCGCCCACGACCCGCGCGAGCGGGAGCTCGTCACGGCGGCCACCCACCTCAGGTGAGGCCCACCGCGGCGGGGTCGACCCGCGCCCTCGCACTCGCCGCCGTCCTGGCCGCCGTCGGCCTGCTGCCCTGGCTCTCCGGCCGGGACCCGGCGCTGACCGTGCTGCGGGCCCGCTCCGCCGAGCAGGAGCCGACGCGGGAGGCCCTGGACGCCGTACGGCGGGACCTCGGGCTGGACGCCGGGCCCCTCGCCCTGCTGGGGAGGTGGGCCGGCGGTACGGCGCGCGGCGATCTCGGCACGTCCTGGGTGTCGGGGGCCGAGGTGCTGCCGTCGGTGGTGTCCGGGCTGCAGGTCTCGCTGGCCCTGATGGGCGCCTCGCTCGCCGTGGCGGTGCTGCTGGCCTGCGCGCTGGTGGCGCCCGTCCTGGTGCGGGGGCGCGCCTCGGGCGGGGCGTTCGCCGCCATGCTGGCCGCCGTGCCGGAGTTCCTGCTGGCCACGGTCGCGCTGCTGGTGTGCGGGGTGTGGCTGGGGTGGCTGCCGACGTCCGGCTGGCGGGGGCCGGAGCACATGGTGCTGCCCGCCGTCGCCCTCGGCGTCCCCGCGGGCGGGCTGCTCGGCCGCCTGGTCGCGGACGCGCTGCCCGCCGTGCTCGGCGAGCGGTGGGTGGAGCTGTGGCGGGGCGCGGGGGTGAGCCGGGCCCGGATCGCGGCCGCCGCGCTGCGCCGCGTACTGCCGCCGCTGGTCCCGCAGTCCGGCATGGTCGCCGTGGGGCTGGCGGGCGGCGCGGTCGCGGTGGAGACGGTGTTCGCGGTGCCCGGCATCGGGCGGACGGCGCTGGGGGCGGCCAAGTCGCAGGACCTGCCGCTGCTCCAGGGCGCCGTCCTGGCCCTGCTCGTCCTCGGTCTGGTCACCGGCGCGCTGGCCGCGCTGGTACGGCGCCGGCTGCTGGGGCCGGCCCTGCGCGACGCCGGGCTCGCGCTGCCCCCGGCCCGGCCGGTGCGCGCGCACCCGGCGGTGCCGGTGGTCCTCGCCGCCGTGCTGCTGGCCGCGGTCGGCTGGGGTCTGCTGCGCGACCCGTACGCCGTCGACACCACCGCCCGGCTGGCGGCGCCCTCCTGGGCGTACCCGCTGGGCACCGACGGACTCGGGCGGGACGTGCTGGCGCGGCTCGGACACGGGGCCGCCTCGACGGTCGGCACGGCGGCGGCGGTCTGCCTGCTGAGCCTGCTGGCCGGACTGGCCCTGGGTTTCCTGCCGGGGTTCGCGGCGGGCGCGGCGGACATCGCCAACGCCCTGCCGCCGGTGATCGTCGGCATTCTGGTCGCCGCGGCGGCCGGGCCCGGCACCGGCGGGGCCGCCCTCGCCGTCGCTCTGATCTCCTGGCCGCCCCTGGCCGCGCACGCGGCGGCGCTGGTGCAGGAGGTGCGGGCGTCGGCGTTCCTCACCGCGCAGCGGGCCATCGGCGCGTCGCCGGCCTGGATCCTGACCCGGCACGTCCTGCCGTCGGTGGCCGCGCCGGTCGCCCGGCACGCCCTGCTGCGGCTGCCCGGCATCGCCCTCGCCCTGGCCTCCCTCGGCTTCCTGGGCCTGGGCGCGCAGCCGCCCGCGCCCGAGTGGGGCCTGCTCCTCGACGAGTCCCGCGCCTACGTGGAACGCGCCCCCTGGGCCGCCCTCGCCCCCGCCGTCGCCCTGGCCCTCCTGGCTGGCCTCGCGGTCTCGGCGTCGTCGCTCACCCGCCCCGGCCGCACCTCGGGAGCGGCCGGCCGACGCCCGGTGCGCTCCCCGGCACGCCCCGCTGCGGCCGGCGGACCCTGCCCGCCGCCGTCCCCGGCCGCGCCCGGCGCCCGGCCGGGCGCCGGCCCCGTACCCGCCCCGGCCCGGAAGGAGCCCGCCGGTGAAGCCTGACGCCCCGGCCCACGAGCCGCGTCCCGCGCCCTTTCCCGGCGAGGATCCCGAGGCGCCCGCCCCCCTCCTGTCCGTGCGGGACCTCCGCGTCTCCTTCGACGGCGTCGAAGTCGTCCGCGGGCTCTCCTTCGACGTCCGCCCCGGCGAAGCGTTCGGCATCGTCGGGGAGTCCGGCGCCGGCAAGTCGCTCACCGCGCGGGCGCTGCTCGGGATGGTGCCGCGCGGCGCGGCGGTCGGCGGCACGGTCCTGCTGCACGGTTCCGCCGATCTCGCGGCCGGGCGCGGGCGCCGGATCAGCCTGGTGCCGCAGGACGCCCTGTCCGCCCTCTCCCCCGTCCACCCGGTCGGCGACCAGATCGCCGCCGCGGTGCGGTCGGTGCGCCGCGTGTCCCGGCGCGAGGCGGCGGCGCGGGCGGTGGCGGCGCTGGAGCGCGTCGGCATCCCGGACGCCGCCCGCCGGGCGCGGGCGTACCCGCACGAGTACTCCGGCGGCATGCGGCAGCGCGCGGTGATCGCCATGGCGACGGTCAACGAGCCGGACGTCGTCGTCGCCGACGAACCGACCACCGCCCTGGACGAGGAGCGCCGCGAGCAGGTGCTGCGGGTGCTCGCCGAGCAGCGGGAGGCGGTCGGCGCCGCGCTGGTCCTCGTCACGCACGACCTGGACGCCGTCCGGCGCCACGCCGACCGCGTGCTGGTCGTGTACGCCGGCCGGGCGGCCGAGGCCGGCCCCGCCGGCCAGGTGCTGGCCCGCCCCCGCGCCCCCTACACCGCGGGCCTGCTGGCCTCGCTCCCCCGGCCGGACGGCCCGCCCCGCCGCCGCCTCCCGGCGCTCCCGGGTTCCCCGCCCGCACCGGGCGCCCTCGGCGCCGGCTGCGCCTTCGCCCCGCGCTGCCCGCTGGCCGCGGATCCCTGCCGGACGCGTGAACCGGAGCCGCAGCCGCTGGACGGACGGCTGGTCGCCTGCCACCGGGCGGCCGACGTCCCCGACCCGATCCGGGAGTTCCTGTGACCGAGCCGCTGCTGGACGTCCGTGACCTGGTGGTCCGCTACGGCCCGGTGACGGCCGTCGACCACGTCTCCTTCGCGCTGGAGGCCGGCGAGACCCTCGCCCTCGACGGCCCCTCCGGCTGCGGGAAGTCCTCCACCGCGCTGGCGGTGCTCCTGCTGCGCCGCCCCGACGGCGGCGAGGTCCGCTTCGAGGGGCGCGAGCTGACCGGCCTGACGGAACGCGAACTGCGCCCCCTGCGCCCCCGTATGCAGCCCGTCCTCCAGGACCCCTACGGCTCCCTGAGCCCCCGCCACCGCATCCGGGACGCCGTGGCGGAACCGCTGAAGGTGCGGGGCCGCTGGAACGCCGACGACGGCCCCGCCCGCGTCGCGGAACTCCTCGAACGCGTCGGCCTGGACCCGGCGTACGGCGACCGGCGCCCGCACGAGCTGTCCGGCGGCCAGTGCCAGCGGGCCGGCATCGCCCGCGCCCTGGCCTGTGAGCCGCGGCTGCTGGTCCTGGACGAACCGGTGTCGGCGCTGGACGCGTCGGTCCGGGCCGGCGTGCTGAACCTGCTCGCCGACCTCCAGGACGAGCTGGGCCTCGGCTACCTGTTCATCTGCCACGACCGCGCGGTCGTGCGGCACTTCGCGGACCGCGTGGTCGAACTGCGCGAGGGACGCGTCACGTCCGAGTGGCGGCCTCGATCACCTGACGCAGCCCTTCGGTGAGCTGACCGGCCTCGGGCGCGGTCCTCGGGTCGAAGATCCACTGGGCCATGACGCCCATCATCAGGGTGGTGTAGAAGGCGCCGAGGGTGTCGACGACCTCGTCCGGCGCCTCGGCCTCGGGCACGCCCGTGAACAGTTCGACGAACCCGCGCGCCCCTTCCCGCTGGGCCCGCGCGAGGTGGTCGCGCACCTCGGGCAGCTGGTCGCCCATGCTCACGATCTCCATGCTGAGCCGCCACAGCGAGCCCGGCTCCCGCATGGTGGCGATGATGTTCGACCAGATCCCGGCGAACCGCTCCAGCGAACCGGGCGCCCCCCGCACCTCGCCGTCGAAGGCGACGGACAGCTCCTCCACCAGCTCCACGTACGCCTGCGCCAGCAGCGCGTCCTTCGACCCGTAGTGGTAGCCGATCGACGCCAGGTTGGTCCCCGACTCCTTGACGATGTCGCGGGCCGTCGTACGCGCGAACCCCTTGGCGAGCAGGCAGCGCTTGGCGCCTTCGAGCAGATCCTCGCGGTGTCCCATGGCGCCACCCTACCCCGCGGCACATACAAGCGTCTTATACAGCCGTTCTAGACAGCCGTATAAGACGTGCGTACAGTCACCGGCATGACGACGAACCCGCACCGCGCCGGGCGCCGCGAATGGACCGCGCTCGCCGTGCTGATGCTTCCGCTGCTCCTGGTCTCGATGGACGTCTCCGTCCTCTACTTCGCCGTCCCCGCGATCAGCGCCGACCTCGGACCCACCGGCACCCAACAGCTGTGGATCTTCGACATCTACGCCTTCGCCGTGGCCGGCCTGCTGATGACGATGGGCTCGGTGGGCGACCGCATCGGCCGCCGCAGGCTGCTGCTGATCGGCGCCACCGCCTTCGGCGCCGCGTCCCTGGCGGCGGCCTACGCGCGAAGCGCCGAGATGCTCATCGCGGCCCGCGCGCTGCTCGGCGTCGGCGGCGCCACCCTGATGCCCTCGACCCTGGCCCTGGTCCGCTCGCTGTTCGCCGACTCCCGCCAACGGGCGCAGGCCATCGCCGTCTGGTCCGGCGTGATGACGGCGGGCGTGGCGCTCGGCTCGGTGCTCAGCGGCGTGCTGGTGGAGTTCTTCTGGTGGGGCTCGGTCTTCCTGGTCAACCTGCCGGCGATGGCCTTGCTGCTGGTCCTCGGCCCCGTCCTGCTGCCCGAGTCGAAGGACCCCGCCCCGGGCCGCCTCGACTGGATCGGCATCCCGCTGTCGATGGCCGCGGTGCTCCCGGTCGTCTACGGCCTGAAGGAGATCTCCTCCGACGGCTGGCACCTCCGGTACGTCGTGTCGGTCATCGCGGGTCTGCTCTTCGCGGCCCTGTTCGTGCGCCGGCAGCGCACGGCCGCGTCACCGATGATCTCCCCCGCGCTGTTCCGGGGCGGCGGCTTCGGCGTGGCCGTCGCCCTCAACCTCGTCACCATGTTCGCGATGATGGGGTCGGCGTTCTTCACCACCCAGTACCTGCAGTCGGTGCTGGGCATGAGCGCGATGGAAGCCGCCCTGTGGGCGCTGGTGCCCTCGGTGCCGATCGGCTTCGCGGCGCCGGCCGCGACCGCGCTGGTGCACAGGGGCGTGCACCGCGCCCATGTGGTGACGGCGGGTTTCGTCTGGGCCGCGGGCGGCTTCGGGCTGCTGGCGTTCGCCGGCCCGGACTCGCCGGCGCTGGTGCTGGCGGCCTGCGGGGTGCTGGCCTCGGGAGTCACCATGGTGGTGTCCCAGATCATGGACCTCGCCCTGGGCGCCGCTCCGGTGGAGCGGGCGGGCTCCGCGTCCTCCCTGATGGAGACCGGCGCGGAGTTCGGCGGCGCGCTCGGCATGGCGGCCCTCGGTTCCATCGGCACGGCCGTCTACCGCCACCGGATGCCGGACTCCGCGCCCGCCGAGGCCCGCGAGACGCTGGGCGGCGCGCTGGCCGCCGCCGAACGGCTGCCGGGACGGGCGGGGGACGCCCTGGCGACGGCGGCCCGGGAGGCGTTCACCCAGGGCATGCAGGGCGCGGCGATCGCGGGCGCGGCGGTACTCGCCGGGGCGGCGGTCCTGGCGGCGGTGACGCTGCGCCGGGTGAGGGTCCGGGAGGAGCCGGACACGCGGAACGCCGGACGGGCTGATGCGGTCAGCCCGTCCGGCGTGTGAGGACGAGGTTGGGTCAGACCAGGTTGACCGACCGAGCCGACGTCGCGCCGATCTCGGCCGCGACCTCGGACAGCACGCCCTGCGGCACCGTGTCGTCGACGGTCAGCACCGCCAGCGCCTCGCCGCCGGCGACCGCGCGGGACACCTGCATGCCGGCGATGTTGATGCCGGCCTCGCCGAGGATCCGGCCGACCGTGCCGACGACGCCGGGACGGTCCTCGTACCGCAGCACCACCATGTGGTCGGCGAGCGCCAGGTCCACGTCGTACTCGCCGACCGCGACGATCTTCTGGACGTGCTTGGGACCGGTCAGCGTGCCGGAGACCGAGATCTCCTCGCCGTCCGCGAGCGTGCCGCGCACGGTGACGACGTTGCGGTGGTCGGCCGACTCCGAGCTGGTGGTCAGCCGCACCTCGACCCCGCGCTCCTGGGCGAACAGCGGCGCGTTGACGTAGGACACCGTCTCGTCGACGACGTCCTCGAACACGCCCTTGAGCGCGGACAGTTCGAGCACCTTCACGTCGTGCTGGGTGATCTCGCCGTACACCTCGACGTCGAGACGGACCGCGACCTCGCCGGCGAGCGCGGTGAAGATCCGGCCCAGGCGCTCGGCGAGCGGCAGACCCGGCTTGACGTCCTCGGCGATGACCCCGCCCTGGACGTTGACCGCGTCCGGCACCAGCTCCCCGGCGAGGGCGAGCCGCACCGACTTGGCGACCGCGATACCGGCCTTCTCCTGCGCCTCGTCGGTGGAGGCGCCGAGGTGCGGGGTGCACACGACCTGGTCGAACTCGAACAGCGGCGAGTCGGTGCAGGGCTCCTTGGCGTACACGTCGAGGCCCGCGCCGGCGACCCGGCCCTCCTTCAGCGCCGAGTACAGCGCCTCCTCGTCAACGATCCCGCCGCGCGCGGCGTTGACGATGCGCACGCTCGGCTTGACCTTGCGCAGCGCCTCCTCGCCGATCAGACCGAGCGTCTCGGGGGTCTTCGGCAGGTGGACGGTGATGAAGTCGGAGACCTCCAGCAGCTCGTCCAGCGACAGCACCTTGACGCCCATCTGCGCGGCCCGCGCGGGCTGCACGTAGGGGTCGTAGGCGACGACCTTCATGCCGAAGGCCGACATGCGCTGTGCGACGAGGGCGCCGATCCGGCCCAGACCCACGACGCCCAGGGTCTTCTCGGCCAGCTCGACGCCCGTGTACTTGCTGCGCTTCCACTCGCCGTTCTTCAGCGCGGCGTTGGCCTGCGGGATGTTGCGGGCGGTGGCGATGATCAGGCCGCAGGCGAGCTCGGCGGCGGTCACGATGTTGGAGGTGGGGGCGTTGACGACCATCACGCCGGCCTTGGTGGCGGCGGCGACGTCGACGTTGTCGAGGCCGACGCCGGCTCGTGCGACGACCTTCAGCCTGTTCGCCGCGGCGATCGCCTCGGCGTCGACCTTGGTGGCCGAGCGGATCAGGATCGCGTCCACGTCGGCGATGGCCTGGAGCAGGTCGGCTCGGTCTGCTCCGTTGCAATGGCGGATCTCGAAGTCCGGCCCGAGCGCGTCGACGGTGGCGGGCGACAGCTCTTCAGCGATGAGTACCGTGGCTTTTCGACTGGGGTACGAGCTCACGTGGGTCCTCACATGTCCAGTGCGGACGGCCGTCCCGACGGCCGCAGGCGGTGGAGGGGTGCTAGCCGCGTGGAAGACGCACGACGCTGTGGGCCTGACGCGTATGTGTGCAGCAGTGTAGTGGCGCCGGTGGCGTCGTCTTACGCCGCTTCGGAAGGTTCACCCGTCCGTGGCCGGACGGATTGGACAACGCCGTACCACCGACGTTACCCGGGGTTCGCCGAAGGGGCCGGAGCGGAATGTCCCGGCCCCTCGGGCGGTCGGCTCACGCCTCCTCGTCGACCCAGCTCATGAGCTTGCGCAGCTCCTTGCCGGTGGTCTCCAGCAGGTGCTCGGAGTCCTGCTGCTTGTACTCGCCGTACTTCTTCAGGCCGCCGTGGTACTCGTCCATCCACTGCCGGGCGAAGGAGCCGTCCTGGATCTCGGCGAGGACCTTCTTCATCTCGGCCTTGGTGGCGTCGGTGATGATCCGCGGGCCGGTGACGTAGTCGCCCCACTCGGCGGTCTCGGAGATCGACCAGCGCATCTTCTCCAGGCCGCCCTCGTACATGAGGTCCACGATCAGCTTCAGCTCGTGCAGGCACTCGAAGTAGGCGATCTCCGGCTGGTAGCCGGCCTCGGTCAGCGTCTCGAAGCCCGCCTTGACCAGCGCGGCCGTGCCACCGCACAGGACGGCCTGCTCACCGAACAGGTCGGTCTCGGTCTCCTCGGTGAAGGTCGTCTTGATGACGCCGGCGCGGGTGCCGCCGATGCCCTTGGCGTACGACAGGGCCAGCGCGAAGGCGCCTCCCGTCGCGTCCTGCTCGACGGCGGCGATGCAGGGGACGCCGCGGCCCTCCTCGTACTGGCGGCGCACCAGGTGGCCCGGGCCCTTGGGGGCGACCATGCAGACGTCCACGCCGGCCGGGGGCTTGATGAAGCCGAAGCGGATGTTGAAGCCGTGGCCGAAGAAGAGGGCGTCGCCGTCCTTCAGGTTCGGCGCGATGTGCTCCTCGTAGACCTGGGCCTGGATCGGGTCCGGGACGAGGATCATGATGACGTCGGCCTCGGCGGCGGCCTCGGACGGGGTCACCACGCGCAGGCCCTGCTCCTCGGCCTTCGCCTTGGACTTGGAGCCCTCGTGCAGACCGACACGCACGTCGACGCCCGAGTCGCGCAGCGACAGGGCGTGGGCGTGGCCCTGGCTGCCGTACCCGATGACCGCGACCTTGCGGCCCTGGATGATGGACAGGTCGGCGTCGGCGTCGTAGAACAGCTCGGCCACTTTGGGTTCTCTCCTTGTGTGCAGGTGTCGCGTCCCACCGTATGCCGGTGGGCGGAAGGGAAGTCTTCGGGTCTCGGAATACGGGCGGCCGGTGCGCCGGCCGCCCGTCCCGGGTGCTACGCCGACCGGTCCAGGGCGCGCAGCGACCGGTCCGTGATCGAACGGGCACCACGGCCGATCGCGATCGTGCCGGACTGGACCAGCTCCTTGATGCCGTACGGTTCCAGCATCTTGAGCATGGCGGACAGCTTGTCGCTGGATCCGGTGGCCTCGATGGTCACGGCCTCCGGGGAAACGTCGACGGTCTTGGCGCGGAACAGCTGGACAATCTCGACGATCTGCGAGCGCGTCTCGTTGTCGGCGCGCACCTTCACCAGGACGAGCTCGCGCTGCACGGCCTGCGCCGGGTCCAGCTCGACGATCTTGAGCACGTTGACGAGCTTGTTGAGCTGCTTGGTGACCTGCTCCAGCGGCAGGTCCTCGACGTTCACCACGATGGTGATGCGGGAGATGTCGGGGTGCTCGGTGACGCCGACGGCGAGCGAGTCGATGTTGAAGCCGCGGCGGGAGAACAGGGCGGCGATCCGGGCGAGGATGCCCGGCGTGTTCTCCACCAGGACGGAGAGCGTGTGCTTGGACATGTCTGTGGTTCCTCTTCGCTCTTCCTCGCTCAGTCGTCTTCGTTGTCGCCGAAGTCGGGGCGGACGTCCCGGGCGGCCATGATCTCGTCGTTGGAGGTGCCGGCGGCGACCATCGGCCACACCATCGCGTCCTGGTGGACGATGAAGTCGACCACGACCGGGCGGTCGTTGACGGCGTTCGCCTCCTCGATCACCTTGTCGAGGTCGGCCGGGTCCTCGCAGCGGATGGCGTGGCAGCCCATGGCCTCCGCCAGCTTCACAAAGTCCGGGACGCGGGTGCCCCTGGCCTGCGGGTTGATGTCGTCGGGCCCGGAGTGCAGCACCGTGTTGGAGTACCGCTGGTTGTAGAAGAGGGTCTGCCACTGGCGGACCATCCCGAGGGCCCCGTTGTTGATGACGGCGACCTTGATCGGGATGTTGTTCAGGGCGCAGGTGGTGAGCTCCTGGTTGGTCATCTGGAAGCAGCCGTCGCCGTCGATCGCCCAGACGGTCCGGTCGGGCGCGCCGGCCTTGGCGCCCATGGCGGCCGGGACGGCGTAGCCCATGGTTCCGGCGCCGCCGGAGTTCAGCCAGGTGCGCGGCCGGTCGTACTCGATGAAGTGCGCGGCCCACATCTGGTGCTGGCCGACGCCCGCCGAGAAGATCGTGCCCTCGGGGGCGAGCTGCCCGATGCGCTGGATGACCTGCTGCGGGGAGAGCGAGCCGTCGCCGGGCTGGTCGTAGCCGAGCGGGTAGGTCTCGCGCCAGCGGTTCAGGTCGTTCCACCAGGCGGCGTAGTCGCCCCGGTGGCCGTCGGCGTGCTCCTTCTGGACGGCCTGGATCAGGTCGGCGATGACCTCGCGGGCGTCGCCGACGATCGGCACGTCGGCGGCGCGGTTCTTGCCGATCTCCGCCGGGTCGATGTCGGCGTGCACGATCTTGGCGTGCGGGGCGAAGCTGTCCAGCCTGCCGGTGACGCGGTCGTCGAAGCGGGCGCCGAGGGCGACGATCAGGTCCGACTTCTGCAGCGCGGTGACGGCGGCGACGCTGCCGTGCATGCCGGGCATCCCCAGGTGCAGCGGGTGGTTGTCGGGGAACGCGCCGAGCGCCATCAGGGTGGTGGTGACGGGCGCGCCGGTGAGTTCGGCGAGGACCTTCAGCTCGGCGGTGGCGCCGGCCTTGAGGACACCGCCGCCGACGTACAGCACGGGCCGCCGGGCGGCGGTGATCAGTTTGGCCGCCTCGCGGATCTGCTTGGCGTGCGGCTTGGTCACCGGGCGGTAGCCGGGCAGGTCCATGACGGGCGGCCAGGAGAAGGTGGTCTTCGCCTGGAGGGCGTCCTTGGCGATGTCGACCAGGACCGGGCCGGGACGGCCGGTGGAGGCGATGTGGAACGCCTGGGCGATCACCCGCGGGATGTCCTCGGCCTTGGTGACCAGGAAGTTGTGCTTGGTGATCGGCATGGTGATGCCGACGATGTCCGCCTCCTGGAAGGCGTCCGTGCCGATCGACGACGAGGCGACCTGGCCGGTGATCGCGACCAGCGGCACGGAGTCCATGTGGGCGTTGGCGATCGGGGTGACGAGGTTCGTCGCGCCGGGGCCGGACGTCGCCATGCAGACGCCGACCTTGCCGGTGGCCAGGGCGTAGCCCTCGGCCGCGTGCCCTGCGCCCTGCTCGTGGCGGACCAGGACGTGGCGCACCCGGCCGGAGTCCATCAGCGGGTCGTACGCCGGAAGGATCGCACCGCCGGGAATGCCGAATACCGTGTCGGCGCCGACCTCCTCGAGCGAGCGGATGAGGGACTGCGCGCCCGTGACGTGCTCGACGGAGGCGGACTGCTGTCCAGAGGGACGGGGCCGCGGCTGCGGATGGTGAGCCCCGGAGGCCTGCTCGGTCATCGGCAATCTCTTCTCGGTGCTGAGGGCTTGTGCGAAGTTTGTACGGCATTCGGCTGGTGCTCGGGCCGAGAGCTGCTCGCGCCCGTGCAACAAAAAACCCCTCGTGCCGTCAGGCAAGCGAGGGGAGCGCGCCGGTGGGGGTCGCTGGGGATTCCGGGTGGTACCGGTGGGTCCCAGCTTCAGCCGACGCGCTGTCCAAGTACGAGAATTCGGGTGCGCATGGCATCGACCCTCCCCCCGGCGCGCGCCCACTGTCAAGTGGGTGGGACGGGAGTCTCATTATGTGAGCGAAGGGCCGTGCCGCCGCCGAGGACCGCCGGGACCCCCGTGGCGACGCCACCGGCCATCCCGCCGGAGTACACCCCCGCGCCGCCGCCCGCGAACGCCGGCTCGGCCGGCCCCGCCGGCACCGGATACCGGCCGGCGCCGAGCACCCGGCGCAGCCGGTACTCGTCCAGCGCCCCGGAGAAGGCCATGCCCTGCCCGTGGGTGCAGCCCATCGCGCGCAGGGCGACGGCCTGCTCCGGCAGATCCACGCCGTCGGCCACGGACTGCAGCCCGAGGTCGGTGGCGATGCGGAGCAGCCCACTGGTGATCTTGTGCAGCCGCGCGGACTCGACGACGCCCTCGACCAGGCCGCGGTCGAGTTTCAGCACGTCGACGGGGAGCCGCCGGAGGGCCGTGAGCGACGCGTAGCCGCTGCCGAAGCCGTCGAGCGCGATCCGGACGCCGACCCGCCTGAGGGCGTTCAGCCGGCGCTCCAGGTCGTCCAGGTCGACCCGGGGATCGATGTCGGCCAGCTCGATCAGCAGCGTCCCGGGCGGCAGTCCGTGCCGGGTCAGCAATGCCTCGACGGAGCCGAACGGCATCGAGCGGTCCAGCAGCCGGCGGGCGCTCATGCGGACGGCGACGGGCACGGACAGACCGGCCGCGGCCCGCTCGGCCGCCTGCTCGACGGCTTTCTGGAGCACCCAGCGGCCCAGCTCGGCGGCCTTGTCGCTGTCCTCGGCCACGCGCAGGAACTCGGCCGGGGTGAACAGCACCCCCTGGGAGGAGCGCCAGCGCGCCTGGGCGCAGACCGACGCGATCCGGCCGTTCTCCAGGCACACCACCGGCTGGTGCAGCAGGGTGAACTCGCCGTCGTGCAGCGCGGCGCGCAGCCGCGTGGCCAGCTCGGCCTTGCGTACCACGTCCTGCTGCATCTGCGGCTTGTACAGCTCGACGCGGCCCTTGCCGCCCGCCTTGGCGCGGTACATGGCGAGGTCGGCGTTGCGCAGCAGCTCGCCCGCGCCGAGGCCGGGTTCGGCGAAGGCCACGCCGATGGAGGCGTTGACCCGGACGTCGTTGCCGTCGATGAGGTACGGCTGCGACAGCGTCACCCTGAGGCGGTCGGCGAGCTCCAGGATGTGCCGTTCCCGGGCGGCCCGGTCGCGGGTGCCGTCCCCGACGATCAGGGCCGCGAACTCGTCGCCGCCCAGCCGGGCGGCGGTGTCGCCCTGCCGGACCGCGTCCTGGAGTCTGCGGGCGGCCTGGACGAGCAGTTCGTCCCCGGCCTGGTGCCCGATCGTGTCGTTGACGGCCTTGAAACCGTCCAGGTCGATGAAGAGCACGGCCGTGTTGCGCAGGGCGACGCCCCGGTCGGAGGCGCGGCGGCCGGACAGGGCCTGCTGGACGCGCCTGGTGAACAGGGCGCGGTTGGGCAGGTCGGTGAGCGGGTCGTGCTCGGCGCTGTGCTGGAGCTGTGCCTGCAGGCGCACTCTCTCGGTCACGTCCCGGCTGTTGAAGATGAGGCCGCCGTGGTGGCGGTTGACGGTCGACTCGACGTTCAGCCAGCCGCCACCGCCGGAGCGGAAGCGGCACTCGATGCGGGTGGTGGGTTCCCGGACCGGGTCGGCGGCGAGGAAGCGGCGCACCTCGTGCACGACGCAGCCGAGGTCGTCCGGGTGGATGAGGCCTGCCAGCTCCGTGCCCACGAGCTCCTCCGCGGGGCAGCCGTACACACCGGCGGCGGCCGGGGAGACGTACCGGAGGACGCCGTCGGGCGCGGCGATCATGATGACGTCGCTGGAGCCCTGCACCAGGGAGCGGAAGTGGTTCTCCTTCTGCGCCAGTTCCTGGGTGAGGATGATGTTCTCGAGCAGCATGATGCCCTGGCGCACCACGAGGGCGAGGACGACCGTGCCGCCGGTGATCAGCACCACGCGGTCGACGCTGCGGCCGTTGAGCACGTTGTAGAGGATCCCCAGCGTGCAGACCGCGGCGGCGAGGTAGGGCGTGAGCGCGGCCAGCGACCCGGCGATGGGCCGGGGAGCCGGACGGCGGCCGGGCTCACCGTCCTGCGCGGGTGCGGGGCGGGGGCCGGCGCCGCGCTGTCCGGGCACGTGCTCGTGGACCACGCGCGTGTGCCCCTCGTCCTGCGGCGGCTGCCCGTGCCGGGACGCGGCCCAGGGGGCGTACGCCAGCAGCAGGGAGCCGGCGAACCAGCCCGCGTCGAGCAGCTGGCCGGAGCGGTAGCTGTCGTGCAGCAGCGGCGAGGTGAACAGGGCGTCGCACATCACGGTCAGCGCCAGCGCGCCGATCGCGGTGTTGACCGCGGGCCGGTACACCGTCGAGCGCCGGAAGTGCAGCACGAGCACCATGCTGATCAGGACGATGTCGAGCAGTGGGTAGGCCAGCGACAGCGCCGTGTGCGCCACGCTGGTCCCGTCGGCCTTCGCGGCCTGCGCGAGCGCGAGGCTCCAGGACAGCGTCAGCAGGGAGCCGCCGATCAGCCAGGCGTCCAGGGCGAGGCGGACCCAGCCCGCCCTGGACGCCGGCCGCTTGGCCAGGACCAGCAGACCCACGATGGCGGGCGGCGCGAAGCACAGGAAGAACAGGTCGGCGTACGAGGGCGCGGGCACGGGACGCCCGAGGACGACCTCGTACCACCCCCAGACCGCGTTGCCGAGGGCCGCCATCGCCGAGGAGAGGGCGAACAGCAGCCAGGCGGCCCGGAAGCGGACGCGGCGGCTGCGGGCGTGGAGCAGGCAGGACACGGCCGCGGCGCCGGCCGCGGCGCTCAGTCCGAAGTCGCCCATGATCAGTGCCAGTCGGTCCGAACCCCAGCCGAACGCGGAGCCGACGGCGTAGGCCGCGCAGACCAGGGCCAGGGCGAGCTGGGGGACCGGCCCCGGCCCGCTGTCGGGGGCCGGCGGGCGGGGCAGCGGCGTCCTCGGCGAAGGCCGGGTCCGCGGCGCTCGGTCGAGGGTGGGGGGCGGGGCTGCGTTCACCGGGCCCTCCTGGTGGTCGCCGCTCCCGGGCCCCGAAGGTCCCGGCGCGTGGGGTGGACCTGCCTGCCGCGGCTGCCGTGCCCGCGGTGGTGATGGCCGTGGTGGTGATGGCCGTGGTGGATGTGGTGGTCGCCGTGCCGGCCGCGCCTGCGCGTGACCGTGCGCCAGGGTCGCCGTCGGCGGACCCGCCGCGTGGGATCGTTCGTCCATAGGCCGTGCATCGCCCGTCGCCCCCCTCACAGTTCTGAAGTGTTCGTCCCCGGCGCCGAACGGTGCGCGGCGCAGCCCCTGTCGGGACGATACACCAGTCTCGTCACTCAGGGACATAGCTTCTCTACGCTCCGTGACTGCCAGCGGATATGCGGGTACCCACCGCATCCGGAGGATCGCGGAGGGTGCCCGAAGTGGATGACGCGGTTGGTGCGACGGATGTGCCCGCCGCGCGGTTCACACGTCGGCCGGGCCCGTCGTAAGGATCACGTTGCGCAGCGGCTCCCGGTTCACGAAGCGCGTCAACTGGTCCGCCAGCAGCCGTTGGGCGCGCGGCAGGAACGCGGACGTCGGGCCGCCGGCGTGCGGGCTGATCAGCACGCCCGGCGCCCGCCACAGGGGATGGCCGAAAGGCAGCGGTTCGGGATCGGTGACGTCGAGGGCGGCGGCGATCCGGCCGCTCTGCGTCTCGGCGAGCAGCGCCTTGGTGTCGACGACCGGCCCGCGGGCGACGTTGACCAGCAGGGCGCCGTCCTTCATGCGGGCGAGGAAGTCCGCGTCCACCAGGTGGCGGGTGGCCTCGGTGAGCGGGGTGGACAGGACGACGACGTCCGCCTCGGGGAGCAGCCGGGGCAGCTCGGTGAGCGGGTGCACCGGGCCGCGCGCCGTGGTGCGCCCGGAGCGCGCGACGCGCACCACCCGCGCCACCTCGAACGGCACGAGCCGGTCCTCGATCGCCGCGCCGATCGAGCCGTAGCCCACGATGAGGACGTTCCGGTCGGCCAGCGCGGGCCGGAACCCGCCGAGCCACTCCTGCCGGTCCTGCGCCCGGACGAAGTCGGGGAGGCCGCGCAGCGACGCCAGGATCAGCGCGAGCGCGAGCTCCGCGGTGCTGGCCTCGTGCACCCCGCGCGCGTTGCACAGGCGAACGCCCGGCCCCAGGTGGCGCAGGCCCGGCTCGATGTGGTCGGTGCCGGCCGACAGGGTCTGGACGACCCGGACACCGCTCATCCGGGGCAGGGGACGCTGCCCGACCTCGGCGGGCTTCATGTAGGGGACGACGTAGAAGGCGCAGTCGGCCGGGTCCGCGGGGAAATCCTCCGCCCCGTCCCAGAAGCGGTACTCCGGTCCCTCGGGGAGCCCCTCGATCTCGTCCGGCGGTATGGGCAGCCACACGTCTGCAGTCATGGTCCGGAGGCTATGTCAGGCGCGCGCCGGCGCAGAGGTTAGGTTGGGGTGGCCAGGAGAGGGAGGGTCACGACCAGGTGGAGCGCAGGACGATCGGCGCGACGGCGCTCGCGGTGGGGGCCGTCGGACTCGGGTGCATGCCGATGAGCTGGGCCTACAGCACCTCGCGGCAGCGCGGCGAGGAGTCGCTCAGGGCGGTGCACCGGGCGCTCGACCTGGGCTCGACGCTGCTGGACACCGCCGACATGTACGGCCCGTTCACCAACGAGCTGCTGGTGGGGCGGGTGCTCAAGGAGCGCCGGGCCGACGCCTTCGTCTCGACCAAGGTCGGCCTGCTGGTGGGCGAGCAGCACATCGTGGCCAACGGCCGCCCGGGATACGTGAAGCGGGCCTGCGACGCGTCGCTCCGGCGCCTGCAGACGGACGTCATCGACCTGTACCAGCTGCACCGGGCGGACCCGGAGGTCCCGGTCGAGGAGACCTGGGGGGCGATGGCGGAGCTCGTCCGGGCCGGAAAGGTGCGGGCGCTGGGGTTGTGCGCGGTGGGCGCGCGGTCGGCGCGGCGGCCGGGGACCGGGCTGCACGACGTGACGATCCGGCAGCTGGAGCGGGTGCAGCAGGTCTTCCCGGTGAGCGCGGTGGAGGCGGAGCTGTCGGTGTGGTCGCCGGAGGCGCTGCGGACGCTGCTGCCGTGGTGCGAGGCGCGCGGCGTCGGCTTCCTCGCCGCGATGCCCCTCGGCAACGGTTTCCTCACCGGCACGCTGACGCCCGGCGAGGGCTTCGAACCGGACGACGTGCGCGCCCGGCACCCGCGTTTCACGGCCGAGATGATGGCCGCGAACCAGCCGATCGTGGTCGGCCTGCGCCGCATCGCGGCCCGGCACGGCGAGCGGGTCACGCCCGCGCAGGTGGCCCTGGCGTGGGTCCTGGCCCAGGGCCGCCACGTGGTCCCGGTGCCGGGCGCCAAGCAGGAGCGCTGGGTCGTGGAGAACGCCGGGGCCGCCGGACTGCGGCTGACCCCGCAGGACCTGGCGGAGGTGGCGCTGCTGCCGCCGGCGCGGGGGTCGTGGGACTGAGGCGGCCGGGCGCGGGGGCGTACGGGCGGGCGCGGGCCCGGCGGTTCGGGACGCGGTGACCGGGAACCTGTGGGGCGCCGACGGTGTATGACAGGGAGAACCCGCCGCGTCGAAGGGACCAAGATCGTGCATCATCGAGCCGTGACGGCCGTGCTGGCCGCCGCCGCGCTCCTGCTGACGGCCGGCTGCTCCGCCGACGACGGAGGGCCGCCGGACGGAGCCGGGAGCGCCGCCTCCCCGAGCCGTACGACCGGGCAGTCGTCGCCCTCCGGGCGGGCCACCGGGGAGACGCCCCCGGCCAAGGGCTCCGCCGAGGTGGTCCGCACGGTCGCCACGGGCCTGGACAGCCCCTGGGGCCTCGCCCCGCTGCCGGACGGGGACCTGCTGGTCTCCTCCCGGGACGAGGGCACGATCACCCGGGTCGACACCGGCACGGGCCGGAAGACCGAGCTGGGCGAGGTGCCGGGGGTGTCGCCGGCCGGCGAGGGCGGTCTGCTCGGCCTGGCGCTCTCCCCCGACTACGCCTCGGACCACATGGTCTACGCGTACTTCACCTCGGCCTCGGACAACCGCGTCGTCCGCATGCTGTACGACGAGGACAAGCCGTCCGGCGAGCAGCTGGGCGCCCCCGACACGATCTTCAAGGGCATCCCCAAGGGAGTGATCCACAACGGTGGCCGGATCGCCTTCGGCCCCGACCGGATGCTGTACGTGGGCACGGGCGAGAGCGGGGACACGGGCCTGTCCCAGGACCGGGAGTCGCTGGGCGGCAAGATCCTCCGGCTGACCCCGGAGGGCGAGCCGGCCCCGGGCAACCCCTTCGCCGATTCCCCGGTCCACTCCTACGGCCACCGCAACGTGCAGGGCCTGGCCTGGGACTCCGGGCAGCGCCTGTTCGCCTCGGAGTTCGGCCAGGAGACCTGGGACGAGCTGAACGCGATCAAGCCGGGTGACAACTACGGCTGGCCGGAGGCGGAGGGCAGGTCGGACGACTCCGGCTTCCACGACCCGGTCGCCCAGTGGAGCACGGACGAGGCCTCCCCCAGCGGCATAGCCTACGCCGAGGGCTCGATCTGGATGGCGGGCCTGCGCGGCCAGCGCCTGTGGCGCATCCCCCTGGAGGGCACCCGGGCCGCGGCCGCCCCGCAGGCCTTCCTGGAGGGCGAGTACGGCCGGCTGCGCACGGTGGTCCCGGCGGGCGGCGACAGGCTGTGGCTGGTCACCAGCAACACGGACGGCCGGGGCGCCCCGAAGGACGGGGACGACCGGATCCTGGAGGTGCGGGTGAGGTGACCGGCCGACGCCGGGAGGGCCGCGGCGGGCGGCCGGCCCGCGGCGCGGCGATCAGTCCTCGTCCTCGGCCGGCCCGTCGTCGGCGGCCTGCCCCTCGGCCGGCTCCGGCAGCCGTACGACGACCGTCCCGGACGCGAGGTCCACGGGTCCGCGTCCGGGGTCGCCGTCCCCCACGTCCTGCCGGGTCAGCTCCAGGCGGTTCCGCTCGTCCCGGGTGTGCGTGCGGCCGGGCGCGAACAGTTCCTCGAACACGTTGAACACGCTGCCTCCCACGGCCGACGTCCCCTGCAGCGTAAACCCGCCTCCGTGCGACGGGGCGCGGTTTCCGGCCGAACGCGCGTCCGGTTCCGGCAGCCCGCCGGGCGCCGCGCCGCTCGTCCCGCCCCGCCGGATCCCGCCACCGGCACGGCCGGGCTCGGCGGCGGAACGCCTCCGTGATCGGCGGGCGGCCCGCCGCATCGGGCGGGTTCCGCGTCCTCCGGCGCCCCGGGGCCGGACGCGCGAGAGGGGCCCGGAGCCTGCCGCGGGCGTCCCGCGGCAGGCTCCGGGCCCCTCAGGGCGCGGCGGTTCAGCCCGTGGACGGCAGTCCGAGCAGGATGCCGGTGTACTTCAGGACGGCCAGGAGCAGGCCGATGACGCCGAGCGCGACGCCCGCCCAGGCGACCGACTTGATCCACGGGGCCTGCGGCCTGCCGGGCGCGCCGAAGGCGGGCCGGGCGAGCACCACGACACCGACGATCAGCGCGGTCAGCGCGAACAGGCCGGCCCACAGCGCGGTGGTCCGCCAGGCGTCGCCGTAGACCTCCTCGACCTGCTTCGCGACGCTCGCGCCGGAGGAGGTCTCCAGCTGGCCGACGAGGGTCTCGCGGGCGGCGGCGACGGTGCCGATCCAGCCGCCGGTGAGCGAGACCAGGCCGAGCGCGGCGGAGACGACGGCGCCCGCGCCCTGGCCGACGCCGGACGGGCCCTGCGCCGTGCCGTCCGCCGGGTCCGCCGTGCTCTGCGCGGAGTCCTCCGCGGCCTCCGCCGTCCCCGTCACCCCGTCCGCCGTGTCGGTCCTGGTGACGTCCGCCGCGTCCGCGGCGGCCTTCTTCTCGGTCCCGGTCTCGTCCACTGTCTTCGTTCCCATGTCTCGCACCGTACGGACGCTCTCTGAGAGGTCCCTTAATGATCGTGGCGGACGGCACCCGCCCGTGCCGCCCGCCATTCGGGGGCCAGCACGGACCAGACCTCCAGGTCCTGCCGTACGCCGTGATGGAGGTAGGCCTCGCGCCGCACGCCGTCGCGGGTCATCCCCAGGCGGCGGGCGACGTTCAGGCTGGGCCGGTTGTCGGCGGCGGCGACCCATTCGACGCGGTGGATGCCGCGCTGCTCGACCAGCCAGTCGATGAGCACCCGCATCGCGCGCGTGACCAGGCCCCGCCCGGTGCCCGCGGGCTCCAGCCAGCAGCCGACCTCGCAGTTGCCGCCCCGGGCGTCGCAGTTCAGCGTGAGCACGCCGCCCACGAGCTTTCCCGCCAGCCACAGGCCGTGCAGGGAGGCGGTGTCGGCGGCGCGCCGGTCGGCGTAGTCCTGGAGCAGCTGCCGCGCGGAGGGCACGTCGGTGGCGCGGGAGCCGAAGGGGACGTACCGGTTGATGAACTCCCGGCCCCGGTCCAGGTGGGCGAGGAACTCCTCGGCGTGCCAGGGCTCCAGGGGGCGCAGTTCGGCTCCGTCGTCACCCAGTGCTATCGCGTACATCCCGCTGTCGGCCCTCCTTCGCCAGGACGTCCGCCACCCCGGCGTCCGTCTTCGCGGCCAGCCTCTCATGGGCGGCGCGGCACTCGGGCGCCTCGATGCTGATCCGCGGCAGGCACCGGTCCAGCCGGCGCGGCAGCCACCAGTTGGCGCCGCCGAGCAGGTGCATCAGGGCGGGGACGAGCAGGGTGCGCAGGACGAAGGCGTCCAGGGCGACCGCGGCGGCGAGCGCGATGCCGAACATGGCGATCACCCGGTCGCCGCTGAGCACGAAGGCGAGGAAGACCGAGATCATGATGACCGCGGCGGAGTTGATCACCCGGCTGGTCTCGGCGAGGCCGACGCGGACGGCCCGCCGGTTGTCGCCGGTCTCCAGCCACTCCTCGTACATCCGGCTGACCAGGAAGACCTGGTAGTCCATGGAGAGCCCGAAGAGGACCGACACCATGATCACCGGCAGGAAGGGCTCGATCGGGCCGGCGCTGCCCAGGCCGAGCGGTTCGCTGCCCCAGCCCCACTGGAAGATCGCGACGACGACGCCGAAGGCGGCGGCGACGGCGGCCACGTTCATCGCGGCGGCCTTCAGCGGGATGCCGACGGACCGGAAGGCCAGCAGGAGCAGCAGACAGCCCAGGCCGACGACGACGCCGACGAACGCCGGCAGTTTGCCGACGATCACGTCGGCGAAGTCGTCGTAGCCCGCCGTGACACCGCCGACCTGCACGTCGAGCGAGGTGCCCGCCTCGGCGCGGGGCAGCACCTCGGTGCGCAGCCGGTCGACGAGGTCGCTGGTGGCCTGCGCCTGCGGGGCCGACTCGGGGACGAGGGTGAGGTGGGCGGTGTCGCCGCCGGAGCTGTACGTCACCGGCGTCACCGACGCGACGCCCTCGGTGGCGCGCAGGGTGCGGTCGAGGTTGTCCAGCACGAGCCGGTCCTCGGCGCCGCCGACCTCGGTGACCAGGGTGAGCGGGCCGTTCACGCCGGGTCCGAAGCCGTCGGCGAGCAGGTCGTAGGCCTGGCGCGTGGTGGAGGTCCGCGGGTCGTTGCCCTGGTCGGAGGTGCCCAGACGCAGCCCGAGGGTGGGCAGCGCGAGGACGGTGACGACGGTCAGGGCGAGGGCGCCGAGCGCCTTGGGGTGGCGCTCGACCAGCGCCGACCAGCGGGCGGCGAGCCCGGTCGGCAGCTCGGGTTCGGGCCCGTGCTGCGCCAGCCGGTGCCGCTCGCGGCGGCTCAGGGCGCGCATGCCGATGAAGGACAGCAGGGCGGGCAGCAGGGTCACGGAGGCGGCGACCGTCAGGACGACGGTCAGCGCGGCCGCGACGGCGACGCCGTTGAGGAAGTTCAGGCGCAGGATCAGCATGCCCAGCAGGGCGATGCAGACGGTCGCACCCGCGAAGACGACCGCCCGCCCGGTGGTGGCGACGGCCTCCGCGGCCGCCTCGGTGACGCCGAGGCCGCGCTTCAGGCCGCGCCGGTGCCGGGTGACGATGAACAGCGCGTAGTCGATGCCGACGCCGAGCCCGATCAGCATGCCGAGCATGGGCGCGAAGTCGGCGACGGTCATCGCGTGCCCGAGCAGCGCGATCCCGGCGTACGCGGTGCCGGCGCCGACCAGAGCGGTGGCGATGGGCAGCAGCGAGGCGGCGAGGGAGCCGAAGGCCAGGAAGAGCACGACGGCGGCGACCGCCACGCCGACGGCCTCGGCGAGGTGTCCGCCCGCCGACCCGGCGGGTCCGGCGGCGCTGCCGCCCAGTTCCACCCGGAGCCCGTCGGTCTCGGCGGCCTCGGCGGTGTCGGCCAGGGCCCGCGCCTCGGACTCGGTGATGTCCTCGACCCGGTCGGCGAAGGTGACCGTGGCGTACGCCGTGCGTCCGTCCTCGCTGATCCGGCCCGCGCCCCGGCCGTCGTACGGGCCGGTGACGGAGGCCACGCCGGGCAGGTCCCCGATCCGGTCCAGGGTGCGGGTCATCGTCTGTTCGACGTCGGCCGCGCGGACGGTGCCGGCGGCGGTGTGCCAGACGACGGTGCCGCTGTCGCCGCCGAGGTCCGAAAACCCGCGCTCGAGCAGCTGGGCGGCACGGTCGGACTCGGTGCCCGGGACCTCGTAGTCGTTCGAGTACGCGGTCCCGGCGACGGATGCGGCGGCGGCGGCCCCGGCGAGGGTGAGGAGCCAGAACAGGACGGCGATCAGGCGGCGTCGGACACACCAGCGTGCAAGGGCTGCCACGAACGAGCTCCCGGAGGGGTGACTACGGCGGATCCTCGGCCGGGAACGGTTGTCCACGGAGGGAACGACCCGCAAAGAACGCATGAGCAATGCAAGGCGAGGTGATGCGCATGCCACTGTTGCAGGCGAAAGTGATCGTTTGAGGCTTTCACGGCGCTGTTCACAAGAGTGGGAGGCAGCTCACACCCCGATCAGGTGAGCCGCCGGGTCCGAGTGGCGCCGCTCACGGAATCGGGTGCCGGCCGCGGGAACTCCTCGGCCCCCCGGACGTTCGCCGCCCTCCGCCGAACCGGCTGGCGGGACTGGCTGCTGTGGAGCGGGGTCTGCGCCGAGCACAGCCCGGACCCCGTCATGGCGGACATGGCCCGCCGGTCGGTGGAGCTGCTGCGCGCCGACGCGGGCCGCAGCCTCGGCTTCGTACGGCTGGTGGGGCGCCGCCCGTGGCCGTACGCGCCCGGGGGGACGCACCGGCCGCGGTGCGTCCCCCCGGGGTGTGCGCGAACGGGGCTCAGCCCTCGTCGACGCCCAGCTTCTGCAGGATCAGTTCCTTCACGCGGGCCGCGTCGGCCTGGCCCCGGGTGGCCTTCATGACCGCGCCGACCAGGGCGCCGGCCGCGGCCACCTTGCCGCCGCGGATCTTGTCCGCGATGGCCGGGTTGCCGGCGATGGCCTCGTCGACGGCGGCGGTCAGCGCGCCCTCGTCGGAGACGACCTTCAGGCCGCGCCGGTCGACCACCTCGTCCGGGGTGCCCTCGCCCGCGAGAACGCCCTCGATGACCTGGCGGGCCAGCTTGTCGTTCAGGTCGCCGGAGGCCACCAGCTCGGTGACGCGGGCGACCTGCCGCGGCGTGATGGCCAGCTCGTCCAGGGCCTTGCCGGACTCGTTGGCCTGCCGGGCCAGCTCGCCCATCCACCACTTGCGGGCGCTGGCCGCGTCGGCGCCGGCGTCGATCGTGGCGACGATCAGGTCCAGCGCGCCGGCGTTGAGGATCGCCTGCATGTCGGTGGCGGTCACGCCCCACTCCTCGCGGAGCCGGTTGCGGCGCACCAGCGGCAGCTCGGGCAGGGCCGCGCGGATCTCCTCGACCCACTCGCGCGAGGGGGCGACCGGGACGAGGTCGGGCTCCGGGAAGTACCGGTAGTCCTCGGCCTCCTCCTTCACCCGGCCGGAGGTGGTGGTGCCGGTGTCCTCGTGGAAGTGGCGGGTCTCCTGGACGATCGTCCCGCCGCCGCTCAGCACGGCGGCGTGGCGCTGGATCTCGTAGCGGCAGGCGCGCTCGACGGACCGCAGCGAGTTGACGTTCTTGGTCTCGGAGCGGGTGCCGAACTTCTCGGAGCCCTTCGGCATCAGCGACAGGTTCACGTCGCAGCGCATCTGGCCCATCTCCATGCGGGCCTCGGACACGCCGAGCGCCCGGATGAGCTCGCGCAGCTCGCGGACGTACGCCTTCGCCACCTCGGGGGCGCGCTCGCCGGCCCCGGTGATCGGCTTGGTGACGATCTCGATGAGCGGGATGCCGGCGCGGTTGTAGTCCAGCAGGGAGTGCGACGCGCCGTGGATGCGGCCGGTGGCGCCGCCGACGTGGGTCGACTTGCCGGTGTCCTCCTCCATGTGGGCGCGCTCGATCTCCACGCGGAAGATCTCGCCGTCCTCCAGCTGCACGTCGAGCCAGCCGTCGAAGGCGATCGGCTCGTCGTACTGGGAGGTCTGGAAGTTCTTCGGCATGTCCGGATAGAAGTAGTTCTTCCGGGCGAAGCGGCACCACTCGGCGATCTCGCAGTTCAGCGCGAGACCGATCTTGATGGCGGACTCGACGCCGGTCGCGTTGACGACCGGGAGCGAGCCGGGCAGGCCGAGGCAGACGGGGCAGGTCTGGGTGTTCGGCCCGGCGCCCAGCGCGGTCGAGCAGCCGCAGAACATCTTGGTCTTGGTGCCGAGTTCGACATGGACCTCGAGGCCCATGACGGGGTCGTACGACGCGAGTGCGTCCTCGTACGACACCAGGTCGGTCGTGGTGGTCACGGTGAAACTTCCCTCTCAGCCCAGCAGGACGTCGTCGTCGCCGAAGCTCTTCAGCTCGCGGTAGAGGATGGCGAGGTTGGTGACGACCGCGGCGCCGGTCACGACGGCGTCGATCAGCCGCAGGGTGTCGTTCTCGGTGCGGGCCTTCTTGATCTGCTTGACCACGCCGATCACGCCGAAGGCCGAGGTGGCCATCGAGACGTAGAGACCGGACCTGGACTTCTTGAAGCCCTTGGCCTTGGACAGTGCGCTCACAGCGACGGTGCCTCCTCCAGCAGCGGGTGTCCCCACTTTTCCACGAAGGCGGCCTCGACGGCGGCGCCCACCTTGTACAGCCGGTCGTCCTGCATCGCGGGGGCGATGATCTGCAGGCCGACCGGGAGGTTGTCCTCCGGCGCCAGGCCGCAGGGCAGCGACATGGCCGCGTTGCCCGCCAGGTTGGTCGGGATGGTGCACAGGTCGGCGAGGTACATCGCCATCGGGTCGTCGGCGCGCTCGCCGATCGGGAAGGCGGTGGTCGGGGTCGTCGGGGAGACGATCACGTCGACCTGCTCGAAGGCCTGCTCGAACTCCTGCTTGATGAGGGTGCGGACCTTCTGGGCGCTGCCGTAGTAGGCGTCGTAGTAGCCGCTAGACAGGGCGTACGTGCCGAGCATGATGCGTCGCTTGACCTCGGGGCCGAAGCCGGCCTCGCGGGTGAGGGAGGTGACCTCCTCGGCCGAGCGGCTGCCGTCGTCGCCGACCCGCAGGCCGTAGCGCAGGCCGTCGAAGCGGGCCAGGTTGGACGAGCACTCGGAGGGCGCGATCAGGTAGTACGCCGACAGGGCCAGGTCGAAGGACGGGCAGTCCAGCTCGACGATCTCGGCGCCCAGCTCCTTGAGCAGCGCGACGGACTCGTCGAACCGCTGGATGACGCCGGCCTGGTAGCCCTCGCCGCGGAACTGCCTGACCACGCCGACGCGCATGCCGGCGACCGAGCCGTTGCGGGCGGCCTCGACGACCGGCGGGACCGGGGCGTCGATGGAGGTGGAGTCGAGCGGGTCGTGCCCGGCGATCACCTCGTGCAGCAGGGCCGCGTCCAGGACCGTGCGGGCGCAGGGGCCGCCCTGGTCGAGGGAGGACGAGAACGCCACCATGCCGTAGCGGGAGACGCCGCCGTACGTCGGCTTCACGCCGACCGTGCCGGTGACGGCCGCGGGCTGGCGGATGGAGCCGCCGGTGTCGGTGCCGATGGCGAGCGGGGCCTCGAAGGCGGCCAGGGCCGCGGAGGAGCCGCCGCCGGAGCCGCCGGGGATCCGGGTGAGGTCCCAGGGGTTGCCGGTCGGCCCGAAGGCGCTGTTCTCGGTGGAGGACCCCATGGCGAACTCGTCCATGTTGGTCTTGCCGAGGATGACGACGTCGGCGGCCTTCAGCTTCCGGGTGACCGTCGCGTCGTACGGCGGGATCCAGCCTTCGAGGATCTTCGAGCCGACCGTGGTGGGCACGCCCTCGGTGGTGAAGATGTCCTTGAGCGCGAGGGGGACGCCGGCCAGCGGGCCGAGCTTCTCCCCACGGGCCCGCTTGTCGTCGACGGCGCGGGCCTGGGCGAGGGCGCCCTCGCGGTCGACGTGCAGGAAGGCGTGCACCTTCTCGTCGACGGCCTCGATCCGGGCGAGGTGGGCCTCGGTGACCTCGACGGCCGTGAGCTCACCGGCGGCGATCTTCTCGGCGATCTCGGCGGCCGTGAGCTTGATGATGGGGCTGTCCGTCATGGCGGTTACTCCTCCCCCAGGATCTGCGGCACCTTGAAACGCTGCTGCTCCTGGGCCGGGGCGCCGGAGAGCGCCTGCTCGGGGGTGAGCGACGGGCGGACCTCGTCCGGGCGCATGACGTTCGTCAGCGGGAGCGGGTGCGAGGTCGGCGGTACGTCTCGGTCGGCGACCTCGCTGACGCGGGCCACCGCGCCGATGATGTCGTCCAGCTGGCCGGCGAAGTGATCAAGCTCTTCGGGCTTCAGCTCCAGACGCGCCAGCCGGGCGAGGTGGGCGACCTCCTCGCGCGTGATGCCAGGCATGCAGCGATCCTCTGGGGTGAGTGTGTGCGGTTTGGGCCCAATCCTAGGGGGCGGGGCCGCGTGCCCGTGAAACGGTTCGCCGGGACCGCCGCGCGCCCCGGCTGCGGGGCGCGTCCCCGGCGGGCCGGCCCCGGCGGTTCACGGGGTCCGGCGGCCGGGGGCGCCGCGGCGCGTCCGGGCGGACGGGCGGGGCGTCCGGGACGGGCGTGCGGGGCGGTCACTCGTCGGCGGCCGCCGCCGGGAGCGCGGCGGCGGGGCGCTGCCAGCCGCGTGAGCCGCGGGCCCGCAGCCACGCCGTGGTCTCCTCGGGCGGCATCGCCGCCGCGACCAGCCAGCCCTGGACGGCGTCGCAGCCGAGGTCCCGCAGCCGCTCCCAGGTCTCGTCGTCCTCGACGCCCTCGGCGACGACGAGCAGGCCGAGGGAGTGCGCGAGGTCGACCGTGCAGCGCACGATCTCGGCGTCCTCGGTGTCGACGGCCAGCCGGGCCACGAACGAGCGGTCGATCTTGAGCTCGCTGACGGGCAGCCGCCGCAGGTGCACCAGCGAGGAGTAGCCGGTGCCGAAGTCGTCCAGCGACATCTTCACGCCGTGCCCCGTGAGCCCGGCCAGGGTGTCGGCGGCGCGCTGCGGGTCCTCCAGGAGGACGTGTTCCGTGATCTCCAGCTGCAGCGCTCCCGCGGGCACCCCGTGGCGGGCCAGCCGCGCGGCCACCGAGCCGGCGAAGCCGGGGGTGTGCACGTCGCGCGGGGAGACGTTGACGGCGACCGGCACGAACAGGCCCTGGGCGCGCCACCGGGCGACCTGCCCGAGCGCCGTCTCCAGCACGTACTCCGTCAGATGGGGCATCAGCCCGGAGGACTCGGCGATCGCTATGAACTCGTCCGGCGGCACCTTGCCGCGCTCCGGGTGCACCCACCGCACCAGGGCCTCCAGGCCGGCGACCTGTCCGTCGAAGCGGACCTTGGGCTGGTAGTGCAGCTGCACCTCGTGGGCGTCGAGCGCCCGGCGCAGGTCGCCCAGCAGGCCGAGCCGGTCCGGTGTGTTGGAGTCCCGCTTGGACTCGTAGACCTCCACGCCCGTGCGGTCGCGCTTGGCCTGGTACATCGCCACGTCCGCCCGCCTGAGCAGTCCCTCGGCGTCCAGGGCGTGGTCGGGGAAGACGGCGACGCCGGCGCTGGCCTCCAGGACGAGGGTGAGGCCGTCGAGGTCGAGGGGGGAGCTGAGGGCCGAGACGAGGCTGCGGGCGATGCGGGTCGCGGACGTGGTGGAGTCGGCGACCGGGAGTAAGACGGCGAACTCGTCGCCCCCCAGCCGGGCGGCCTCCGCTCCGCGCGGCAGCGCCAGCCGCAGCCGGTCGGCTATCTGCAGCAGCAGCCGGTCGCCGGCCAGATGACCGAGGGTGTCGTTGACCGACCGGAAACGATCGAGGTCGATCAGCATGAGGGCGGCGCGGGCGTTGATGCGTTCGGCGTCGTCCAGCGCGATCCAGATGCGCTCCAGCAGCCACTGGCGGTTGGGGAGTCCGGTCAGCGGGTCGCGCAACTGCTCCTCCGCCCGGGCGCGGGCTATCCACAGGGTGGAGTCCAGGGCGATCAGCGGGATGGCGAACAGCGGCAGCAGCACGGGCTGCGCGTCGGCGACGACGCAGACCAGCGGGGCGATGCCGAGCAGCGCAACCGCGACCAGGCCCTGCCTGACCAGGGCGGTGCGGGCGACGGTGGGCAGGCCGCCGCGCGGCGCGTGCAGGTACCACAGCAGGGTGCGGGTGACCGCGAGGTAGCCGACGGCCACCAGCACCACCTCGGGCGCGGTGTAGACCGTCCAGGTGTCCGGGTGCGACGGCCGCTCGACGGACGGCACGGAGCCGAAGGCGGCCAGCACCAGCGCCCCGGCGCCGATGCCGAGGATGTCCACCGCGCCGTGCAGCACGCCCTGCCGCCAGCGGCCCCGGCGGGCGACGCCGACCAGGACGACGACGGTGAGGCTGACCATGCCGGCCGGAACCCAGCCGTACAGCAGCAGGACGGCGAGGGTCAGGGCGGCGCCCGAGCCGGTGCCGCCCCACCAGCGGGAGCGGCCGAGCATGACCAGGTGGCCGACGATGATGCCGCTCAGCACGGCCAGGGACCAGCCGACCGCGCCGGACGGGAAGAGGGCGTGGCCGCCGGTGAACGCCCGGTAGAAACCGGCGCCCAGGACGAACCCGCCCGCCGCGACGATCGCCGCGGGCGGCGCGGGCCACGACAGGTGGCGCTCCGGATCGGCGCCCGGCGGCAGTCCGGGGCCGCGCTCGGCACCCGGCCGTGCGGGGCCGCGGCCGTCCGCGGGGGTGCGCCGCGCCCCGGCGCGCCCCCGCGCGCCGTCCTGCTCCGAAGACCGCCCGGCCCACCGGCTCGCGCGCCACACGCCGGCCATACGGCGCAGGCGCAGCCGTGAGTCCGGGGCGGCGCTCTCGGTCGGTTCCATTCCCGTCCCTCTCACAGCCGGCGGTGCCCACGCCCCGCGGCCCGATGCCCGACTGCCGTCAACGGCACCGCGTTGGAAAACCCTTCCCCCCGCTCCAGGAGAGCGCGGGGATGCCCCGACCGCAGCTGGGCACGGCAGGCGCACATCTCAACACTAGGCCGCAGAAGGCCTCCAGGGGCAGCGGTCGCCGACGGTTGCCCGAATGCGCCCCAGCCACCCATATGCATCTGATATGCGCCGATCAGGTGGTCTTCAACCGCTATTCCTCGGCCGAAAGTGCGATGTCGGCCGCGGCTTCGGGCCCTTGTTCGAGCAGAACGCCGAAACCTTCCTCGTTCAGTACCGGAACCTTCAGCTGCATCGCCTTGTCGTATTTAGATCCGGGGTTGTCACCCACAACGACGAACGACGTCTTCTTCGACACCGAACCGGTCACCTTGGCGCCCCGGCTCTGCAGCGCCTCCTTGGCGCCGTCGCGGGTGAAGTGCTCGAGGGTGCCGGTGACGACGACGGTGAGGCCCTCGAGGGGACGCGGCCCCTCGTCCTCCCCGGTGCTCTCCTCCTCCATGCGGACGCCGGCCGCCCGCCACTTGCGGAGGATCTCCTGGTGCCACTCCTCGGCGAACCACTCCTTGAGCGAGGCGGCGATGATCGGTCCGACGCCGTCGGTGTTCGCCAGTTCCTCCTCGGAAGCCTGTTCGATGCGTTCGACCGAGCGGAACTCGCGGGCCAGCGCCTCGGCGGCGACCGGGCCGACGTGACGGATCGACAGGCCGGTGAGGACGCGGGCGAGCGGGCGCTGCTTGGCGGCCTGGATGTTCTCCAGCATGGCGAGGGCGTTCTTCTTGGGCTTGCCCTCCTGGTTGGCGAAGACCGTGACCACCTTCTCCCGACCGGTCTTCGGATCCCGCTTGGGCAGGCCGCTGTCCTGGTCGAGGACGTACGCCTTGATGGGCAGCAACTGCTCGACGGTGAGGTCGAACAGGTCGCCCTCGTCCTTCAGCGGCGGCTCGCCGGGCTCCAGCGGCTTGGTGAGGGCGGTGGCGGCGACGTAGCCGAAGTGCTCGATGTCCAGCGCCTTGCGGCCCGCGAGGTAGAACAGGCGTTCCCGCAACTGGGCGGGGCAGGTGCGGGCGTTGGGGCAGCGCAGGTCGACGTCGCCCTCCTTCATCGGCCTGAGCGGCGTACCGCACTCGGGGCACTCCGACGGCATCACGAACTCCCGCTCGCTGCCGTCGCGCAGGTCGACGACCGGGCCGAGGATCTCCGGGATGACGTCACCCGCCTTGCGCAGCACGACCGTGTCGCCGATGAGCACGCCCTTGGCCTTGACCACGTCCTGGTTGTGCAGCGTGGCGAACTCGACCTCCGAGCCCGCCACCGTGACCGGCTCGACCTGGGCGAACGGCGTGACCCGGCCCGTACGGCCGACGCCCACGCGGATGTTGACGAGCTTGGTGTTGACCTCCTCCGGCGCGTACTTGTACGCGATCGCCCAGCGCGGGGCGCGGGAGGTGGAGCCCAGCCGGCCCTGGAGCGGGATCTCGTCGAGCTTGACGACCACGCCGTCGATCTCGTGCTCCACGGAGTGGCGGTTCTCGCCGTAGTACGCGATGAACTCGCGCACGCCGTCGAGGCCGTCGACCACCTTGTTGTGCCGGGAGGTGGGCAGGCCCCACGTCCCCAGCAGGTCGTACGCCTGGGAGAGGCGGGTGAGGCCCCGGAAGCCCTCCAGGGCGCCGATGCCGTGGACCACCATGTGCAGCGGACGGGTGGCGGTGACCCGCGGGTCCTTCTGGCGCAGGGAACCGGCGGCCGCGTTGCGCGGGTTGGCGAAGGGCTTGTCGCCGGCCTCGACCAGGCGGCGGTTGAGCTCCTCGAACTTCTCCATCGGGAAGTAGACCTCGCCGCGGATCTCCACGAGGTCGGGGACGCGGTCGCCCTTCAGGCGGTCCGGGATCTCCGCGATCGTCCGGACGTTGGGGGTGATGTCCTCGCCGGTGCGGCCGTCGCCGCGGGTCGCCGCGCGCGTGAGGCGGCCGTGTTCGTAGGTGAGGTTGACGGCGAGGCCGTCGACCTTGAGCTCGCACAGGAAGTGGTAGTCCTGGTCGCCCAGCTCCCGGTGGACGCGTTCGGCCCAGGCGGCGAGTTCGTCGTCGTTGAAGGTGTTGTCGAGCGACAGCATCCGCTGCCGGTGCTCGACGGCGGTGAACTCCGTCGCGTAGGAGCCCGCCACCTTCTGCGTCGGCGAGTCCGGCGTGCGCAGTTCCGGATGCTCCTCCTCCAGCGCCTCCAGGGAGCGCAGGAGCTGGTCGAACTCGGCGTCGCTGATGACGGGAGCGTCCTTCACGTAGTACCGGAAGCGGTGCTCCTCGACCTGTTCGGCGAGCTGCCGGTGCTGCTCCCGCGCCTCGGCGGGCACGTTCGTCGTCTCCGCTTGCTTGTCGCCGGCCACCGTGTCGTCCTCCCGTTACTCTGGGTTGTCCGCGAGTGATCTCGCCGCCCGGACGCAGTGGGCGAGCGCTCTGCGCGCGTACCCCGGGGAAGCGCCCGCGAGTCCGCACGCCGGAGTGAGCGTGACCGCCTCCGCGAGAAGCCCCGGTGGCAGCCCCAGCCTGCGCCACAGCGTCCTGACACCCATGACGCTACCGGCAGGGTCCGACAACGGGCCGTCCGTGCCCGGTACGACGCCGGCGAACAGCCGGGTGCCGCCCTCCACCGCCTCGCCGATCGCCTCGTCGTCACGTTCGGTGAGGAGGGAGAGGTCGAAGGAGACCGCCGCCGCGCCCGCCCGGCGCAGCAGGGCGAACGGGACGTCCGGCGCGCACGAGTGGACCACGACCGGGCCGTTTGCGTGCACCCCGACGACGTCCCGGAGCGTGGCCTCGACGGTCTGCCGGTCCACGGCGCGGTGGGTGCGGTAGCCGCTGGCGGTCCGCACCCGGCCGCGCAGCACGGCGGTGAGGAAGGGCTCGTCGAGCTGGAGGACGAGCCGGGCGCCGGGCACCCGGCGCCGGATCTCGGCCAGGTGCAGGCGCAGCCCCTCGGCGAGCGAGGCGGCGAGGTCGCGGCAGGCGCCGGGGTCGGAGAGGGCGGCCTCGCCGTTCCTCAGCTCCAGGGCGGCGGCGAGCGTCCAGGGGCCGACCGCCTGCACCTTCAGCGGGCCCGCGTAGTCCTGGGTGAACTCCTCCAGGGCGTCGAGGTCCTCCACCAGCCACGAGCGGGCCCGCCGGGTGTCCCGGCCGGGCCGGTCGCCGATCCGCCAGCCGCTGGGCTCCACGCGCGCGTACAGCTCGACGAGCATCCCGGCGGTCCGCCCGATCATGTCGGCGCCGGGCCCGCGGGCGGGCAGCTCGGGCAGGAACGGGAAGTCCTCGAAGGTGCCGGTGACGGTCTTGACGGCCTCACGGGCGTCGCCGCCCGGCATCGACCCGACGCCGGTGGCGGCACCGAACCTGAACTGGCTGTTTTCGCTCACGGAAGGAAGCGTACGGGCAGGGGCGGGGTGGCCGGGGGGGCGCGTCCGCCGCGAGGCGCCGGGCGCCGGGGCGGCCGTCCCCGGGGCCGCCTCCCCGGGTCCCCGTCCCGGCCCGGGCGGCCTCGTCCGCGGGGTCCTCCCGTCCCCGGCGCAGAGGGCGGCCCCGGACGGGTCCGCGCCCCTCGCTCCCCGGGGTCCCCTAGCGTCCCGGCCGTACCGTCAGGTCGTTGACCTCCGCGTCCCTCGGCAGGTCCAGGGCCATGAGGATGGCCGTGGCCACCGACTCGGGGTCGATCCACCGGGACGGGTCGTACTCCCTGCCCTCCTGCTGGTGGACCTTGGCCTGCATGGGGCTGGCGGTGCGGCCGGGGTAGACGGAGGTGACGCGGACGCCGTTCGCGTGCTCCTCGTGGCGCAGGGAGTCGGCCAGGGCCTTCAGGCCGTGCTTGGAGGCGGCGTACGCGGACCAGTCGGCGTGGGCGTTCAGGCCCGCGCCGGAGTTGACGAACACCACGTGGCCCTGGCTGACCCGCAGCTGGGGCAGGAGCAGGCGGGTCAGCTCGGCGGGGGCGATCAGGTTGACGTCGAGCTGGCGGCGCCAGGTCTTCGGGGTCAGCTCGCCGACCGGGCCGAGGTCGACCACCCCGGCGATGTGCAGCAGCGAGTCCACCCGGTCCGGAAGCGACTGGTGCGAGAACGCCCAGGAGAGCCTGTCGGGGTCCGCCAGGTCGCCCACCAGCGTCTTCGCGCCGGGGAACGCGGCCGCCAGCTCCTTCGCGCGGGCCGCGTCGCGCGCGTGCAGGACGAGGTCGTCCCCGCGCGCGTGCAGACGGCGGGCCACGGCGGCGCCGATGCCGGAGCCGGCTCCGGTGATCACATGTGTAGCCATGCCCGCCATGCTCGCACCACGCCGGCTCACACCACGCCCCGGCTCTCCTCCAGGTAGGCCAGTGCCCCCACCGGCTCCTCCGCGAAGAACACCAGCTCGGCCAGCGGGCGGGGCAGGAAGCCCTCGTCCTCCATGCGCCGGAACTGCTCCTTGAGGCCGTCGTAGAAGCCCGCGGTGTTCAGCAGCACCACCGGCTTGTCGGTGTGGCCGTGCTTCTTCAGCTCCAGGATCTCGGTGGCCTCGTCGAGGGTGCCGGTGCCGCCCACCATGATCACCACCGCGTCGGCCTTCTCCAGCAGCAGCCTCTTGCGCTCGGCCAGGTCACGGGCGACCACCATCTCGTCGACGCCCGGGCGCGCCCGGTCCGACAGGAACTCCACCGAGACGCCCACCAGCCGCCCGCCCGCCTCCTGCACCCCGTCGGCGACCACCTTCATCAGCCCGACGTCCGAGCCGCCCCACACGAGCGTGTGCCCGCCCTTGCCCAGCAGCTCGGCGAACTCACGGGCCGGGCGGGTGTAGCGTTCGTCGAGGTCGGCGGCGGAGAGAAAGACGCAGATGTTCATGGGCCCACCGTACGGGCCGCCGGTGACACCGCGGTCACCCGCATCTTGGACTGCCGGTGCGGAAGCTCCTCCCAGTCGTCCATGAGCCGGGCCGACAGGCCGTGCCGCGCGGCCAGCCGGACCAGGGTCTCGGTCCGGTAGTAGAAGTCCTCGTGCAGCACCTGGTGCTCCTCGCCCTCGGTGCGGCCGAAGGTGAAGTCGAAGAAACCGCCGGGCGCGAGCACCCGGCCGACGTGGGCGAAGCACTCCTCG
Source organism: Streptomyces sp. NPDC051041 (assembly GCF_044456065.1). Lineage (NCBI taxonomy): Bacteria > Bacillati > Actinomycetota > Actinomycetes > Kitasatosporales > Streptomycetaceae > Streptomyces > Streptomyces sp. NPDC051041. The sequence goes on from NZ_JBITFM010000020.1 coordinate 82,408, forward strand.
ATGACGTGGAGCGGCGAGTGCGAGAAGACGCTGTGCGCGTGGACGACGTCGAAGTATCCCTCGGGCAGGAAGGCGAGGCCGAGGTCGTCGGCGAGCACCAGGTGGGGCAGCCTGGACTGCAGGCCCTCGCGCACCAGGGTGTCCTGCGCGGCGAGCAGGATGTGCGGGGAGATGTCGATGCCGTAGTAGTTGCCGGGGTTGAGGTACGCGATGAACAGCCGCCCGGCGCGCAGGTTGCCGCAGCCGATCTCCAGCATCCGGTCCTGCGGCTTCAGCCCGTGCCGCATCAGGTAGTCGAACTGCATCCGGCCGATCCGCTCCCACTGCTCCCGCGACGGGCTGTGGCCCACGGCCGCCTCGGCGCTGCGGGCCGTGTCGGAGGCCATCACGGCCCGGTAGTACGCGATGTGGTCGCGGTGGCGCAGCCGCAGCCAGGCGTCCCGCGCCGCCCGCCGCGCGTGGGCGGGGACGCGCTCCGGGTGGCGCAGGGCGTACCGGACCCGGTGGGCGAGGCTGCTGCGGTTCCTGGCGGGCTGTGCGGCTCCCATGGGGGCCCTCCTGGCGGGGAAGGAAGAACTCCGCTTCAGCGTGCGCTGTATCCGGGGACGCGGCTACCCAAGGAGGGTCGATCGTGACCACAGGGCACCACATCACCATCGAGCGGAGCAGCCGGCACGTGCGCGTGGTGCACGGCGGGCAGGTCCTGGCCGAGAGCGACCGGCCGCTGCTCCTGCGCGAGACGGGCTGTCCCGACCGGTACTACCTCCCCGCCGAGGACGTGCGGCTGGACCTGCTGACGCCCTCCGGGACGCGGACGCACTGCCCCTTCAAGGGGACGGCGTCCTACTGGTCCCTGCCGGACGCGGCGGACCTCGTCTGGGCGTACCCGGACCCGGAGCCGGACGTGGCGCAGATCAAGGACCACCTCTGCTTCTACGACGTGGAAGTGTCGTGAGCGACTAATCCCGTGCCGTAGGGCAGTCTGCTCAGCCATGGACAAGCAGACCCTTTCGCGCGACGGGACCCCCCTCGCGTACCAGAGCACCGGGCGGGGCCCGGCGGTCGTCCTCGTCAGCGGCGCGATGTCGACGGGCGGCACGGTGGCGCCGCTGGCCCAGCCGCTGTCGGAGCGCTTCCGGGTCGTCGTCTACGACCGCCGGGGCCGCGGCCAGAGCGGCGACACGGCGCCCTACGCGGTGGAGCGCGAGGTGGAGGACCTGGCGGCGCTGATCGAGGCGGTGGGCGGCGAGGCGTCGCTGTACGGCGTCTCGTCGGGCGGCGCGCTGGTGCTGCGGGCGGCGGCGAGCGGGCTGCCGGTGCGCCGGGCCGCCGTGTACGAGGTGCCCTACGCCCTGGACGAGAGCGCCGCGCGGGCCTGGGCCGAGTACGCCGAGCGGCTGACCGAGGCGCTCGCGGGGGACCGGCGCGGGGACGCGGTGGAGCTGTTCCTGCGCCTCACCGGCCTGGGCGAGGAGATGATCCAGGGGGCCCGCCGGTCCCCCCTGTGGGCCGGCCTGGAGGCGCTCGCGCCGAGCCTGGCGCACGACGCCGCCGTCATGGGCGACGCCCGGGTCCCCCGCGCGCTGCTGTCCTCGGTCCGCGTCCCCGTCCTGTCCCTGGCGGGCGGCGCGAGCCCCGGCTGGTTCCGCGAGGCGGCCCGGACGGTCGCGCGGACCGTCCCGCAGGGCGCCTACCGGGTCCTGGAGGGCCAGTCCCACGCGGTGGAGCCGGGGGTGCTGGCGCCGGTGCTGGCGGAGTTCCTCGCGGACTGACCGGGGCGCCGGGCACGCGCGCGTGCGGCGGACGGCGGGCACGCGCGCGTGCGGCGGTCAGGCCACGCTCGCCGTCGTGCGCGTCGTGGCGGCGATCGTCGCCGAGCCCACCACGCGCGTGCCGTCGTACAGCACGATCGCCTGGCCGGGCGCGACCCCGCGGACCGGCTCGGTGAAGGTGACCTTCAGCTCGCCGTCGACGAGTTCGGCCCGCACCTCGGTCTCGCCGCCGTGGGCGCGCAGCTGGGCCGTGTAGGTGCCGGGGCCGGCGGGGGCGGTGCCGCACCAGCGGGGCCTGATCGCCGTCAGGGCGCCGACGTCCAGGGAGGACGCCGGGCCGACCGTCACCGTGTTGGTCACCGGGGAGATGTCGAGGACGTAGCGCGGCTTGCCGTCGGGCGCCGGGGTGCCGATCCGCAGGCCCTTGCGCTGGCCGATGGTGAAGCCGTAGGCCCCCTCGTGGGTGCCCAGCTTGGTGCCGGACTCGTCGACGATGTCGCCCTCGGCCCGGCCGAGCCGCCGGGCCAGGAATCCCTGGGTGTCGCCGTCGGCGATGAAGCAGATGTCGTGGGAGTCCGGCTTCTTGGCCACCGCCAGGCCCCGGCGCTCGGCCTCCGCGCGGATCTCCTCCTTGGTGGTGACCGTGTCGCCGAGCGGGAACATCGCGTGGGCGAGCTGCTTCGCGTCCAGCACGCCGAGCACGTACGACTGGTCCTTGGCCAGGTCGGAGGCGCGGTGCAGTTCGCGGGAGCCGTCGGGGAGGGTCACGATCTTCGCGTAGTGGCCCGTGCAGACGGCGTCGAAGCCGAGGGCGAGCGCCTTGTCCAGCAGGGCGGCGAACTTGATCTTCTCGTTGCAGCGCAGGCAGGGGTTCGGGGTGCGGCCGGCCTCGTACTCGGCGACGAAGTCCTCCACCACGTCCTCGCGGAAGCGGTCGGCGAGGTCCCACACGTAGAACGGGATGCCGATGACGTCCGCGGCGCGGCGGGCGTCGCGGGAGTCCTCGATGGTGCAACAGCCCCGCGCGCCCGTGCGGAAGGACTGCGGGTTCGCGGAGAGCGCCAGGTGGACGCCGGTGACGTCGTGGCCCGCCTCGGCCGCCCGGGCGGCGGCGACGGCGGAGTCGACGCCGCCCGACATGGCGGCGAGGACGCGGAGGGGGCGGGTGCGCTGCGGGGTGTCAGTCATAACTCCTCCAGGGTACGGGGAGGCGGGAACCGGAGCCCGTGCGTATCCGTTGACGATCACGTGGGGGCGAGACGAGCATCCGAGAAGACCGAGGACACCCGAGCCGCCGGGCGCGCCCGGGCCGCGGACCGGCGCATCGGGCGGCGGGCCCTGATCGTCGGCGGGGCGGCGGCCGCCGCGGGCGCCGCCGTGCTGGCCCGCGACGAGCTGAGCCGCCTGTGGTGGCGGACGCCCGGCGTCGACAAGCCGCGCAAGGCGGGCGAGGTCGACTACCGGGGCGCCCGGTGGGTCGCGGCCTCGGAGGCGAACTGGCGGCGCGCGGACCGGCCCGACGACTACGGCATAGACATGGTGGTCGTCCATGTCACCCAGGGCAGCTTCGACAGCGCGGTGCGGGTGTTCCAGGACCCGGGGCACGGAGCGGCCTCGCACTACGTCGTCCGCAAGGACGGGCACGTCACGCAGATGATCCGCGAGCTGGACGTGGCGTACCACGCGGGCAACCGCGCCTACAACGAGCGCAGCGTCGGCATCGAGCACGAGGGCTTCGTGGACCGGCCCGAGGACTTCACGGACGCGATGTACGCCGCCTCCGCCCGCCTGACGGCGGGGATCTGCGCGCGGTACGGCATACCCGTCGACCGCGAGCACATCATCGGCCACGTGGAGGTGCCGGGGACGGACCACACCGATCCGGGGCCGCACTGGGACTGGGACCGGTACATGGAGCTGGTCCGCAGGGCCGGCGCGGCACGGACGCGGAGGGCCGGAGAGGACGCGTCCCGCCCCTCCTCCGGGTGAGCCGCGCCGCCTACGTCAGGCCCGCCGCCCGGGCCCGCTCCACCGCCGGGCCGATGGCCTTCGCGACCGCTTCGACGTCGGCCCGCGTGGAGGTGTGGCCGAGGGAGAAGCGCAGGGTGCCGCGGGCCAGGTCGGGGTCGGTGCCGGTGGCCAGCAGGACGTGGCTGGGCTGGGCGACGCCCGCGGTGCAGGCGGAGCCGGTGGAGCACTCGATGCCCTGCGCGTCGAGCAGCAGCAGCAGCGAGTCGCCCTCGCAGCCGGGGAAGGCGAAGTGGGCGTTGGCCGGAAGGCGGTCCACCGGGTCGCCGCCCAGGACCGCGTCGGGCACCGCCGCGCGGACCGCCTCGACGAGGGCGTCGCGCAGGGCGCCGATCTCCCGGGCGAACCACTCGCGCCGCTCGGCGGCGAGCCGGCCGGCGACCGCGAAGGAGGCGATCGCGGGGACGTCGAGGGTGCCGGAGCGGACGTGCCGCTCCTGACCGCCGCCGTGCAGGACGGGCACGGGGGCGTGCTCGCGGCCGAGGACCAGCGCGCCGATGCCGTACGGGCCGCCGACCTTGTGGCCGGACACCGTCATCGCGGCCAGGCCCGAGGCGGCGAAGTCGACGGGGACCTGGCCGAAGGCCTGGACCGCGTCGGAGTGCAGCGGGATGCCGAACTCGGCTGCGGTCTCGGCGAGTTCGCGGACCGGCAGGACCGTGCCGATCTCGTTGTTCGCCCACATCACCGTGGCCAGGGCCACGTCGTCGGGGTTGCGGGCGATGGCCTCGCGCAGCGCCTCGGGGCGGACGCGGCCGTGGGAGTCGACCGGGAGGTACTCGACGGTGGCGCCCTCGTGCTCGCCGAGCCAGTGGACGGCGTCGAGGACGGCGTGGTGCTCGACGGGGCTGGCCAGGACGCGGGTGCGGGCCGGGTCGGCGTCGCGGCGGGCCCAGTACAGCCCTTTGACGGCGAGGTTGTCCGCCTCGGTGCCGCCGGAGGTGAAGACGACCTCGCTGGGGCGGGCGCCGAGGGCTTCGGCGAGGGTCTCGCGGGCCTCCTCGACGGCACGGCGGGCGCGGCGGCCGGACGCGTGGAGGGAGGAGGCGTTGCCGGTGACGCTCAGGTGCGCGGTGAGTGCCTCGACTGCCTCGGGAAGCATCGGGGTGGTCGCGGCGTGGTCGAGGTAAGCCATGGTGACGCCGATTCTACGGGGCCGGGGCGGGCCCGGGCCGGGGCGCCCCGTCGGCGCCGCCGGCCGGCTCCCCCGCCGGCGCCGGGGCGGTCGGCCGGTGCCGGGCGCGTGCCGTGCGGCCCGGGGAGCCGCACGGGCACCGTGCCGGGTGCGCGTCCGCGGGTTCGCACGCCGGCTCAGAAGCTCCACGACACCGTGTGGTCCGCCTGGACGAGCGCCAGCAGGACCAGCAGGTCGGCCACGCCGAGGGCGAGGCCCAGGCGGGCGCGGCCGCGGCGGGCGGTGCCGCGCCGCAGGGCCACGGCCGCCAGCGCGATGGCGGCGGGGCCGAGGAAGACGTTGAACACGAGCAGGCCGACGAGGCCGAGGACGAAGGACGCGACGGCCATGCCGTCGGTGTCGCGGATGCCGGTGCGGTGGGCGGCCGGCGCGGTGAGGCGCATGCTGATCAGCTCCCGGCGGTCGGGGTCGCTCTGGCGTACGGGGGTCAGTGCGCGGGCGTGCCGCGGCGGCGGCCGCGGCGCTCGCGGAGCGCGAAGACGCCGAGCCAGACGGCGATGACGAGGCCGAGGGCGGCGGAGAGGCCGAGCGGGGCGTGGGCCACGGTGCCGAGCAGGACGCCCAGCAGCAGAAGCGCGGCGACGAGGAACAGCATGGCGGGATCCCCCAACATTTCGGTGAACGCTTGTAGTTACAGTTGTTCACTGAATTTCCAGTCTAACGCGCCGCACGGCTTTCCCATTCCGGCGGACGGCTGTTGACTGCACGGTATGAGTCACACCCTCGGTATCCGGCAGGCCCAGAAGCAGAAGACCCGGCAGGCGCTCCTGGACGCCGCGTTGGGGCTGCTGGAGGAGCAGAGCCTGAGCAGCCTGGGCCTGCGTGAGGTCACGCGCGCCGTCGGCGTCGCGCCGACCGCCTTCTACCGGCACTTCCGCTCCACGGCCGACCTCGGCGTGGCGCTGGTCGAGGAGGCCCTGGGCAGCCTGCACCCGATGATCCGGACGACGGTGTCCGCGGAGGGCGACAGCGACGAACGCGTCGCGCGCACCGTCGAGCTGATCGCCCGTCACGTGGACGCCTACCCCGCGCACGTCCGGTTCATCGCCCGCGAGCAGCACGGCGGGGTCCAGCCGGTCCGGGAGGCCATACGGGCCCAGCTGGACCGGTTCGTCGCGGAGGTGCGGACCGAGCTGGCCAAGGACCCGCAGGCCGAGGGCTGGAACGACGACGACCTGCTGATGCTCGCGGGCCTCTACGTCGACCAGATGCTGGTCACGGCCTCCCAGTTCCTGGAGACGCTGGACGCCCCGGAGGAGGAACGGCGGCGGATCACCCGGCTCGCGACCCGCCGGATGCGGCTGATCACCCTCGGCCGCCGCCACTGGCTCGACTGACCGCCCGGCCGCGCGCGGGGGCGGCGCGCCGGGCGCCGGACGCGCCGCCCCGGCCGCGGCCGCGAACCGGGCGGCGCCCGGGCCGCTCAGCCGAGCCGGGCCCGCGCGAGCTGACGGGACTGGGCCACCAGCCGGCCGGCGCCGTCCCAGACCTCGGCGTCCTCCTCCAGGAAGCCGCCGGCCAGGTTGCGCGTGGTGACCGACACCCGCAGCGGGCCCGGCGCCGGACGGCACCGTACGTGCACGGTGAGCTCGACCGTCGGCACCCAGCCGGTCAGCCCCAGCTCGAAGGCGGTCGGGGGCAGCGCGTCCACCGCGAGGAGCAGGGCGAGCGGGTCGGCGTCCCGGCCGTCGGCGAAGCCGAACCAGGCCCGCATCTCGCCCCTGCCCGACGGCTCGCCCAGCGCCCAGCCCAGGGTCGCCGGGTCGAGCTTGAGCATCAGCCGGTCGGTGATGGGCGAGCTGACGGAGCCGGGGGCGGGCGCGTCGTCCGCCCCGAAGCACTGGTCCGGCGGCGGGATGGCGGGGGGTTCGGCGGTCGTGCGGACGTCGTCCGGCAGGGCGTCCAGGTCGCCGTAGGAGGCGAGGACGCGGAGGCGTTCGACCTCGCGGCCCTCCTCGTCGTACTGGAGGAGGGAGGCCTGGCCGGTGGAGAGGGTGCGTCCGGTGCGCACGAGCTCGGTGCGGACGACCGCCGGGCCCGGGCGGGAGGCGGTCAGGTAGTGCGCCGAGAGGGTGAACGGGTCGGGGTGCGGCAGGGCGTCCGCGAGGGCGCGGCCCAGGACGGCCAGCAGGTAGCCGCCGTTGACCGCGCCGAAGACGGTCCAGCCGGCGGAGAGGTCGATGTCGTAGACGCCGGGTTCGCGCCGGGTGACCGCGGTGTCCCGGTCGAACTCGCTGTCGCCGACCGTGGCCCGGGCGGTAGCTGCTTGTGCCATGGACCGCACAGTACAACAGGAAACTACTAAGCGGTAGCTTGCAGTTGCGGGCGGGCGGGGCGGGCGGGGCTCACACCGGGAGGTGCTCCTCCTCGCGCACCGTCGACCGCCGGTTCCACGCCCGCGGGGCCCGCCAGTGGAACCGCATCGCGAGCAGGCGCAGCACGAAGGCCGTGACGACCGCCAGGCCGCTGGTGAGCGGGGTGAGGGCGTCCCAGCGGATGCACAGGGCGACCATGGCGGCGCCGACCGTCGCCGGGACCGCGTACAGGTCGCGGTCCCAGCGCAGCAGCGACGGCACCTCGTTGGCGAGCACGTCCCGCAGCACACCGCCGCCCACCGCGGTCGCCAGGCCGAGGCAGGCGGAGGCGGTCAGGCCGAGCCCGTACTCGTACGCCTTCGTCGTCCCGGTGACGCAGAACAGGCCGAGGCCGGCCGCGTCGAAGACGTTGACGCCGGTCTGGATGCGCTCCACCTGGGGGTGGAGGAAGAAGACCAGGAGGGCGGCGAGCAGCGGGGTGACGAAGTAGCCCAGGTCCGTGAAGGCCGCGGGCGGCACGGCCCCGATGATCAGGTCCCGGATCAGTCCTCCGCCCAGCGCGGTGACCTCGGCGAGGACGGCGATGCCGAAGACGTCGAAGTTCTTGCGGACGGCCAGCAGGGCGCCGGAGATCGCGAAGACGAAGATCCCGACCAGGTCGAGCGTGTGCTGGACGGAGGGGCTGAAGAGTTGCTGGAGCACCCTTACATTCTTACGCAGCGACGAGCCCCCGCCTTCCGTTGGAAGGCAGGGGCTCGATCCGGTCTTCAGGTGCTACTTGTCGGTGGAGCCGGTGGAGTCCTCGGAGGCCGCCTCGGACTCTTTGGAGACTCCCGACGTCTTGGAGGCTCCGGACGTCTTGGAGACCTCCGGGCTCCCGGGAGCCCCGGCGGCCTCCGCGGAGTCCTTGACGATCTCCGCCGCCACCGCCGTCGACGTCTCCGCCGACTCCGCGAGGACCTCGTCGGCCACCAGCTCCGCCGCCTCCTTGGCGGCGGACAGCAGCACCGTGTCCTGCGGCTGCTGGTCCTCGAAGTTCTCCGGGTGGTGGCAGGCGACCCGCTGGCCGGGCCGCAGCTCCGCCAGCGGCGGCTCCGTGGTCCGGCAGATCTCGGTCGCCTTCCAGCACCGGGTGTGGAACCGGCACCCGCTCGGCGGGGAGATCGGCGAGGGCACGTCGCCCTTGAGCAGGATCCGCTCGCTCTTGGCCGTACGGCGACCGGGGTCCGGGATCGGCACCGCCGACATCAGCGCCTTGGTGTACGGGTGCATCGGCGTCCGGTAGAGCTGGTCGCGGTCGGCCAGCTCCACGATCTTGCCGAGGTACATCACCGCGATCCGGTCCGAGACGTGCCGGACGACCGAGAGGTCGTGCGCGATGATCACGTAGGTCAGGCCCAGCTCCGCCTGGAGGTCGTCCAGCAGGTTGACCACCTGCGCCTGGATCGACACGTCCAGCGCGGAGACCGGCTCGTCGGCCACCACCAGCTTGGGGTTCAGCGCGAGCGCGCGGGCGATGCCGATGCGCTGGCGCTGGCCGCCGGAGAACTCGTGCGGGTAGCGGTTGTAGTGCTCGGGGTTGAGCCCGACCACCGACAGCAGCCGCTGGACCTCCTTCTTGACGCCGCCCTCGGGCTCGACGCCCTGGAGCCGGAAGGGGGCCCCGATGATCGTGCCGATGGTGTGGCGCGGGTTCAGCGACGAGTACGGGTCCTGGAAGATCATCTGCACGTCGCGGCGCAGCGGGCGCATCCCGCTCACGCCGAGGTGCGTGATGTCCTTGCCCTCGAACTCGACCTTGCCCGCGGTCGGTTCGAGCAGCCGGGTGATCAGCCGGCCCATCGTCGACTTGCCGCAGCCGGACTCGCCCACCACGCCCAGGGTCTCGCCGGAGCGGACCTCGAAGTCGAGGCCGTCGACCGCGCGCACCGCGCCGACCTGCCGCTGGAACAGGCCCTTCTTGATCGGGAAGTGCTTCTGCAGCCCGGTCACCTTCAGCAGGACCTCACCGGGGGCGGCGTCCTCGGTGAGGGTGGCGCCGGCGCTCTGCGCAGGGACGTTCACCGCTTTTTCCTCGCTCACAGCTTCGGCGCAATCTCTTCGGCCCAGATCCGCTCCCGCTGTTCCTGCGTCATGTGGCAGGCGGCCCAGTGCCGGCTGCCGACCTCGGTCAGCTCGGGGCGGACCGTGCGGGTGACGTTGTCCTTGGGCACATCGGCGTACGGGCAGCGCGGGTTGAAGGCGCAGCCGGACGGGAGGTTGATCAGGGAGGGCGGGGAGCCCTTGACCGGGATGAGGCGGTCCTGCTGCTCACGGTCCAGGCGGGGCATCGAGCCGAGCAGACCCCAGGTGTAGGGGTGGCGGGGCTCGTAGAACACCTCATCCGCCGGGCCGCGCTCCACGCAGCGGCCGCCGTACATCACCAGGAGGTCGTCGGCGAGCTCGGCGACCACGCCCAGGTCGTGGGTGATGATGATGACCGCCGAGCCGAACTCCTTCTGCAGGTCCCGGATCAGGTCGAGGATCTGCGCCTGGACGGTCACGTCCAGGGCGGTCGTCGGCTCGTCCGCGATGAGCAGTTCGGGGTTGTTGACCAGCGCCATCGCGATCATCGCGCGCTGGCGCATACCGCCGGAGAACTCGTGCGGGTAGTTGTCGACCCGCTTGTCCGGCTGCGGGATGCCCACCCGGTCGAGCATCTCGACCGCCCGCCGGCGGGCGGTCTTCTTGTCGACGTCGTGGTGGGTGCGGTACGCCTCCACGATCTGCTGGCCGATCGTGTAGTACGGGTGCAGCGCGGACAGCGGGTCCTGGAAGATCATCGCCATCTTCCGGCCGCGCAGCCTGCGCACGTGGTCGGGATCGGCGGACAGCAGCTCGGTGCCGTCCAGCCAGATCTCGCCGGAGATCTGCGCCTTGCGCTTGCCGTACTGCCCGGCGGTGTGCAGGCCCATGATGCCGAGCGAGGTCACCGACTTGCCGGAGCCGGACTCGCCCACGATGCCGAGGGTCTTGCCCTTCTCCAGCTGGAAGGTGAGCCCGTCGACGGACTTGACCAGGCCGTCGTCGGTCGGGAAGTGCACCTTCAGGTCGCGCACTTCCAGGAAGGCGGTCGGGGCGGGCGACGCGGGCGAGGCGGAGGTGGGCTCCCCCACGGCCGCGTCGCTCTTGCTGACTTCGGTCATGCGAGCCTCACTCGGGGGTCGATCACGGCGTACAGGACGTCCACCACGAGGTTGGCGACGAGCACGGCGATGGAGGTGATCAGGGTGACGCCGAGGATGACGGGCAGGTCCTGGGTCTTGATGGCGTTGAGCACCTCGCGGCCGAGGCCGGGCAGGTTGAACGTCGACTCGGTGAGGATCGCGCCGCCGATCAGGGCGCCGAGGTCCATGCCGAGCATGGTGAGGATGGGCGTCATCGTGGAGCGCATGGCGTGCTTGCCGATGACGGTCCGCTCGCGCAGGCCCTTGGCGCGGGCGGTGCGGATGTAGTCCTCGCCGAGGATCTCCAGCATGGTGGCGCGGGTGATCCGGGCGTACATCGCCGCGTAGAGGAAGGCGAGGGTGATCCACGGCAGGATCATGCCGCCGAGCCAGCCGGCGAAGCTGTCCCCCACGGGCACGTACTGCGCGTCGAGCCAGCCCAGTCCGTAGGAGAAGATCGCGAGGCTGAGCAGGCCGGTGAAGTAGATGGGCAGGGAGACACCGGCGAGGGCGACGAGCATCGCACCGCGGTCCCACAGGGTGCCCCGCTTGAGCGCGGAGAGCACGCCGGCGGCGACACCGAACAGCAGCCACAGCAGCGCGGCGCCCAGCGCGAGGCTCAGGGTGACCGGGAACCGGTCGGTGAGCACCGGCCAGATGGCCTGTTCGCTGCGGAAGGAGTACCCGAAGCACGGGGCGGAGCAATGGGTGACGTCGCCCCCGCCCACGTACGTACGGCCCGCGAAGAGTCCCTTGAAGAACTCCCAGACCTGGGCGTAGATCGGGTCGCCCAGCCCCAGCTTCTGCCGCACGCCCTCAACGGCGGCGGGGTCCGCCTGCTTGCCGACGAAACTCGCGGCGATGTCGACGCCCGCCCACTTCGGGACGAGGAAGAAGATGCTGAAGACCACCATGACGATGACCACGAGCATCACTGCGGCGGCGAACAGCCGCCTGATGAGGTAAGCGAGCACAGCTACGGCCCGCCGCGGTACCGCGGGCCACCGGAGGTCTCCCCCACTGCCCCAAGGGCGTGGGGGGCGCCCCCACGGTGGCCCGCGGTCACGCCGCGCCGGCCTTCACCTGCCTTTCGTGCCGTACGGCGGGTGTGCCGGGTTTACTTCGAGGACTTCAGGCCGAGGTTGACGAAGTCGTACATGCCGTTGTACGCGTCCGTGGTGTAGACGTTCGCCAGTCGGCTGGAACGCCAGTTGACGAACTTCTCGAAGACGAAGGGCAGGTAGTACGCGCCCTCCATGACCTTGTGGTTGATCTGCGTGGAGAGCTCGGTCTTCTTGGAGTCGTCGAGGGTGGTGACGTACTCGTCGAAGAGGCCGTCGATCTCCTTGTCCTTGATCAGGGCGTAGTTGTTGTTGCCGCTCTCGAGGATGTAGTTGCTGTCCCACAGCGGCATGCCGTAGCCCTGGACGGACGCGAAGTCCGGGCCCCAGCCCATGATGATGATGCCGTAGCCCTTCTTCTTCACGTTCGAGGGGCTGCCGATGATGCCGGTGGTCTGCGAGCCGTCGTACTGGTCGATCTCGGCGGTGATGCCGACCTTCTTCAGCGAGGCCTGCAGGGACTGGGCGGTGGCCACCTCGGCCGGCTTGTTGTTGCGGACGGCGATGGTGGTCTTGAAGCCGTTCGGCTGGCCGCAGGCCTTCAGCTCTTCCTTGGCCTTGGCGACGTTGCCCTTCTTGTTGGCGCCGGCGAGCTCGTAGGGGTCGTACTTCTGGCCCTCGGCGCCCGGGACGGACGGCGGCAGCATGTTGGTGCCGATGTCGCCGCCGGCGATGGGGCCGCCGCGCGCGGTCTGCAGCGAGACGTGGTCGGCGCCGTAGATCACGGCCTTGCGGCAGTGGATGTTGTCGAACGGCTTCACGCTCTGCGGGAAGACCGCGTAGCGGATGTAGCCGGAGACCGGGTTGTCCAGGTTGTTCTTGTGCTGCTTCAGGGCGGTGGTGCGGCCCTGCGGCGACATGCCGGTCTGGTTGATGTCCAGGTCGTAGTCGCCCGCGATCAGACGGGCGTCCATGTCGTTGGCGTTGGAGAAGAAGTTGATCGTGATCTTGTCCGGGTACGCCTTGCGGACCGGGTCGGAGGACTGCTTCCACTCCGTGTTGCGCACCAGCGTCAGGGACTTGCCCGGCTCGTACGACTGGAACTTGTACGGCCCGGAGGAGAACGGCCGCAGACCGTACTTGGCCTTGGTGTCCTTGTCCTGGCGGACCGGGGAGGCCGAGGTGAGCGCCAGCATCGACTCGAAGTCCGAGTTGGGCTTCGGCAGCTTGAAGACGATGGTCTTGTCGTCCGGCGTCTCGATCGCCTTCAGGCCCAGCTTGTCCTTGGACTTGTCCTTGTACGGGCCCGGGTACTCGCCCTTGGGGTCGAGCACGTCCTTGAGGTAGACCGGGCCGCCGGACAGCACGTCCTGCGCCCAGACGCGCTCGATGCCGTACTTGATGTCCTTGGAGGTGATCGGCTTGCCGTCCTCCCAGGTGATGCCGTCCCGCAGGGTGTACGTGTAGGTCTTGCCGTCGTCGGAGACCTTGGCGAGCCCGGTGGCGAGGTCCGGCGTCACCTCGGCGCCGATCTTGCCCGGCTCCGTCTTGTTCGTGACGAGCTGGCGGCTGTAGTAGCGCGAGAAGTTCCACATGAAGCCGTAGTAGCCGCGCGTGGTGTCCCACGAGTCGGCGTCCTGGGTGCCGGCGAACTTCAGCGTGCCGCCCTTCTTGGCCAGCGAGGCCTGGGCGACCTTGTTGTTCGCCGCGTCGAAACCGGCCGCGCCGTTCTTCGAGCCCTCGTCGCCGCCGCCGTCGCCGCCGCCGCACGCCGCCGTGGTCAGCAGCGCGGCGACCACGGCGGCAGCGGCCAAAGCCTGCTTGCGCCGCCCTGAGGTGCGTTGGGTAGTCACGATTTTCGGATCCTCCGGATTAGATGAGAGACCCCGTGCAGGTGCCACGGGACGCTTGTGCGGTACGGCAGGTCAGCGGGAGCCCTTCGGGTCCAGCGCGTCGCGCACGCCGTCGCCGAAGAGGTTGAAGGCAAGAACGGTGATGAAGATCGCCAGACCCGGGACGACCATGTACATGGGGTCCGACTCGTAGTAGTCGATCGCGTTCGAGAGCATCTGCCCCCAGGAGGCCGTGGGCGGCTTGACGCCCACGCCCAGGAAGCTGAGTGCCGCCTCGGTGAGGATGTTGGTGGGGATCATCATCGTCGTGTAGACGATGATCGGCGCGACCAGGTTGGGCAGCAGTTCCTTGAAGAGGATGTAGAACCGCCCGGCACCGAGCGAGCGCGCCGCCTCGACGTACTCCCGCTCGCGCAGTGAGAGCGTCTGGCCGCGTACCACGCGTCCGATGTAGGGCCAGCCGAAGAAGCCGATGACCAGGATCATCACGAACACGCGCACGCCCGTGCCGGTCAGCCCCAGCAGCTGGTTCGGCATGACGGAGACCAGCGCGATGGTGAACAGCAGCTGCGGGAAGGCCAGCAGGCCGTCCATGACGCGGCTGATGACGGAGTCGACCCAGCCGCCGAAGAAGCCGGCCAGGATGCCCAGGACGGTCCCGAGGACGACGGCGACCACCGCGGAGAGGAAACCGACCAGCAGGGAGATCTGGGCGCCGTAGACGATGCGGGCGAAGATGTCGCGGCCGTTGACCGGTTCCACGCCCAGCCAGTGCTCGCCGCTCACGCCGCCCAGGGAGCCCGTGGGCGTGCCGAACAGCGGGTCGATCAGGTCCTCGTGGTAGGCGTTGGGGTCCTGCCCGTACAGCTTCGTGATCACCGGTGCGAGCACCGCGACCAGGATGAGGAAGAGCACCACGACACCGCCCGCCAGGGCGAGCTTGTCCCGTTTCAGGCGCTCCCAGGCGATGCGCCCCAGGGAACGGCCCTGGACGGCCTTCGCCTCGGCTCCGATGACCGCCGCTTCCTCGGCCGCACTGGGGGCCGTCTCCGCGGTCGGCTCGTGCAATGGTGCCGTCATCTGGCAGAGACCCCTCTCAACCGGCGGTCGCCGGCCCGCACTTGCCGCTGTGGCGGCGTGATCCGTCCGTCGTACACAGGGGCGAACCACCCCTGCTGCGGGAGTCTTCAACGCTTCGGCGATCTGTTGCCAGACTTCATGGAGAAAGGATGCGTAAACGTGATGCTGTCTGGGGAGATCCGTTATCCGGACAGCGGGTAACAGGGTCCGGACGCAGGCGAGTTGGGGCATTGAGGGCGCATCAGGACCATCCGGCCCTCTCTACGCGCGAAGAACCGCCCGGACGGACGGCGGACGACGGATCCCTGAGACGCCGTCAATACCGGCCGGACGCCGCCGGAGGGAAGCCGTACCCGGCCCCGGGAGCCTGGGCGGGGGCGGCGTGGGCCTCGCGGTCGTAGAAGGGGCGGGCGTTGGCGCGCAGCCACATGGCGACCGGGTCGTGCTCGTCGGACATCGCCACGGTCGACACCGGCAGGCCGTCCGGGACCGCGCCGACGGACTGCTGCATCATCGCGCGCACCGAGTCGACGGCGGGCGGGGAGGTGTCGTACACGTCGAGGCCGATGGCGAGGTACGGCGCCCCGAGCGCGGGCTGCACCCAGGCGCGGCGCAGGGAGCGGACGGCCGGCGTGCGGTGGGCGTTCTGCGTGAGCAGGGCGTAGAACTGCGGGATCTCGATGGCCGGTTCGGACAGCCGGAGCGGCCCCGCGGGCTGGCGGTCGAGGCCGGTGGCGATGCGCCGCAGGTCGAGCCAGGGGATGCCGACGCCGCCGCCGGGGGCGTGCGGGTTGAGCCAGAGTCCGTAGTGGTCGGGGTACAGGGCGCGGGCCACCTCCAGGCCGTCGACCACCTCGTACGACCGGTTCCAGCCGCTGGCCGAGAGTTCCTGGGCGGAGGTGACGCAGGGGGCGTAGCCGTGGCCGTCGACCTCCATCGTCCCGTACTGGGCGTCCGGGGAGCCGGCCTGGCCGTGCCACAGCAGCATCCACACCTGGCCGGAGGACGGGGTCGCGAGGGCGCGCAGGAGCGCCTCGTAGGCGTCGTAGCGCCCGGGCGTGACCTGGCGCAGCATGTGCTCGACCTGCCCGGTCGCGGCGGTGCCGCTCGCGCTCACCTCTTACCGCCCCTTCGCGAAACGTGCCTGTGGACGTCCAGCTTAAGCCCGGCCGGGAGCCGGGGACTTGCCGTGGCCGGGCGTGCGGTCCCCGCGCCCCTTTGGCGGCTCACCGGGCCCGCGTGTAGAAGGGCCGCACCCGCTCGCGCAGCCAGTCGGCCACCGGGTCCTGGGCGATGTCCATGAGGATCAGGTTGACCTGCCACCGGACCGGCACCCGGCCCAGGGCGCGGCCGAGCGCGTCCAGGGGGCGCTCCCGCAGGTCGCCCTGCCAGTCGGAGAGCTCCACGCCCACGAACATCACCGGATCGGCGGTCTCGATCGCGGCCAGGCAGCGGCGGGCGGTCAGCACCACGCCGGCCCCGTCGAACTCGGCGGAGGCGGCGGAGAGGAAGTCCACCGGGTCGTCCTGCCAGTCGGGCTCGAACAGCCGGACCCGGCCACCGCTCGCCGGGCCCTCCAGCGGGCCGCGGCCGGCCCGGCACAGCTCCGCCACGGCGGGCGGCGGCAGCGGCACGCCGACGACGCCGTCCGGGTTGACGGCGATGCCGGCCTGCGGGGGCAGGCCGCGGGCGAACTCCACGGCCGGGGCGATGGTGTACGCCATGTGGGCGCCGACGACCTGGCGGAACTGCTCCTCGGAGCTGAAGACCGGCACGTACGCCTGGCCCTCGATCTCCAGCGCCGGCAGGTCGAGGGGGCCGCTGTGCGGGCCGCCGCCGTTGGGCAGCGGAACCCACACGAAGCTCCGGCCCAGCACCTCGATGATCCGGCCGCCCGCCGCCGGGCCGGCGCCGAGGGAGGCCGACAGCACCTCCTCCAGCTCGTTGCCGGGCCATCCCCCGTGCGGGTGAGGGTGCGCCTGCGCCGGGAAGTCCGCGGAGAAGCCCGCCGGGAAGTCCATCTGCCACCGCCTGCCTGGAACCACTGCTGGGGCTGAAAAGGCTACCCGTGCGGCCGCGCGGCCGGCTCAGCCCGTGAACCCGATGCGGCGCAGCGTGTCCGCCGCGTCCCGGTCGGCGAGAATGGCCGAGGCGCAGCCGGCGGGCAGCCGGCCCTCCTGGGCGGCGCGCAGCAGTCGGGCGGTGGCCGTGCGGTGACGCCGGAACGCGTACCGCGACACGCCGCGGCCGCGGTCGCGCTGGCCGGCCAGCGCCTGCTCGGGCGTGACGTCGAGCAGCAGCAGGTGCAGCGCGCCGCCCCGGCGCCGGGCCGCGCGGGCCAGCCAGCCGCGCACCCAGGCCTGCGTACCGCAGTCGTGGACGACGACGCCCTCGCCGGAGCGCAGCGCCCGGCGCAGTCCGGCGTAGTGGGCGAGGCGGACCAGGGGGCGGTAGACCGCGTACGGCAGGAAGCGGGGCATGCGGCGCTCCCAGCGGTCGCGGGTGTCCTGGGAGTCGACGCGCGGGCCGCGCACCGTGCGCCGCATCAGCGTCGACTTGCCGCTGCCGGGCAGACCGGTGACCGCGACGATGTCGCGGGGCCCGAACAGCAGGGCGTGCGGGCTGCGGCCGGCGCGGTCGCGCAGATCGCGGACGACGGGTGCCGGCGACGGGCCGCACGCCTCCCCGGCCAGGGCGGCGTGCCGCCCGGCCCGCACGCTGCCCGAGATGGTGGCGTACGCCGTGGTCCTGTTCACCGTGATCGTCCTCCCCTGGGGCCGGGTACGGAGTCCCCATCCCCGCCGAGTGTAAAGAGAAGGTAATGCCGGATGTCTCGCGTTTTCGTGCGTTTCCCGCAACAAGCCTGCTACAGGGTGCTGTGTCCGCCCGCGGACACGGCGCGCCCCCTGGGAAAGGTCCCCCTGCCGTGCCGGTCCGATGCGTGCAATGATGTGCGCGCCAACTGCATACCGGCCGTTTGAATCCGCGCGGGAGAGTTCCCGGCACCGCGAATGCCGGGGCGCCGAAGGAGCAAGTCCCTCCCTTGAATCTCTCAGGCCCCGTTACCGCGCGGGCGAGGCACATCTGAAAAGCGGGCCGCCGCGGCGGCCCCACCCAAGGTGCAAGCCAGGACCCCGCGGGGTCAGGGCGAACCTCTCAGGTTCCGATGACAGATGGGGAGGACCTTTCCTCGCCCTTTCCCGCGCCCGGCGCCGCCCGCGCGCGGGGGCCCATCGCCCTGGGAGACGACCGTCCGATGAGCAGTACCGAATCCCCCCGCCGTACCGCGCTCGACGCCGTGCACCGCGAGCTCGGCGCGACGATGACCGACTTCGCCGGCTGGGACATGCCCCTGCGCTACGGCTCCGAGCGCGACGAGCACCAGGCCGTGCGCACCCGGGCCGGCCTGTTCGACCTGTCCCACATGGGCGAGATCACCGTCACCGGCCCGCAGGCGGCCGCGCTGCTGGACTACGCCCTGGTGGGCGACCTCGGGGGCGTCGGGGCCGGCCGCGCCCGCTACACCATGATCTGCCAGGAGGACGGCGGCATCATCGACGACCTGATCGTCTACCGGCGGGCCGAGGCGGAGTACCTGGTCGTCGCCAACGCCGCCAACGCCCAGGTGGTGCTGGACGCGCTCACGGAGCGTTCGGCCGGCTTCGACGCCGAGGTGCGCGACGACCGCGACGCCTACGCGCTGATCGCCGTGCAGGGCCCCGAGTCCCCGGGGATCCTCAAGGCCCTCACCGACGCCGACCTCGACGGCCTGAAGTACTACGCCGGCCTGCCGGGCACCGTCGCCGGCGTCCCGGCGCTGATCGCGCGCACCGGCTACACCGGCGAGGACGGCTTCGAGCTGTTCGTGGGCCCGGAGCACGCCGTGCGGCTGTGGCGGGCGCTGACCGAGGCGGGCGCGGGCGCCGGACTCGTGCCCTGCGGGCTGTCCTGCCGGGACACCCTGCGCCTGGAGGCGGGCATGCCGCTGTACGGGCACGAGCTGACCGCCTCGCTGACGCCCTTCGACGCCGGGCTCGGCCGGGTGGTGAAGTTCGGCAAGGAGGGCGACTTCGTGGGGCGGGCGGCGCTGGAGCGGGCCGCCGCCCGCTCCCGGGAGAACCCCCCGCGCGTCCTGGTCGGCCTGGTCGCCGAGGGCCGCCGCGTCCCGCGCGCCGGGTACCCGGTGGTCGCCGGCGGCGAGGTGATCGGCGAGGTCACCTCGGGCGCCCCCTCCCCCACCCTCGGCAGGCCGATCGCGATGGCCTACGTCGACGCGGCGCACGCGGTCCCCGGCACGCCCGGCGTCGGCGTGGACATCCGGGGCACCCACGAGCCGTACGAGGTCGTGGCGCTGCCGTTCTACAAGCGGCGCGCGTGACGCGCCGGTGACACCGCCGTAAGCGCCCGGGACACCGTCCCGGAGGTGATGTCGGGCACATCGTGCCTGTTCACGTGCGCTTTTTGCAGCCCTCCATTCACCACCACTCCCTCGCGTACAGGAGAATTCAGGCCATGAGCAACCCCCAGCAGCTGCGCTACAGCAAGGAGCACGAGTGGCTGTCGGCCGCCGAGGACGGCGTCGCGACGGTCGGCATCACGGAGCACGCGGCCAACGCGCTCGGTGACGTCGTCTTCGTCCAGCTCCCGGAGGTCGGCGACACCGTGACCGCGGGCGAGACCTGCGGCGAGCTGGAGTCGACCAAGTCCGTCTCCGACCTGTACTCCCCCGTCTCCGGCGAGGTCACCGAGATCAACGAGGCCGTGGTCGACGACCCGTCGCTGGTGAACTCGGCGCCCTTCGAGGGCGGCTGGCTGTTCAAGGTGCGCGTCACCGACGAGCCGGCCGACCTGCTCTCCGCCGACGAGTACGCCGCCCACACCGCCGGCTGAGGAGCCCGCCCCGATGACTGTCCTCGACACGCCCCTGCACGAGCTCGACCCGGAGGTCGCCGCCGCCGTCGGCGCCGAGCTGCGCCGCCAGCAGTCCACCCTGGAGATGATCGCCTCGGAGAACTTCGCCCCGGTCGCGGTCATGCAGGCGCAGGGCTCGGTCCTGACCAACAAGTACGCCGAGGGCTACCCGGGCCGCCGCTACTACGGCGGCTGCGAGCACGTCGACGTGGTCGAGCAGATCGCCGTCGACCGGGTCAAGGAGCTCTTCGGCGCCGAGCACGCCAACGTCCAGCCGCACTCGGGCGCCCAGGCCAACGCGGCCGCGATGTTCGCGCTGCTGAAGCCCGGCGACACGATCATGGGTCTGGACCTCGCGCACGGCGGGCACCTGACCCACGGCATGAGGATCAACTTCTCCGGCAGGCTGTACGACGTCGTCGCCTACCACGTGGGCGAGGACGGCCTGGTCGACATGGCCGAGGTCGAGCGGCTGGCGAAGGAGAACAAGCCGAAGCTGATCGTCGCCGGCTGGTCGGCCTACCCGCGCCGGCTGGACTTCGCCGCGTTCCGCCGGATCGCGGACGAGGTCGGCGCGTACCTCATGGTCGACATGGCGCACTTCGCGGGCCTGGTGGCGGCCGGGCTGCACCCGAACCCGGTCCCGCACGCCCATGTGGTCACCACGACCACCCACAAGACGCTGGGCGGCCCGCGCGGCGGGGTGATCCTGTCCACGGCCGACCTGGCCAAGAAGATCAACTCCGCGGTCTTCCCCGGCCAGCAGGGCGGCCCGCTGGAGCACGTGATCGCCGCCAAGGCGGTCGCCTTCAAGGTCGCGGCGGGCGAGGACTTCAAGGAGCGGCAGCGCCGTACCCTGGAGGGCGCGCGCATCCTCGCCGAGCGCCTGGTGCGCGACGACGTCGCCGGGCACGGCGTGTCCGTCCTGTCCGGCGGCACGGACGTCCACCTGGTCCTGGTCGACCTGCGCCGCTCCGAACTGGACGGGCAGCAGGCCGAGGACCGCCTGCACGAGGTCGGCATCACCGTCAACCGCAACGCCGTTCCGAACGACCCGCGGCCGCCGATGGTGACGTCGGGCCTCAGGATCGGCACGCCCGCCCTGGCGACCCGCGGCTTCACCGCCGAGGACTTCGCCGAGGTCGCGGACGTCATCGCCGAGGCGCTGAAGCCGTCCTACGACGCCGAGGCGCTCGGGGCCCGGGTGAAGGCGCTGGCCGACCGGCACCCGCTGTACCCCGGCCTGTCCAAGTAAGTCCCCGGCGGGGCGCCCGGCCCGCGTTCCGGCCGGGCGCCCCGCCACCCCCCGTCCCCAGGAGTTCACCGTGGCCCTCTCGGTCTTCGACCTGTTCTCGATCGGCATCGGCCCGTCCAGCTCCCACACGGTGGGCCCGATGCGGGCGGCCCGCATGTTCGCCCGCCGGCTGCGGGGTGCGGGGCTCCTGGACTCCGTCGCCTCGGTGCGGTCCGAGCTGTACGGATCCCTCGGCGCGACCGGCCACGGCCACGGCACCCCCAAGGCCGTCCTGCTCGGCCTGGAGGGGGACTCGCCGCGCACGGTGGACGTGGAGACGGCGGACGAGCGGGTGGAGGCGATCAAGGCCCGGGGCCGTCTGCGGCTCCTCGGCGAACACGAGATCGCGTTCGACTTCGACGCCGACCTGGTGCTGCACCGCCGCAAGGCCCTCCCCTACCACGCGAACGGCATGACCCTGGGGGCGTACGACGCCTCGGGCACGGAACTGCTGTCGAAGACGTACTACTCGGTGGGCGGCGGCTTCGTCGTCGACGAGGACGCGGTGGGCGCCGACCGCATCCGGCTCGACGACACGGTCCTGAAGTACCCCTTCCGCACCGGCGACGAGCTGCTGCGCCTGACGAAGGAGACCGGCCTGTCCATCTCCTCGCTGATGCTGGAGAACGAGCGGGCCTGGCGCACCGAGGAGGAGATCCGCGCGGGCCTGCTGGAGATCTGGCGGGTGATGCAGGCCTGCGTGGCGCGCGGCATGTCCCGCGAGGGCATCCTGCCGGGCGGCCTGCGGGTGCGCCGCCGCGCCGCCGTCACCGCCCGCCAGCTGCGCGCGGAGGGCGACCCGGCGGCCCGCGCGATGGAGTGGATCACGCTCTACGCGATGGCGGTGAACGAGGAGAACGCGGCCGGCGGCCGGGTCGTCACCGCCCCCACCAACGGCGCGGCCGGCATCATCCCGGCCGTCCTGCACTACTACATGAACTTCGTGCCCGGCGCCGACGAGGACGGCGTGGTCCGCTTCCTGCTCGCCGCGGGCGCCATCGGCATGCTCTTCAAGGAGAACGCCTCCATCTCCGGCGCCGAGGTCGGCTGCCAGGGCGAGGTCGGCTCCGCCTGCTCGATGGCGGCGGGCGCGCTCGCCGAGGTGCTGGGCGGCACGCCCGAGCAGGTCGAGAACGCCGCGGAGATCGGCATGGAGCACAACCTCGGCCTGACCTGCGACCCGGTCGGCGGCCTCGTCCAGATCCCGTGCATCGAGCGCAACGGCATGGCCGCGGTCAAGGCGGTCACCGCCGCCCGCATGGCCATGCGCGGCGACGGCTCGCACAAGGTGTCCCTGGACAAGGTCATCAAGACGATGAAGGACACCGGCGCCGACATGTCGGTGAAGTACAAGGAGACCGCGCGGGGCGGACTGGCCGTCAACATCATCGAGTGCTGAGCCGGCGCCGAATCGCCTCGCCGGATGCGGGGAATAAACAACTCCTGTTCCCTCGCAGCCGCTTCAGGGAGGCCCCGCATGCTGCGCGGCATCGATGTCAGCTCGTACCAGTCCTCCGCCTACGACACGGACGGCCTCTCCTTCGTCTTCATCAAGGCGACGGAGGGCCGTTCGTACGTCAATCCCAAGCTCGCCGCCCAGACCGAGCGGGCCCGCGCGGCCGGACTCGTGGTCGGCTTCTACCACTTCCTGTGGCCGGGCAACCTGACGGCCCAGGCCGAGTACTTCGTCGGCAGGGCCCCCGAGCGGGCCGGGGACATCCTCGCCGTCGACTGGGAGACCACCGGCGACGGGACCCACGCGACCAATGCCGAGAAGGACCGCTTCATCCGCAAGGTGAAGGAGCTGCGGCCGGACAACCGGGTGATCCTGTACTGCAACCGGAACTACTGGCTCAACGTCGACACCACGTCCTACGCCGGCGACGGCCTGTGGATCGCCGACTACGTCACCGCCGGCAAGCCCCGGATCAAGGCCAGGTGGCGCTTCCACCAGTACACCGACGATCCACTGGACCGGAACGTCGCCGACTTCGCCAGCGAGGCGGCGCTGCGGGACTGGGCTACGCCCTGAAGTCCGCCGGACGCTCGGGGGAGGCCTCCGTCAGGGCCTTGCCGACCTCCGCGACACCGCCCCGCAGGCCGTAGACCGGGGTGCCCGGCTGCTGGCGCCAGGAGTCGTCCAGGCCGCCCGCGTCCACGGTGTCGAAGCCGAGCTCGTCGATCAGGGCGCGGACCTTCGCCTTGGCCGCCTCGTCGTCGCCCGCGACCGGGAGGGCCAGGCGGTCGGGGGCGCCGGCCGGGCGGGGGCGGTCCAGGATGTCCTGGGCGTAGGTGCCGTTGAACGCCTTGATCACGGGGTGGCCGATCCGGCGTTCGGTCCAGCGGCTCTCGGTGAGGCCCTCGTCCTCGATCTCCGCGATCCTGCCGTCCCGCTCCCTGGGGTAGTAGTTGCCGGTGTCGATGACGGCGACGCCGTCCGCGGCCTCGTCGAGCAGCCCGGCGGGCAGGTCCGGGACCGCCTTCACGGGGATCGCGACGACCACCACCTCGGCGCCGCGCGCCGCCTCCTCGACCGGCACGGGCCGCGCGCCGGTCTCCTCGGCCAGCGCCGTGAGCGTGTGCGGACCGCGGGAGTTGGCGACGAAGACGTCGTGGCCGAGGGCGGTGAGCCGCCGGGTGAGGTTGCCGCCGATGTTGCCCGCTCCGATGATGCCGATCCTCATGTCCCGCTTACCTGGCCTTTCCGGGTCCGGTGTACGGCGGAGCCGGAGGCTCCGTCTCTGCCAGGGGCCAACCCGGGGGCCGGGCGGGCTATTCCGGCGCCCGGCGAACGGGTGACGGCGCCCTCGGGGCCCGCGGGACGCGCCGGCCGGCCCCCGTCAGGCGGGGGCGTCCCGGGTGCGGCCGAGGGTGCCGAAGACCCCGGCGGGCTTCCCTCCCGGCCGCCGAACGGATCCTCCAGTTCCCGGCGCAGCACCTGCGCCGCCGCCTCCGCGTCCCCGTCCTCGACGGCCCGGGCCAGGGCCTCGTGGGCGGCGTCGGCGACGTCGGGGTCGGCGGCGCGCAGGCCGGTCAGGGCCAGCAGCTCGATCAGGCCCTCGCGCAGCACGGGGACGAACCCGGTGAACAGGTCGGCGAGCACGGGGTTGTGGGCGGCGGCGACCACGGCCGTGTGGAAGGCGATGTCGGCGTCGACGAAGGCCGCGTCGTCCAGGGCGGCGGCGGCGCGGCGGCCCGCCAGGGCGGCCCGTATCGCGGCGACGTCCTCGTCGGTGCGGCGCAGCGCGGCCAGCCGGCCCGCGTGCACCTCGACCGCCATGCGGACCTCGTAGACGTCGGTCACCGCGGCCCGCCGCAGCCGGGCGGGCCAGTCCTCGGCGGGCTCGGTGGCGACGACGAAGACGCCGGCGCCCTGGCGGGCCCGCACCAGGCCGGCGCCCGCGAGGGCGCGCAGCGCCTCCCGGACGGTGGAGCGGCCCACTCCGAGCTCCTTGGCCAGGGTGGTCTCGCCGGGCAGCCGGGTGCCGACCGGCCAGTGGCCGCCGGTGATCTGCTCGCGCAGCCGGGCGGCGGCCTGTTCGACCAGGGGGCTGGGGCGGACGGCACCGAGGGGCATGGGGTCACCTGTCGACGGGGGCTGCTGCGGGCTCGCCGGGAGGAGCTCACTTGTCTGAGGACCTGAGGGGTGGATAGCGTACCGGGCATGATGCCCCACGCTCCCCTTCCGGCGGCACGGCGGTGACCGAGGTCCTGCGCGCCGAGGACGTGCACGTCGTCCGCGACGGCCGGCCGATCCTGCGGGAGGTCTCCCTCACCGTGCGCGCCGGCGAGCACTGGGCGCTGCTCGGCGCCAACGGCGCGGGCAAGTCCACGCTGCTCAGCCTGCTCGGCGCCCTGGTCCATCCCACCCGCGGCACGGTGGAGGTGCTCGGCCGCCGCCTGGGCCGCGTCGACCTGCGCGAGCTGCGCGCGTACGTCGGCCATGTCGACCCCCGCCATCCGCTCGCCTCGCCGCTGCGGGTCCGGGACGTCGTCCTGACCGGGCTGACCAACTCCGTGGAGCCGCTTCCCCGCTGGCGGCCGACCCCCGGGCAGCGGGAGCGGGCCGAGCGGCTGATCGGCACCCTGGGGCTCGCCGGGCTGGCCGAGGCGCGCTGGCCCACGCTCTCCCAGGGCCAGCGCGGCCGGACCCTGATCGCGCGCGCCCTCATGCCCGAGCCCCGGCTGCTGCTGCTCGACGAACCGGCCACCGGGCTCGATCTGCCGGGCCGGGAACAGCTGCTCGGCGCGCTGGAGGAGCTGTGCCGGGACCATCCGCACCTGGCGACGGTCCTGGTCACCCATCACCTGGAGGAACTGCCCGCCGGCACCACCCACGCCCTGCTGCTGCGCGACGGCCTCCCCCTCGCGCAGGGCCCGGTGGCCGACGTGCTCACCAGCGACCAGGTCGGCAAGTGCTTCGACCTCCCGCTGGTCCTGGACCGGCACGACGGCCGCTGGAGCGTGCGGGTCCGGCGCCGGACGTGACGGAAGGGGCGCCCGGCCGGCCGGGCGCCCCTTCCGCGCGCGTCACGTGGCCGAGCCACGCGAGGCGGAGTCACGTCACTTGTTCAGGTACGTCCAGAACTCGTCGAACGACAGCAGCTTGTCGCCGTCGAGGTCGCGGCTGGCGATGATCGCCTCGGCCACCGCCTCGGTGACGTTCCAGTCGCCGCCCTGGGCCAGGGCGGCCTTGAACTCGGCGGCGGTGACGAATCCGTCCCCGTCCGTGTCGATCCGCTCGAACTGCTTGCGTGCTTCCTCGATGTCCGCCACCGGTCCGCCCCTCGTGTCGTGCTGTGCGTTGCGCTCTGACGCAGGTCAGATTAACTGCCCGCCCAGGGCTCCGATGCGGCGGCCACCCGGGCGGACTCCTCGCGGTGCGGCGCCGGTTCCGGCCGCCGGGCGTGCGCGCCGGGCGCCGCGCCGCCCCGGAGATCCGTCCGAGGAGTCCTAACGGTCCGTCACCTTTATCTCGAACCAGGTGGTCTTGCCCCGCGGCAGCAGGTCGACCCCCCACCGGTCGGACAGCCGGTCGACGAGGAAGAGCCCCCGCCCGCTGAGGTCCGTCTCCTGCACCGGCATCAGACAGGGCAGTCCCCGGGAGGGGTCGCGGACCTCGACCCGGACCCGGCCGCGGAAGCGGCGCATACGGAGGCCGAAGACACGGGCGCCGGTGTGGCGTACGGCGTTGCCCACCAGCTCGGAGACGAGGAGGACGACGTCCTCCGTGATCCTGGGGCCGAGCCCCCACTGGCGCAGGACCACCATCTGGGCCAGTCTGCGGGCGACGGCCGCGGACTCCGGGCGGGACGGCAGCGGAACTTCGCCTTCCGTCGGGTTGCCGAACAACTCCAGCGCTTCCAGGGCGCATTCGTCCTCGATCGCCGGCGACCAGCGCGCCGTGGTGGCACGGCCGTGTCCCCGCGGCTGTTCCCTACCCTCCAGCCCCGCCATGCCCCCCATCATGGCCGTCCGGCCCGTCCTCCGGGGCCGTTCCCGGGGAATACCTCCGGGGCGGCCGCCTCCTCCCGCGCCGCCGGCGGCGCGTCCCGCCGGCGGCGCGGCACCGGCCGGACGCTGCCCCCACCTGCCGGAACGACCCGCCCGGCGGCAACCGGCGGATCCCCTCGGCAAGACGGGCCCGGGGCCGCTCGACGCTGCCGCGAACCGCCCCTTCGAGGGACCCGGAGCGGACACCGCGGCGGCCGCGAGCGACCCGCCGGGACCCGTGGAGGAAGTCCGCGCGGGGATCAGGGGGAACCGGACGGGGCGGTCAGAGGAATTCGGCCTTCCCCGGCCCCTCCGTCACGAAGCTGCGCATGCCGCGCTCGCGGTCCTCCGTGGCGAACAGTCCGGCGAACCAGTTCCGTTCGACGGCGAGACCGGTGTCGATGTCCGTCTCCAGCCCGGTGTCGACGGCCTCCTTCGCCGCGCGCAGCGCGATCGCCGGTCCCCGCGCGAGTCTCGCGGCCCAGGCGTGCGCCTCGGCGTATACCTCGGCGGCCGGGACGACCCGGTCCACCAGGCCCAGCGCCAGCGCCTCGTCGGCCTTCACCTGACGGCCCGTGAAGATCAGGTCCTTGGCCTTGGAGGGGCCGATCAGGCGGGCCAGGCGCTGGGTGCCGCCCGCGCCCGGGATCAGACCGAGCAGGATCTCCGGCTGGCCCAGCCTGGCGTTGTCGGCGGCGATGCGGTAGTCGGCGCACAGGGCGAGTTCGCAGCCGCCGCCGAGGGCGTAGCCGGTGACGGCTGCCGCGACCGGCTTGGGGATGCGGGCGACCGCCGTGAACGCGTCCTGCAGGGCGCGGGCGCGCAGCACCATGGCCGTGTGGTCCATGGTCTGCATCTCCTTGATGTCCGCGCCCGCGGCGAACACCTTCTCGCCGCCGTAGATCACCACGGCGCGCACGTCCGCGCGGCGCGCGGCCTCCTCGGCGAGCTCCTTGAGCCGGTCCTGCGTGGCGATGTCCAGCGCGTTCATGGGCGGGCGGTCCAGACGCAGGGTGCCGACGCCGTCCGCGACTTCGAGATTCACGGTCATGCAGGCAGGTTAACGGGCACTAACGGCAACGGGCCCGGTGTGGTGGATCACACCGGGCCCGTACGTCACGCGGGGGATCGCGCCCGCGCCGGACGGCCTACGCCTTCCACTTCTCCCAGGACATGTTCCAGCCGTTGAGCCCGTTGTCCGGGTCGACGGTCCGGTCGTTCGAGTTCTTGACGATCACCACGTCGCCGATCATGGAGTTGTCGAAGAACCAGGCGCCCGGCGCGCTCTCGTCGTAGCCGCCGCGCACGTCGCGCAGTCCGATGCAGCCGTGGCTGGCGTTGTAGTTGCCGAAGGCGCCGCCGCCCCAGTAGTTGCCGTGCAGGAAGGTGCCGGAGGTGGTCAGGCGCATGGCGTGCGGGACGTCCTTGATGTCGTACTCGCCGCCGTAGCCGACCGTCTCGCCGTTCATCCGGGTCACCGCGAGCTTCTCGCTGATGACCATCTGGCCGTTCCAGGTCTCCATGCCGGGCTTGCCGGTGGTGACGGGGACGGTCCTGATCACCTTGCCGTTCCGCGTGACCTTCATCGTGAGCTTCTCGGCGTCGACCACGGAGACCTGGCTGCGGCCGACGGTGAAGGAGACGGTCTTCGACTGCTTGCCGTAGACGCCGTCGCGGCCCTCGACGCCGTCGAGGGCGAGGTCGACGGTGACCTTGGTGCCGGGCTTCCAGTACTTCTCGGGGCGGAAGTCGAGGCGGTCGTTGCCGAACCAGTGGCCCTCGACCTCGACGGCCGGCTCGGTCCTGACGGTGATGGCCTTCTCGACCTCCTCGGGGCGGGTGATGCCCCGGCTGAAGCGGAGGGAGAACGGCATGCCCACCCCGACGGTGGAGCCGTCCTCGGGGGTGAAGGTGCCGACGAAGGTGTTCTTCGGGGTGAGCGTCGTGAAACGGGAGTCCTCGGCGGCCTTACGGCCCTCGGAGTCCTCGGCGACCGCGTGCACCGTGTACGTGGTGGAGGCGGCCAGGTGGGTGGACGGCGTCCAGGTGGCGCCGTCGCCGGATATCCTCCCGGCGACCTCGCGGCCCTCGCCGTCCCTGACCTCCACCTCGGTCAGCCTGCCCCTGGCGGCGCCGACCTCAAGGGCGCCGCTGGTGTCGACGGAACGGGCGCCGTCCTTCGGGGCGATGCTGACGACGGCCTCGGACTGCTTGCTCCGCACCGCGCCCGGGTCCCTGTCCCTGCCGGCGCCGGATCCCGGACCGGGCTCCGGGTTCCCCCCGCCGCAGGCGGTGCCGGCCAGCAGCAGGACGCCGAGCACCAGCGCCAGCGGTCCCGTGCGGCCCCGCCCCCGCGTACCGGCCGACGTCCCCGATATCGGTCGCACCTTCAAGTCGTCTCCCCTCCCCGGCCCTGACCGGGCCCGCGCCCCGGCGCGTCCCGCGCGCCCCGGCGCATAGTAACCACAAGATCAGGAGGGTCGGCGGTCCACGACTGTCACCGTTCCGTACCGGCTGCGCCGGGGGGCGGGCCGTCCCGCCCCCCGGGCGGGTCACTTCACCGCGCTGCCCGCCTTCCACGCCTTCCAGCTCATGTTCCAGCCTCCGAGCCCGTTGTCGGGAGCGACCTTCCCGTCCTTGCTGCGGACGACCTCGACGACGTCCCCGACGAGGCTGCGGTCGAAGAACCAGCCCGCCGGGGTGTCCGAGCCGCCGCCCTTCACATCGCGCAGGCCCACGCAGCCGTGGCTGACGTTGGACCGGCCGAAGACGTCGGCGGGCGCCCAGTAGTTGCCGTGCAGGAAGGTGCCGGAGGTGGTCAGGCGCATGGCGTGCGGGACGTCCGGGATGTCGTACTCGCCCTTGCCGTCGGCCTTCTTGAAGCCGACCGTGGCGCCGTTCATCCGGGTCAGTTCGAGCATCTCGGTGACCACCATCTTGCCGTTGTAGGTCGCGGTCCCCGGGGCGCCGGCGGTGATCGGCACCGTGGCGAGCAGCTCGCCGTCCCGGTGGACCCGCATGGTGTGCTCGGCCGCGTCGACCACGGAGACCTGGCTGCGGCCGACGGTGAAGGAGTACGTCCGGTACTGCAGCCCGTACACCCCGGGCGCCCCCTCGACGTCGCGGAGGCGCAGGCGGACGGTGACCCTGGTGCCGGGCTTCCAGTACTTCTCGGGGCGGAAGTCGAGGCGGTCGTCGCCGAACCAGTGGGGGCGGATCTCGACGGCCGGGTCCGCCGTCACGCGGACGGCGCGCTCGACGGCGGCGCGGCGGGTGATCCTCCGGTTGAACTCCACGGAGACGATCATTCCGGTGCCGACCGTGGCGCGGTTCTCGGGGGTGACGTACCCAATGAAGCGCTCCCGGGGGACCTGGGTGGTGAAGGTGGCGTGCCGGGCGGAGCGGTGGCCGTGCCGGTCCACGGCCACCGCGTCGACCGTGTACGCGGCGGCCGGCGCCAGCCGCCCGTCGGCGGGCTCCCAGCGCCGGCCGTCGGCGGTGATCCGTCCGGGGACCGGCGTCTCCTGGGCGTCCTGGGACCTGACGACCCTCACCGACTCCAGCCGCCCGCCGGACACCCGCACCGAGAGCCGTTCGTCCCGCCCCACCCCCCTGCTGCCGTCGTCCGGCGTGATGCGGATGACCTCCTCGGGCGCCGGGGGCGCGCCGCGCCCGTCCACGCGTTCCGAAGTGCAGCCGGCGGTCCCCGCCAGCAGTCCTGCCCATGTCAGTACGGCGGCCAGCGCGGCCCCCGCGCGCCGCGCGCGCCCTTGTACGTGCCTCACGTCCACCCCAACGATCGGGCCCGCCCCGGGGAAACGTGAGTGCGAGGCAAGCTCTGGGCAGAACAGGGGGGAGGACGGCGCGAGGGGGTGCCGCGGACGGACGCCGTACGGCATCCTTCCCACGTCGTCCCATGAGCCGTGGGAGGCTGACAGGTGTCCAGCGCAGCCGAGCAGGAGGCGGTGGCCGGCCGGGGCCCCGCCGGGGACCCGCGTCCCGCCGCCGTCGTGAACGGCACGCCGCGCAGGGCGCCGGACGTGCCTGTGTGGCCGGGGGCGCCGACGCCGCTGGGCGCCCGGTTCCGGACCGGCCCGGACGGCGTGGCGGGGACCAACTTCGCGTTGTGGGCGGGCGGGGCGGAGGCGGTCGACCTGTGCCTGTTCGACGCCCGCGGGGTGGAGAGCCGGGTGCGGCTGACCGAGCTGACGCACGAGATCTGGCACGGCTTCGTGCCGGGCGCGCTGCCGGGCCAGCGCTACGGCTACCGGGTGCACGGCCGCTGGGACCCGTGGACCGGCGCCCGCTGGAACCCGGCGAAGCTGCTGCTCGACCCGTACGCGCGCGCGGTGGACGGCGACTACGCCCCGTCCGGGCTGGCGCCGGAGCTGTACGGGCACGTGCGGGACTGGCCGGAGCAGCACGTCGCGGACACCGTGCGCGACGACCGGGACTCGGCGCCGTACGTGCCCAAGGGCGTCGTCGTCCACGACGACGACGACTGGTCGGACGACCGCCGCCCCAGGACGCCGTGGGCGGACTCGGTCATCTACGAGCTGCACGTCAAGGGCTTCACCCGGCTGCACCCCGGCGTCCCCGAGGAGCTGCGCGGCACCTACGCGGGCCTGGCGCACCCGGCGGCGGTCGAGCACCTGGTGAAGCTGGGCGTGACGGCGGTGGAGCTGCTGCCGGTGCACCAGTTCGCGCACGAGGACCACCTGCTGCGGCGGGGCCTGCGCAACTACTGGGGCTACAACTCCATCGGCTACTTCGCCCCGCACGCCGCCTACGCGGCGTCCGGCACCGCCGGCCAGCAGGTCGGCGAGTTCAAGCGGATGGTGCGCGCGCTGCACGCGGCGGGCATCGAGGTCATCCTCGACGTGGTCTACAACCACACCGCGGAGGCCGGCGAGTACGGCCCCACCCTGTCCCTGAAGGGCATCGACAACCGCCGCTACTACCGCCTCCAGCCCGACGCCCGCCGGTACGCCGACTACACCGGCTGCGGCAACACCCTGCACGTGGTCCAGCCGCACGTGCTGCGCCTGATCACCGACTCGCTGCGCTACTGGGTGACGGAGATGGGCGTGGACGGCTTCCGCTTCGACCTGGCGGCGGCGCTGGCCCGCTCGATGCACGACGTCGACATGCTCTCCCCGTTCCTCGCGGTGATCGCCCAGGACCCGGTGCTGCGGCGGGCGAAACTGATCGCCGAGCCGTGGGACGTGGGGTCGGGCGGCTACCAGGTGGGCGCGTTCCCGCCGCTGTGGACGGAGTGGAACGACCGCTACCGCAACACCGTGCGGGACTTCTGGCGGCACGCGCTGCCGGACGTGCGGGAGATGGGCTACCGGCTGTCGGGCTCCAGCGACCTGTACGCCTGGGGCGGGCGGCGCCCGTACGCCTCGGTCAACTTCGTCACCGCGCACGACGGGTTCACCCTGCGGGACCTGGTCAGCTACGAGCGCAAGCACAACGAGGCCAACGGCGAGGGCAACCGGGACGGCAGCGACGACAACCGCGCCTTCAACTGCGGCGCCGAGGGGGAGACGGACGACGAGGGGATACGCGCGCTCCGGCGGCGGCAGCTGCGGAACCTGCTGACCACGCTGCTGCTGTCGACGGGCGTGCCGATGCTGGTCGCGGGCGACGAGCTGGGGCGGACCCAGCGCGGCAACAACAACGCCTACTGCCAGGACAACGAGATCGGCTGGGTGGACTGGAGCCTGCTGGACGACCCCGGCTGGCGGGCCCTGTTCGACCTGACCTCCCGGCTGATCGGGCTGCGCCACCGGCACCCGGTGCTGCGCCGCCGCGCCTTCTTCTCCGGCCGGGCGCACTCCGCGGACGGCCTGCGCGACCTGGCCTGGTTCACCTCCCGGGGCACGGAGATGACGCAGGGGGACTGGTACGCGCCCGCCGCCACACTCGGCATGTACCTGTCCGGGCGGGACATCCCGGGCCGGGACGAGCGCGGCGAGGCGATCGTCGATGACAGCTTCCTGGCCGTGCTGCACGCCGGGGAGCGGCCGGTGGAGTTCGTGCTGCCGGGACCGCCGTGGGCGGAGCGGTACGAGGTGGTCGTCGACACCGGCCGGGAGGAGCAGGCCGGGGCGCCGGGCGTGGAGCACCCGGCGGGCACGGCGATCACGGTGCCGGCGCGGACGGTGCTGCTGCTGCGGGTGGCGGGGTGACGGCCGCCGGCCGGAGGCGGCCCGGGCGGGGGCGGCGGGCGGGCCGCCCCCTCCCGGTTGGCCCGGACGGGCGGTCCGGCGGCGGAGCGGGACCTGCCGGTCCGGCCGGTGCGGGCGCCGAACCGGCAGGTCGCGGGGCCGGCGGCGGACCGGGGCCCGGCCGAAACCCGGTGGGCAGCGTCGGCGGCGGTCCGTAGGCTCGCTGCTGATGCCCACGACACACGCACCCGCCCAGGAAGCCCAGGACCGTTCCGGCCGTTCCGCCGTGCGCTCGCTGCTGCGGCTGTGGCCGTACGTGCGGCCCGTGCGGGCGCGGCTGTTCACCGCGGCGTTCGTCGCGGTCGTCGCCTCCTGCATGGGGCTGGTGATCCCGTTCGTCCTGAAGTGGATGGTGGACGGGCCGATCGCCGGCCGGGACCCGGCGGGCGTGTGGCTCGGGGCGCTGTACCTGCTGCTGCTCGGGTTCGCGGAGGCGCTGCTGTTCGGGCTGCGGCGGTGGCTGGTGGCCCGGCCGCTGTCACGCGTCGAGGCGGAGATGCGGGCGGAGCTGTACCGGCATCTGCAGCGGCTGCCGGTCGCCTTCCACGACCGGTGGCCGTCGGGGCAGCTGCTGTCGCGCGGCACGACGGATCTGATGCTGCTGCGGATGTTCCTCGCCTTCCCGCTGACGTTCCTGCTGGTCAACGGCGTGACCATCCTGATCGGCGTGATCATCATGCTGGTGCAGGACTGGATGCTGGGACTGGTGATCCTCGGGCCCGCCGTCCCGGTGGTCGTCACCTGCGCGATCTTCGAGCGGCGGTACGCCCGGGTGGCGCGGCTCGCGCAGGACCAGGTCGGCGACCTGACGACGGTGGTCGAGGAGAGCGTGCTCGGCATCCGGATCATCAAGGGGTTCGGACGCCACCGCAGCCAGGCGCGGGCCTTCGCGCAGCTGTCGCGGACGCTGCGCGGGACCGAGCTGCGCAAGGCGCGGCTGCTCGCCGCGATCTGGGGCGTCATCGTGACGCTGCCGGAAGTGGCGATCGGGGCGGCGCTGGTGCTGGGCGCGGTGCGGGTCGCCGACGGGGAGCTGTCGGCGGGGACGCTGGTGGCCTTCCTGTCGACCGCGCTGGCGCTGCGCTGGCCCGTGGACTCCATCGGGTTCCTGCTGGCGATGAGCCAGGAGGCGGCGACGGCGACGGAGCGGTACTTCGAGGTGATGGACGCGGAGCCGGAGTCCCCGGGGCGGCCGGCTGCGCCGTCCCCCGCCGTCCCGGCCCGGCGGGACGGCCTGCGCTTCCACGCCGTCCGGTTCCGCTACCCCGACGCCCCGCCCGGCTCCCCGCCCGTCCTCGACCGCGTCGACCTGCACATCCGCCCCGGCGAGTCCCTGGCCCTGGTGGGCGCCACCGGCAGCGGCAAGACCACGCTCACCGCGCTCGTCCCCCGCCTGCACGAGGTGACGTCGGGGCGGATCACGCTCGACGGCGTGGACATCCGGGACATGCCCCGCGAGGAACTGCGCGCGAAGGTCGCCGTCGCCTTCGAGGAGCCCACCCTGTTCTCCGCCAGCGTCGCGGAGAACGTGCTGATGGGCGCGGGTGACGGCGCGGGCCCGGCGGAGCTGGAGCGGGCGCTGGCGGTGGCGCAGGCCGACTTCGTCCACGCCCTCCCGCAGGGCGCCGGCACCCAGGTCGGCGAGCAGGGCCTGAGCCTGTCCGGCGGGCAGCGGCAGCGGCTGGCGCTGGCCCGGGCCGTCGTCGGGCGGCCCGCGTTCCTGGTGCTCGACGACCCGCTGTCCGCGCTGGACGTGCACACCGAGGCCGCCGTGGAGGCCGCGCTGCGGCAGGTGCTGGCGGACACCACGGCGCTGATCGTGGCGCACCGCCCGTCCACCGTGCTGCTCGCCGACCGGGTCGCCCTGCTCTCCGGCGGCCGGATCGCCGCCGTCGGCACCCACCACGACCTGCTGCGCGACAACGCCGAGTACGCCCATCTGATGGCCGGGACCGAGGAGGCCGACCGATGACGGCGCCCACGACGACCGCACCGGAGCGGGAGCAGCCGGCCGAGGGGGCGCGGCACACCGACGCCTTCGACCGGGACGTGCTGCCCTCTCCCCCGGGCGCCACCGCCGCCCTGCTGCGGTCCCTGCTCGCCCCGATGAAGGCCCGCGTCGCCCTGACCGCCCTGTTGCTGCTGCTCCAGCAGGCGGCCGTGCAGGCGGGCCCGCTGCTGGTGGCGTACGCCATCGACCACGCCGTGCCCGCGCTGCGCGGCCACGACCACGGGCCGCTGGTCGCGGTGGCGGCGGGCTACCTGCTGTGCGCGGTGGCCTCCGGCGGACTGCAGTACGCGTTCATCGCCGTCTCCGCCCGCGTCAACCAGGACGTGCTGCTCGACCTGCGCGGCCGGATCTTCCGCCACGCGCAGGCCCTCAGCGTCGACTTCCACGAGCGCTACACCTCGGGCCGGCTGATCTCCCGCTCCACCACGGACGTGGAGTCGCTGCGCGAACTGCTCGAGGAGGGCCTGCAGGAGCTGGTCACCGTCGTGCTGTCCTTCGTCTCCATCTCGGCGATGCTGCTCTGGCTCGACCTGGGCCTGGGCGCCGTCGCGGTGGCGTCCTTCGGGCCGCTGTACGCGCTGGTGCGGGGCTACCGGCGGCGGGCGGGCCGGGTGTACCGGAAGCGGTCGACGGCCATCGCCGCGGTGATCGTGAAGTTCGTGGAGACGATGAACGGCATCCGGCCGGTGCGCGCCTTCCGCCGCGAGGCCGCCAACGACGCCGCCTTCCGCGACCTCAACCGGCGGCACGAGCGCGCCAACGGCGACGCGCTGCTGGAGATGGCCCGCTACGTCACCGGTTCGCGGCTGGTCGCCAACACGGCCGTCGCGGCGATCGTGCTGTGGGGCGCCCACCGGGTCGCGGACGGCACGCTGGCCCTCGGGGTGCTGGCGGCGGCGGTGCTGTACCTGCGCCGGCTGTACGACCCCATCGACCGGCTCGGCATGTTCCTGAACTCCTACCAGTCGGCGGCGGCCTCGCTGGAGAAGATCGCGGGGCTGCTGGCGCAGACGCCGTCCGTGCCCGAGCCGTCGGCGCCGAAGCGGCTGCCGCCGCCGAGGTCGCAGCAGCCCGGCCGGGAGGTCGTCTTCGACGGCGTCCGCTTCGCCTACCGCACCGGCGGCGAGGTGCTGCCCCGCTTCGACCTGACCCTCCCGGCCGGGCAGACGGTCGCGGTCGTCGGCACCACCGGCGCGGGCAAGTCGACCCTGGCCAAGCTGCTCGCCCGCTTCTACGACCCCTCCGCGGGGCGGGTGCTGCTCGACGGCGTCGACCTGCGCGACCTGGCCGTGCCCGAGCTGCGGCGCGGGGTGGTGATGGTGACGCAGGAGGCGTTCCTGTTCTCCGGCACGGTCGCCGAGAACATCGCCATCGGCCGCCCGGACGCCTCCCGCGAGGAGATCGAGCGGGCCGCGAAGGCGATCGGCGCGCACGACTTCATCAGCGCGCTGCCCGACGGCTACGACACCGACGTGCGCAAGCGGGGCGGCCGCATCTCCGCCGGGCAGCGCCAGCTGGTGGCGTTCGCGCGGGCGTTACTCGCCGACCCCGCCGTGCTGATCCTCGACGAGGCGACCAGCTCGCTGGACGTCCCCGGCGAGAAGGCCGTGCAGCGGGCCATGGCGACCGTGCTGCGGGGGCGCACGGCGGTCGTCATCGCGCACCGGCTGTCGACCGTGGAGATCGCGGACCGGGTGCTGGTCATGGAGCGGGGCCGGATCGTCGAGGACGGCAGCCCGGCCGAACTGGTCGCCGGCACGGGCCGGTTCGCCCAGCTGCACCGGGCCTGGCGGGACAGTCTGGCGTAGGCCGGTCCGTCGCCCGGAGCGGCCGGCGCCCGCGGCCGCGAGTCCGCGCGCCGACCGTGACTCCCGGGCGGCGGACCGCCTGCGGCGTTTCCCGACGCGCTCCTGACGCTTCCCGGCCCGCTCCGCCGACCGGGAACGCCGCCGCTCGCGGGCGCCGCCGCCGTCTCGCCGGTCCCCGCGCCCGGCCGGGCCGGAGCGCCCGGCGGGTCGACTCCGGCCACGGCGGCCGCCGTTCGCCGTTCCGGGGGTTCACCGTTCGGTCAACTTTTGGTCAACATCACCGGCACGCTCCTGACATGGACACGCCCTGAGTGCCAGGCTTCCCCCACCCGCCGCACCAGCACCGCACCTCCCCCACGAAGGAGCTCGTGTGTCCTCCCTCTACGCGCGTCACCAGCGCACCGTCCTGGCCGTCGCCACCGCCGTCGCCACCGGGGCCCTGCTCACCACCGGCCTGACCACCACCAGCAGCGCCGCCGACGCCGCCACCCCGAAGCCGGCGCTGCCCGGCGCGCCCGTCCTGCTCTCCGCCCCCGCCCGCACCGCCCTCATCCAGGAGCAGCAGCGGACCGCCCCCGGCACCGCCCGCGAGATCGGCCTCGGCGCCAAGGAGAAGCTGGTCGTCAAGGACGTCGTCAAGGACGCCGACGGCACCGTCCACACCCGCTACGAGCGCACCTACGACGGCCTGCCCGTCCTCGGCGGCGACCTCGTCGTGCACGAGTCGGAGTCGGGCGAGACCACCGGCGTGACCAGAGCCACCGCGACCGCCGTCGAGGTCGCGTCCGTGACGCCGAAGGTCGACGCGGCCAAGGCCGAGCGGCAGGCGCTGGCCGCGGCGAAGGCCGCCGGCTCGGAGAGGACCGCGGCCGACTCCGCGCCCCGCAAGGTGATCTGGGCGGCGGACGGCAGGCCCACGCTGGCGTACGAGACCGTCGTCGGCGGCCTGCAGGACGACGGCACCCCGAACGAGCTGCACGTCGTCACCGACGCCGCCACCGGCGAGAAGCTCCACGAGTGGCAGGGCATCGAGACCGGCACCGGCAAGGGCCTGTACTCGGGCACGGTCACCCTGGGCAGCTACAAGTCGGGGACCACGTACCAGCTGTACGACACCGCCCGCGGCGGCCACAAGACGTACAACCTCGCCCGCGGCACCTCCGGCACCGGCACCCTGTTCACCGACGCGGACGACGTGTGGGGCACCGGAACGGCCTCCAGCTCCTCCACCGACCAGACCGCGGCCGTGGACGCCGCCTACGGCGCCCAGGTGACCTGGGACTTCTACAAGAACACCTTCGGCCGCAACGGCATCAGGAACGACGGCAAGGCCGCCTACTCCCGCGTCCACTACGGCAGCAACTACGTCAACGCCTTCTGGTCCGACAGCTGCTTCTGCATGACCTACGGCGACGGCTCGGGCAACACCCACCCGCTGACCTCGCTGGACGTGGCCGGCCACGAGATGAGCCACGGCGTCACCTCCCACACCGCGGGCCTGAACTACAGCGGCGAGTCCGGCGGCCTGAACGAGGCGACGTCCGACATCTTCGGCACGGGCGCGGAGTTCTACGCGGGCAACTCCGCCGACGCCGGCGACTACCTGATCGGCGAGAAGATCGACATCAACGGCGACGGCACCCCGCTGCGCTACATGGACAAGCCCAGCAAGGACGGCGCCTCCAAGGACTACTGGTCCTCCGGCCTCGGCGGCGTCGACGTGCACTACTCCTCCGGCCCCGCGAACCACTTCTTCTACCTGCTGGCCGAGGGCAGCGGCACCAAGACGATCAACGGCGTCACCTACAGCTCCCCGACGTACAACGGCTCCTCGGTCACCGGCATCGGCCGCGCCAAGGCGCTGCAGATCTGGTACAAGGCGCTGACCACGTACATGACGTCCACCACGAACTACAAGGGCGCCCGCACCGCGACCCTGAACGCGGCGGCGGCGCTGTACGGCTCCGGCAGCGCCGAGTACGGCGCGGTCGCCGCGGCCTGGTCCGCGGTCAACGTCAGCTGACGGGCGCCGGAGCCGACGGGCGGCGCCCGGGAGGACGGCCTCCCGGGCGCCGCCCCAGGGCCTGTCCGGCCCGTCCCCGCCGTCCGCCCGAGGGGCAGGCGGGAACGGACCGGGCAGGCCCTACGCTTGGTGCCCATGTCTTCGGAGGACTTCACGTACGACGACGTCGGCGCGACCCGGGAGCCCGGCTTCTGCCCGCCCGGCTTCCGCCCCCTGCAGGTGCGCGCACGCCTGGGGGAGGGCGAGGACGTCTTCCGCCGGGCGTCCGAGGCGGTCCTCACCTGGGAGATGCACCGGACGCTG
This sequence comes from Streptomyces sp. NPDC051041, assembly GCF_044456065.1. Lineage (NCBI taxonomy): Bacteria > Bacillati > Actinomycetota > Actinomycetes > Kitasatosporales > Streptomycetaceae > Streptomyces > Streptomyces sp. NPDC051041. Next base: position 120,994 of record NZ_JBITFM010000020.1, read on the forward strand.
GGCGTCGGCATCGACGCGGGCGCCGAGCGGGCCGCGCCCGGCGTCGACGTCACCGTCACCCTCGCCGGCATGATCAAGGCCCCGTGCCGGGTGGTGTGGACGGTGGAGGAGCCCCGCCGCGCCGGGTGGGCGTACGGCACGCTGCCCGGCCACCCGGAGTGCGGCGAGGAGGCGTTCGTGGTGAACCGCACCGGGGACGGCACGGTCTGGCTGACGGTGACCGCGTTCAGCCGCCCGGCGAAGTGGTACGCGCGGGCGGGCGGCCCGGCCACCCGGGGGCTCCAGCACGCCTACGCACGACGGTGCGGGGCCGTCCTGCGGCAGCTGAGCACCCGGGGGCCGGAGAGCTGACGCTCACCGCATCAGCACCCCCGCCGCCTCCACCAGTTCCTCCGAGGGCACGGCCACCAGCCCCGTCTCCGCGGCCGACGCCAGCAGGGGGTGCGCGGGCAGGATGCGGACCGTGTAGCCGTAGGGGCCGGTGCGGTCCAGGGAGAGCGGACCCTCGTACACCCAGCGGCCCTCCGGGTCGGGGCCGCCGGACGGCTTGAGCGGGACGGCCGTCGCGTCGGTGATGCGGTCCTCGGAGTCGACGCGGCCGGAGACCGCCTGGACCTCGACGTCGTCCGGGCCGAGGTCGCCGAGGCCGACCCGCACCCGCAGCCCGAGCGTGGTGCCGAGCTCGGCGGTGGCCGTGGCGGCGGACGTCTCGACGTGGTCGACGCTCACCCCGGGCCAGGCCGCGCGCACCCGGGCCTTCCACTCGGCGAGGCCGCGGGCGGCGTCCGGGTCCATCGCGCGGTGCGCCTCGGCGGCCGGGGCGTAGAGGCGTTCGACGTACTCGCGGACCATGCGGCCGGCCAGCACCTTGGGGCCGAGCCGGCCCAGGGTCTGGCGGACCATCTCGATCCAGCGGCCGGGCAGCCCGTCCGGGCCGCGCTCGTAGAAGCGCGGGGCCACCCGCTGCTCCAGCAGCTCGTACAGGGCGGCGGCCTCGACCGCGTCGCGGTGGTCGGGGTCGGTGCCCACGCCGTCGGCGGTGGGGATCGCCCAGCCGAAGTCCGGCTGGAACCACTCGTCCCACCAGCCGTCCAGCACGGACAGGTTCAGGCAGCCGTTCAGCGCGGCCTTCATGCCGCTGGTGCCGCACGCCTCCAGCGGGCGCAGCGGGTTGTTCAGCCACACGTCGCAGCCGTGGTAGAGCTTCTGCGCCATGGCCATGCCGTAGTCCGGCAGGAAGACGATCCGGTGCCGCACCCGCGGGTCGTCGGCGAACCGCACCAGCTCCTGGATGAGCCGCTTGCCCCCGTCGTCGGCCGGGTGGGCCTTGCCCGCGACGACGATCTGCACCGGCCGCTCGGGGTGCAGCAGCAGCCGGGTCAGCCGCTCCCGGTCGCGCAGCATCAGCGTCAGCCGCTTGTACGACGGGACGCGCCGCGCGAACCCGATGGTGAGGACGCCGGGGTCGAGCACGCCGTCGATCCAGCCGAGCTCGGCCTCGCCCGCGCCGCGCTGCCGCCAGGAGGCGCGCAGCCGCTCGCGCACCTCGGCCACGAGCTGTTCCCGCAAGGTCCGGCGGAGCTCCCAGAGGTCCTGGGCGGGGATGTCCGCGACCGCCTCCCAGCGCTCGGAGCCGCCGACGGTCAGCGCGTCCTCGGTGCGCTGGGCGCCGGCCTGCCGGGCGGCGAGCCGGAGCACCTCCGGGGCGACCCAGGTCGGGGCGTGCACCCCGTTCGTCACCGACGTGATGGGCACCTCGTCGGGGTCGAAGCCGGGCCACAGTCCGGCGAACATCTTCCGGCTGACGTCGCCGTGCAGCAGCGACACCCCGTTGGCGCGCTGGGCCAGGCGCAGGCCCATCACGGCCATGTTGAACAGGCCGGGCTCGCCGCCCGGGTAGGTCTCCCGGCCGAGCCGCAGGATCCGCTCGACGTCGATGCGGGGCAGCTCGGCCCCGGGGCCGAAGTGACGGGCCACCAGCTCCTGGTCGAAGCGGTCGATGCCGGCCGGGACGGGGGTGTGGGTGGTGAACACGGTCCCGGCCCGCACCGCCTCCAGCGCGGAGTCGAACTCCAGTCCCCCGGCGCAGAGTTCGGCGATGCGTTCCAGGCCGAGGAAGCCGGCGTGCCCCTCGTTGGTGTGGAACACCTCCGGCTCCGGGTGCCCGGTCAGCCGGCAGTACGTGCGCACCGCCCGCACCCCTCCTATCCCCAGCAGCATCTCCTGGAGCAGCCGGTGCTCGCTGCCGCCGCCGTAGAGCCGGTCGGTCACCCCGCGTTCGCCGGGGTCGTTCTCCTCCACGTCGGAGTCCAGCAGCAGCAGCGGGACGCGGCCGACCCGGGCCAGCCAGATCCGGGCGTGCAGCTCCCTGCCGCCGGGCAGGGCGAGGCCGACCCGGGCGGGGCTGCCGTCGGGCTCCTCCAGCAGGGCCAGGGGCAGCTCGTGGGGGTCGAGCACCGGGTAGTGCTCCTGCTGCCAGCCGTCGCGGGAGAGGGTCTGGCGGAAGTAGCCGTGCCGGTAGAGCAGTCCGACGCCGATCAGCGGGACGCCGAGGTCGCTGGCCGCCTTCAGGTGGTCGCCGGCCAGGATGCCGAGGCCGCCGGAGTACTGGGGCAGGGCGGCGGTGATGCCGAACTCGGGGGAGAAGTAGGCGACGGCGGCCGGGAGCCCGGCCTGCTGGGCCTGGTACCAGCGGTCGCCGGTCAGGTAGTCGTCGAGGTCGTCGGCGACCGCGGTGAGACGGCGCAGGAAACGGCGGTCCCCGGCCAGTTCGGCCAGGCGCGCCGGGCGGACGGTGCCGAGCAGGCGCACGGGGTCGCCGCCCGAGGCGGCCCAGCACTCCGGGTCGACGGACTGGAAGAGGTCACGGGTCTCGGCGTGCCAGGACCAGCGCAGGTTGCGGGCCAGGTCGCTGAGGGGCCCGAGGGGGTCGGGGAGAACGGGTCGGACGGTGAATCGACGGATCGCCTTCACATTCCACCTCGGCGCGTTCGCTTGAGACGCAGGGTGCGCCTCGTCGTCCCTCCCGACAGTACCGGCGCGGGTGCCGCCCCCGCCGGGACTCCGGTTCCCGGTCCCGGTTCCCGTCCGGGCCGGGACGGACGCCGCCCCGCGTCCCGCCCGGAAACCGCCGCGCTCCTCCCGCCCGGCCCGGACGACATGGCCGATTCCACCCCCTCGGGCGTTCTTGTGATGCCGCGCGCGACACGAGAGGCTGCCCGGGGGCGCACGGTCCGCGGCGGCCGGGTCCGGTCAACCACCGCTGCCGCGCGCCGAGTCGAGGAGGGGACTCATCAGCATGGCACGGACGCGCAGCCGGCGTCTGCGCCGGGCGGGTGGGCCGGTCGCGGTGGCCTCGGCCACGGCCCCGCCGGCCGTCCCCCCGCCCGCGCACGCCGCGCCGAGGGGGCGGACGCCGGGCCGGACCCCCGCGGCTTCGGCCCGGCCTTGGGCCCGTCGTCCGCCCCGTGCGGGAGGCCGGGGTGCCCGGCCTCCCGCACGGGCGGCGCCGCGGGCGCCGTCGCGCCGTGTCCGGCAGCCCCTTGCGGGGGCGTGCCCGCACAGGTGTCCCAAGCGCTGATTGCGGGCGCCGCATCAGGGAAGGTGTCGAGGCGGGGAACCGGTTCGCCGAACGCACTTGTGCAGGTACCGCGCGTGCAGGCGCAGCGTGCGGAGGGCCGGCCCTGTCCGTCGTGGAAAGGGCCGGCCCTGTGGGGGAGACAGACGCGTGAGTAGTTAACAAAGCGCCGGATTGCCCACCCGAGAAGTGTGGGAAGGCTCCTCCGGTACACCCCTCCGGTAGACCCGCAGGACCCACCTCCCCACAGTCATCCGCCCATTCACGTTGACGCGGACAGGAGCGGTCATGCCCGCCACGCACCACTCGTCATCACCCCCGGCCTCCAGCACCGGGGAAGTTCCCGTGCGCCCCGCCGCCGGCGAGCCGGCCCCGGAGCCGCCCTCCGCGGGCGGGACCACCGCCGTCGGGCGCATACCCGTCCTCGACGTCCGTCCCCTCGTGCTGAACGGGCGCAGGCCCGCCAAGGCGGTGGTGGGTGAGTCGTTCGAGGTGTCGGCCACCGTGTTCCGGGAGGGGCACGATGCGGTGGCGGCCAATGTCGTGCTGCGGGATCC
>NZ_JBITFM010000021.1:0-69863 GCF_044456065.1 Streptomyces sp. NPDC051041
CCCGCCCAGGGCCCCCAGTCGGTGCCGGACCCCGCCGCGGCGCCCTTCCCGGCGGACCCCCTTCCCCCCCCCCCCCCCCCCCCCCCCCCCCCCCCCCCCCCCGGCCCCCCCCCCCCCCCCCCCCCCGCCCCCCCCCCCCCCCCCCCCCCCGCGCCCCCCCCCCCCGGGGGGGGGGGGGCGCGCGCCGCCCCCCCCCGCGGGGGGGGGCGCGCCCCCCCCCCCCCGCCCGCGGGGGGGGGGGCGCCCCCCCCCCCCCCCCCACGCCTGCCAGACCGCCACGACGAGAGCGCCCACGGCCGTGAGGGCCGCGATCGACGGCAGCGGCCAGCGGGCGTGTTCCAGGGTGACGAGCCGGGAGTGCAACTCGTCCAGTTCCTTGGCGGTCTCCTCGGTGCGGTGGCTGAGCAGGGCCAGCCCGCCCTCGACGCGGGCGTGCGCCACGTCGAGGCGGCGCCGTAACTCTGCGAGTTCTCCATGGACGACGGGATGCTCGGGATCGGCGGTCACGAGTCCGCTCCTTTCCGTAGTCGAAACACATCCCTTGCATGCGCATACCGAGTCAACTCGCCTGGTGGGCGCGCGGGGAGCGTGTGCGCAGGGCATATGCGGGCTCGGCGCGCACACGGTGTGTGAATGGCGCGGGCCCGGCGCCCTCGGCGGTGCCGGGCCCACGGACTGGCTGGAAATTTACCCTCCGTAACCAGCCGGGGAGGGAGAGGGGGGCGTTCTGCGGCGGATACCGCAGGGCGCCGGAACCCCGGCGGCGGATCCGCGGGCGGGCCGCCGGCCGGAAATCCCGCTCCGGCCGGCGGCCCGGTCGTCAACCGGAGTGCCCGGCGCGGCAGTTGCCGGACGCGACGCCATCGGTGCGGGGGCTGGTATGACTTGGTGCATGCAGGAAGAAACCGCCCAGTCGGCGATCGACACGTTCGTCTCCGCGTTCAACGCGTCGGACGACAGCTATGTGACCGCTCTGCTGTCCCAGGCCCTGACCTCGGACGTCATTCTCTGGGGCCCCCTCGGGCGCAGTGAGGGGATCGAGGCGGTGGAGCGCTTCGTGCTGGACATCCGACGGCATCCGGCCGGCGCCGGCCGGATGGTGCGGACCTCGGGGGTGGACATGCCGGGGGAGTGGGCCCGGTACTCCTGGGTCTTCACGACGCCGGAAGGGGGGCCGCGGCTGGCGGGGACGGATGTCGTCCACCTGCGGCGCGATCGCATCGACCAAGTGATCGTCTTCGCCGGGGACATCAAGCCGCTGCCCTGACCGCCGCCCGGCCCCGAAGCGGGCCGGGCGCCCGGTTCCTGCCGGGCCGCGGGCGGGAAGGGCCCGGGGAGCAGGGGCGCGCATGTGGCTCGCGCCACTCGCTGCGAGTTCTCGCCCTCACACATCGACGTTCGTTCGAACACGCAGCTGTCGCCATCGGTCAGGCGCCATGCGTCAGGCGGTGCGCCTCGGGGGCTTCGGCTGCTCCGCCTCTGTCGCTCACGGTCGCCTCGCCTTGTCCCGGCCGTCCGTAGGCGCCGGGCGGGGGCCGGGGAAGCGACCGGTTCTCCGGGGTGCGTCGACGAAAGCGGATGCGGCCGCGAAGACTTCACAACTCGATGTTCAAATAAACATGAGTATGTTAGAAATGACTCATGGGTGCCGCCGATCGTCCGGACCCGACCCCGCGGTCGGTGCAGGGCTCCGGCACGGCCTCCGTGCCGGAGCCCTGCCGGTGTGAGTCCCGGGGGGCGACCGCGCGCCGGGACCTGGACGCGCCGGCGCCCCGCCGCCCACTCCACACCGAGGAGCAGTTCTGTGCACACCACCGCCCGCTCGCTGATGATCCTGGTCGCCGGACCCTACCGGTCGGGCACCGGCGACGACCCGCGCAAGCTGGAGGCGAATGTCCGGGCCATGAACGAGGTCGCCCTGCAGCTCTTCCGCGCCGGTCACCTCGGTGTCACCGGTGAGGCCCTGGCCCTGCCGCTGCTGGAGACCGCCGGCAGCACCGGTCCCGGTGACGCGGCGTACGAGGAGATCTTCCACCCCGTCGCCGAGCAGCTGCTGGCCCGCTGCGACGGGGTGCTGCGGATCGGCGGCCCGTCCGAGGGCGCCGACCGGATGGCCGCCCAGGCACGCGCCCTGGGCAAGGCCGTGTACACCAGCCTCGACGACGTCCCGGCCGCGCGGTGACCGCGGGCATCGACACACCGGACCGGCGCGGCCGCACGGGCCTCGACCGGCACGGCCGCGATCTGACCGGCAACCCGCGGGTGCGGATCGTCGACGTGGAGGTCCTCTCCTGCGACTGGTACGTCCTGCGCAGGACCACCTTCGACTACCAGCACCGCGACGGCCACTGGAGCCGTGAGCAGCGCGAGACCTACGACCGCGGCGACGGCGCCACGATCCTGCTCTACGACACCGACCGGCGGACCGTGCTGCTGACCCGTCAGTTCCGGCTCCCCGCCTACGTCAACGGGCATCCCGACGGGATGCTGCTCGAGACGGCGGCGGGCCTGCTGGACGGCGACACCCCCGAGGAGGCCGTCCGCAGGGAGGCGGCCGAGGAGACGGGATGCGTCGTCGACGCGGCCGAACACGTCTTCGCCGTCTACATGAGTCCCGGCTCGGTCACCGAGCGCCTGCACTTCTTCGCCGCCCGATACCGTCCCGCCTCCGTCGCGGCGACCCACGGGGGCGTCACCGGCGAAGGGGAGGACATCGCCGTCGTGGAACTGCCCTTCCACAAGGCGCTCGACATGATTAACAGTGGCGAGATCGTCGACGCCAAGGCCATCATGCTGCTGCAGTGGGCAGCCCTCGACGGCCCGTTCACGCGCGGCCACCCGGCCGGACGCCGCTTTGGAACCGTCACCCGCTGACGGCCCCGGAGGGGCCGGACGCGGCGCGGACGTCCCTCGCCGGCCGTCCCGCCGTCCACCACCGCCGACCGGGCCCGCGCCCGGCCGGCGGGAAAGCGCGCACCTGACACGACCCGACATCCCAGGGGGGAACCATGACCTGCCGCACCCGGACGACCGTGGGCGGTGTACTGGCCGCGGTGCTGCTGTCGGCGCTGCCGACGGCGGCAGCCGCGTCCGCACCCGACTCCCGGAGACCCTTCACCCTCACCGAGGAGAAGGGACACGTGCTCGACTGCGCGGGGGAGCGGAACGGGGTGAGCGTGGCCGCACAGCTCTACGAGAACTCCGCGTTCGGCACCTACGCGTACGTGAACGTGCGGACGGCGGACACCGAGTACCTGCGGGACGGGGAGACGGACGCCGGTCTGTTCGACCACGGCACGATCTCCCGCGAGTTGACCGTCCACGAGGGAGGGGAGACGACCGGCCCCTCGCGGACGGTCGTCGTCGACGGCTCCTACACGCCCGCCGGACCGCGGCGACGCGTCCACGAGGTGCACGACGAACCGTGGGGCCAGGTGGTGGTGAAGGGCTGGAAGACACCGCTGTCGGCCGCCGTCACCGTGCGGGTGTCGGGACAACGGATCGACCTGACCTGCGGCGACGCCTTCGCCTTCGACCACAGGGTCCGGCGGCCCGTGATCAGCGGGAACTGAGCCCGGACAGGGGCCCCACGGAGCGGCGCCCCGTGGGACGGCGCGCGGGCAGGCCTGCCGCTCCGCCCGTCGTCCGCGTCCTTGTCACCGCTTCGTCACAACCGGGCGGCGGAGCACAACTCCCGCACGGCACCGCGCGTCCAACCCACGGCCGGACCGGCCACCACCACATCCGACGGGGGAACACACCATGACCCATGGGGACTTCGCGGCTGCCGCCGCGTCCTTACCGCCGCCGGCCGGTGCCGGCACCGCCGCCGGCCCACCCTGCAACGGGAGCCGGGCGGTGCGGCGCCGCGGCGGCCGCCCGTACGACGAGAACCCGACGACCGGGGCCGCCGAACGGTCCCGGTCCGCCGCACCGGCCGGCACGGCGGCGTCCGCCGGCCGGACATCCGTCCCTACCCGTGAGGTGGTAGCCCCATGAGCATCGTCGACCTCGCCGCGCTCGGTGAGTCCTTCACCCGCGACCCCTACCCCGTGTACGCCCGGCTGCGGGCACAGGGACCGGTGCACCGCATCCGGATGCCGGAAGGGGGCGCGGAGGCGTGGCTCGTCCTCGGGTACGAGGCCGGGCGTGCCGCACTCGCGGACCCCCGGCTCTCCAAGGACTGGAGCAAGGCCTCCCCCTCCCTGCCGCTGGGCGCCGTCTCCTCCGGCCCGCACATGCTCAGGGCCGACCCGCCGGACCACACCCGGCTGCGCAAGCTGGTCGCCCGCGAGTTCACCACCCGCCGGGTGCAGGAACTCGCCCCGCGCATCCAGCGGACCACCGACGCGCTGCTGGACCGGATGCTCGCCGAGCCCGAGGGACGCGCCGACCTGGTCGAGGCGCTGTCCTTCCCGCTGCCGATCTCCGTCATCTGCGAACTCCTCGGCGTCCCCGACCTGGACCGCGAGTCCTTCAGGACGTGGTCGAACGACGCGCTGGGCGCCGCCGATCCCGAAGTCCGCAAGGCCGCCGCGGCCGCGATGGCGCAGTACATGGTGGAACTGGTGGACCGCAAACGGCAGCAGCCCGGTGACGACCTCATGAGCGCGCTGATCCACGGCTCGGACGAGGACGGCGACCAGCTGTCCCACGAGGAACTCCTCGGCATGGCCTGGCTGCTGCTCGTGGCCGGCCACGAGACCACCGTGAACCTCATCTCCAACGGCGTGCTCGCCCTGCTCACCCATCCGGACCAGCTGGCCGCCCTGCGCGCGGACCTCTCCCTGATCGACGACGCGGTGGAGGAGATGCTGCGCTACGAGGGCCCGCTGGAGACCCCCACGTTCCGCTTCACCACCGAGCCGGTGACGATCGGCGACACCACCGTCCCCGGTGGCGGCGAACTCGTCATCGTCGCCATGGCCGACGCCAACCGCGACCCGGAGCGCTTCCCCGCGCCCGACCGGTTCGACATCTCCCGGGACGCCCGCGGCCATGTGGCGTTCGGCCACGGCATCCACCACTGCCTGGGGGCGCCCCTGGCCCGTCTGGAGGCGCGCATCGCCATCAGGACGCTGCTGGAACGCTGTCCCGACCTCGCCCTGGACATCCACCCGGCGGCGCTCACCTGGCGCCCGGGAATGATGATCCGCGGCCCGCGCAGCCTGCCGGTGCGGTTCACCGCGTAGGCCGGCGGCAGACGCGGGACGCGCCACCGGTACCGACCCGGTACCGGTGGCGCGCCGCGACGGCCCGGACCCGGCCCGGTCCCGTCACCCGGCGCCTTCCCCCGCCCACAGACCCGCCCCGACCCGGATGCGAACGACTGTCACCATGACGAACCCCCTCGCCGCCGCCGACGGCACCCTCCTGGCCAGAATGGAAGCCAACCTCGCGGAGCACGCGAGCCACCTGCACCGGCACATGGACGGCGCGACGGTCACGGAGACGGACGATCTGCTGATCGCCGACAGCGGCCTCGACGACGACACCTTCAACATCGTCGCCGCCGCCCGCTTCGCACCGCACCACGCCGACGCCCGCATCGGCCGGACCCTCCGGGACCTCACCGCCACGGGCCGGCGCTTCTCCTGGTGGGTGGGCCCCGCCTCGGAGCCTTCGGACCTCTCCGCCCGGCTGCGGTCCGCCGGCCTGGCACCCCACGAGAACGAGACGGCCATGTGGGCCGCGCTCGACACCCTGCCGCCCCGGCCGCACCTGCCCGAACTGGACATCCGGCAGGTCGTCGCCCCGGAACAGCTCGCCGACTACTCCGCCGTCCTCGCGGCGAACTGGGACCCGCCGGCCGCCACCGTCCGCCGCTTCTTCCGCCTGGCCGCCCCCCGGGCGCTCGCCGCCGACTGCCCGGCCCACTACCTGATCGGCTACCACCGCGGCCACCCGGTCTGCTCGGCCGAGGTCTTCCACCACGCGGGAGTCGCCGGGATCTACAACATCAGCACCCTGGCCACCCACCGCAGGCGCGGCTACGGGGGCGCCGTCACCCTCGCCGCGCTGCACGCGGCGCGCGACCGGGGACAGCGGATCGCCGTCCTGCAGGCGTCGCCGGAGGGCGAACCGGTCTACCGGCGCCTGGGCTTCGTGCCCTGCGGGCACTTCACCGAGCACGCCGTCGGCTGAGCGGCCGCCGCGCCCGGGAGGCCGTTCCCGCGGTCGCCGCCCCGGCGCCGCCCCGCGGCGGGCGCGGGACGGCCGCCCGCGCGGTCAGCCGTAGGTGTAGAACCCCGACCCCGTCTTCCGGCCCAGCCGGCCCGCGTCGACCATCCGCTGCAGCAGCGGCGGCGCGGCGTACAGCGGCTCCTTGTACTCCTCGTACATCGACCGGGCCACCGAGGCGACCGTGTCCAGGCCGATCAGGTCGGACAGCTTCAGCGGGCCCATCGGGTGGGCGCAGCCGAGCTCCATGCCGTTGTCGATGTCCTCGCGGCTGGCGATGCCCGTCTCGAACATCCGGATCGCGGAGAGCAGGTACGGGATCAGCAGCGCGTTGACCACGAAGCCGGAGCGGTCCTGGGCGCGGATGGCGTGCTTGCCGAGCACCTTCTCGGCGAACAGCTGGGCCCGGCCGAGGGTGCCCTCGGAGGTGGTGAGCGCCGGGATCAGCTCGACGAGCTTCTGCACCGGGGCCGGGTTGAAGAAGTGGATGCCGACGACCTGGTCGGGCCGCGAGGTGGCGACCGCCAGCTTCACCAGCGGGATCGAGGAGGTGTTGGAGGCCAGGATCGCGTCGGGCCGGGTCACGACCTGGTCGAGCACCTGGAAGATCTCGGTCTTGACCTGCTCGTTCTCCACGACGGCCTCGATCACCAGATCGCGGTCGGCGAACTCGCCGAGGTCGGTGGTGAAGCTCAGCCGCGCCTGTGTCGACGCCCGCTCCTCCTCGGTGATCTTGCCGCGTTCGGCGGCCTTGGCCAGGGAGTTGAACAGCCGGGTCCGGCCGATCTCCAGGGCCTCGCCGGTGGTCTCGGCGACCCTGACGTCCAGACCGGCCCGGGCGCACACCTCGGCGATGCCCGCGCCCATCTGGCCGCAGCCCACCACTCCGACGCGCTCGACATCTCCCGATGGGATGGCTGTCACATCGTCCCCTTCGCTGATCCGCTGGTTCACGGCCGGCGGCGGGTCCCGCCGGTCCGGCGCCTGCTCCGTTCGTGCACGTTACTCCCAAGTATCGATGATCGATCGCGGGGGGCGGGCATCCGCCGGGGCATGCTGGGCGCGCCACAGGGTCCGCGACGGCGCGGATCCGCGTCTTCGCCAGGGGAGCGCACCCATGGGACGAGTGTCACGCCGGGCGTTCGCCGCCGCCACGTTCGCGGCGCTCACACCGACGCCCCGGGCGGCCGCGGCGCCGCGCCGCCGGGCCGCGGCCGCCGAGATGCGGGGGGTGTGGGTGGCGACCGTCGCCAACCGCGACTGGCCGTCCCGGCCGGGGCTGACCGCCGCCGCGCAGCGCGCCGAGCTGACCGCCCACCTGGACCGGGCGGTGCGAAGCCGGCTGAACACGGTGATCCTCCAGGTGCGGCCCACCGCCGACGCGCTGTGGCCCTCGCCGTACGAGCCGTGGTCGCACTGCCTCACCGGCACCCAGGGCAGGTCCCCCGGCTGGGACCCGCTCGGCACGGCCGTCGAGGAGGCGCACGCCCGCGGCCTGGAGCTGCACGCCTGGTTCAACCCGTACCGGATCGCGGGCCACGCGGACCCGGCCAGGCTGGTCGCCTCCCACCCGGCCCGGCGGCGCCCGGACTGGGTGGTGGAGTACGGCGGGAAGCTGTACTACAACCCGGGGCTGCCCGAGGTCCGGGCCTTCGTGCGGGACGCGATGCTGGACGCGGTGGAGCGCTACCCCGTGGACGCCGTCCACTTCGACGACTACTTCTACCCGTACCCGGTGGCCGGCCGGACCTTCGACGACGACGCGGCGTACGCCCGGTACGGCGGCGGCTTCGCGAGCCGGGCCGACTGGCGGCGGGACAACATCGACCGGCTGGTGCGCGAGACGGCGGCCCGCGTCGGGGAGATCCGGCCCGGCACCCGGTTCGGGATCAGCCCCTTCGGGGTGTGGCGCAACGCCGCCACCGACCCGCGCGGCTCCGCCACCCGGGCGGGCGTGCAGACGTACGACGACCTGTACGCGGACACCCGCAAGTGGGTCCGCGAGGGCCTGCTCGACTACATCGTGCCGCAGCTGTACTGGCACATCGGCCTGCCCGTCGCCGACTACGCCGAACTGCTGCGCTGGTGGGCGGAGGTCGCCCGGGGCAGCCGGACGAAGCTGTACGCGGGCGAGGCGCTGTACAAGGCGGGCGACCCGGCCCAGCCCGCCGCCTGGCAGGACCCCGCCGAACTGTCCCGGCACCTGGCCCTGGCCAAGGGCCACGCGCAGGTGCGCGGGCACGTGTTCTTCGCCGCGAAGGACCTGGCGGCGGACCGGATCGGGGCGATGGCGCGGGTGGTCGCCGACCACTACCGGCAGCCGGCGAGGCCCCCGCGCTGATCTACTGCTGTGTCTCCCTGTGCCGGATCTCGGTGTCGGGGCCGGGGGAGCACACGCCCTCGTGCCCGTCCTCGAAGCGGACGCGGTACGGGGGGTTGCCCTTCGGGCCCAGCACCTCGACGATCTCGCCGACCTTGTCGTGTTGACCGACCACCCTGCCGTGCTGGACAAGCTGGTCGCCCACGGTTGCACGCATCTGAGGGGCCTCCTCCACCATCTGCGAAGAGCAGCGGTCCTGGCCTTGAGTCTACGGCGCGGACACCGGCTCGGAACCGGCGCGGACGCGCCGCTCAGCCGCGCGCCCGCTGGGTGACGGCGATGCACACGAGCACCGCCGCGGCCGTCAGCGGGGCGGCCGGCGTCAGGTGCTCGCCCAGCAGCAGCACCGACCACACCAGTGTGAGCAGGGGCTGGGCCAGCTGCAACTGACTGGCCTTGGGGATGCCGACGGCCGCCATGCCCCGGTACCAGACGACCAGGCCGAGGAACTGCGAGCCCGCCGCCACCCACAGCAGCCCGGTCACGGCGTGCGCGGTCAGCCGTACGGGCTCGTGCGCCAGCGCGAGCGCGGCGGCGGGCGCGGTGAGCGGCAGGCACAGCACCAGCGCCCAGCCGATCACCTGCCAGCCCGGCATCACCCGGGCCAGCCGCCCGCCCTCGGTGTAGCCGGCCGCGCACACCAGCAGCGCCCCGAACAGGTACAGGTCGGCGGAGGTCAGCGCGCCGCCGCTCTGCTGCACGGTGAAGACGCCCACCGCCGCGGCGCCCGCCAGCGCCGCCGCCCAGAAGGTGCGCGAGGGGCGGACGCCGACCCGCAGGGCGGAGCACAGGGCCGTCGTCAGCGGGAGCAGGCCGACCACGACGGCGGCGTGCGCGGTGGTCGAGGTCCGCAGCGCCAGCGTGGTCAGCAGGGGGAAGCCGAGGACCACGCCGCCGGCGACCACCGCGAGGCCCGGCCAGTGGCGGCGGGCGGGCAGCGGTACGCGCAGGGCCAGCAGGCAGCCGCCCGCGATCAGGGCGGCGAGCACGCTGCGCACGGCGACCAGGGACCAGGGGCCGAAGCCCTCCAGGCCCCAGGCGGTGGCGGGGAAGGTGAGGGAGAAGGCGGCGACGCCGAGGGCGGCCTGCCCGGTGCCGAGGGCGACGCGCTTCCGGTCGGCGGTGACCGCTATCGGGACGGTGGCAGTAGCGCTACTCTGTGCTCTCATGCATGAGCGTAGCAGTGTGGCCGACCTGGCAGAACGGCTGCGGCGCGAGCTGGACCGCTATCCGCAGGGTGGAAAGCTCCCGTCGAGCCGGGCCCTGGTCGAGCGGTTCCGGGTGAGTCCCGTGACCGTGTCGCGGGCCCTGGCGCAGCTGGCCGCCGAGGGACTGGTGGTCACCCGGCCCGGCGCCGGCGCGTTCCGGGCCCGGCCCCGGGCCGCGGCCCCCGCCGCCGGGGACACCTCCTGGCAGGAGGTCGCCCTCAGCGCCGACGGCGCCGCCGACCTCGTGCCGCGCTCGGTGGACGCCTCGGGCGTGCTGGTCTCGCTCGCCGCCCCGCCGCCCGGGGTGATCGAGTTCAACGGCGGCTACCTGCACCCGTCGCTGCAGCCGGAGCGGGCGCTGGCCGCCGCCCTGTCCCGCGCGGGCCGCCGCCCCGGCGCCTGGGGCCGGCCGCCCGTGGAGGGGCTGGCGGAGCTGCGGGAGTGGTTCGCGCGCAGCATCGGCGGTGCCGTCACGGCCGCCGAGGTGCTGATCACCGCGGGCGGCCAGGCCGGGCTGACCACCGCGCTGCGCGCCCTCGCCCCGCCCGGCGCGCCCGTCCTCGTCGAGTCGCCGACCTACCCCGGCATGCTGGCCATCGCCCGCGCCGCCGGACTGCGCCCGGTGCCCGTCCCCGTGGACGCGGACGGGGTGCGGCCCGCCCTGCTCGCCGACGCGTTCCGGGCCACCGGCGCCCGCGTCCTGGTCTGCCAGCCCCTGTTCCAGAACCCGACCGGCGCCGTCCTGGCCGCCGGACGCCGGGGCGAGGTGCTGCGCATCGCGCGGGAGGCCGGCGCGTTCGTCGTCGAGGACGACTTCGTGCGGCGGCTGGTGCACGAGGACGCGGGGCCGCTGCCGCGCCCGCTCGCCGCCGACGACCCCGACGGCGTCGTCGTCCACGTCTGCTCCCTGACCAAGGCGACCTCGCCCAGCTTCCGGGTGAGCGCGCTGGCCGCCCGCGGGCCGGTGCTGGAGCGGCTGCGGGCGATCCAGGTCGTCGACACCTTCTTCGTGCCCCGGCCGCTGCAGGAGGCCGCGCTCGAACTCGTCGGCTCGCCCGCCTGGCCGCGGCACCTGCGGGCGATCGCGGCGGAGCTGAGGACGCGCCGCGACACCATGACGGCCGCGCTCCGCCGCGAGCTGCCGGGCCTCGCCCTGCCGCACGTCCCGGCGGGCGGCTACCACCTGTGGCTGCGGCTGCCCGACGGCTGCGACGAGGCCGCGCTGACGGCGGCCGCCCTGCGCGCGGGCGTCGCGGTCACCCCGGGCCGCCCGTACTTCAGCGCCGAGCCGCCGGCCGCGCACCTGCGGCTCAGCTTCGCGGCGGTCGCGGGCGGCGGGGAGATCACCGAGGGGGTGCGGCGGCTGCGCGCGGCCTGCGAGGAGGTGCTGGGATGACCGGCCGACGCGGTCCGGCCGGGCCTGCGAGCATCCCGCCATGACGGACATGCCGCCCCTTCGGCCCGCGTGTTCCGGCGGGGCGTCCGCTCAGTCCCCGCGGGTGTAGTCGGTGGTGAGCACCAGGTCCTTGGCCGGGCCGCGCACCCGCCACACGGTCCGCCAGCGGTCCGCGTCCCGGACGGTGAACTCGCCCCGGTAGAGGTCGGCGGCGCACGGGTGGTCGGCGACGTACCGCCCGGACGTCAGGTCCAGGTCGTGGAACGGCCGCCCGTCCGTGAACCGCACGTCCGCCGTGCCCGGCGCCGCCCCCGGCAGGAAGCGGAGCGTCCGCTCGGCGGGGCGGGCGACGCCCCGCCAGACGAAGGTACCGGACTCCCGGTACAGCAGACCGCCCTGCTCCAGCGGGTCGAACACGGTGGTGCCGGAGAACTCGCCGGTCCCGCCGCTCGCGAGGTCGCGCACCGACCGCGCCACCCGCCAGCTCCCCTCCAGATACGTCAGCACCTCCGGTACCGGCCAGAACTCACCCATCGCGTACCGCTCTTCCCGCTCGGCCGTTGCTGCGCGACCCATTGACGCGCACCTGCCCCCTCCCTATCTTGCCGTTCGAAGTGCTGACCATCGGTCGATATACCGAACAACTCCGGCAAGGACGTAACGCAGACGCACCAGCGCACCGCTCCATCCCCTCCCAGAGAGCCGCGGAGTATCCATGTCACGCACCACCCGCACGCGCCTCAGACTCGGTGTCACCGCCACCGCGCTCCTGACGGCCACCGCCCTCGTCCCGGCCCCCGCGCACGCCGAGGCGGTCACCGACTACGCGATCACCCTGGACCCGTCCGCCCGGGGCGCGACCATCGACGACACGATGTACGGCGTGTTCTTCGAGGACATCAACCGGGCCGCCGACGGCGGCCTGTACGCCGAACTCGTGCAGAACCGGTCCTTCGAGTACTCCACCGCCGACAACGGCTCCTACACCCCGCTGACCTCCTGGACGGCCGAGGGCGCGGCCGAGGTCGTGAACGACGCGGGGCGGCTGAACGAGCGCAACCGCCACTACCTGTCCCTGGGCGCCGGCTCGTCCGTGACGAACGCCGGCTACAACACCGGCATCCGCGTCGAGCAGGGCAAGAGGTACGACTTCTCGGTGTGGGCCCGCGCCGAGGCCGGCACCACCCTCACCGTCACGCTGAAGGACGCCGCGGGCCCCCTGGCGACCGCCCGCCAGGTCGCCGCGAAGGGCGGCTGGCGCAAGTACACCGCCGCCTTCACCGCGACCCGCACCAGCAGCCGCGGCCGCCTCGCCGTCGCCTCGACGAACGCGGCGGCCCTCGACATGGTGTCGCTGTTCCCGCGCGACACGTACAGGAACCAGCCCAACGGCCTGCGCAAGGACCTCGCCGAGAAGATCGCCGCCCTGCGCCCGGCCTTCGTGCGCTTCCCCGGCGGCTGCCTGGTCAACACCGGCTCCATGGAGGACTACAGCGAGGCCTCCGGCTGGCAGCGCCAACGCGCCTACCAGTGGAAGGACACCGTCGGCCCGGTCGAGGAGCGCGCCACCAACGCCAACTTCTGGGGCTACAACCAGAGCTACGGCCTCGGCTACTACGAGTACTTCCGCTTCGCCGAGGACATCGGCGCCATGCCGCTGCCCGTCGTCCCGGCCCTGGTGACCGGCTGCGGCCAGAACAGGGCCACCGACGACGAGGCGCTGCTGGAGCGGCACATCCAGGACACCCTGGACCTCATCGAGTTCGCCAACGGCCCGGCGACCTCCACCTGGGGCAAGGTGCGCGCCCGGATGGGCCACCCCCGGCCCTTCGGGCTCACCCACATCGCGGTCGGCAACGAGGAGAACCTCCCGGAGGAGTTCTTCGCCCGCTTCCAGCGGTTCCGGGCGGCGATCGAGGCGAAGCACCCGCAGATCACCGTCGTCTCCAACTCCGGCCCGGACGACTCGGGCACGACCTTCGACACGGCCTGGCGGCTCAACCGCGAGGGCGGGGTCGACATGGTCGACGAGCACTACTACAACAGCCCCCAGTGGTTCCTGCAGAACAACGACCGCTACGACTCCTACGACCGGCAGGGTCCCAAGGTTTTCCTCGGCGAGTACGCCTCCCAGGGCAACGCCTGGAAGAACGCCCTCGCCGAGGCCGCGTACATGACCGGCCTGGAGCGCAACGCGGACGTCGTCAAGCTCGCCTCCTACGCGCCGCTGCTCGCCAACGAGGACTACGTGCAGTGGAGCCCGGACATGATCTGGTTCAACAACCACGCCTCCTGGGGCTCGGCCAACTACGAGGTCCAGAAGCTGTTCATGAACAACACCGGCGACCGCGTGATCCCCTCCACCGCGACCGGCACCCCGGACGTCAGCGGCCCGATCACCGGCGCCGTCGGCCTGTCGACCTGGGCGACCAGCGCGGCCTACGACGACGTGCGGGTCACCGCGGCGGACGGTTCGACGCTGCTGGGCGACGACTTCTCCGGTGACGCCTCGCAGTGGACCCACCGGGGCGCCGGCGCCTGGAGCGTCCAGGACGGCGCCTACGTCCAGAGCGACGCCGCCGCCGAGAACACCCTGGTCACGGCCGGCGACCCGGCCTGGCACGACTACGACCTGCGGGTGAGGGCCACCAAGCGGTCCGGCAAGGAGGGCTTCCTCGTCGCCTTCGGCGTCAAGGACACCGGCAACTACTACTGGTGGAACCTGGGCGGCTGGAACAACACCCGGTCCGCCGTCGAGCAGGCCGTGGACGGCGGCAAGTCGACGCTGGTCTCCAAGGCCGGGTCGATCGAGACGGGCCGCGCCTACGACATCCACGTCAAGGTGCGGGGCCGCCAGGTCACCCTCTACCTCGACGGCCAGGAGTGGGGCAGCTTCACCGACGACAAGCCGGCCGAGCCCTTCCGCCAGGTCGTCACCGAGGACGCGCGGACCGGTGACCTGATCGTCAAGGTCGTCAACGCCCAGGACGCGGCGGCCCGCACGGCGATCGACCTCGGCGGCGCGAAGGTCGCGTCCAGGGCCCGCGTGACCACGCTGGCCGCCGACGCGGACGCGGTGAACACCGAGACCGACACCCCGGTCACGCCGGTGACGTCGACCTTCTCCGGGGTCGCCGAGAGGTTCACGTACACCTTCCCGGCGAACTCCGTCACCTTCCTGCGGATCAGGCAGAGGTAGCCGCCGGATCCGTCGGCGGGCCGCCGTCCCGGGACGGCGGCCCGCACGGCGTTCCACGGCCGTCCGGCCGCGTCCCCGGACCGCCCGCCCGGCGCGGCGCGGCCGGGGACGGCCGGCGCCCCCGCGCCGGCACCGGGCCCCTCCCGCACGGCGTTGCATAAACGTGCAATCAAACGTATAGTCATGCCGTCTAGGAGGAGGTTCCATGACGGTACGTGCGGCAGTGGCCGGAGCGAGCGGATACGCGGGCGGAGAACTGCTGCGTCTGCTCCTGGCCCATCCCGAGGTCGAGATCGGCGCCCTGACCGGCAACTCCAACGCCGGCCAGCGGCTCGGCGCGCTGCAGCCGCACCTGCTGCCGCTGGCCGACCGCGTGCTCGGCCCGACCACCCCCGAGGCCCTCGCCGGGCACGACGTCGTCTTCCTGGCGCTGCCGCACGGCCGGTCCGCCGCCGTCGCCGAGCAGCTCGGCCCGGACGTGCTCGTGATCGACATGGGCGCCGACTTCCGGCTGCGGGACGCCGCCGACTGGGAGCGGTTCTACGGCTCCCCGCACGCCGGCACCTGGCCCTACGGCCTCCCCGAACTGCCGGGCGGCCGCGCCGCGCTGGAGGGGTCCAAGCGCGTCGCGGTGCCCGGTTGCTACCCGACCGCCGTCTCGCTGGCGCTCTTCCCGGCGTACGCGGCGGGGCTCGCCGAGCCCGAGGCCGTGATCGTCGCCGCCTCCGGCACGTCCGGCGCGGGCAGGACGCCCAAGCCGCACCTGCTGGGCAGCGAGGTCATGGGCTCCATGTCGCCGTACGGCGTCGGCGGCGGCCACCGGCACACGCCCGAGATGATCCAGAACCTCAGCGCGGCGGCGGGGGAGCGCGTCTCGGTCTCCTTCACCCCCACCCTCGCGCCCATGTCCCGGGGGATCCTCGCCACGTGCAGCGCGAAGGCGCGCGGCGGGGTCACCGCGTCCTCGCTCCGCGAGACGTACGAGAAGGCGTTCGCCGACGAGCCGTTCGTCCACCTCCTGCCCGAGGGACAGTGGCCCGCCACCGCCTCCGTCCACGGTTCCAACGCCGTTCAGGTGCAGGTCGCCCACGACGAGGCGGCGGGCCGCATCATCGCGATCAGCGCCATCGACAACCTGGCCAAGGGCACCGCGGGCGGTGCCGTCCAGAGCATGAACATCGCCCTCGGACTTCCCGAGGAGCTCGGTCTTCCCACGATCGGAGTCGCACCGTGAGCGTCACGGCAGCAAAGGGGTTCACGGCGGCGGGCATCGCCGCCGGGATCAAGGAGAACGGCAGCCCGGACCTGGCCCTGGTGGTCAACAACGGGCCCCGCCGCGCCGCCGCCGGCGTCTTCACCGCCAACCGCGTCAAGGCCGCGCCGGTGCTCTGGTCCGAGCAGGTGATCAAGAGCGGGCAGGTCTCCGCCGTGGTCCTCAACTCCGGCGGCGCCAACGCCTGCACCGGACCCAAGGGCTTCCAGGACGCCCACGCCACCGCCGAGAAGGTCGCCGAGGTCCTCGGGCGGGGCGCCATCGAGGTCGCCGTCTGCTCCACCGGCCTCATCGGCGTCCCGCTGCCGATGGACAAGCTGCTCCCCGGCGTCGAGACGGCCGCCGCCCAGCTGTCCGAGCACGGCGGCGAGAAGGCCGCCATCGCCATCAAGACCACCGACACCGTGCACAAGACGTCCGTCGTGACGCGGGACGGCTGGACGGTGGGCGGCATGGCCAAGGGCGCGGGCATGCTCGCCCCCGGCCTCGCCACCATGCTGGTCGTCCTCACCACCGACGCCGACCTCGACGGCGCGACCCTCGACCGGGCCCTGCGCGCCGCCACCCGGGTCACCTTCGACCGCGTCGACTCCGACGGCTGCATGTCCACCAACGACACCGTCCTGCTGCTCGCCTCCGGGGCGTCCGGGACCACGCCCGGCTACGAGGAGTTCGCCGAGGCCGTCCGGGCCGTCTGCGACGACCTGGGCCGGCAGCTCATCCGGGACGCCGAGGGCGCCAGCAAGGACATCAGGGTCGAGGTGGTGGGCGCCGCGACCGAGGACGACGCCGTCGAGGTGGGCCGCTCCATCGCCCGCAACAACCTCCTCAAGTGCGCCATCCACGGCGAGGACCCCAACTGGGGCCGGGTGCTCTCCGCGATCGGCACCACGTCCGCCGCCTTCGAGCCCGACCGGCTGAACGTCGCCATCAACGGCGTCTGGGTGTGCAAGAACGGCTCCGTCGGCGAGGACCGCGAGAAGGTCGACATGCGCTACCGCGAGGTGCACATCGTCGCCGACCTCGCCGCCGGTTCCGAGACCGCCACCATCTGGACCAACGACCTCACCGCCGACTACGTCCACGAGAACAGCGCCTACAGCTCATGAGCACGACCAGGAAGCACACCGCGCTGCCCAAGGCCCAGATCCTCATCGAGGCGCTGCCCTGGCTGACCCGCCACCACGGCAAGACCGTCGTCATCAAGTTCGGCGGCAACGCCATGGTGAACGAGGAGCTGAAGGCCGCCTTCGCCCAGGACGTCGTCTTCCTGCGGCACGCCGGCCTCAGGCCCGTGGTCGTGCACGGCGGCGGCCCGCAGATCAGCGCCGCCCTCGACCGGCACGGCATCGTCAGCGAGTTCAGGGCCGGCCTGCGCGTCACCACCGAGGACGCCATGGACGTCGTACGGATGGTGCTGGCCGGGCAGGTGCAGCGGGAGCTGGTCGGGCTGCTCAACCAGCACGGTCCGCTCGCCGTCGGCCTCACCGGCGAGGACGCGCACACCATCACCGCCACCAGGCACCGGCCCGAGATCGACGGCGAACTCGTCGACATCGGGCGGGTGGGCGAGATCACCGAGATCGACACGGGCGCCATCGAGGCCCTGCTCGCCGACGGCCGGATCCCGGTCGTCTCGTCGATCGCCCGTTCCCAGGACGACGGACATGTCTACAACGTCAATGCTGATACGGCGGCTGCGGCACTCGCTGCGGCACTGGGCGCCGAAACCCTCATGGTCCTCACGGACGTCGAGGGACTCTACGAGGACTGGCCCCACTCCGACGAGGTGATCAGCCGCCTCACCGCATCCCAGCTGGAGAAACTGCTGCCGGAGCTGTCCTCGGGCATGGTGCCCAAGATGGAGGGCTGCCTGCACGCCGTGCGCAACGGCGTGCGCACCGCGCGCGTCATCGACGGCCGGGTCCAGCACTCGATCCTGCTGGAGATCTTCACCGACGAGGGCATCGGCACGATGGTCGTGCCGGACGAACAGGGGGAGCCGTGAGCAACGCCGCCAGCGACACCGTCGCCGACGCCGCCGGCAACGAGGAACTGACCGCCCGGTGGCAGGGCGCGCTCATGAACAACTACGGCACCCCGCGGCTGCCCCTGGTCCGCGGCGAGGGCGCCCGGCTCTGGGACGCCGACGGCAGGGAGTACCTGGACTTCGTCGGCGGCATCGCGGTCAACGCCCTCGGCCACGCCCACCCGGCGGTCGTGGCCGCCGTGAGCAACCAGATCGCCTCCCTCGGCCACGTCTCCAACCTGTTCGTCGCCGAGCCGCCCGTCGCGCTCGCCGAGCGGCTGCTGCAGCTCTTCGGGCGGGACGGCAGGGTCTACTTCTGCAACTCCGGCGCCGAGGCGAACGAGGGCGCGTTCAAGATCGGCCGGCTGACCGGGCGGACGCACATGGTCGCCACCGAGGGCGGCTTCCACGGCCGCACCATGGGCGCCCTGGCGCTGACCGGGCAGCCCGGCAAGCGGGAGCCCTTCCTGCCGCTGCCCGGCGACGTCACGCACGTGCCGTACGGGGACGCGCAGGCGCTGGCCGCCGCGGTCACCGAGGAGACGGCCCTGGTCGTCATCGAGCCGATCCAGGGCGAGAACGGCGTCGTGGTGCCCCCGGCCGGTTATCTGAAGGCGGCCCGCGCGATCACCGCCGCGACCGGGGCGCTGCTGGTCCTCGACGAGGTGCAGACCGGGATCGGCCGCACCGGGCACTGGTTCGCGTACCAGGCCCACGAGGGCGTCCTGCCGGACGTCGTCACCCTCGCCAAGGGGCTCGGCGGCGGGCTCCCGCTGGGCGCGACGGTGGCGTTCGGACGGGCGGCCGACCTGTTCCGGCCGGGCCAGCACGGCACCACCTTCGGCGGCAACCCCGTCGCCTGCGCCGCCGGACTCGCCGTCCTCGACACCGTCGCGAGCGAGGGGCTGCTGGACAACGTCAAGCGGCAGGGCGAGAAGCTGCGCGGGGGGATCGAGTCCCTGGGCCACGGACTGGTCGACCACGTCCGGGGCGCGGGCCTGCTGCTGGGTATCGTGCTCACCGAGCCGCTCGCGCCCGAGGTGCAGCAGGCGGCCCAGGACGCCGGCTTCCTCGTGAACGCGCCCGCCCCTGACGTCGTACGGCTGATGCCGCCGCTGATCCTCGGCGACGACGCGGTGGACGCCTTCCTCGGGGCCCTGCCCGGCATCCTTGACAAGGCCACCGAGGCCGACGGGGACGGACGATCCGGAGAATGAGACGACGATGAGCCAGGCGCAGGACCAGGAACAGCCCGCCGGGCCTGCCGTGCCGCAGACCCGCACCGCACGCCACCGCCGGATCGTGGACATCCTCAACCGGCAGCCGGTGCGCTCGCAGAGCCAGCTGGCGAAGCTGCTCGCCGACGACGGGCTGAGCGTCACGCAGGCGACGCTCTCCCGGGACCTGGACGAGCTGAACGCGGTGAAGATCCGCAACACCGACGGCGACCTGATCTACGCGGTGCCGAGCGAGGGGGGCTTCCGCACCCCCCGCGCGCCGCTGGGGGAGTCGGCGAAGGAGGAGCGGATGCGGCGGCTGTCGCAGGAGCTGCTGATCTCGGCGGAGGCCTCCGCCAACCTGGTCGTGCTGCGGACGCCGCCCGGAGCCGCGCAGTTCCTCGCCTCGGCCATCGACCAGGCGGAGCTGCACGACATCCTGGGGACCATCGCCGGTGACGACACGCTGCTGCTGATCAGCCGGAACCCCGACGGCGGGCAGGCGCTCGCCGATCACCTGCTGCGGCTGGCCCAGAACGGGCACTGAGGCGCGCCGGGCGCCGGGCCGCCGCGGGCACCCGGCAGGGCCGCTCGTCCCGGCCGGGCGGCCGGGCCCCGCGTGCCGAAGCGGCCCGGCGCCGGACCGGCCCCGGCCCGCCTGCCGCCCCTGCGGTCCCAGCGGGTCACCGCCCCCGGGGCGGAGCCGGTCCGCGGGGCGAGCGCGGTGATCGGCCGGCCGCCGGCGTCGGCCGGCCGGGCCGGCAGCGGCGGCGGGCACCGGCAGGGGGCAGGGCGGCGACGGCACGGGGGGGCATGGCTCAGACCGGAGCCGGGGGCAGCGGCAGCGGCAGCCCGGGCAGTCCGTCCAGGCTGGTCGCGATGTGCTCCTTCTTGGTGAAGTAGGCGCTCAGCGAGGCGTCGTCCTCACGCGCGAAGCGCTTGCCGTGCAGCTCGCGGTCGGCCTCGTGGGCCATCAGGGGCACGGCGTAGCCGCAGGTGTCGCGGACGAGCTCGGCCGTCACGACGATGACGGCGCGCAGGCCGTGGGCCGTCGGGTCGATGTCCGGGAAGCGGGCGAGGAGTTCCCTGAAGCGGGGGTCGTCGCGGAAGACCGGTTCGCCGCGCCCGTGCACGCGGACGATGTTCGGCGGCCCCTGGAAGGCGCACCACATCAGGGTGATCCGGCCGTTCTCCCGCAGGTGGGCGATGGTCTCGGCGTTGGAGCCGGCGAAGTCGAGGTAGGCCACGGTGCGCTCGTCGAGCACCGCGAAGGATCCCTTGAGCCCTTTGGGGGAGAGGTTGACCGTGCCGTCGGCGGAGAGGGGGGCGGTGGCGGTGAAGAAGAGCGGCTGGGACTCGATGAAGGTGCGGAGCCTGCCGTCGATGCGCTCGTAGGTCTTTCCCATGCGACGAGTATGGGCGCAATTATTTCGACTGTCTAAGGAATTGGCGGGTCCGATTCGGCTCCGGGCCGCCGCGCGGAACGCGCCGCCGGCCGTGGCCGCCCCGGCCGGCGCTCGTGCGGGGCGGCCACGGGTGCCTGCCACGTCAACCGGGTGAGCGCGGCAGGCGGCCGGAGGGGCGGCTCCGGAAAGGCCCTGGCCGGCCGGCGGCCGTGCGCGGGCCGGGGCGGAGCCTGTGCGGCGAAACGGCGCCCGTGTCCGCCGAGAGGCACGCGAGAGCGGTCTCGTGTGTTCAAGGGTCGTAAGGAATCGGCCGCGATCCGACCGAAACCGATCCCCTCCCGGAGCGGATTGACGAATCATGCGGACTCCTGCATACTCATGCATATCAGCGAATGCACTGTGAGGAGAAACCCGTGACCGAGCGCGTCGTACTCGCCTACTCAGGCGGTCTGGACACCTCCGTCGCCATCGGCTGGATCGCCGAGGAGACGGGCGCCGAGGTCATCGCCGTTGCGGTCGACGTCGGCCAGGGCGGCGAGGACCTGGACGTCATCCGCAAGCGCGCGCTCGCCTGCGGTGCCGTCGAGGCCGAGGTCGCGGACGCCAAGGACGAGTTCGCCCAGGAGTACTGCCTCCCGGCGATCAAGGCCAACGCCCTCTACATGGACCGCTACCCGCTGGTCTCCGCGCTGTCCCGGCCGGCGATCGTCAAGCACCTCGTCGCCGCCGCCGAGAAGCACGGCGCCACCACCGTCGCCCACGGCTGCACCGGCAAGGGCAACGACCAGGTCCGCTTCGAGGCCGGCATCGCCGCCCTCGCCCCCGACCTCAAGTGCATCGCCCCGGTCCGCGACTACGCCATGACCCGCGACAAGGCCATCGCCTTCTGCGAGGAGAAGGGCCTGCCGATCGCGACCACCAAGAAGTCGCCCTACTCGATCGACCAGAACGTCTTCGGCCGCGCCATCGAGACCGGCTTCCTGGAGGACATCTGGAACGCCCCGATCGAGGACATCTACGAGTACACCCAGAACCCGGCCGTCGCCCGCGAGGCCGACGAGGTGGTCATCTCCTTCGAGCAGGGCGTCCCGGTCGCGATCGACGGCAAGCCGGTCACCGTCCTGCAGGCCGTTCAGCAGCTCAACGAGCGCGCGGGCGCCCAGGGCGTGGGCCGGATCGACATGGTCGAGGACCGCCTCGTCGGCATCAAGTCCCGCGAGGTGTACGAGGCGCCGGGCGCCATCGCCCTGATCACCGCCCACCAGGAACTGGAGAACGTCACCGTCGAGCGCGAACTCGCCCGCTACAAGCGGCAGGTCGAGCAGCGCTGGAGCGAACTCGTCTACGACGGCCTGTGGTTCTCCCCGCTCAAGCGCGCCCTGGACGGCTTCGTCGAGGAGGCCAACCGGCACGTCACCGGCGACATCCGGATGACCCTGCACGGCGGCCGCGCGGTCGTCACCGGCCGCCGCTCCGGGCAGTCGCTGTACGACTTCAACCTCGCCACCTACGACACCGGCGACACCTTCGACCAGTCCGCCGCCAAGGGCTTCATCGACATCTACAGCCTGTCGGCGAAGATCGCGGCCAAGCGCGACCTCGCGTAGGACGCCGCGGACACCTCGCCCGCAGCAGACCGACAGCCGCCTCCTCACCCGCCGAACGTGAGGAGGCGGTCGCACATCGCCATCTTCCGAGGAGCAACCCGAGTGAGCAGCAACAGCGGTGACGTCCGGCTCTGGGGCGGCCGGTTCGCCGACGGTCCCGCCGAGGCCCTGGCGAAGCTGTCCGCGTCCGTCCACTTCGACTGGCGGCTCGCGCCCTACGACATCGCCGGCTCCCGCGCCCACGCGCGCGTGCTGCACCGGGCCGGGCTGCTCACCGACGACGAGCTGCAGCGCATGCTCGCCGGGCTCGACCGGCTGGAGGCCGACGTGGCGTCGGGCGACTTCACCGGCACCGTCGCCGACGAGGACGTGCACACCGCCCTGGAGCGGGGTCTGCTGGAGCGCCTCGGACCCGACCTCGGCGGCAAGCTGCGCGCCGGCCGCTCCCGCAACGACCAGGTGGCGACGCTCTTCCGGATGTACCTGCGGGACCACGCCCGGATCATCGGCGGTCTGATCGCCGACCTCCAGGACGCGCTGATCGGCCTCGCCGAGGCCCACCCGGACGTGGCCATGCCCGGCCGCACCCACCTCCAGCACGCCCAGCCGGTGCTCTTCGCCCACCATGTCCTCGCGCACGTCCAGGCGCTGTCCCGGGACGCCGAGCGGCTGCGCCAGTGGGACGAGCGCACGGCCGTCTCGCCCTACGGCTCCGGCGCGCTGGCCGGCTCCTCGCTCGGCCTGGACCCGGAGGCGGTCGCCCGTGACCTCGGCTTCGAACGCGGCAGCTCCGGCAACTCCATCGACGGCACGGCCTCCCGCGACTTCGCCGCCGAGTTCGCCTTCATCACCGCGATGATCGGCGTCGACGTCTCCCGGATCGCCGAGGAGATCATCATCTGGAACACGAAGGAGTTCTCCTTCGTGACCCTGCACGACGCCTTCTCCACCGGCTCGTCGATCATGCCGCAGAAGAAGAACCCGGACATCGCCGAGCTGGCACGCGGCAAGTCGGGCCGCCTGATCGGCAACCTCACCGGCCTGATGGCCACCCTCAAGGCCCTCCCGCTCGCGTACAACCGCGACCTGCAGGAGGACAAGGAGCCGGTCTTCGACTCCATCGACCAGCTGGAGGTCCTGCTCCCGGCCTTCACCGGCATGATGGCCACGCTCACCGTGCACCGGGAGCGCATGGAGGAGCTGGCCCCGGCCGGGTTCTCCCTCGCCACCGACATCGCCGAGTGGCTGGTCAGGCAGGGCGTGCCGTTCCGCGTCGCGCACGAGGTGGCCGGCGAGTGCGTCAAGGTCGCCGAGGCCGAGGGCAAGGAGCTGGACGAGCTCACCGACGAGCAGTTCGCGAAGATCTCCGCCCACCTCACCCCCGAGGTCCGCACGGTCCTCGACGTCCCCGGCGCGCTCGCCTCCCGCAACGGCCGCGGCGGCACGGCGCCCGACGCCGTCGCCGTCCAGCTCGCCGAGGTCAAGGCGGACGTGGCGGCCCAGCACGCGTGGGCGAACGCCAGGAGGTGACACCCCCGCGGGGGCGAGGGGCCGCGCGGTCTACGGTGGTCGCACACACGGAGCCGGCCGGACGGAGCCCGCGACGCCCTTCGCCCGTCCCGCGCTCCCGGCTCCACCCGAGCAGGAGGGACCCCCATGGCCCCAGCAACGACCCCGACGTTCCGCATCGGCCTGGGCCTCGCCGCCGTCGGCCGCCCCGGCTACATCAACCTCGGCCGCGAGCGGGACCTCCCGGCCGAGCGCACCGTCGACGCGATGCGCGCCCGCACCCACGAACTCCTCGACGCCGCCTACGCCCGGGGCGTCCGCTACGTCGACGCGGCCCGCTCCTACGGGCGCTCGGAGGAGTTCCTCGCCGACTGGCTGAAGGCCCGGCCCGACGCCGACGACGTGGTCGTCGGCAGCAAGTGGGGCTACACCTACACCGCGGACTGGTCCACCGAGGCCGAACACCACGAGGTCAAGGACCACGGCCTCGCCACGTACGAGCGGCAGCGCGCCGAGACCGACGCCCTGCTCGGCGACCGGCTCGACCTCTACCAGATCCACTCGGTGACCCCGGACAGCCCGGCCCTCACCGACGAGCGCCTCCACGAACGGCTGGCCGAGGCGGCGGCGGCCGGAGTGACCATCGGCTTCTCCACCAGCGGCCCCGCCCAGGCCGACGCCGTCCGCGCCGCCCTCGCCGTGACCGTCGACGGCGAGCCCCTCTTCCGCGCGGTCCAGTCCACCTTCAACCTGCTGGAGACCTCCGCCGCCCCCGCCCTCGCCGAGGCGCACGACGCCGGGCTCACGGTGATCGTCAAGGAGGGCATGGCCAACGGGCGCCTGGCCGGCCCCCACGCGCCGGACGCCCTCCGGGCGGTGGCCGCGCAGACCTCCCTCGGCTGCGACGCGGTCGCCCTCGCCTTCGTGCTGCGCCGGCCGTGGGCCGGAGTGGTCCTCTCCGGGGCGGCGACCACCGGGCAGCTCGCGTCCAACCTGCGCGCCGCCGCCGCGGACCTCGACGAGGACCAGCTGGCCCGCCTCGACGCCCTCGCGGAGGACCCGCGCGCCTACTGGGCACGGCGCGGACAGCTGCCCTGGCACTGACGGACGGCCCGTGAACCCACGGACAGTGAGTCACGCGCATTGCGGATGAGACGCGAATGTCTCAGATGGTCTATGGTCGTCTCATGGCTGTCGATCGTGACCACGTGCTGCGCACCGCGGCGTCCCTGCTGACCCGCAAGTCCACCGCGACCATGGACGAGGTCGCCAAGGCCGCCGGGATCAGCCGGGCCACGCTGCACCGGCACTTCGCCGGGCGCGACGCGCTCGTACGGGCCCTGGAGGCCCTCGGCATCGCCGAGTGCGAGGCGGCCCTCGACGCGGCCCGCCCGGAGGAGGGGGACGCCACCGGCGCCGTACGGCGCCTGGTGCGGGCCGTCGAACCGGTCGCCGGACTGCTCGCCTTCCTCTACACCGAGAACCAGCTGTTCGAGGGCGAGGACCGCAACGCGGGCTGGACCCGCATCGACGACCGCGTCGAGGCGCTGTTCCGGCGCGGTCAGCAGGCCGGCGAGTTCCGCATCGACCTGTCCCCGGCCTGGCTCACCGAGGCCCTGTACGGGCTGCTGGCCTCCGCGGCCTGGGCCGTGTCGGAGGGCCGCGTCGCGCCCAGGGACTTCACCCACATGATCGTCGAGCTGCTGCTCGGCGGCGCGCTGCGGCGAGCGGAATCATGACCGCCACCCTGCGGCCGGCGTGTCCGGCGGCGGAGACGAAGCGGCCGGGCCGGTGGCTCGCGCTGGCCGTCCTCGTGCTCGCCGTGCTGCTGGTCGCCGTCGACGCGACCGTCCTCGGCCTCGCGACCCCGTACATCAGCGAGGACCTGGCGCCGACCGGCACGCAGCTGCTGTGGATCGGCGACGTCTACTCGTTCGTGATCGCGGGCCTGCTCATCTCGATGGGCAGCCTCGGCGACCGCGTCGGCCGCAAGCGGATCCTGCTTGCCGGCGCCACCGCCTTCGGCGCGGTGTCCGTCCTCAACGCCTACGCCGCGACACCCGAGCTGATGATCGCGGCGCGGGCGCTGCTCGGCGTCGCGGGCGCCACGCTGATGCCGGCCACGCTCGCGCTGATCCGCAACCTCTTCCACGATCCGCGCGAGCGCAGTCTCGCCGTCGGCGTCTGGGGCGCCGCCGCCTCCGCCGGCGCGGCCGTCGGCCCGGTCACCGGCGGTCTGCTGCTGGAGCACTTCTGGTGGGGTTCGGTCTTCCTGATCAACCTGCCCGTGATGGCCCTCCTGGTCCTCGTCGGCAGCAGGCTGCTGCCCGAGTCGCGCAACCCGGACCCCGGCCCGTGGGACTTGCTCAGCGTGGTGCTGTCCCTGGCCGGCACGGTCGGCGTCGTGTACGCGGTGAAGGAGACGGCCGCCCACGGGTTCGCCCGGGAGGCGCTCGGGGCGGGCCTGCTGGGCGCCGCCGCCCTCCTCGGCTTCGTCCGGCGCCAGCTCGCCCTGCCCGTCCCGCTGCTGGACCTGCGGCTGTTCGCGCGCCGCGGCTTCAGCGGAGCCGTACTGGCCGACCTGCTGACCGTCCTCGGCCTGTCCGGGCTGGTGTTCTTCCTCTCCCAGTACCTGCAACTCGTGCAGGGCAGGCGGCCGTTCGAGGCGGGGCTGGCCGAACTGCCCGCCGCCGTCGGCGCGGTGGCGGCCGGACTGGTCGCCGGACGCGCGGCGCGCCGCTTCTCGGTGCGGGCCGTGGTCTGCGGCGGGCTCGCGGCCGTCGGCCTCGCGCTCGCCGCGCTCACCGTCGTCGACCGCTCCACCGGATATCCGCTGCTGGGCGCGGTCCTGCTGGTGGTCGGCGCCGGCGCCGGGTTCTCGTTCACCGTGACCGCCGACGTGATCCTCACCAGCGTGCCCGGGGAGCGGGCGGGCGCCGCCTCAGCGGTGTCCGAGACGGCGTACGAACTCGGCGCGGCCCTCGGCATCGCGCTGCTCGGCTCCCTCGTCACCGGCGTCTACCGGGACTTCACCGGACCGGCGGGCACCCCCGCCGAGGCGCGCGAGTCGCTGGGCGGCGCCGTCGAGGCGGCCGCGGACCTGCCCGCGCACACCTCCGCCGCACTGCTGGACGCGGCCCGGCAGTCCTTCGTCGACGGGCTGGCGCTCGCGGCGGGCGTCGGCGCTGCGGTCCTGCTGGCCGCGGCCGTGGCGGCCTGGTTCCTGCTGCGCGGGCAGCGCCTGGAGGACGGGGCCGAACGCCCCCGGGACGTGGTGGGGGAGTGACGCCGTCCGCCCGGGGAGCGGGTCCCGCTGCGCCCGGCGCGCGGCCCGGCACGGCGGCCCCGCGGGCGTACGGGGGCGGCCCCGGCGCCGGACACGCGAACGGCGGGCCGCCCGAGAAGCGGCCCGCCGTGGGGGGGAAACCGGGACTTACGCGGCCTTCTTCGCCTTCGTGGCGTACATGTCCACGTACTCCTGTCCGGACAGCCGCATGACCTCCGTCATCACGGAGTCGGTCACCGCCCGCAGCACGTAGCGGTCGCGGTCCATGCCCTCGTAGCGCGAGAACTCCATCGCCTCGCCGAAGCGGACCGTGACCCGGCCGGGCCGCGGGACGCCCCGCCCGCCCGGCTGGAGCTTGTCGGTGCCGATCATCGCGAACGGCACCACGGGCGCGCCGGTCATCAGCGTGAGCCGGGCGATGCCGGTGCGGCCCCGGTAGAGGCGGCCGTCGGGGGAGCGGGTGCCCTCCGGGTAGATGCCGAACACCTTCCCCTCCTCCAGCACCCGGCGCCCGGTCATCAGCGCCGCCACCCCGCCGCTCGCGCCGTCCCGGTCCACGGGGATCATGCCGACGCCGGTGAAGAACCAGGCCATCAGCCGGCCCTTGAGGCCCGTGCCGGTGACGTACTCGTCCTTGCCGATGAAGAACACCTGCCGCTTGGTGACCAGCGGAAGCACGATCGAGTCGATGAACGTCAGATGGTTGCCGGCCAGGATCACCGGGCCGTCGCCCGGGATGTGCTCCGCGCCCTCCACCCGTGGGCGGAACATCAGGCGCATGATCGGACCGAGCACTGCCTTGATGAGCGCGAAGCGGGACAACGTGCCCTCCGTGTCAGAGAGTGCCGAGGAATTCGGTACGAGCGGTGCGGGACGGACCCGTGGAGGATCGGTCTGCGCAGGTGAGGACATTACTCGTGGCCACGGGGCCGGCGCACGTCGGACGCGAGGGGTTCACCGAGGTCTTACGCGCCGTTGACCCGCGTTCACCTGCGGTGACACACTGTTGACGGTCCGTGATGCGGCCGCCCCGATGTGACGGACGTCGCCCGGGAGCCATACCGGACGACTGCCCCGTCCGGCCCGCTGGATGCCCGCGGGCCGGCGGCGCGCGGTCCTCCGCGCGCCATCCGGCGTCATCCGCGCGTTCCGCGGAAGGTCTCCCGCAGGTCATGAACACGCCCCTACGATCGGCGCGCACGTGACGAGCGACGGCGGGAGACACCCATGGGAACCCAGCACACACACGAGCCGAACGAGCAGCCGGACGCGACCGGGCGACGGGCGCTGCTCGGCGCCGCGGTGCTCGGCGCGGGCGGCGCCGTCCTCGGCCTGTCCGGCACGGCCCAGGCGGCCGGCGCCCGGCAGGCCGGCCGCGGGGTGAAGGGCCTGCCGGTGCCGACGATCATCGGTCACCGCGGTGCCAGCGGCTACCGGCCGGAGCACACCCTCGGCGCCTACCAGCTCGCCCTCGACATGGGCGCCGACATCGTCGAGGCCGGCGACCTGGTGCCCACCCGGGACGGCCACCTCGTCTGCCGCCACGAGCCCGAGATCGGCGGCACCACGGACGTCGCCGACCACCCCGAGTTCGCCGACCGCAGGACCACCAAGGTCCTCGACGGGGTCCCCACCACCGGCTGGTTCACCGAGGACTTCACGCTCGCCGAGCTCAAGACGCTCCGCGCGACCGAGCGCATCCCCGCCAACCGCCCGCACAACACCCTCTACGACGGCCGCTGGGAGATCCCCACCTTCGAGGAGGTGCTGCGCTGGCAGGACGAGCAGACCCGCAAGCGCGGCAAGCAGGTCTGGATCTATCCCGAGCTCAAGCACCCCACCTACTTCCGCAAGCTCGGCCTCGGCCTGGAGGAGCGGGTCGCCAAGCTGCTGCGCGCCCACCGCCGGGACAGGTGGAACTCGCCGGTCATCCTGCAGTCCTTCGAGCCGACCAGCATCCAGCGCCTGAACAAGCTGGTCGACAACCCGCTCGTGGTGCTGCTGTCCGGCGCCGGCACCCGCCCCTGGGACTTCGTCGAGAACGGTGACCCGCGCACGGTCGCCGACCTGGTCAAGCCGGCCGGTCTCAGGGAGATCGCCTCCTACGCGCAGGGCATCGGCCCGACCCTCGACCTGATCATCCCGCGGGACGGCGCCGGCAACCTCACCGAGCCGACCGGCCTCGTCGCCGACGCGCACAAGGTGGGCCTGATCCTGCACCCCTACACCCTGCGCAACGAGAACCCGTTCCTGCCGGCGAACTTCCGCCGGGGCACCGGCGCCGACGCCTACGGCGACGTGTTCGGCGCCTACCGGGCGTACTTCGCGACCGGCATCGACGGCATCTTCACCGACCATCCCGACACCGGCCTGCTGGCCCGGGCCGACTTCGTCAACGGCTGAGCCGTCCCGCCCCCGTCGAGGTGACCTCCGGCCGCCCGGGCAACCCGCCGCCCGGGCGGCCGCGTCGCTTCGCACATGACGCCGCACGACCTGGTCACCTCCCTGCGCCCGCTGCTCAGGGCCGAGGCCTCGGCCGAGGCGTACGCCTCGGGGGCCGAGCCCGGCGATCTGGAACAGGCGGTCTGGCTCCGCCTCCTGGAGCGCCTCGGCACCCACGGCCCGCCCGCCGACCCCCACCGCTGGCTGCGCGGCGCCGTGCGCACCGAGGCCCGCCGCGCCCGCCGTACGACCCGGCGCGAACTGCCGTACGGCGCCGAGCCCGTCGACGAGGCCGGGCGCGATCCCGAGCAGCTCGCCCTCGCCGCCGCCCGCCGCCGGGCCCTGCGGGAGGCCGTGCGCCGGCTGCCCGGCCGCTGCCCGCGCCTGATGGAGGCCCTGCTGTCCCCGAGGGACCCGACCTACCGGGAGATCGCGGGGGAGTTGGGTATCTCACAGGGCAGTCTCGGGCCGGAACGTTCCAGATGTCTGGGATGTCTGCGGCGATTGCTCACATCGGAGGTTGCGGCCCGCTGAGGGCGGGGATAGGAGTGGGGGACGACAGGCGATCAGGTGAGCGGGAGGCATGCGCACATGGGCATGAGCGTGACCATCTCGGCGGCGACCGAGCAGGACGCGGAACAGATCTTCCGGCTGCAGTACCTCTGCTTCCAGAGCGAGGCGGCGCTGTACGGCAACTACCGCATCGACCCGCTCGTCCAGACCCTCGACTCGGTCCGCCGGGAGGTCGCCGAGGACTGCGTCTTCGTGGCGCGGCTCGGCGACGAGGTGGTCGGATCGGTGCGCGGCCGGGTGACCGAGGACGGCGCCGCCTCCATCGGCAAGCTCTGCGTCCACCCCCGCCTCCAGGGCCACGGCATCGGCGCCCGGCTCCTCCGGGCGGCCGAGTCGGCCCTCGCCCAGGAGCGCGGCGCCACCCGCTTCCGCCTGCACACGGGCCACCGCGGCGAGGGCGGCCTGCGCCTGTACCGCCGGGTCGGCTACCAGGCGGTGGGCACCTCCGAGGGACCCGACGGCGTACCGGTGATCGTCCTGGAGAAGGCGGCGGGCGACTACGCGGCCACCGCCTGATCCCCCCTCAGGAGGCTTCCGGCTGCTGCCCGCGGGACCTGCGCAGCCAGTAGACGGCCGACAGCGGCAGCAGCACCGGAATGAAGAGGTAGCCCATCCCGTAGTCCGACCACACGGTCGCGTCCGGGAAGGCGGACGGCTCGACCAGGGTCCACGTGCCGACGGTGAGCACCCCGGCCAGCTCGGCGGCGCAGCACACCAGCGCCGCCCTGCGGGCCGTCTCGCCGCCCCGGACCAGCGTGTACGTGATGAAGCCGTACACCACGCCCGCGACCGCGGACAGCGCGTACGCCAGCGGCGCCCGGTCGAACTCGGTCGCGATCTGGTACACCGACCGCGACACGGCGCCGACGACCATCACGCCGTACAGCCACACCAGCAGCAGGCCGGGTCCGCCGATGAGCCGCGTCCGTGCGGGCTTTCGCTGTGCCGTCGCCACCTCAGCCTCCCCAGATGTCGTACAGCCGCACTTCGAGCACGGCCAGCACCACGCCGCCGGCCGCGACCGTCACCGAACCCCACCGGGTCCGCTCCGCCAGCGACATGAACCCCGCCGCCGGGACGCACGCGAAGGCCCCCAGCAGATACGCCACGAAGATCGTCGTGCCCTGCTCCGGCCGCTCGCCCCGCGCCAGCTGCACGATCCCGACCGCCAGCTGGGCCAGGGCCAGCAGCGTCACCACGGCCATGCCGATGAAGTGCCAGTCCTTCGTGGGCTGGTCACGGTAGGCGGCCCAGCCGCACCAGGCGGCGAGCAGCAGCGCGGCGACGCCGGTCGCCAGCGTCAGGGCATCATGCATGGCAGCGACCCTATTACGGCCCGGAATTACGGCCCAAAAGACCCCACGCCCACCCCGGCCGCCGGTCCCCGCCCCCTCACCCCCGGTCCCCGAGCCCTCACTCCCGGTCGCCGCCCGCCGCCCCGACCCTGTCCGCCAGCGCACCGGGCGCCGCCCCGGCCCGCCGCGTCGTCTTCGAGGACGCCCCGCCGGAAATCCGCTCCGGCCGCGCCGCCGGAGCGGCCACCGTGGCGTTGGCCACAACGCGCGCCGCCCGCGCCGGCGGCGCCGGTCTGGCGGCGCGGGACCTGTCCGCCTTGTCCGTCCTGGTCACCGACGGGGGCGTGGAGATCTCCGCGCGCGTCCGGGACCCTCCACGGCTGTCCAGTATGCGGACAGCGAGACGTGGTCAGGAGCATATGTCTGCTTTACTGATGCGCATGACCACGACGAGCTGCCGCACCCCTGCGACCGAGGCGACCCCGACGCCCGGTGCTCGTTGTACGTGTCGAATGTGCGCCTTCTAGAGGGCCCCTGCACCATCCCCGAGCTCGCGCCCCGAAGCGAGCCGCCGTGGCCCCGTGCGCCACCGCCGTACGGGACACCAGCCGCCCCGCGCACATGTTCTCCCCCGGTTCCACCGCCACCGCGAGAACCGTGCCGCGTCCCTGACCGAATGCAGCCGTGCCCGGGCCCATCCGCGCCCGCGCACTCGACAGTGACGGAAACCCCAGTGATCACCACCACGGGCCTGACCAAGGTCTACCGCTCACGCGGCCGTGAGGTCACCGCCCTCGACGGCGTCGACCTGCACGTGCGCGAAGGCGAGGTGTACGGCGTCATCGGCCAGTCCGGCGCCGGCAAGTCCTCGCTCATCCGCTGCGTCAACCTCCTGGAGCGTCCCACCGCCGGCACGGTCACCGTCGCCGGCCAGGACCTCACGGCGCTCGCCGGCCGCGGCCCCCGCGCCGGCCGGGAGCTGCGGCGGGCGCGCAGTCGTATCGGCATGGTCTTCCAGCACTTCAACCTGCTCTCCTCGCGGACCGTGCAGGACAACGTCGAGCTGCCGCTGGAGATCCTCGGAAAGTCGGGGAGGGAACGTTCCCGCAAGGCCCTGGAGCTGCTCGACCTGGTGGGCCTGGCCGACAAGGCCAAGGCCTACCCCGCCCAGCTCTCCGGTGGCCAGAAGCAGCGCGTCGGCATCGCCCGCGCCCTGGCCGGCGACCCCCAGGTGCTGCTGTCCGACGAGGCCACCAGCGCCCTCGACCCCGAGACCACCCGCTCCATCCTGACGCTGCTGCGCGACCTGAACCGGCAGCTGGGCCTCACCGTCCTGCTCATCACGCACGAGATGGACGTCGTGAAGTCGGTCTGCGACTCGGCCGCCCTGATGGAGAAGGGCCGCATCGTCGAGTCCGGCACCGTCGGCGAGCTGCTCGCCACCCCCGGCTCCCAGCTCGCCGCCGCGCTGTTCCCGGTGGGCGGCGACGCCTCCGGCGACGACCGCACCGTCCTCGACGTCACCTTCCACGGAGAGGCCGCGACCCGGCCGGTCATCTCCCAGCTGGCCCGCACCTACAACATCGACATATCGATCCTCGGCGCCGCCATCGACACCGTCGGCGGCCTCCAGGTCGGCCGGATGCGCATCGAACTGCCCGGCCGCTACGAGGACAACGTCGTGCCGGTCGGCTTCCTGCGCGAACAGGGCCTGCAGATCGACGTGGTGGGCCGGGACGAGTCCCCGCTGGTGAAGGAAGGTGCCAAGTGACCTGGTCCGAGATGCAGCCGCTGCTGGAACAGGCGTGTCGCGAGACGCTGGTGATGGTCGGCTGGTCGACCCTGATCGCCGTCGTCGGCGGCCTGCCCCTCGGCATCCTGCTCGTCCTCACCGACAAGGGCGGCCTGCTGCAGAACACCGTGGTGAACAAGGTCATCGGACAGGTCGTGAACGTCGGCCGCTCGATGCCGTTCATCATCCTCATGGTCGCGCTGATGAGCTTCACCCGCTGGGTCACCGGCACCACCATCGGCAGCGAGGCCGCGATCGTGCCGCTCGCCATCGGCGGCATCCCCTTCTTCGCCCGCCTCGTCGAGACGGCCGTCCGCGAGGTGGACCACGGCCTGGTCGAGGCCGTACAGGCCATGGGCGGCAGCACCTGGACCATCGTCCGCAAGGTCCTGGTCCCCGAGGCGCTGCCGTCGCTCATCGCCTCCACCACGACCACGGTCATCGCCCTCATCGGCTACTCGGCCATGGCCGGCACCGTCGGCGGCGGCGGCCTCGGCGACCTCGCCGTCCGCTACGGCTACCAGCGCTTCGAGACCGGCCTGATGTGGGTCACCGTCGCGGTCCTCGCCGTCGTGATCTCCCTCATCCAGTTCGCCGGCGACTACGCGGCCCGCTCCCTGCACCGCCGCGGCGGCCGCTCCGGTCCCGCGCCCAGGCTGCGGCTGCCGAAGGCCGAGGAGCCGGCCGCGGGCGACGTCGGCAAGGCCGCCTGAGCGGGTCCGCGAAGGACCTCCCGGACTCCCGCGCACCCCGGACTCCCCGTACA
The DNA here is from genome assembly GCF_044456065.1 of Streptomyces sp. NPDC051041. Lineage (NCBI taxonomy): Bacteria > Bacillati > Actinomycetota > Actinomycetes > Kitasatosporales > Streptomycetaceae > Streptomyces > Streptomyces sp. NPDC051041. The sequence continues at coordinate 33,559 of NZ_JBITFM010000021.1, forward strand.
CCCGCGACGGGGTCGCACCACCCACAAGGAAAGGCACTTTTCGTGCGTAACACCGCCAAGATCACCACTGCCGTCCTCGCCGCCGGGGCCCTCGCCTTCGGGCTCACCGCCTGCGGCTCGGGCGACGACGCCGCCTCCGACGCCTCCGGCCCGCTGATCGTCGCCGCGAGCCCCGTCCCGCACGCCGAGATCCTGACCTACGTCAAGGACAACCTGGCCGAGAAGGCGGGCCTCGACCTCGAGGTCAAGGAGTTCACGGACTACGTCACGCCGAACACGGCGACCGAGGACGGCTCCGTGGGCGCCAACTACTTCCAGAACCAGCCGTACCTCGACGACTTCAACAAGAAGAACGGCACCCACATCGTGCCCGTCGTCACGGTGCACCTGGAGCCGCTCGGCCTGTACTCCCGCAAGGCCGAGAAGGCCGACGACCTCAAGAGCGGTGCGACCGTCGCCGTCCCGAACGACACCGTCAACGAGGCGCGGGCGCTGAAGCTGCTCGACGCCAACGGGATCATCACGCTCAAGGACGGCGTGGGCAACGAGGCGACCCCCTCCGACATCGTCAAGAACCCCAAGAACCTCAAGTTCAAGGAGCTGGAGGCGGCCCAGACCCCGCGCTCCCTCGACGACGTCGACGCCGCCGTCATCAACGGCAACTACGCCATCGAGTCCGACCTCAAGCCGGCGGAGGACGCCCTCGTCCTGGAGTCCGCGAAGGACAACCCCTACGGCAACTTCCTCGCGGTCAAGGAGGGCAACGAGGACGACCCGCGCGTGAAGAAGCTCGCCGAGCTGCTCACCTCCGCCGAGGTGAAGAAGTTCATCGAGGACAAGTACGCCGGCTCGGTCGTCGCCTCCTTCTGACCCGCACGGCACCCACGGGGTCCGCTCCCGGTGCGGGAGCGGACCCCGTGGTGCGGCAGCCCGCCGTCATGCTGCATGCTGGGCAGCTCAGCAGGTTCTGACGGTTCAGAAGGTCCGAAGGTTACGGAGCGGCGCATGACGAGCACCTTCCCCACCATCTCCATCAGCACGGAGCGGTTGGTGCTGCGTCCCCTCGACGAGGACGACGTGCCCGCCCTGGCCGAGATGATGAACGACGAGCAGGTCGCGGCCTGGACCGACGTCCCCCAGCCCTTCACCGAGGACGCCGCCCGCACCTGGATCACCGAGTACGCCCCCGCCGAACGCGCCGCCGGACGCGGCCTGGACCTCGCCGTCGCCGAGTTCCTCACCCAGCGCCTGGTCGGCGTCGTCCAGCTCACCAAGGCGAACTGGCACGTACGGTCCGCCGAACTGTCGTACATCATCGCCCCCTGGGCCCGCGGCGAGGGCTACGCCGCCGAGGCGGCCCTCGCCACCGCCCGGTGGCTCTTCCACGACCAGAAGTTCGAACGCGTCGAGCTGCGCACCGCCGCCGACAACACCGCCTCCCAGCAGGTCGCCCAGAAGATCGGCTGCATCAGCGAGGGCGTCCTGCGCAACGCCTGCATAGCGCACGTCCGCGCCGCGGACGGCACCTGGACCGACGTACGCACCGACTACATCGTGTGGAGCCTGCTGCCCGAAGACCTCGAGGGCGCCGGGGAGCGACCGGCCGGCACCGGCGGTTTCACCTCCTTCACCGACTGGAACTGATCCCGCGGAGGCGGCACCGCCGCCCCGCCCCGGGACCGCACCGGGTACCCTCACGGAGCCCGCCCACAGGCGGTGTTCCTCGGACGACCTGCGAAAACCCCTGGAGACTGACGACGATGGCCGACCGGGTCACGGTGATCGGCTGGGACGGTTCGCCGCTGACCGCCGCGGCACGCGCCGCCCTGGGCGCCGCCACACTGGTGGCCGGCGCCGCCCACCACCTGGCGCTGCCCGAGGTGCCGCCCGCCGCCGAGCGCGTCCGCCTCGGCAGCCTCGCCCTCGCCGCCCGCCGCATCGCCGCCCACCGCGGCACGGCGGTCGTGCTCGCCGACGGCGACCCCGGCTTCTTCGGCGTCGTACGCACCCTGCGCGCCCCCGAGTTCGGCCTGGAGGTCGAGGTCGTCCCGGCCGTCTCCTCCGTCGCCGCCGCCTTCGCCCGGGCCGGCATGCCGTGGGACGACGCCCAGGTGGTCGTCGCCCACCCCCGCACCCTGCGCCGCGCGGTGAACGTGTGCCGCGCCCACACCAAGGTCGCCGTCCTCACCTCACCCGGCGCCGGGCCCGCCGAACTCGGCCTGCTCCTGGAGGGGGTGCACCGCACCTTCGTCATCTGCGAGGAACTCGGCACCGAACGCGAGCAGGTCACCGTCGTCACCTCCGACAAGGCCGCCGACCACACCTGGCGCGACCCGAACGTCGTCATCGTCATCGGCGGCCCCGCCCGGACCGGCGGCCCGGACGAGCGCGGCGGCTGGATCGCCGGCCGCGACCCGGCCGCAGGGCCCCGCGGCTGGTCCCTGCCCGCCGAGGCGTACGGCGGCGGCCTCGGCGAGGGCGAGGCCGGTCTGCTGCGCGCCGCCCAGCTCGCCCGGCTCGGGCCGCGGCCCGGGGACCTGGTGTGGGACATCGGCTGCGGCAGCGGCGCGTTCGCCACCGAGGCCGGCCGCGGCGGCGCCGCCGTCATCGCCGTCGACCGCGACCCGGACGCCTGCGCCCGCACCGAGGCCACCGCCCGGCGCTTCGGCGTGCAGCTCCAGGTCGTGCACGGCACCGCCCCGCACGTCCTGGAGGACCTGCCCGAACCGGACGTCGTCCGCGTCGGCGGCGGGGGAGCGGCGGTGGTCTCCGCGGTCGCCGACCGCCGCCCGCAGCGCATCGTCACGCACGCGGCGACCCGGGATGCGGCCGAACTGGTCGGCCGCGACCTCACGGAGCACGGCTACGTCGTCGAGTGCGCCCTGCTGCAGTCCGTCGGACTCGACACGCGCACCTGGGCGGAGACGGAGCGGAGCGTCGCCTTCCTGCTCAGCGGTGTGCTGCCCGACCGCACGCCCTGACCCGGGACCGTCCCCGCGATCCGGTTGTCGTACCGCGCGCGGTAGGCTGGCCGATCGTCGTACCGCACTCGGACGCCCGGCGCCTCGCCGGCCGATGCCCGGAAGGCACGCCCGCTCCGGGGCGGGTGTGGTACGGCAGAACCGGAGGACGCGCAACGTGGCGCAGTCCACAGCGGAACCGCCGCGGATCAGGCTGTCGTGACGGGGGAACGGCCGCGACAATGCCACTCAATGGCTTTGTCGTCTTTTCCGGCGGGTCGTTCGTGCCGCTGGGCACGCACGCTCGTTGTTCACCGCGGGGCGGTCGGTGCGCCGTTCCGGGTGAGCTGGTCGTAGAAGCACTAACCGATGGGCGAGGGGTACGCATGACCGACACCGGCCAGGTCCCGGGCGAGGGGCTGCCGGAGAACGCAGGCACGGTGGAGCAGCCGGGCGTCCCCGCGCCCGGCGCGTACACCTACCTCTCCGAGACCACCGCCGAGGACGAGGACCTGTTGCTGCTGCCGGGCGCCCAGGGAGCCTGGGGCAACGAGGTCCCGCCGCCCGCGCCGGAACCGGTCGTCGAGGCCGTGCACGAGCCGGGCCCGCACGAGCTGTCCGGCCGCGACAGCGGCTCGGTCGACCTCGGCGGCGTCCGCCTGCCCGACCCCGCGCCGCCGGCCGCGCCGCGCCGGCCCCTGCACCTCGGTCCGCCGATCCCGGACACCTCCGCGAGCCCGGTCCGCTCCCTCGCCGACCGCGGTCCCGCGCACGCGCCGGTACGCCAGCCCGGGCCGCCGGCGACCGGCCCCGAGTACCTCGACGTCCCGCCGGAGGCGGCCCCGCAGGGGGGCGCGCCCTGGGGCGCTCCGACCGCTCCGACCGAGCCGCAGGCCCACGTCCGGCAGAGTGCCGGGACGGTGCCTGCCGAAACGGTTGTCCCGGCGCCGGAGCACACCGCCGGGACCCCGGACCCGGCCGTCGAGCCGGTGGGCGCGGCGCAGGCCGTGGTGGCGCGGGTGGCCGGTGAAGCCGCTGCCGACGCCGACGTCCAGCCCGTGGAGGCCGCGGGCGCGCCGCCGGAGGAGGCAGCGCAGGACGGTGCGTACGACGTAGGGGTCCCGCAGGGCGATGCGCACGACGCGCAGGCCCCGCAGGGCGGGACGGGCACGCCGGACGGCGACGCGGCGTACGGGGCGGAGACCGGGCCGGACACCGCCGGGACCGGGGCCGCCCCCGCGGGCACGCCGGGCGCCGGGGCGGACGGCGTGCAGACGGCCGTGCAGCCGGAGGCCGGCCGGACCCCGCAGGCCGCCCCGGTCGCCGCCGCGCCCGTCCCGGAAGCCCCGCAGGGACCCGCCCCCGACGCCGACGAGGCCGTACCCGCCCCGGACGCCGCGCAGGCCGTCGAGCCCGCCCCCGCTCCGGACGCCGTACTCGCGGAACCCGGCCCCGAGGCCGCCTCCGGCGGGGACGGGCAGCTCCCGGAGCCCGCCCCTGCCCCGGAGGCCGCACCCGCGGAAGCGGACGCCCAGGCCCTCCAGGCGGCGCCGTCGGAGGACGCGCAGGCCGCCGGTACGCCCGAGCCCCCGGCCGACGGGCCCGCCGAGGCGCCCGCTCCCGAGTCCGCCCAGCCCGCCGAGGCGCCCGTCGCCCAGGTCCCCGAGGCGCCCGTCGCCCAGGTCCCCGGGGCGGAGCCGTTCCCGGCGGCCCCCGCCGAACCGTGGGCGCCGCACCCCGAGGACGGTTCCGGCGCCGTCGTGTCCGGGGCCCCCGCCGATCCGGCGGCCCCGCAGGCGACCCCGGACGCCCAGCCGGCCCAGGACCCGGGGCAGGCCCAGCTCCCCGCCGTCACTCCGGCCGCGCACCCCTCCGAGACCCCCGAGGACGCCCGGCCGGCCCAGGAGCCGCAGCCCGCCCCGGACGCCCAGCCCGCCCAGGGCCCCCAGTCGGTGCCGGACCCCGCCGCGGCGCCCTTCCCGGCGGACCCCCTCCCTCCCGCCGCCCCCGCCGAGCCGCAGCCCCACGCCGCGGAACCCGGCACCTCCGCGCCCGCGGACCCGGCCGTCCCCGCGCCCGCGGAGCACACCGCCCCCGGCGCCACCACCCCCCTGCCCGGCGGCCCGACTCCCCCGGAGCAGCCTCCGGGCCCGTTCGCGCCGGCCGAGGGCCCGGTGCCGGCCACCCCGCACCTCGCGCCGGCCCCGGCGCAGGTCCCCTCCCCGTCGGCGGAGGGGCAGCAGGCGCCCGACGGCGCCGTCCCGGTCCCCGCGCCCCGCGAGGCCGACCCGGACGTCGCGCAGAGCGCCGACGACCTGGAGACCCGGGCCGCCGGACAGGAGGACCGGCGCGGCCCGCAGGACCAGCAGAACCCGCAGGACCCGGAAGAAGAGAGCACGGCCCCCGTGGCAGAAGCACGACAGTCCACCGGTCCGGCCGCGCCCCCCTACGCCGAGGCCGAACGCGAGGCCGTCCTGAAGGTCATGCGCGAGCGCCGTGACATCCGCAACGGCTTCCGCAGCGACCCCATCCCGCACGAGGTGCTGCTGCGCGTCCTGGAGGCCGCGCACACCGCGCCCTCCGTCGGCCACTCGCAGCCCTGGGACTTCGTCGTCATCCGCTCCGCCGAGACCCGGCGCACGATGCACGAACTGGCCATGCGCCAGCGCGAGGCCTACGCGCGGTCCCTGCCCAAGGGCCGCGCCAAGCAGTTCAAGGAACTGAAGATCGAGGCCATCCTCGACACCCCGGTCAACATCGTCGTCACCGCCGACCCGACCCGCGGCGGCCGGCACACCCTGGGCCGCCACACCCAGCCCCAGATGGCGCCGTACTCCGCCGCGCTCGCCGTGGAGAACCTCTGGCTCGCCGCCCGGGCCGAGGGCCTGGGCGTCGGCTGGGTCAGCTTCTTCGACGAGCGCGAGATGGTCCGCGCGCTGGGCCTGCCCGAGCACCTGGAGGTCATCGCCTACCTGTGCGTCGGGTACGTCGACGAGTTCCCGGACGAGCCCGAGCTGATGCAGGCCGGCTGGTCCAAGCGCCGCCCGCTGTCCTGGGTGGTGCACGAGGAGACGTACGGCCGCCGCGCCCTGCCCGGCGAGGAGCCGCACGACCTGCTCGCCGAGACCGTCGCGCAGATCCGTCCGCTGGACGCCAAGGCGCTCGGCGAGGCGTGGGAGCGGCAGAAGCGGATGACGAAACCGGCCGGCGCGCTCGGCATGCTGGAGATCATCTCCGCCCAGCTCTGCGGCCTGTCCCGCCAGTGCCCGCCGCCCGTCCCCGAGCCCGCGGCCGTGGCGATCTTCGCCGGCGACCACGGGGTGCACGCCCAGGGCGTGACCCCCTGGCCGCAGGAGGTCACCGGCCAGATGGTCGCCAACTTCCTGGGCGGGGGAGCGGTCTGCAACGCCTTCGCCAACCAGGTCGGCGCGGAGGTCTGCGTGGTGGACGTCGGCGTGGCCGCCGATCTCCCCGCCACGCCCGGTCTGCTGCCCCGCAAGATCCGCGCCGGTACGTCCGACATGACCGCCGGCCCCGCGATGACCCGCGAGGAGGCCAAGAAGGCCGTCGAGGTCGGCATCGAGACGGCCCGCGATCTGGTGGCGGCCGGCAACAAGGCGCTGCTGACGGGGGAGATGGGCATCGCCAACACGACGGCCTCCGCCGCGCTCATCTCCGTCTTCACGGGCGCGGACCCGGCCGAGGTGACCGGCCGGGGCACCGGCATCAACGACGAGACCCTCGCCCGCAAGACGGACGTCGTCCGCCGCGCGCTCGAACTGCACCGGCCCGACCCGGCCGACCCCCTCGGCGTCCTCGCCGCGGTCGGCGGCTTCGAGCACGCCGCCATGGTCGGCCTGCTCCTCGGCGGCGCCTCCCTGCGCACGCCGGTGATCCTGGACGGCGTCAGCGCCGGCGCCGCCGCCCTGGTCGCCCGCGCGATCGCCCCCGAGGTCCTCGCGGCCTGCATCGCCGGCCACCGCAGCGCCGAGCCCGGCCACGTGGCGGCGCTGAACAAGCTGGGCCTGCGCCCGCTCGTCGACCTCGACCTGCGCCTGGGCGAGGGCACGGGCGCGCTGCTCGCCCTGCCGCTGGTGCAGAGCACGGCACGCGCGATGCACGAGGTGGCGACGTTCGACTCGGCGGGCGTCACCGAGAAGTAGCGGGCACCCAGGAGCGGGGGCGGGGCGGCGCACCGCCCCACCCCGCCCCCGCCGTACGCTGAACCCACCCTTAAAATCCGCACGTCAGGGCCGCTCCAGAGCCGTAGCGCCCACCGCACGCCGCCCGTACGAGGAGCCACACCCTCATGGCCGAACACCCCGCCTACCCCGTAGGCCTCCGCCTCACCGGCCGCCGCGTGGTCGTCCTCGGCGGCGGCCAGGTGGCCCAGCGCCGCCTCCCGGCCCTGATAGCGGCGGGCGCGGACGTCCTCCTCGTCTCCCCCGAGGCGACCCCCTCCGTGGAGGCCATGGCGGACGCGGGCGAGATCACCTGGGCCAGGCGCCGGTACGCCGACGGCGACCTCGCCGACGCCTGGTACGCCCTGATCGCCACCAGCGACCCGGAGGCCAACGCCGCCGCCTCCGCCGAGGCCGAGCGCCACCGCGTCTGGTGCGTCCGCTCCGACGACGCCGACGCCGCCACCGCCTGGACCCCGGCCACCGGCCACAGCGAGGGCGTCACGGTCGCCGTCCTCACCACCCACGCCAAGGGCCGCGACCCCCGCCACACCGCGGCCGTCCGGGACGCGGTCGTCGAGGGACTGCGCGACGGCACCCTGGTGGCGCCCCACCACCGCACCCGCACCCCGGGCGTCGCCCTGGTCGGCGGCGGCCCCGGCGACCCGGACCTGATCACCGTCCGCGGCCGCCGTCTCCTCGCCGAGGCCGACGTCGTCATCGCGGACCGCCTCGGCCCCCGCGACCTGCTCGCCGAACTCCCGCCGCACGTCGAGGTGATCGACGCGGCGAAGATCCCCTACGGCCGCTACATGGCCCAGGAGGCCATCAACAACGCGCTGATCGAGCACGCCAAGCAGGGCAAGTCGGTGGTACGGCTCAAGGGCGGCGACCCGTACGTCTTCGGCCGCGGCATGGAGGAGCTGCAGGCGCTCGCCGAGGCGGGCATCCCCTGCACGGTCGTGCCCGGCATCTCCAGCTCCATATCGGTCCCGGGCGCCGCCGGCATCCCGGTCACCCACCGGGGCGTCGCCCATGAGTTCACCGTGGTCAGCGGCCATGTCGCCCCCGACGACGAGCGTTCCCTGGTCGACTGGCCCGCCCTCGCCAGGCTGACCGGGACGCTGGTGATCCTCATGGGCGTCGACAAGATCGGCAAGATCGCCGAGACCCTCGTCGCCCACGGCAAGTCCCCCGACACCCCGGTCGCCCTCGTCCAGGAGGGCACCACGGCCGCCCAGCGCCGCGTCGACGCCACCCTCGCCACCGTCGCCGAGGCGGTCCGTACGCACGAGGTCAGGCCCCCGGCGGTCATCGTCGTCGGCGAGGTCGTCACCGTGGGCCCGCGCGAGCCGGAGTGACCCGGAGCGACCCCCCCCACCGCTCCGAGCCGTTGGCACCCCACCCAGGACGAGGCAGTATCACCCGTGGCCGATCTCATCACCGTCGACGACCCCGACGACCCGCGCCTGCACGACTACACGGGCCTGACCGACGTCGAACTGCGCCGCAGGCGCGAGCCGGCCGAGGGCCTGTTCGTCGCCGAGGGCGAGAAGGTCATCCGCCGGGCCGGGCAAGCCGGCTACGAGATGCGGTCCATGCTGCTGTCGGCCAAGTGGATCGACGCCCTGCGGGACGTCATCGACGAGCTGTCGGCCCCGGTGTACGTGGTCAGCCCGGAACTCGCCGAGCAGGTCACCGGCTACCACGTGCACCGCGGCGCGCTCGCCTCCATGCGGCGCAAGCCGCTGCCCACGGCGGCCGGCCTGCTGCGGACCGCCCGCCGGGTCGTGATCATGGAGTCGGTCAACGACCACACCAACATCGGCGCGATCTTCCGCTCCGCCGCCGCGCTCGGCATGGACGCGGTCCTGCTCTCCCCGGACTGCGCCGACCCCCTCTACCGCCGCAGCGTCAAGGTCTCCATGGGCGCGGTCTTCTCGGTCCCGTACGCGCGTCTGGACGCCTGGCCCCAGGACCTGGAGCCGGTCCGCGAGGCGGGCTTCACGCTGCTCGCGCTCACTCCGGACGGAACGGCCCGGACCCTCGACGAGGCCGCCCCGCACCGGATGGAACGCGTGGCCCTGATGCTCGGCGCCGAGGGCTCCGGCCTGTCCCGGCGGGCCCTGGCCGCCGCCGACGCGTGGGTCCGCATCCCCATGTCCCACGGAGTGGACTCCCTCAACGTGGGCGCCGCCGCAGCGGTCGCCTTCTACGCGGTGACGGCAGGCCGCCCCCGCACCTAGCGCCCCGGCGGACGGCGTCCGCCCCGCCGCGGGACCCGGCACGCACCCTCGCCACCGCCGGAGCGGGGGAGGCGTCCCCGTCCGCCGCCCCTGTACGGAGGTCCGCCGGAAGGGCCCTAGCCGGCCCGGCCGGACGCCGACGCGCGCCGCTCGGCCGTGGACTCCCCGGCCAGCGGCCCGGAGTCCTCCCGCACGGGCTCGTACTCCTGCTCCTGCCGCACGCCGTTCCCGCCGTCCAGTCCGCGCGCGGGTCCCTGACAGCCCTGTGCCGCCGCGATGCCCAGCGCCACCAGCAGCGTCACCACGACGAACACGAACAGCCGCTGCCGCAGCAGCCGCGGGTTGGCGGGCCGCAGGCCCGTCCCCGTCGTCCGGGGCACCGGACGCCCGGCGCCGCTGCGTGGCGCGGGGCGGCTGCCGCTGCCGGACCGCGCCGTGTTCCGTCCGGTGCTGCGGGACGCCGGCGTGGGCCGCGCCCCGGACCGCGCCGGCCTGCCGGCGCCGCGTGCGGAGCCGCCCCGCGACGGGACCCCGCCGCGCGCGGGAGTGGTGCCCCGCGCGGGAGTGGTGCCCCGCGCGGGAGTGCTGCCGCGCGCCGGAGTGGTGCCCCGCGCCGGAGTGCTGCCGCGTCCCGGGCCGCCGCCCCGCGGCGCGGGAGTCCCCGGCGCGCCCTGCTGCGGACGCCGCCGGCCGCGGTCCGGGTAGGTGTCGGCGAGCCGGTCCGCCTCCCCGGCCCGCGGCGCGGGCGGCCGCGCGTCGGTCGGCCCCTGGGCCTCCCGGGCCGCGATCTCCTTGAGCCGCAGCGACAGCTGGAGCGTGCTGGGCCGCTCGTCGGGGTCCTTCGCCAGGCACGCCCGGATCAGCGGGGCCAGCGCGTCCGGGACGCCGTGCAGCTGGGGCTCCTCGTGCACCACGCGGTACAGCATCACCTCGGAGCTGCCGTGCCCGAAGGGCGAGTCCCCCATGGACGCGTACGCCAGGGTGGCGCCGAGCGAGAACACGTCCGTGGCCGGCGTGACCGCCGCACCGCGCACCTGCTCCGGCGCGAGGAAGCCCGGTGAGCCGACCGCCGTACCCACGTGGGTGAGCGTCGAGGCGCCGGTCGCCCAGGCGATGCCGAAGTCGATGATCCGCGGCCCCTTCGGGGACAGCAGGATGTTGGACGGCTTCAGGTCCCGGTGCACGACCCCGGCCTCGTGCACGGCGACCAGCCCCTCGGACAGGGCGGCCCCGATGGCGGCGACCTCCGCCGCGCTCAGCGGCCCCTCGTCGACGACCTTGTCGTGCAGGGAGGGGCCGGGTACGTACTGCGTCGCGAACCACGGCCGGTCCGCCTCCAGGTCGGCCGCCACCAGCCGCGCGGTGCACCCGCCCCTGATCCGCCGTGCCGCCGAGACCTCACGGGCGAACCGCGAGCGGAACTCCTGGTCCTCCGCCAGATCCGGCCGGATGACCTTCAGCGCGACCCGCTGCCCCTTCTTGTCGGAGCCCAGGTAGACCACGCCCATTCCGCCCGCGCCGAGCCGCCTGTGAAGCCTGAACGAGCCGACGACGCGCGGGTCCTCGCGCCTCAGGCGCATCATCGCCATGTTCATCCCCGCTGCCCGGTCCTGTGACGAGCCACAGCTTACGTTTCCACGGCCGCCCACGCGCAGAGGCCGCGCCCTCTCGCCCCGATCGATTGTCAGTGCCGGGTGGGAGACTTGGAAGGTGGTCGAGGAACGCGCGAGCAGGCCGGCGGCACGCCGCCTGTGATCCCAAACAGCGGTCACAGAAGGGGGATTGGACCCGTGAAGGGTGATCGTGTGGAGATAGTCGTGGACGCCGGCGACACGACGCGCACCTACGAGGTCGTGGCGAGCAGGGCGGGCCGACGGGTGGAGACGGCGGTGCGCCGGGGCGTGGTGGAAGTGAGCGAAGTCACCCGCTCCGGGACAGTTGTACGAACGGCCCGCTTCATGGCGACCCGGGTCCTCGCCCTGGTCGAGCAGCCGGTTCCGCGCGAGGACAGCTCGGAGAAAGCAGGGCACAGCGGTCGTCCCCTCCGGGAAGACCCCGAGACGTGAGCCGCCTTCTCCACCCAGGGGAGTAGACGGCAGGCCATGGCTCATCCTCCGGGAGGCCCGGCAATCGGTACGCGGGCATGACGCCCGGGCGACCGCCGGACGCCTAGATTCGAGGTCGAGCGGCGGGTGCGGCACTCGTCCCCCGGGGCCGGGCACCCGCCGCCGACGACAACACCGAACGGTCAGGAGAGGGCCATGGCCCGCACGGCACTGCGGACACCGGTCCGCGCGCGGGAGCGCAGGGCGTACACCGCCTCGTTCCGCTCCCGCCGCCAGGGCCGCCGCCACCCCGCGGTGGCGACGCTGATGGCCCTTCCCCTGGCGGCCCTGCTCCTCCTCGTCTTCGACGGGTGGGAGACAGTGGCCACACAGGCGTCGTCCGTGGGTGTGATGCTGGGGCGCTGAGCGGCGACCCCAGGCCCGGAAGAGCGGTCCGGGCGGGGACATCCATCCATGAAACCCCGTGGGGACGGGGGTGCGGCGGACGGCACGGATGCCGGCGCGGCTGGGGAGCCGCGCCGGCATCGCCGTGCCGTGCGCCCGAGCCGTCCGCCGCGCCCGCGGCGAGGGCGCTCCGTCGCGGGGAGGGGAGCCGGCGGCGGATCGCGGCACGTGGGGACGGACCGGGGCCGGCCTCGTCCCGGTCCCGCTCCGGCCGGCCCCGGCCCCCTCGCGTACGCTCGCCGCACCGACCCGCACGACCGGGAGACCCGTGACCACGAACCCCCTCCTGTCCGGGCTGACCGCCCACGCGACGGCCGCGGCCCACTCCCGTACGGCGGCCTGCGTCTGCGGAGCGGCCGTCGTCCTCGCCGACCGGCCCGACGCCGCCGTCGCCCGGCACGCGGACACCGTCGCCAAGGCGCACTCCGCCGGCACCGACCCCGGCGAACTCGGCGTCCGCCTCGCCGTCGCCGCCCGCCTCCCCGGCATCCTCCTGCCCCCGCTCGACCCGACGCCGGCCGACCTGCACGGCAGGCTCGTGACGTGCTGGCCCTACGGCAGCCCGGTCGACCCGGACGATCCCGGCGCCGCCCCCTGGGAGGCCGCCGCCACCCTCCTCGCCCGCCTGCACCGGAGCCCCGCCCCGCCGGGCCTGCCCCCGATGCGCGGGCCCGCCAAGGCGGCCCGGGCCGTCGCCCGCCTCCGGGCCGCCGGTCCGCACCCCGGCACCGCCTCCGTCCTGCGGGCCTGGGCGGCCCTGCCCGCCTGGGCCCGCGCCGAGGCGCCCCTGCCGGACACCGCCACCCTGTGCCACGGCGATTTCCACCTCGGTCAGCTCGTGCGCCATCCGGCTCCCGACGGGCCCTGGCTGCTGATCGACGTCGACGACCTCGGCACCGGCGTCCCCGCCTGGGACCTCGCGCGTCCCGCGGCCTGGTACGCCTGCGGCCTGCTCCCGCCCAACGCGTGGCACCGCTTCCTGGCGGCCTACCGCGCGGCGGCCGGCCCGGCCGTTCCCGCGGACGGCGACCCGTGGCCCGCCCTCGACGTCCCCGCCCGCGCCCTGACCGTGCAGACCGCCGCCCGGGCGATCACCAAGGCGGTCGCCGCCGGCCGCGCGCTGGACGGGGCCGAGCAGGCCGTCGTCGACGCCTGCCACCGAATGGGTACCGTCCCCCCGCAGTTCACCCCGGGCTTCGCGACGTAGGGTGCAACCGACCGCAGCCGGACAGAGTCTGTCCCGGCGGTACGCGAAGCAGGACCGACCGGCGAGGAGTTGAACCGACCATGCAGTGTCCGAAGTGTCATGCCCCGATGCACACGTACAACCGCAACGGTGTCCAGATCGAGCAGTGCAGCGGCTGCCGGGGGATCTTCCTCGACTACGGCGAACTGGAGGCGCTGACCCGTCTGGAGGCCCAGTGGTCCCAGGCCGCCCCGCCGCCCCCGCAGTCCTACCCGGCACCGCCGACCCCGCAGTCCTACCCGGCGCCGCCGGCCCCTGCCTGGGGGGCCCCGCACGGCGGCCACCACGGCCACCACCACCGCAAGAGCTTCGGGCGCATGCTGTTCTCCAGCTGAGCCGGCCGCGCGGCACGGACGACGAAGCCCCCGGCCGTTTCGCACGGCCGGGGGCTCCGGTGTGATGTGGACGATACTGGGATTGAACCAGTGACCTCTTCCGTGTCAGGGAAGCGCTCTCCCGCTGAGCTAATCGTCCTCAGGACCATGATCAGAGATCATGGGTACTGCGTGCGCGATACTGGGATTGAACCAGTGACCTCTTCCGTGTCAGGGAAGCGCTCTCCCGCTGAGCTAATCGCGCGAGTCGGATCTTCCGAAGATCCAGTGGACGATACTGGGATTGAACCAGTGACCTCTTCCGTGTCAGGGAAGCGCTCTCCCGCTGAGCTAATCGTCCTTGGAGGTGGAGACGGGATTTGAACCCGTGTAGACGGCTTTGCAGGCCGTTGCCTCGCCTCTCGGCCACTCCACCAGGAGTACAGGGGACCGGGAGGACCCCTCTTCCTTCGAGCGGACGACGAGGCTCGAACTCGCGACCTCAACCTTGGCAAGGTTGCGCTCTACCAACTGAGCTACGTCCGCTTGTCGTTTCCGGTCCGCTCCCGCGTCCCGGCGACGTGTTGAACTCTAGCGGATTCCGGGGCCAGTACAAAAACGCGTTTGCGCAGCGTGCCGCCCTGCGCCTGGTCACGGAGGCGGCCGGGGTCCCCGGAGGGGACGTGCGCGGGTCGTCCCGCAGGCGCCGGTCCTAGACTCGACCGCGTGCCCGACCTGCCTCCTCTCGCTCGCTTCGGCGACCGCGTCGCCACCGGTCTCCTCGACGTCACGAGCGATCCCGAGGCCCTGGACTCCAGTGGTTTCTGGGCCGTGTGCGCGGACTTCGAGGGCGGCCTGACCTGCGCGCGCTTCCGGGACGTGCGCCGAGAGCCGGTGCCCGCGCCCGTGCCGGGCCGGTGGCGGGGGCCGGGCGTCGGCGACTGGACGTCCTCGCTCGACCGCGCCGCGTACACGGCGGCCGTGCGTCGCGTCCGCGAGCACATCGCGGCCGGCGAGGTCTACCAGGCGAACCTCTGCCGGGTGCTCTCCGCGCCCCTCCCGCCCGGCGCCGACGTGGACGCCCTCACCGCCCTGCTGGCGCGCGGCAACCCCGCGCCGTATGCAGGAACGATTCGCCTGCCCCGGCACGGAGTGGAGACGGCGACCGCGTCGCCGGAGCTGTTCCTGCGGCGCGCCGGGCGGGCCGTGGAGTCGGGGCCGATCAAGGGCACCGGGCGTACCGAGGCGGACCTGCTGGAGAAGGACTACGCCGAGAACGTGATGATCGTGGACCTGGTCCGCAACGACATCGGGCGGGTCTGCGCCACCGGCAGCGTGACCGTGCCCGACCTGTGCGTCGTGGAGAAGCACCCGGGCCTCGTGCACCTGGTGTCGACGGTCCGCGGGGAGCTGCGGACCGGCGCCGGCTGGCCGGAGCTGCTCGCCGCCGCCTTCCCGCCCGGCTCGGTCACCGGTGCGCCCAAGTCGAGCGCCCTCGGGATCATCGCGGCCCTGGAGACGGCGCCCCGGGGCCCGTACTGCGGGGGCATCGGCTGGGTCGACGCCGACCGGCGGACCGGCGAGCTGGCCGTCGGCATCCGCACCTTCTGGATCGACCGCGCGGAGGGCGCGCTGCGCTTCGGCACCGGCGCCGGCATCACCTGGGGATCCGACCCCGAGGGGGAGTGGCGGGAGACCGAGCTGAAGGCGTCGCGGCTGCTCGCGGTAGCGTCGGGAACATACGAGGTGAGTGAGGGGACCCCCTGAGGTGCCGCCGTGCTCCTCCGCGCACCGTGCGCTTCGGAGGACGCCGCGGCGCACGGCGGCTCCGCCGCCGGCCGGACCCCCGGCCGGTGTGGCGCACCCGGCACAGAGTTGCGAGGTAGAGAGCAGTGAAGCTTTGGCTCGACGGCGGGCTGCGGGACATCGAGTCCGCCCGCGTCTCCGCCTTCGACCACGGGCTGACCGTGGGCGACGGCATCTTCGAGACGGTGAAGGCGGTGGACGGCAGGCCGTTCGCGCTCACCCGCCACCTCGACCGGCTGACCCGTTCGGCGCGCGGCCTCGGCCTGCCCGGCCCCGATCTCGACGAGATCCGCCGGGCCTGCGCCGCCGTCCTGGAGGCCAACCCGATGCCGCTCGGCCGGCTGCGCATCACCTACACCGGCGGCCAGGGCCCGCTCGGCTCCGACCGCGGCGACCACGGCCCGACCCTCCTGGTCGCCCTCGGCGAGACCACCCGCCGTCCCGACACCACGGCCGTCGTCACGGTCCCCTGGACCCGCAACGAACGCGGCGCGCTCACCGGCCTGAAGACCACCTCCTACGCGGAGAACGTCGTCGCGCTCGCCCGGGCCCACCGGCAGGGCGCCTCCGAGGCGCTGTTCGGCAACACGGTGGGGCAGCTGTGCGAGGGCACCGGGTCGAACGTCTTCGTCGTCCTCGACGGCGAGATCCACACCCCGCCCCTGGCCTCCGGCTGTCTCGCGGGCGTCACCCGGGCCCTGACCCTCGAGTGGACCGGCGCCAGGGAGACGGACCTCCCGCTGGACGTCCTGCGGCGGGCCGACGAGATCTTCCTGACGTCCACGCTGCGGGACGTCCAGGCCGTGCACCGGGTCGACGACCGCGAACTGCCGGACGCACCCGGCCCGGTGACCGCCAAGGCGATGCGGATCTTCGAGGAGCGGGCGGCGGACGACCTCGATCCGTGAGCGGCCCGATCCGCGGAAGGCGGGGACACCCGGCTGACCCGGGGCGCGGCAGCGGGTAGAACACTCCTGATGACCACGACCCTGCGGCCGACCGAGCCGCTCCAGCAGCACGCCGACGGGACGCGCTCACGCCGTTACCAGGTGTGCGTGAACAGCCGTCCCGTCGGCGCCGTGCACCTCGGCACGCATCCCGTCTTCGGCGACGCCGTGGCCCGGATCCTGCACCTGCGGATCGAGGAGCCGGACCGGCGGCGCGGCCGGGGCACGGTGGCCGCGCTGGCCGCGGAGGAGGTTGCGCGCGGCTGGGGCTGCCGGCGCATCGAGGCGGCGGTCCCCGCCGACGCCGGGCCGGCCCTGCGCCTCGCCACGGCACTCGGCTACGTCGTGCGCAACCGCGGCATGGAGAAGCCGCTCGGCGACGCCCCGCCCGGCCTGCCCGAGGGCAGCCGGGCGCGGCCCATGACGGACGCGGAGTTCGGTCCCTGGCTGGCGCGCGGCAAGGAGGACTACGCCCGCGACTGGAGCGACCGCGGCGTGCCCGAGGCCGAGGCCCGCGCCAAGGCGGAGCGGGACCACGCCACCCTGCTGCCCGGCGGCCGGGCCACACCGGGCATGCTCTTCAGCGTCCTGGAGCACGCGGGCACACCGGTGGGCACGCTGTGGCTGGCGGTGCGCGAGGAGAACGCCTTCGTCTTCGACGTCGAGACCGGCGCCGCCCACCGCGGCCAGGGGCACGGGCGCTCGCTCATGCTGCTGGCCGAGGCCCAGGCGATCACCGCGGGCAGGCGGACCATCGGCCTCAACGTCTTCGCGGGAAACACCCCCGCCGAGCGGCTCTACGAGTCGCTCGGCTACGAAACGACGCAGTACGGCCTGTACAAGCCGCTGCTGTAGCGGCCCCGGGTCAGCCGGTCGGCCCGGCCAGCAGCCGGTCCGCGATCTCCTCGACGCGCTCGCGCAGGCCCTCCTGGCTCCTGCCGCCGTCGAGGCGCTCGCCGCCGATGACGTACGTCGGGGTGCCGGTCACCCCGATCGCCCTGCCCTCGGCCTGGTCGGCGTCGACGATCAGGATGTGCCGGCCGTCGATCAGCGCGGTGTCGACCTCCTCGGCGTCCAGGCCGAGTTCCCGGGCCACCTCGACCAGGAAGGGCTCTCCCTTGCGGTCCAGCTCCTCGACCCGGCCCAGTACGGCCTCGACGTACTCCCAGCCCCGGCCCTGTTCCAGGGCCTCCTCGGCGGCCTGCGCGGCGGCGAAGGCGTGCTTGTGCTTCTCCAGCGGGAAGTGCCGCAGCCGCAGCTCCAGCCGGTCGCCGTAGCGGGCCCGCAGGGCACGGAGGTCGTCCAGGGCGGTGCGGCAGTCCGGGCACTGCAGTTCGCACCACACGTCGAGAACGGGGACGGCGGGACGGGCGGGGGAGGAGTCGCTCATGGGCCCAGTCTCCCAGTCCCGGCGCCGGCGGCCCAAACGGGACCTCGCCCGGCGCGGTCGCGCGGCCGGCACCGGTACCTGCGGAGGAGCCGGCCCGGAGATGTCCCTGATGTCCGGCCGGGGCATGGCCGGGTGGACCCGGGGCGGTGCAGGATGGAGGGGGGACGAAGCGTCCCCTGCCCGAGCGCGCCCCGCCTGGAGGACCGGATGATTGCCGAGACCGTCTGCTCCGCCGTGTCCGCGGCCGGCCTGGGCATCGCGGCGGTCACCGCGTACCGCCGGCGCTTCCTGACCGCGGCCCGCATCGCCGCCTACGCGCTGGTCCCGCTCGGCCTGGTGCTGGCCGGCGTCGTCGACTGGCTGGCCGGCACCGCCTTCAGCCCGACCGCCTGGGCGGGCTTCGGGCTGCTCGGCGCCTCCTGGCTGCTGTTCGCCACGACCCGCGCCGTGGAGCGCCGCCGCGGCGGCACCCGCGGGGAGCGCAGGGCGGCCCGGGCGGCCGCCCGGGGCGACGCGGCGGCCTCGGCGCCCTCCCTGGGATCCGGCTCCCGGCCCGCGGCCGGGTCCGCGGGCGCGTCCCGCGCCGCCGAGGACGACTTCAGCGACATCGAAGCCATCCTGAAGAAGCACGGCATATGAGGAAGCGCGGCGTCCGAGGGGCCCTCGCGGTTCCGCCCCGGCGGACCGGAACGACGCAGTGATCCCTGGGCGTGCGGAAACGATCACAACCCGAAAAGGACAACACGGAAAACAGCGAAGTACCGCTCGTTAGGGGTGTATTGATCGCGTCGGGCGCACCGGCTGCGCCATCATCGCCGCGAGATGCTGGACACGACACAGAGCGACACCGCGCCGACACGGGAAGAACCGCAGGAAAAGCCGGACGAGCCGCGCGGTTGCCTCTTCGCCCTTTCCCAGCCACCGCTGATGATCTTCCTTGCGGTGATCGGGTGTCTGCTGCTCATGGCCGCGTTGCACGATCTGCTGCTGCTGTGAGCCGTACCCGCGCTCCCCGGCGCCATCCGCCGGGGACCGCGCGGACACGGGCGTCCGGTCCGCGGACCGGCGGGGGAGCGCTGCCACCGGTGTCCGCGACGCCGGGGCGGATCAGCCCGCCGCCTCCTTGCGGCGCGCCCGGTACGCGGCCACGTGCAGGCGGTTCCCGCACGTACGGCTGTCGCAGTAGCGCCGCGACCGGTTGCGGGAGAGGTCGACGAAGGCACGCCGGCAGTCGGGGGCCTCGCAGCGGCGCAGCCGTTCCCGCTCTCCGGCGACCACGAAGAACGCCAGGGCCATTCCGCAGTCGGCGGCCAGGTGATCGGCGACGGACGCGCCGGGCGCGAAGTAGTGCACGTGCCAGTCGTAGCCGTCGTGGTCCGTGAGCCGGGGCGTGGTGCCCGCGGCGGCCACCAGTTCGTTGATCAGCCCGGCGGCGGTCCGCGTGTCCGGGGCCGCGAAGACCGCGGCGAACCGCCCGCGCACCGCGCGCACCGCCGAGAGGTCGAACTCGGAGAGCACCCCGACATCGCTGACTTCGTGCGTGCGTACGAATTTCTCCAGGGCCGTCACGTCCGGCAGCCCGTCCGGCGTCGTGTCGTCCTCCGGTGCGGTGTTCACCAGATCGACCACGGTGTCGAGGGCGCACCGGGTGTCGTGGGTGATCAGCACGATTCGCTCCCTGGCCTGGGGGTCGGGCGGGCGCCCGCCGATGCTGGCCGATGGTAGTGGCTCCCGCATGCGGCGTTACCGGCTTCGGCCCGTGACTGCCGGTACAACGGCACCGGCGGAGCCGGGGTTCCCGTCCGCACGCAAGCGTCCGGCACCGCCCCGCGGAGGCCCGCGGCGACGGCGCCGGTGTGTGCCGTATGCGGTTGTCCCGGCCCGAACCGTCACCCCGAGTCGACGGCGCCGGGCGGCTTCGCGAGGAGCTGCGGCCTAACTTTCCGCCAGGATGTGCGAGAGCTCCTGATCCAGATCGAAGTGCCGGTGCTCCGTGCCGGGAGGGACGGCGGCGTCGGTCCGCTTCAGGAAGGACTCCAGGGCCCGTGCCGGGGCTTCGAGCAGGGCCTCCCCCTCCGGGGAGCTCAGGGCGATGCACACGACGCCCTGACCGTGGCTGCGCGACGGCCAGACGCGGACGTCGCCGGTGCCCGTGGGACGGTGCAGCCCCTCGGCGAGGAGGTCGCGGGCGAACACCCACTCGACGGTCTCCTCGGCTCCGGTGTGGAAGGTGGCGTGCACGGCGTAGGGGTCGGCCGTGTCGTACCGCAGGCCTGCGGGGACAGGCAGGGAGGACTCGCTCGACACAACGAGGCGCAGGTGCAGCTCGCAGCTGACCGTGGTGTTCATAAGCGCCAGGGCCTTTCGCTCAGTGTGCGCTCGGGGATTCGCACGTCGGCGAAATCGACATGCCACCTACAGTGCCGTTGTAAACCCCTCTGAGTGTTTTGGGTGCCTTTACGTAACTCTTCCGGCCGAGAGATCGTTGTCGGGGTGCGGTCATTCCGGTGGCTCGTCTGCCTCGGGTAGGGTTTGGCCGTATGAACACGGGGAGTGACGAGCCGGGCGAGGTAGCCGTGGCATCCGACGAGACCAGGACGGACGGGGCGCACAGCGAGCAGGGGCTCGGCTCCAGGGCGCCGGAATTCATCAAGACCCGCCGTGTGCTGCACCTGAGCTGGCAGGTCGGCGTATTCGTCGTCGGGCTCGCGGTCGTGGGCGCGGGCATCGTCATGCTGCCGCTGCCCGGACCGGGCTGGGTCGTGATCTTCGGCGGCATGGCGATCTGGGCGACCGAGTTCGTCTGGGCCCAGATCGTCCTGCGCTGGACCAAGCGCAAGGTCACCGAGGCGGCGCAGCGCGCCCTCGATCCCCGGGTGCGCCGCCGCAACATCATCCTGACGACGATCGGCCTGGTGATCGTCGCCGTCATCGGCGGCATCTACGTCTGGAAGTTCGGCATCGTCATGCCCTGGAAGATCGAGGACCAGTGATCCGCAGCGGGGTGCGCGCCCGGCCGGCGCCGGTCACGGGCACCCCCTGACATGGGGTAATCTTCTTTCTGTGCCCGGGCGATTAGCTCAGTGGGAGAGCGCTTCGTTCACACCGAAGAGGTCACTGGTTCGAACCCAGTATCGCCCACCCGGACCGGCGGCCCGCCTGCGACTGAGCAGGCGGGCCGCCGTCGTTCGGGGAGCGGGGCGGCGCCGCCGTCCCGGCGGGTGGCCGGACGGCGCCGCCGTGAGGGCCGGGCGCGCGCCGCGGGGCCTGTACCGTCCGGGCCGTCACGGCCGGCGAAGCCCTCCACTTCCCGCCCGTCTTCATCCAACCGTGACCTTCCCCGGCGCGTGCCCCACGGTGTCGGCCGGTGTTCGGCCGGTCGATCACGACGTTCCTACCTGCGCACTCCCGGTTGAGCGGCCGAGCTGGAGCGGACTGCCGGCCTCCGCTGCCCGGTCGCGCCGCCCATGAATTCCTGTCCGAATCATTGACGTCCCCGTAGGGCCTACGTAACTTGTGCCAGCAAGCGCTTACTTGAAACGATTCATGGGGCGAACGCAACGTCGCGGGGAGGCTCACATGCAGCAGGGCAGGAATGTTGAGAGGCGGACAGTCCTCAAAGCGGCCGGGGCCTCGCTGGCCGTCGCCGGACTGGGCGCGACGGCCACGGCCTGCGGTGGTGGCAGCGGCTCGGGAGACGGAACGGTGACGATCCGTTACGCCTGGTGGGGTGCCCAGGACCGGGCCGAACGCATCAACAGGACCATCGCGCTCTTCGAGAAGAAGTTCCCGAAGATCAAGGTGAAAACCGACTTCCAGCCGTACGCCGACTTCTGGAAGAAGTTCAACACCCAGGCCTCCGGCGGAAATCCGCCGGACGTCTTCCAGAACGCCATCGGATTCCTGCGCAAATACGACGCCAAGAACGTGCTGCTCGATCTCGGCGAGCAGGTGAAGGCGGGCAACCTCTCCATGGACGGCTTCCGGGCGGGCCTGGAGAAGTTCGGCGAGATCGACGGCAAGCTCCTCGGCGTTCCCGTCGGTTCGAATTCGATGGCCCTGGTCATCGACAAGCCCGTCTACACCAGGGCCGGCGTGAAGCCCGAGATGGGCTGGACCTGGGACGACTTCGACGCGGCGCTGAAGAAGATCCGTGACAGGACCGGGCGCGCCGGCGACAGCGGCATGTACGGCGTCATGTACCTCTACGACCTCCACCTCCGGCAGAACGGCAAGGCGTTCTTCACCGAGAAGGGTCTCGGCTTCACCGAGGCGGACCTGACGGACTGGTGGACCAAGGCCGAGAAGGGCGTGAAGGCCGGGCTGTACGCCGACGCCAGGAAGGTCGCCCAGATCAAGCCCAAGTCGGCCCTCTCCGCCGAACTCGCGGGCAGCGAGTTCACCTGGGACAACTTCACCGTCCGCTACACCTCCGAGGGCAAGAGCGAGTACGGCCTCGCGCCCATCCCGACCACGGACGGCAAGAGGACCGGCCAGTACCTCGGCTCCCTGATGCTCAGCGCCTCCAAGCGGACTCAGCACCCCGAGGAGGTCGCCCGGTTCATCGACTTCATGGTCCACGACCCCGAGGTCGCCAAGATCATGGGCTACGACCGCGGCGTGCCGGCGACGCAGGCCCAGTACGAGGCGTACCAGCCCACCGACCCGGTCGACAAGGCGATCGCCGCCTACGAGGAGTCCCTCGTCGAGGCGGGCGTCCTGGAGACCATCACCCCGCATCCGGCCGGCGCCGACATCTGCGAGGCCGCCTTCCTGCGCATCGCGGAGGAACTGGCCCTCGGCAAGCGGTCCGTGGACGACGCCGTCAAGCAGTTCTTCAACGAGTCGAAGACGGCTCTCGGCAGCTGATGGGAACCGCCGTGACACACGCCCCTGCGATGGAGGACCTGACCGAGGACTCCGAGCCGCGGCACGGTCCGGTGACCCCCGGGGGCTCCGCCGCCCTGAAGCGGCGGGGCCGCCGGGAGAACCTGGCCGGCTACCTGTTCATGTCCCCCTGGATCGCCGGGTTCCTGCTGCTGACGGCGGGCCCGATGGCGGCCTCCCTCTACTTCGCGTTCACCGACTACAACCTGTTCGACGCCCCCCGGTGGATCGGCCTGGACAACTTCTCCGAGATGTTCGCCGACCCGCGCTGGCGGCACTCGGTGCGGGTGACGCTGTGGTACGTCGTGGTCGGTACGCCGATCAAGCTGATCCTCGCCCTCGGCGTGGCGCTGCTCCTGGCCCAGAAGCGGCGCGGCCAGGCCTTCTACCGGGCCGCGTTCTACGCGCCGTCGCTGATCGGCGCGAGCGTGTCCATCGCCATCGTCTGGAAGGCGATCTTCTCGGACGACGCGGCCGTCGACCGCGCGCAGCAGTTCCTCGGGTTCGACGCCGGCGGCTGGGCCGGCGACCCGGACATGATCATCTACAGCCTCGTGGCGCTCACCGTCTGGCAGTTCGGCGCCCCCATGGTCATCTTCCTGGCGGGACTCAAGCAGGTGCCGCGCGAGTTGTACGAGGCGGCCGACGTGGACGGGGCCGGCAAGCTGCGGCAGTTCTGGAACATCACGCTGCCGATGATCTCCCCGGTCCTCTTCTTCAACGTCCTGCTGGAGACGATCCACTCCTTCCAGATCTTCAGCTCGGCGTACATCGTCGGCGGTGGCGCCGGAGGCAACGCCTGCGGTCCGGCGGACGGCTCGATGGTCTATACCTGCTATCTCTACGTCCAGGGCTTCGAGAACAGCCGGATGGGCCTGGCCTCCGCCATGGCGTGGATGCTGCTGATCGCCGTGGCGCTGGTGACCGCGGTGCTGTTCTGGTCCCAGAAGCGCTGGGTGCACTACGAGGAGGACGCCCGATGAGCTCCCCCGGTCTGTCGACTCCGCTCGATCGGGGGACACCCCCGTCGGCCCGGTCCGCGGGGGGCGGCGCCCTGCGCCGCCGGCTCCCCGGTTCGCTCGCCTGGCACCTCGGCGCGCTGGCCCTCCTCGCGGTGATCCTCTACCCGGTGCTGTGGGTCGTCGGCGGCTCCTTCAAGAGGAGCGAGGACATCGTCGGCAGCCTGGACCTCTTCCCGGGCGATCCCATCACCGACAACTACACGCGCCTGACCGAGGGCATCGCGGACGTCCCGATCTCCACCTTCTTCATGAACTCGGTGTTCCTGGCGGGAGGTTCGGTGGTCGGCGTCCTGCTGTCCTGCTCGCTGACGGCCTACGCCTTCGCGAAGATCAGGTTCGCGGGCCGGAACCTGCTGTTCACGCTGATGATCGGCACCCTCCTGCTGCCGTACCACGTGCTGCTGATCCCGCAGTACGTGCTGTTCCGCAACATGGAGATGATCAACACCTACACCCCGCTCCTGATCGGCAAGTACCTGGCCACGGAAGCGTTCTTCGTGTTCCTGATGGTCCAGTTCATGCGCAACCTGCCCAGGGAGCTGGACGAGGCGGCCCGCCTCGACGGCTGCGGGCACTTCCGCATCTACTGGTCGATCGTGCTCCCGCTGAGCCGGCCCGCCCTGATCACCAGCGCGATCTTCACCTTCATCAACGCCTGGAACGACTTCATGGGCCCGCTGATCTACCTCAACGAGCCCGACAAGTACACGGTCTCGCTGGGCCTGAAGATGTTCGTGGACCAGGATGCCGTGGCCGACTACGGCGGCATGATCGCCATGTCGCTGGTCGCCCTGCTGCCGGTCCTGGCCTTCTTCCTGGCCTTCCAGCGCTATCTGATCGACGGCATGGCGACCAGCGGTCTGAAGGGCTGAGGTGACCCGGCCATGAGGCGGACGCGCGTCGAGGACCGCACCGGACGGGGGGAGTCGCTGCTCGCCGAGCGGTTCGCCCTGTTCGCCGAGTGCCTGCTCACCGGGGTGTGGATCGCGGTGGCCTCCCTCGGCGTGGTCACCTGGCCCGCCGCGGCCGCCGCCGGTGCCCGGCACCTGCGGCGGCGCACCGCCCACGAGGGCGGCGGCTGGCGCGAGTTCGCCGCCGACTTCCGGTCGGCCGCGCGCCGCGGCTGGCTCGTCGGGCTGGCCGGCTGGGCCGCCGCGGCCGCCGTGTGGGTGGACGTGCAGGCCGTGCGGGCCGGCCTGCCGGGCGGCCCGCTCGTGGGCGCCGTCGGACTGTCCGCCCTGATCGGCGCGGCCGTCGCCGTGCTGCGCGCGGCGGCCGTCTGGCGGCCCGGCGCCTCCTGGCGGTCGCTGCTCGCCGGTGCCGGGCGGCGGACCGTGCTCGACCCGGCCGGCTCCTTCCTGATCGTCGGCGGGCTGGCCGTGGTGGTCTGCTCCGCCTGGATCGTGGCGCCGCTGGCGGTCCCCGTGCTGGGGGCCGTCGCGGCGGCGGCCGTCGCCGTGGAGGAGCGGTACCGGCGCCGCTGACGGCCGGCGCCCCGCAAACGGGGCCGGCGCCCCGGGCGCCGCGCCTCTTCCTGTCATGCCCCTGACCATCTTGGTACGGAACGCTTCCCGCACGGACGAGGAAAGGCTGGATCCCCCATGTCCCCCATCCCCCGCAGATCCCTCCTCAAGGCGGCCGCCGTCGCCGGAGCCGCCGCCCAGTTCAGCTGGGCGCTGGGAGCGCAGAACGCCCAGGCCGCGCCCGCGGCCGGGACCGCCGACGCCGACCCGGTGACCCTGGACTGGCTGGAGGAGGGCGGCCTGGGCGCCGCCCCCGGCTCCACCGTCGGCGTGCCCTGGCCCAAGGGCGCGTACCGGGAGGACCAGACGTTCGCGCTGACGGACGCGGACGGCAAGGCCGTGCCCGTGCAGTCCTGGCCGCTCGCGTACTGGCCGGACGGCTCCCTGAAGTGGACCGCGCACGCGGTCGGTTCGGGCACCGGCAAGCTCACCCTGACCGCCGGGACCCCCGCCGTGCCCGAGAAGAAGGTCGCCGTCGACAGCGGCGGAGGCACCGTCACCGTCTCGACCGGCGTCATCACCGTACGGATCGGCAAGTCGGGCACCACCCTCGTCAAGTCGGTCACCCGCGGCTCCACCGAGATCGCCAGGAACGGGCGGCTGGTGCTGCTGCGCCAGCCGGAGTTCGAGGACGGCGACCAGACGGCGGCGAAGACCGAGCGCTTCGACGGCGCGATCCTTGGGGTGAAGGTCGAGCAGGAGGGCCCGGTCCGCGCGGTCGTCCGCGTCGACGGCAAACACCGCAAGGGCGACCGGAGCTGGCTGCCGTTCTCCGTGCGCCTCTACTTCTACGCGGGCGCCGACTCCTTCCGCATGGTGCACACCATCACCTACGACGGCACCCAGGAGCCCGGCAAGGCGAGCGGCGACTTCATCCGCGGCCTCGGCGTCCGCTTCTCCGTGCCGATGCGGGACGAGTCCTACGACCGGCACATCCGCATCGGCGGCGAGGGCACCGGCCTGCTGCGCGAGGCCGTCAAGGGCATCACGGGCCTGCGCCGCGACCCGGGCGCGGCCGTCCAGGCGGCCCAGTTCGAGGGCAGGAAACTGCCCGACCCGGCCACCTGGGACCAGCGGGTCACCACCCGCCTGCAGTACATCCCCGAGTGGGGCGACTACACCCTCTCCCAGCTGTCCGCCGACGGCTTCACGGTGCGCAAGCGCACCAAGAAGGGCTACGGCTGGATCCCCGCGGGCGGCGGCCGGCGCGCCTCCGGCTTCGGCTACGTCGGCGGCACGAGCGGCGGACTCTCCTTCGGCCTGCGCGACTTCTGGGAGAAGTTCCCCGCCCAGCTCGACATCCGCGGCGCCCACACCGACGAGGCCGAGGTCACCCTCTGGCTCTGGTCGCCCGAGGCGCTCCCCATGGACCTGCGCTTCTACCACGACGGCATGGGCCAGGACACCTACGCCGAACAGCTCGAGGGCCTCAACATCACCTACGAGGACTACGAGCCCGGCTTCGGCACCCCGTACGGCATCGCCCGCACCTCCGAACTCCTGTTCTGGGCCAACGAGTCCACGCCCGGCGCGGAGCGGCTCGCCGAACAGGTCCGGGCCGTGCGCGTGCTCCCGCAGCTCGCCGCCCCGCCCAAGCAGCTCATCAAGGCCAAGGTGTTCGGCCCCGGCCTGTTCGCCGAGCCCGACCGCTCCACCCCGGCCAAGGCGAGGATCGAGGACCACCTCGACTTCCTCTTCACCTACTACAAGGACCAGGTGGAGCAGCGCCGCTGGTACGGCTTCTGGGACTACGGCGACATCATGCACACCTACGACACGGCCCGGCACCAGTGGCGCTACGACGTCGGCGGCTACGCCTGGGACAACTCGGAGCTGTCGCCGGACCTGTGGCTGTGGTACGCCTACCTGCGCTCCGGCCGCGCGGACATCTTCCGCTTCGCCGAGGCGATGACCCGGCACACCGGCGAGGTCGACGTCTACCACATCGGCGAGTGGGCCGGCCTCGGCACCCGGCACGGCGTGCAGCACTTCGCGGACAGCGCCAAGCAGCAGCGCATCGCCAACACCACCTACCGCCGCTTCTACTACTTCCTCACCGCCGACGAACGCGTCGGCGACCTCATGCACGCCAACGTCGACTCCGACGAGACGTTCCTGGTGCTCGACCCGCAGCGCAAGGTCCGCCCCGACCCGGACTACCAGCCCGACCCGCACGCCCTGTCCATCGGCTTCGGCACGGACTGGTCCGGCCTGGTCTCGGCGTGGCTGACCGAATGGGAGCGCCGGGGCCCCAAGTGGGAGAAGGCCAAGGCGCGGGTGCTGTCGACGATGGAGACCATCGCCGCCCAGCCCAACGGCTTCGTGCAGGGCAGCGGCCTGTACGACCTGGACACGGGCAGGTTCGCCGTCGCGGACCAGCCGGCGGTGTCCGTCTCCCACCTCTCGGCGGTCTTCGGCCTCAACGAGCTGTGCGCCGAGCTGATCGACCTCGTCGACATGCCGGAGTTCAAGGAGGCGTACCTCGACTACTGCCGCTACTTCAACGCCACCAAGGCCGAGCAGGCGGCCCGCTACGGCAGCAACTTCGGCTCGCTGATCCTCTTCCAGGGCCACTCGCGCCTCGACGCCTACGCCGCCGTCCAGACCGGCGACGAGAAGCTCGCCGAGCGGGCGTGGGACAAGTTCTACAACTCCGACGGCTACCGGGAGTCCGCCCCCTGGAAGACGGAGGAGATCAGCGGCCCGGTCGCGCTGGTGCCCGGCAGCGAGGCCCCCTGGGTGTCCACCAACGACACCGCGCTGTACGGCCTCGCCGCCATCGAGAACCTGGCGCTGCTCGGCGACAGGATGCCGTCGTAGCCCACCGGTCCGGCTTCCCCGCCGCCTCCCGCCCGCGCCGCCGGCACCTCGCCCAGGGCGCGGACAGCGGCAGCCCGGCGGGGGCGGGAGGCCCCCGGCGGGGGAGCGGGCCGGCGATCCGCGCCGCAGGAGGGGCGCGCCGGGGCCGGGCGCCGGGCAAGGGCACCGCACCGCCCGGCAGCGGCGGCGCCCCGAGGTGACGCCGGGCGCCCGGCGGAGCCACGTCCGGTGGGGCGGCCGGCCGCACCGCACGCGCCCGGCGGCGGGGACCGGCATGCGATCCCCGCCCGCGGGCACCCTCCGTCCATGGACTGGACCCACTACCGCTTCCGCAGCCTGTGGACCCTGCCCGCACCGCCCGACGCCGTCTACGACGTGCTGCAACGACCCGAGGACTACCCCCGCTGGTGGCCCCAGGTGCGCGAGGTGACCCGGCTCGACGACACCACCGGGGCCGTCCGGATCCGCTCCTTCCTCCCGTACGACATGACCTTCACCGCGCGCGGGACCCGGCGCGATCCGGTGGCCGGGGTCCTGGAGATCGCCCTGTCCGGCGACATCGAGGGCTCGGCGCGCTGGACCGTCACTCCGCGCGGCACCGGCAGCCTCGCCCGCTACGACCAGGTCGTCGACGTGGCCAAACCGCTGCTCAGGCGGTTCGCGGTGCCGGGACGCCCGCTGTTCCGCGCCAACCACCGGCTGATGATGCGGGCCGGGCGGCGCGGACTGGCACGCCACCTGGAGCACGGCCGGCAAGCGGTTTGAAGGAAGCCCGCGAAGACCTGTATTGTTCAGTGCGTTCCCGGGCGATTAGCTCAGCGGGAGAGCGCTTCGTTCACACCGAAGAGGTCACTGGTTCGATCCCAGTATCGCCCACGTTCACGAGAGCGACGCGGTCCGCGGACAGTGCGGACCGCGTCGCTCTCCTCGTGTCCGGCGCGGTTGCGCCACACGGAGCGAGGCCCCCGCCCCGTACCTCCGCCGCCGACCTGAGCCGCCGGGTTCACGCAGCCGCCGGCAGGTCCGGCCGCAGCGGCCACGCCGGGTCCACCGGCTCCTCCGAGCCGTTGAGCGCGAACCACGCCTGGAGTCCCCGCGCCTGCGCCGCGTGCCACACCGCCTGCAGCGTGTGCAGCTCGGCGGGGGACAGCTGCTCCAGCCGGGACGCGAAACGCCGCCCCACCGCCCGTACGACGTTCAGCGCGGCCAGCGCGTCGGCCGCCGCGTCGTGCGCCTCCTCCAGCGGCACCCCGTAGTGCGCGCACAGGTCGGTGAGGGTGCGGCGCCCCTTGCGGTAGCGGTCCAGATGCTTGTCGAGCACCCGCGGATCCAGGACGTGCAGCGGCGTCGCCTCGAACCAGCGGCCCAGGGACGAGGCGCGGTGCCGGCGCAACTCCCGGTCGAGCAGCGTGAGATCGAACGGCGCGTTCATCACCACCACCGGACGTCCCGCGGCGGCCTGCTCGGCCAGCGTCTCGGCTATCTCGTACATCACCGGCGCCGGCCAGCGGCCGTTGCGCTGCAGATGCTCCTCCGTCAGCCCGTGCACCGCCGTCGCCGCCTCGGGCACCGGCACGCCCGGATCGACCAGCCAGCGGCTCACCCGCGGCCGCAGACCCGGCGCGTCCTGGACGACGACGGCGGCCGACACGATCCGGTCGGCCTCGACGTCCACACCCGTGGTCTCCGTGTCGAACGCGGCCAAAGGCCCCTCGTACCAGCACGTCATACCGACCAACTCCTCGATCGACCAGGGCGGCTGACGTCCCGTCGCCTGCCCGTTCCGGTGATACCCGGGCTGTTTGCGCCGTACGCCGGAAGGACACAACAGGAACAACGGGTCTTTCCGGTTCAAGGGCCCGCGACGGGGATCCGCTTGTTCCGGAAGGCTGTCCGTCATGGCCATCGCGCAGCCCGAACGGGGCGGGCTGCTGCCCGGGGGCCCGGCACCCTCCCGCGGCACGCTCGCCACCACCGCCTGCATGGAGACGCTCCAGGTCGGCTATCTGCACGCCGTCGCGGCGGCCGCCGGCTGCTCGCTGTCCCAGCCGTTCCCGGACAACGGCATCGACTGGCACGTCAGCCACAGCGCACCCGGCCACACGGTCGACGACGAGGTCACCATCAAGGTGCAGCTCAAGGCGACGTACCAGGTCCCGCCGAACCCGCCGGGCCGCTCCTTCTCCTTCACGCTCGACAACGAGCACCTGGCGAAGCTCGCCCGCACCCCGGTCTCGGTGCACAAGATCCTCGTCGTGATGCTCGTACCCCGCTCGCGGGACGACTGGCTGCGGGCCGGCCACGACCGGCTCGACCTGCGGCACTGCTGCTACTGGACCAACCTCGCCGGACACCCGGTCACGGGCCGGCGCCGCACCACCGTGCGGATACCGACCTCGCACATCTTCGACGACCGTGCGCTGTGCGGGATCATGACGCGGGTCGGGACGGGAGGGACACCGTGACGCACCGCCCGACCGGGGAGCCCCTGCGGCCCGTGCGGCCGCGCCCCGCCGACGCCGCCCGGCCCGGCCCGCCGCCCGAGCCCGGCCAGGTCGACCCGGCCGTGCTCGGCGCCCTGCTGCACCGGCACGGCTGGCAGCGGCGCGGCGGCGCCGCCGGACGCTACGGCCGCTGGACCCCGCCGGGGCCGGGCGGCGGCACGAGCCTGCTGGTGCCCGAGACCCGGGCCTTCCCCGACAGCGACGACCTGCTCGGCGAGGCCCTGCACGCCCTGGCCCGCAGCGGCACGCCCGCCGCGCGCGAGATCCTGGTCGCCCTCGCCGTGCCCAGCGACGAGATCCGCTGGTGGCGGGACGTCCCCGGCGGCCCCGGCGACGCCGTCCCCTGGACCGTGGAGGAGCAGCTGCGCTCCGCCGCCCGCCGGACGCTGCTCGCCGGGGCGCTGGCCGTCCGCGCACGGGCCGGCTACCACGGCGCCCGGCACCGCCGCTTCGCCGCCGCGATGCTCCAGGACGTCCTGGTCGCCCCCGCCCCCGGCGGACGCCGCCTGACCGCGTTCGTGCCGGCCGCCGCCGGCCGCCCCCTCGCCGTGCGCCTGCACCACGCCCTGCACGCCGCCCGCGAGGCCGTCGACCACCGGCGGGCCACCGGAGGCCTGGACGCCTTCGACTCGGCCGTCCGGGCCGGCGTCAGCCACGAACTCACCGGGGCCCTCGTCGCCCTGGTGCGCGGCACCGAGGGCGCCCGGATCGCCGTCGCGTGGGCCCCGGCGGCCGGCGTCCCCCAGGGCTGCGCGGCCGCCGGGCCCGTCGAGTTCTCCCCCGGCGACCTGCCCGCGCTGCGCGAGGCCGGGGACCGCTATCTGCGGGCCGAGCCGTCCGTGCCGGTGCGGATCACCGGCACGGTGGTGCGGATGCGCAGGTCCCAGCCGTACGGCGCGGGCACCGTACGGCTGCGGGTGCTCACCGGGGCCGACGTCCCGCACGTGCGGGTCACCCTCGACGAGGAGGCGTACCGGATCGCCGGGCACGCGCACCTGGCCGGGCTGCCGGTGCGGGTGCGGGGCCGGCTGGAGAGCCGGGGCGGTTTCCGCCGGCTCACCGGTGCCTCGGAGGTCGTGCCGGTGCGGGTCGACGACGCCGAGCGGGACCGGCTGATGAAGTCGCTGCGGGAGACCGCCGGGATCGCGGACTTCTTCGAGGAGGCGGGCGGCGGGGAATGATTTCGCGGTGGAGGGCCCCGGGTCGGTACGATCGCCCTCATGCGCGCGCTCCGGTATGGCGCCGCGAACCCACCCTTCAGTCAGGAGAGACCGGTGTCAGACGTCCGTGTGATCATCCAGCGCGATTCCGAGCGGGAAGAACGCGTGGTGACGACGGGCACTACGGCCGCCGACCTCTTCGCCGGCGAGCGCTCGGTCGTCGCCGCGCGCGTGGGCGGCGAGCTCAGGGACCTGTCGTACGTGCTCTCCGACGGGGACGAGGTGGAGGGCGTCGAGATCTCCTCCGAGGACGGCCTGAACATCCTGCGCCACTCCACCGCGCACGTCATGGCGCAGGCCGTGCAGGAGCTCTTCCCCGAGGCCAAGCTGGGCATCGGCCCGCCCGTCAAGGACGGCTTCTACTACGACTTCGACGTCGACAAGCCGTTCACGCCCGAGGATCTCAAGGCCATCGAGAAGAAGATGCAGGAGATCGTCAAGCGCGGCCAGCGCTTCGCGCGGCGCGTGGTGACCGACGAGCAGGCCCGCGAGGAACTGGCGGACGAGCCGTACAAGCTGGAACTGATCGGCCTCAAGGGCTCCGCCTCCAGCGAGGACGGCGCCGACGTCGAGGTCGGCGCCGGCGAGCTGACGATCTACGACAACCTGGACGGCAGGACCGGCGAGCTGTGCTGGAAGGACCTCTGCCGCGGTCCGCACCTGCCCTCCACCCGCCTCATCCCGGCGTTCAAGCTGATGCGCAACGCGGCCGCCTACTGGCGCGGCAGCGAGAAGAACCCCATGCTCCAGCGCGTCTACGGCACCGCCTGGCCGTCCAAGGACGAGCTGAAGCAGTACCTGGACTTCCTCGCCGAGGCCGAGAAGCGCGACCACCGCAAGCTGGGCAGCGAGCTGGACCTGTTCTCCATCCCGGAGCAGATCGGCTCCGGCCTCGCCGTCTTCCACCCCAAGGGCGGCATCATCCGCCGGGTCATGGAGGACTACTCGCGGCGCCGCCACGAGGAGGAGGGCTACGAGTTCGTCTACACCCCGCACGCCACCAAGGCGAAGCTCTTCGAGACCTCGGGCCACCTGGACTGGTACGCCGACGGCATGTACCCGCCCATGCAGCTCGACGAGGGCGTGGACTACTACCTCAAGCCCATGAACTGCCCGATGCACAACCTGATCTTCGACGCGCGCGGCCGGTCCTACCGCGAACTGCCGCTGCGCCTGTTCGAGTTCGGGACCGTGTACCGGTACGAGAAGTCGGGCGTCGTGCACGGCCTGACCCGCGCGCGCGGCTTCACCCAGGACGACGCGCACATCTACTGCACCCGCGAGCAGATGTCGGACGAGCTCGACAAGACGCTCACCTTCGTGCTCAACCTGCTGCGCGACTACGGCCTGACCGACTTCTACCTGGAGCTGTCCACCAAGGACCCGGAGAAGTTCGTCGGCTCCGACGAGGCCTGGGAGGAGGCCACCGAGACGCTGCGCCAGGTCGCCGAGAAGCAGGGCCTGCCGCTGGTCCCGGACCCGGGCGGCGCCGCCTTCTACGGCCCGAAGATCTCCGTGCAGGCCAAGGACGCCATCGGCCGCACCTGGCAGATGTCGACCATCCAGCTCGACTTCAACCTGCCGGAGCGCTTCGACCTGGAGTACACCGCCGCCGACGGCTCCAAGCAGCGCCCGGTCATGATTCACCGCGCGCTGTTCGGCTCCATCGAGCGCTTCTTCGCCGTGCTGCTGGAGCACTACGCGGGCGCCTTCCCCGCCTGGCTCGCCCCGGTCCAGGCGATCGGCATCCCGATCGGCGACGCGCACGTCGAGTACCTGGAGAAGTTCGCCGCGGCGGCGAGGAAGAAGGGCCTGCGGGTCGAGGTCGACTCCTCCTCGGACCGCATGCAGAAGAAGATCCGCAACGCCCAGAAGCAGAAGGTGCCCTTCATGGTCATCGCGGGCGACGAGGACATGTCGAACGGCTCGGTGTCCTTCCGCTACCGCGACGGCTCGCAGGAGAACGGCATCCCGTTCGACGAGGCCATCGCGAAGATCGCGCAGGTCGTCGAGGAGCGGGCCCAGGTCTGATCACACCGCTGACCGCACGCGGCGAAGGCCCCCGGGATCCCCCGGGGGCCTTTGCCGCGCCCCCGCGGCGAAGCCATATGCTGCACTGCATGACGAGTGAGCCGGAGCAGCAGCTGGGAGTGGGGACGCAGGACGCGTTCCAGCGTCTGTGGACGCCCCACCGGATGGCCTACATCCAGGGCGAGAACAAGCCGAGCGGCCCCGGAGCCGGCGACGGATGTCCCTTCTGCTCGATCCCGGCCAAGTCCGACGAGGACGGGCTGATCGTCAAACGCGGCGAGCAGGTGTACGCGGTGCTCAACCTGTACCCGTACACCGGCGGCCACCTGATGACCGTGCCCTACCGCCACGTCGCCGACTACACCGACCTGACCGGGGCGGAGACCGCGGAACTCGCCGAGCTGACCAAGCAGGCGATGACGGCGCTGCGCACCGCGTCCGGCGCGCACGGCTTCAACATCGGCATGAACCAGGGCACGGTGGCCGGCGCGGGCATCGCCGCCCACCTGCACCAGCACATCGTGCCGCGCTGGGGCGGTGACACGAACTTCATGCCGGTCGTCGGTCACACGAGGGTGCTGCCGCAGCTGCTGGCGGACACCCGCAAGATGCTGGCGGAGGCGTGGCCGGCGGCGTGACCGCCGGGCGGGTCCGGCCCCGGGGCCGGACCCGCCCGGGCCGAGGGGAAGCCCGGGGGCGCAGTTCCGGGCCGGCTCCCCCGGGAGCCCCCCGCACGGTCACCCGCCGGGGGACTACGCGTCGTACAGGTCGGCCTTCCTCGGCGCCGGGTCCTGCACCTGGGTGCTGAGGAACGCCGACCGCGCGCCGAACTTCTCCGTGTCCACGCCGTTCTCCTTCAGCACCTTGATCGCCGCGGTGTGCACCACCCGCAGCACCGGCGTGGCGGCGCGCAGCGCGTCGTCGGCCATGAACCGGTGCCGCCACGGCTGGTCCGCCCACGCGTGCCGCAGACCGAACGGCTCCGGCAGGGCGATCGTCCCGCCCAGCCAGTTCAGCAGCGGCGGGTACCAGGTCAGCGGCGCGCGCACCGCGAGCCGCACGACCTCGTTGGCGGTCACCAGCGGCAGCTTCACCGTGCGCGTCTCCCACGGCTTGAACGACTTGGTGACCTCCTTCGACGGCGCCTCCGGCTTGGAGGTGAACAGACCGTTCACGGGGCCCAGGGCATGGCCGGTGACCTCGATCCGCAGGGTCGCGTGCAGCACGGTCACCGTGATCAGCATCGTGATGACCAGCTGTCCGTCCCACAGCGTCCACTGCACGCCCAGATAGTGCCGGTCGCCCGCGCCGAACTGCTGCTTGTTGCAGATCTCCTGTATGGCGTGCGGCTTGACCTGGTAGGCCTCGACGTCGGTGCCCTCCGGCCGGGACACCGCCGAGGCGTTCTCCCCGATCGGGGTGACGATCCAGTGCCGTATCGACGGGGTGGGGAAGCCGCCGGTGTTCAGCGGGCCCCGCTCCAGCATCCGCAGCTGGTCGTGGATGGACCGTACGACGTCCCAGCTGCGGAACGGGTGGATCTCCCGGGCGGGGTCGGCGGGCACCAGCTCCTCGGCCAGCTGCCAGCTGCCCCAGCGGGTGCCCATGCCGAGTATGCCCTTGGGCCCGGCGTAGAAGACGGAGTTGGACTGCTGCTCGGCGCTGAGCTTGGCCAGGGACTGGCGCAGCTGCTCGGCCGCGGTCGCGTTCGGTCCGGTCGGCACCGTCTCGGGGACCTTGGCGCCGACGCTGCTGCCGGACAGCAGGCTGTCCCAGCGCTCCCGCAGGTCCCGCGCCGTGCGCTCGCAGATCTGCTTGGCCCCGAACCAGCCGACCACGGGCATCACCACCGCCGCGCGCGCGTACCAGCCCCAGAAGCCGCCGAAGGGCATCCGGACCAGGAAGAGCACGGCCAGGGCGCCGACCGCGACGAGCAGGACGGTGCCGAACGCCCCGGCCTGCCGGTTCTCGGACTTGGCGACGGTGGCGCGGATCTGGAAGACCAGCAGCCAGGCCAGCAGGCCCGGCAGGAACAGCAGACCGCACACCACCATGACGGCGGTCAGCTTGTTGTCGCGCTCCCGGCGGATGCGGTTGGCCGCCAGGCAGTGCTCCACGACCACCTGAGGCTCGGCGCCGAAGGACTGGATGAGGGGTTTGCGGCCGCTGCCCAGCATCCGGTCCACCACCGCGCGGGAGAAGGCCTCGCCGAGATTGGGCCGGAAGATCGTGGCCCAGGGCCGGCCCGGCTTGACGGTCGTCTGGTGCCAGTCGTTGTCCGCCTTCTTGATCTCCTCGACCGGGCCGTCCCGGTAGGCCGCCGACGCCAGCGCGAGGGTCGGCGTCTGCCCCCCGTCCCCCGTGCGCGGCACCTGTGGCCCGAAGATGTCCGCGTAGCCGCTCTCAACGGTCATGTCCGCCCCCGATCGCCGCCACTGTCGCTTTGCGGCCTTCCCGACTTCCTTGCTCCGCACACCTGTTGATCAGGTCATCAGGGTAGCCCTCGGCGCCGGCATCCGTCGGCGGACGGCCGAAGCCGCCCGCCGGACGGAGGGGGGCGCTCCGCGCACGGGCCACGCACCGGCGCGCACACGGCACTCGACGACGCGCGCGCACCACGGGCGGGGGGCCCCCCCCCCCGGGGGGGGGCCCCGCGCCCCCGCCCCCGCGGCGGGGGCCGGGGGGCGGGGGCGCCCCC
>NZ_JBITFM010000021.1:69873-88148 GCF_044456065.1 Streptomyces sp. NPDC051041
CGGGGCCGGGCCGAGCCGCCCCGCGGGCGGGGGGGGGGCCCCCCGCCCCGGGCCCCCCCCCGGGCGCCCCCCCCCCCCCCGCCGCGGGGCCCCCCCCCGGGGGGGGCCCCCCCCCCCGGTGGGGGGGCCCCCGGCGCCGACTACGCGGCGGCGTGCTCCTTCTGCCGCGTCCTCTCCGCGATCTGCGGCGGCATCGGTTCGTGCCGGGCGTACCGGCGGCTGAAGCGCGCCGTGCCGTGCGAGAGGGAACGCAGGTCGACGGCGTACCGGCCGATCTCGATCTCGGGCACCTCGGCCCGGATCAGCGTGCGCCCGCCGGGCGTCTGCTCGGTGCCGAGCAGCCGGCCGCGCCGTCCCGACAGGTCGCTCATCACGGCGCCCACGTAGTCGTCGCCGACCAGCACGCTCACCTCGGCCACCGGTTCCAGCAGATGGATCCGCGCGCCCGCCGCGGCCTCCCGCAGCGCCAGCGCCCCGGCCGTCTGGAAGGCGGCGTCGGAGGAGTCCACGGAGTGCGCCTTGCCGTCCACCAGGGTGACCCGCACGTCGACGAGCGGGTGGCCCGCGGCGACCCCCCTGGCGGCCTGGGCCCGCACCCCCTTCTCGACCGACGGGACGAACTGCCGCGGCACCGCGCCGCCGACCACCCGGTCCACGAACTCGATGCCCGAGCCGGCCGGCAGCGGCTCCACCTCGATCTCGCAGATGGCGTACTGGCCGTGCCCGCCGGACTGCTTGACGTGCCGCCCGCGCCCGGCGGACCTCTCCGCGAACGTCTCCCGCAGGGCGACCCGGTGCGGGACGACGTCGACCTGGACGCCGTACCGGCTGCGCAGCCGTTCCAGGGCGACGTCGGCGTGGGCCTCGCCCAGGCACCACAGGACCACCTGGCGGGTGTCCTGGTTCTGCTCCAGCCGCATCGTCGGGTCCTCGGCGACCAGCCGGGCCAGGCCCTGGGAGAGCTTGTCCTCGTCCGGCTTGCTGTGCGCCTGGATGGCGAGCGGCAGCAGCGGGTCGGGCATCTCCCACGGCTCCATGAGCAGCGGGTCGTCCCTGGCGGAGAGGGTGTCCCCGGTCTCCGCGCGGCCCAGTTTCGCCACGCACGCCAGATCGCCCGCGACGACGTGCGACACCGGGCGCTGCACCTTGCCGAACGGCGTGGACAGCGCGCCGATCCGCTCGTCCACGTCGTGGTCCTCGTGTCCGCGGTCGGCCAGCCCGTGCCCGGACACGTGCACCGTCTGGTCGGCGCGCAGGGTGCCGGAGAAGACGCGGACGAGCGAGATCCGGCCGACGTACGGGTCGGACGAGGTCTTCACGACCTCCGCGACCAGCGGCCCGTCCGGATCGCACGGCGCCAGCTCGCGCGGCCTGCCGTCGGGCGTGGTCACCCGGGGCGCCTCGTGCTCCAGCGGCGTCGGGAAGGCGCCGGTGACCAGCTCGAGCAGCTCGACCGTGCCGAGTCCCTGCCGGGCGCCCTCGGCCGCGGGGGCGGCGGCCAGGACGGGGAAGAAGACCCCGCGCGCCACGGCCCGCTCCAGGTCCTCGATCAGCGTCCCGACGTCGACCTGCTCGCCGCCGAGGTAGCGGTCCATGAGGGTCTCGTCCTCGCTCTCCGAGATGATCCCCTCGATCAGCCGGTTGCGGGCCTCCTCGATCCGCGGCAGCTGGTCCTCGCCGGGCTCGGACTCCTTGCGCTCGCCGGTCGAGTAGTCGAACAGCTTCTGCGACAGCAGTCCGACCAGCCCGGTCACGGGCGCGTGCCCGTCGGGCGCCTGCGGGCCGTGCAGCGGCAGGTACAGCGGGAGCACGGCGTCGGGGTCGTCCGCGCCGAAGGTCTCGGCGCAGATCCGCGTCATCTCCTCGAAGTCCGCCCGCGCGGCCTCCAGGTGCGTGACGACGATCGCCCGGGGCATGCCGACGGCCGCGCACTCGTCCCACACCATGCGGGTCGAGCCGTCCACGCCGTCGGAGGCCGAGACGACGAAGAGGGCCGCGTCCGCCGCGCGCAGACCGGCCCTGAGCTCCCCGACGAAGTCGGCGTACCCGGGGGTGTCCAGAAGGTTGACCTTGGTGCCGTCCCAGTCGACGGGCACCAGGGAGAGCTGCACGGAGCGCTGCTGCCGGTGCTCGATCTCGTCGTAGTCGGAGACGCAGCCGCCGTCCTCCACGCGGCCCGCCCGGTTCACCGCTCCCGCCGTCAGGGCGAGAGCCTCCACCAGTGTCGTCTTGCCCGAACCGGAGGGGCCGACCAGCACCACGTTCCGTACGGACCGGGGATGGTCGGCCGCCTGTGCCCTGCCGGCGGCTCCGGGGTGGATGTGTGCCTTGTCGCCCATGATCCTGCCTCCCGTGCACGGTGAGGTCGCTGTGGGCGCGGACACGCGGGGGCCGCCTGCGGGGCGGCTCCGGCGACGCCCGCGGTGTCCTTCGAGCTTTCCACTCCCGTCACGGTGCGTCCATACGAAGGCCCCGGTCCCGCCGTGACCCGCGCGTCCCCGGGCCGCGGCCCGGCGCCCGGATGCCCGGCCGCCGCGCCCGCGCGCGCGTGGCTAC
Organism: Streptomyces sp. NPDC051041; assembly: GCF_044456065.1. Lineage (NCBI taxonomy): Bacteria > Bacillati > Actinomycetota > Actinomycetes > Kitasatosporales > Streptomycetaceae > Streptomyces > Streptomyces sp. NPDC051041. The sequence continues at coordinate 72,430 of NZ_JBITFM010000021.1, forward strand.
GATGGGCCAGCCGGTGGCCAGCAGGGGCCACGCGGCGACACCGACCGTCGGGAAGGCCATGCTGAACAAGTACGCGCGTGCATTCTTCACGCGTGTCCTCACACCGTTCGCCGCGTTTCTCATCCGCCGGGGCGTCAGCCCCGACACGGTCACGCTGATCGGCACCGCCGGTGTGGTCGCGGGCGCGCTGGTCTTCTACCCCCGGGGCGAGTTCTTCTGGGGCACGGTCGTGATCACGCTCTTCGTCTTTTCCGACCTCGTCGACGGCAACATGGCCCGCCAGCTCGGCCGCTCCAGCCGCTGGGGCGCCTTCCTGGACTCCACGCTCGACCGGGTCGCCGACGGCGCGATCTTCGGCGGCTTCGCGCTCTGGTACGCCGGAGGCGGCGACGACGACGTGCTGTGCGCGGTGTCGATCTTCTGCCTGGCCAGCGGGCAGGTGGTGTCGTACACCAAGGCGCGCGGCGAGTCCATCGGCCTGCCGGTCGCCGTCAACGGCCTGGTCGAGCGCGCCGAGCGGCTGGTGGTCTCGCTGGTCGCGGCCGGTCTCGCGGGCCTGCACGCGTTCGGCGTGCCCGGCATCCAGTACCTGCTGCCGATCGCCCTGTGGGTCGTCGCCGTCGGCAGCCTCGTCACGCTGGTCCAGCGGGTCGTCACCGTCCGCCGGGAGTCCGCCGAGGCGGAGGCGGCCGAGGCGGGGGCGGCCGAGGCGGCGCCCGCGCGGGACGACGCCTCCGGGGCCCCCGGGAAGAACACCTCCCAGGGGAGCGGGGCGGCCACATGACGATCCGGGATCAGCTGTCCGACGCGCTGTACGGCCTCGGCTGGGGCACGGTCAAGAAGCTGCCCGAGCCGGTCGCCGTGCGGCTCGGCCGCACCATCGCCGACCTGGCCTGGAAGCAGCGCGGCGCGGGCGTGCGGCGGCTGGAGGACAACTACGCGCGCGTGGTGCCCGGCGCGTCGCCCGAGCAGCTCGCCGAGCTGTCGCGCGCGGGCATGCGCTCCTACCTGCGCTACTGGATGGAGTCCTTCCGGCTCCCCGTCTGGAGCCCCGAGCGCATCGAGGCGGCGTTCGACCTCGAGGGCCTGCACCACCTGACCGATGGCCTGGCCACGGGCCGGGGCGTCGTGCTCGCCCTGCCGCACCTGGCCAACTGGGACCTGGCCGGCGCGTGGGCGATCACCCGGCTGGGCATCCCGTTCACCACGGTCGCCGAGCGGTTGAAGCCGGAGACCCTGTACGACCGGTTCGTCGCCTACCGGGAGGGCCTCGGCATGGAGGTCCTGCCGCACGACGGCGGCGCCGCCTTCGGCCTGCTGGCCCGGCGGCTGCGCGCCGGCGGCCTGGTCTGCCTGGTCGCCGACCGCGACCTGTCCGCCTCCGGCGTCGAGGTCGAGTTCTTCGGCGCCACCGCCCGGATGCCCGCGGGTCCCGCGCTGCTCGCCCAGCAGACCGGGGCGCTGCTGCTGCCGGCGACGCTCTGGTACGACGACTCGCCCGTCATGCGGGGCCGGGTGCACCCGCCGATCGAGGTGCCCGAAACGGGTACGCGGGCCGAGAGGACGTCCGTCATGACCCAGGCGCTGGCCGACGTCTTCGCCCGGGGCATCGCCGACCACCCGCAGGACTGGCACATGCTGCAGCGGCTGTGGCTCGCGGACCTCGACCCCGCCGCGTCCGCCGAGAAGGGGACCGCGTGAGGATCGGCATCGTCTGCCCGTACTCCTGGGACGTGCCGGGTGGCGTCCAGTTCCACATCCGCGACCTCGCCGAGTACTTCATCCGCCTCGGCCACGAGGTGTCCGTCCTGGCACCCGCCGACGACGACACGCCGCTGCCGCCGTACGTCGTCTCGGCCGGACGCGCGGTGCCGGTGCCGTACAACGGCTCGGTGGCCCGGCTGAACTTCGGCTTCCTGTCGGCGGCCCGGGTGCGGCGCTGGCTGCACGAGGGCACGTTCGACGTCATCCACATCCACGAGCCGGCCTCGCCCTCGCTCGGCCTGCTGGCCTGCTGGGCGGCCCAGGGCCCGATCGTGGCCACCTTCCACACGTCCAACCCGCGCTCCCGCGCCATGATCGCCGCGTACGCCATCCTGCAGGCGGCGCTGGAGAAGATCAGCGCGCGGATCGCCGTGAGCGAGTACGCCCGCCGCACCCTCGTGGAGCACCTCGGCGGGGACGCGGTGGTGATCCCGAACGGCGTCGACGTCGACTTCTTCGCCAGGGCCGAGCCCCGGCCCGAGTGGCAGGGCGACACGATCGGCTTCATCGGGCGCATCGACGAACCGCGCAAGGGCCTGCCGGTGCTGATGCGGGCCCTGCCGCGGATCCTCGCCGCCCGCCCGCGGACCCGGCTGCTGGTGGCCGGACGCGGCGACGAGGAGGAGGCGGTGCAGAGCCTGCCGGCGCGGCTCCGCTCCCGGGTCGAGTTCCTCGGCATGATCAGCGACGAGGACAAGGCCCGCCTGCTGCGCAGCGTCGACCTGTACGTGGCGCCCAACACCGGCGGCGAGAGCTTCGGGATCATCCTCGTCGAGGCCATGTCGGCCGGGGCCCCCGTCCTCGCCGCCGACCTGGACGCCTTCGCGCAGGTCCTGGACGGGGGAGCGGCGGGGGAGCTGTTTCCCAACGAGGACGCCGACGCGCTGGCCGACGCGGCCGTACGGCTCCTGGCGGACCCGAGGCGGCGGGCGGAGCTGCGGGAACGGGGCAGCGCCCACGTGCGGCGGTTCGACTGGTCGACGGTCGGCGCGGACATCCTGTCGGTGTACGAGACGGTGACGGCGGGCGCGGCGGCGGTGGCCGCGGACGAGCGGACCACGGGACTGCGGGCGCGGTTCGGGCTGGCGCGGGACTGACGGCGACGGCGCGCATCCGGGGCCGTCCGGGCCGGACCGGGACCGGAGGGCGCCGCCCCCGGGGCGCGGGGCCGGAGCCCCGCCGGGCGCGGGGGCGCACCCTCCGGCGCCGCGGCGCCACACCGGTCGAAGAGTTCCGCCGGGGGCGCGGGGAGCGCACTCCGCCGGCGCCCGGGGACGCGGCGGCCGCGGCACGGCACCCGGCCGGCCCCGCGAAGCGTCCCGGTAGCCTTGCCGCCCGTGACCGCAACCCTCATCTGGATCCTCGTGGCGCTCGTCGCCGCCGGCCTGTACCTGAGCTGGACGGCGGGGCGTCTGGACCGGCTGCACGCCCGGATCGACGCCGCCCGCGCGGCGCTCGACGCCCAGCTGCTGCGCCGGGCCTCGGTGGCCCAGGAACTGGCCACCTCCGGAGTGCTCGACCCGGCCGCCTCGATCGTCCTGTACGAGGCGGCGCACGCCGCCCGGCAGGCCGAGGAGGAGCAGCGCGAGGTCGCCGAGAGCGAGCTGAGCCAGGCCCTGCGCGCCGTCTTCGCGGAGGCCCAGCAGGTCGAGGAGGTGCGGGCGGCGCCCGGAGGGGAGGAGGCGGCCCGCGAGCTGACCGAGGCGGTCCGCCGGGTGCCCATGGCCCGCCGCTTCCACAACGACGCCGTACGGGCCGCCCGCGCGCTGCGCCGACACCGCAAGGTGCGCTGGTTCCGGCTGGCGGGCCACGCGCCGTTCCCGATGGCCTTCGAGATGGACGACGAACCGCCGGCGGCACTGGTGGACCGGGCGTCCTAGGGGCGTCCCGCGCGGCGCCGGGGCGGCTCCGACGACGGAAGGGTGAATTCCGGCCGACGGAACAGGCCACTGCCTTCCTATTGGCCCTTGCAGTGGCCCCTCTCCTTCCCGTTTCCTCGGTACCGCACCGAACCCTCTTCCCTTCAGTGAGGTCAACCCGTGTCCATCACCGAGAACCAGGCTCCCGCGACCGGCACCGCCCGCGTGAAGCGCGGCATGGCCGAACAGCTCAAGGGCGGCGTGATCATGGACGTCGTCACGCCGGAGCAGGCGAAGATCGCCGAGGACGCGGGCGCCGTCGCCGTCATGGCCCTGGAGCGGGTCCCGGCCGACATCCGCAAGGACGGCGGCGTGGCCCGCATGTCCGACCCGGACATGATCGAGGGGATCATGAACGCGGTCTCCATCCCGGTGATGGCCAAGTCCCGCATCGGTCACTTCGTCGAGGCCCAGGTCCTGCAGTCCCTCGGCGTCGACTACATCGACGAGTCCGAGGTCCTCACCCCGGCCGACGAGGTGAACCACTCCGACAAGTGGGCCTTCACCACCCCGTTCGTCTGCGGCGCCACCAACCTGGGCGAGGCCCTGCGCCGGATCGCCGAGGGCGCCGCGATGATCCGCTCCAAGGGCGAGGCCGGCACCGGCAACGTCGTCGAGGCCGTCCGCCACCTGCGCCAGATCAAGAACGACATCGCCCGCCTGCGCGGCCTGGACAACCACGAGCTGTACGCCGCCGCCAAGGAGCTGCGCGCCCCGTACGAGCTGGTCAAGGAGGTCGCCGAGCTCGGCAAGCTGCCGGTCGTGCTGTTCTCCGCCGGCGGCGTGGCCACCCCGGCCGACGCGGCCCTGATGCGCCAGCTCGGCGCCGAGGGCGTCTTCGTCGGCTCCGGCATCTTCAAGTCCGGCGACCCGGCCAAGCGCGCCGCCGCCATCGTCAAGGCGACCACCTTCTACGACGACCCGAAGATCATCGCGGACGCGTCCCGCAACCTCGGCGAGGCCATGGTCGGCATCAACTGCGACACCCTCCCCGAGACCGAGCGCTACGCCAACCGCGGCTGGTGACCGCCCCATGACCGGCGAAACCCCTGTCATCGGCGTCCTGGCCCTCCAGGGCGACGTACGGGAGCACCTCGTCGCCCTGGCCGCGGCCGACGCCGTGGCCAGGCCGGTGCGCCGCCCCGAGGAGCTGGCCGGCTTGGACGGCCTCGTCATACCCGGCGGCGAGTCCACCACCATCTCCAAGCTGGCCGTCCTCTTCGGGATGATGGCCCCCCTGCGCGCGCGTGTACGGGCCGGCATGCCGGTCTACGGCACCTGCGCGGGCATGATCATGCTCGCCGACAAGATCCTCGACCCCCGCTCGGGCCAGGAGACCATCGGCGGCATCGACATGATCGTGCGCCGCAACGCCTTCGGACGGCAGAACGAGTCCTTCGAGGCCGCCCTCGACGTCAAGGGCGTTCCGGGCGATCCTGTGGAGGGAGTCTTCATCCGCGCCCCCTGGGTCGAGTCCGTCGGCGGCGCGGCCGAGGTGCTCGCCGAGCACGACGGCCACGTCGTCGCGGTCCGCCAGGGCAACGCGCTGGCCACCTCGTTCCACCCGGAACTGACCGGCGACCACCGGGTGCACGCTCTGTTCGCCGACATGGTGCGCGCCAAGACGGCGGCCGGGTCCTTGTAGGATTCCAGGCGTTCGTACAGGGATGGGTAACGCGAAGGAGACAGGCAGATGTCCGGCCACTCTAAATGGGCCACGACGAAGCACAAGAAGGCCGTCATCGATGCCAAGCGCGGCAAGCTCTTCGCGAAGCTGATCAAGAACATCGAGGTCGCGGCCCGCATGGGCGGTCCCGACCCCGACGGCAACCCGACGCTGTACGACGCCATCCAGAAGGCCAAGAAGTCGTCGGTCCCGAACAAGAACATCGACTCCGCGGTCAAGCGCGGCGCGGGCCTGGAGGCCGGCGGCGCCGACTACGAGACGATCATGTACGAGGGCTACGGCCCGAACGGCGTCGCGGTGCTCATCGAGTGCCTCACCGACAATCGCAACCGCGCCGCCTCCGAGGTCCGCGTCGCGATGACCCGCAACGGCGGCTCCATGGCCGACCCGGGCTCGGTGTCGTACCTGTTCAACCGCAAGGGCGTGGTGATCGTCCCCAAGGGCGGGCTGACCGAGGACGACGTGCTGGCCGCCGTGCTGGACGCGGGTGCCGAGGAGGTCAACGACCTCGGCGAGACCTTCGAGGTCATCAGCGAGCCGTCCGACCTGGTCGCGGTCCGCACCGCCCTGCAGGACGCCGGCATCGACTACGAGTCCGCCGACGCCAACTTCGTCCCGACCATGCAGGTCGAGCTGGACGAGGAGGGCGCCAAGAAGATCTTCAAGCTGATCGACGCGCTGGAGGACAGCGACGACGTGCAGAACGTCTTCGCCAACTTCGACGTCAGCGACGAGATCATGGAGAAGGTCGGCGCGTAACGCCGCCGCGGGCTCCACCGGCACCACGGGCCGACGGGACACCCCGTCGGCCCGTCGCTTTGCCGGGCGCCGCCGCGGGGCGTTGTCGGTGGCACCCGATAGCCTGCACGAACGGGGGTACCGCCCAACGAGACCGGGGAAGACCGAAGGAGGAACGCGTGCGCGTACTGGGGGTGGACCCGGGACTGACGCGGTGCGGTGTCGGTGTCGTCGAGGGGGTCGCGGGGCGGCCGCTCACGATGCTCGGCGTCGGCGTCGTCCGCACGCCCGTGGACGCGGACCTCGGCCACCGCCTCGTCGCCATCGAGCAGGGCATCGAACAGTGGATCGACGAGTACCGGCCGGAATTCGTGGCGGTGGAGCGCGTCTTCAGCCAGCACAACGTCCGCACGGTCATGGGCACCGCCCAGGCCAGCGCCGTCGCCCTGCTCTGCGCCTCCCGCCGCGGCATCCCCGTCGCCCTGCACACCCCCAGCGAGGTCAAGGCCGCCGTCACCGGCACCGGCCGCGCCGACAAGGCCCAGGTGGGCGCCATGGTCACCCGCCTGCTGAGGCTCGGCGCGCCCCCGAAGCCGGCCGACGCCGCCGACGCCCTCGCCCTCGCCATCTGCCACATCTGGCGCGCCCCCGCCCAGAACCGTCTCCAGCGGGCCGTCGCCCGGCACACGGCGAAGACCCCGTCGGCGGCGAACGCCGCCCAGGCGCCGGACGCCCCGCACGCATCGAAAGGCCGTACGGCATGATCGCCTTCGTCAGCGGCACGGTCGCCGCACTCGCCCCCGACGCCGCGGTGATCGAGGTCGGCGGCGTCGGCATGGCCGTCCAGTGCACCCCGAACACGCTCTCCGCGCTCCGCGCCGGCCAGCCCGCCAAGCTCGCCACCTCCCTCGTCGTACGCGAGGACTCCCTCACCCTGTACGGCTTCGCGGACGACGACGAGCGCCAGGTCTTCGAGCTGCTCCAGACCGCGAGCGGGGTGGGACCCCGCCTGGCCCAGGCCATGCTGGCCGTGCACACCCCGGACGCCCTGCGCCGGGCCGTGGCCACCGGGGACGAGAAGGCCCTCACCGCGGTTCCCGGCATCGGCAAGAAGGGCGCCCAGAAACTGCTCCTGGAACTGAAGGACCGCCTGGGCGAGCCCGTCGGCGCCCCGGCCGCCGGGGCACCGGCCGCCGCCGGCTGGCGCGACCAGCTGCACGCCGCGCTCGTCGGCCTCGGGTACGCGACCCGCGAGGCCGACGAGGCGGTGGCCGCCGTCGCCCCGCAGGCCGAGGCGGCCGGGGGCACGCCCCAGGTGGGCCACCTGCTCAAGGCCGCCCTGCAGATGCTGAACCGGGCCCGCTGACCCGCGGCCCTCCGCCCCACGCCCCTTCGATCCACGACCCTCCGAGGCACACATGAACTGGGACGACACGACCGACAGCCCCGCCCCCGAGCGGCCCGTCGGTCCCGCCGCGGAGCGGCTGGTGGACTCCGCCGCCGACCGTGACGACCAGGCGGTCGAGGCCGCCCTGCGCCCCAAGGACCTGGACGAGTTCATCGGCCAGGAGAAGGTCCGCGAGCAGCTCGACCTCGTCCTGCGCGCCGCCCGGGCGCGCGGCGCCACCGCCGACCACGTCCTGCTCTCCGGCGCCCCCGGCCTCGGCAAGACCACCCTCTCGATGATCATCGCGGCCGAGATGGGCGCCCCCATCCGCATCACCTCCGGCCCCGCCATCCAGCACGCCGGCGACCTCGCCGCGATCCTGTCCTCCCTCCAGGAGGGCGAGGTCCTCTTCCTCGACGAGATCCACCGCATGTCCCGGCCCGCCGAGGAGATGCTCTACATGGCGATGGAGGACTTCCGCGTCGACGTCATCGTCGGCAAGGGACCGGGCGCCACCGCCATCCCGCTCGAACTGCCGCCGTTCACCCTGGTCGGCGCCACCACCCGCGCGGGCCTGCTGCCGCCCCCGCTGCGCGACCGCTTCGGCTTCACCGCGCACATGGAGTTCTACGAACCGGCCGAACTGGAACGCGTCATCCACCGCTCGGCCGGCCTCCTGGACGTCGAGATCGAGCCGGACGGCGCCGCCGAGATCGCCGGCCGCTCCCGCGGCACGCCCCGCATCGCCAACCGCCTGCTGCGCCGGGTGCGCGACTACGCCCAGGTCAAGGCCGACGGCGTGATCACCAAGGAGATCGCCGCGGCCGCCCTGGCGGTCTACGAGGTCGACTCCCGCGGCCTGGACCGCCTCGACCGGGCCGTCCTGGAGGCCCTGCTCAAGCTGTTCGGCGGCGGCCCCGTCGGCCTGTCCACGCTCGCCGTCGCGGTGGGGGAGGAGCGGGAGACCGTGGAGGAGGTCGCCGAACCCTTCCTCGTCCGGGAGGGCCTGCTCGCCCGTACTCCGCGCGGCCGGATCGCCACGCCCGCCGCATGGGCGCACCTCGGCCTCACCCCGCCCCGTGCGCAGGGCGGCGGAAACGGACAACAGGATCTGTTCGGGGCGTGAGGGGGCGCCGGCCCGGCGAGCTCGGTGGCCGGAGCAGGAACCCCGGTGCCATGCTGGGCGTTGTTCCCTGCGCGCGGACTCGCTTAGACTCCGCCGATGCCGCCTTCGTCGGCGGCACGCATACCCCCAACCATCAGGCCGCTCACCATCGCGGTCGTGTGAAGGAAGTACCGACCCGTGAGTCTCGTGACCCTCCTCCCGTTCATCGTGCTCATCGGGGCCATGTTCCTGATGACCCGGTCGGCCAAGAAGAAGCAGCAGCAGGCCATCGAGATGCGGAACCAGATGCAGCCCGGTTCCGGCGTCCGCACGATCGGGGGCATGTACGCCACGGTCAAGGAGGTCAACGAGGACACGGTCCTCCTCGACGCCGGTCCGGGCGTCGAGCTGCTCTTCGCCAAGAACGCGATCGGCGCCGTCCTGTCCGACGACGAGTACAACCGCATCGTCCACGGCATCGAGCACGACCTGAAGGCCGACGCCGACGTCGTCCCGGACGACGCCTCCTCCCTCACCGGGACCGACGAGCCCGCCGACGCTGCCGCCGCCTCCGACGACAAGCCCGTCGACCTCGGCAAGAAGGACCCGGCCGGCGAGCCGGCCGACGCCGTCGTGCCCGACGAGGTGAGGACGGACGCACAGCCGAAGAAGACCGACGGCGACTCCGACGCGAAGTAGCCGTGCCCCGGGGCGCGCGGGCCATGCCCGCGCGCCCCGGACCCTGCGCGGCTCGCACGGGATCCCGACACCATGTCATGGCCGCCCGTCCGCCGACCCGGCGCGAGGCGGCCCGAGAGGGAGTACGAGAAGGTGGCAGCACCCAAAAAGGGCCGGAACGCGAGCGCCCAGAGCAAACCGGGGCGCTCGCTGGCCCTGATCCTGATCGCCATCGTGGCGCTCACCGGAGGCATGTTCGCCTCCGGACACACCACCCCGCGCCTCGGCATCGACCTGGCCGGCGGTACGAGCATCACGCTCCGGGCCGTCCCGGAGGCGGGCCAGGAGTCCGCGATCAACAAGACCAACATGGACACCGCGGTCGACATCATGAACCGCCGTGTCAACGGTCTGGGTGTGTCCGAGGCCGAGGTGCAGACCCAGGGCTCCAGGAACATCATCGTCAACATTCCCAAGGGCACGAACTCCGAGCAGGCCCGGGAACAGGTCGGCACCACCGCCAAGCTCTACTTCCGCCCGGTCGTCGCCACCGAGGTCTCCGGCGGCGCGGCGGCCAGCCCCTCGCCGAGCGCCTCCGGCAGCGCCTCGAACGAGGACAAGGCCACCGACAAGGACGCGGCGAGCTCCTCCCCGTCCGCGTCCGGCTCCGCGTCCCCGTCGTCGAGCCCCACCTCCCAGGGCCGCGCGGTCACCGACGCGCTGAAGGCGGACGCCACGCCCAGCGCCTCCGCGAGCGCGAGCGCCTCCACCGGCGCCTCCCCCTCCGCCTCCGCGAGCGCCTCCCCCTCCGCGAGCGCCGGCGGCGCCGAGGCGGACAGCGGGCTGCAGGCCGCGTACGCCGCGCTCGACTGCACCGACGAGGCGGCCCGCGCCGCCGCCGGAGACGGCGCCAAGCCCACCGACTCCACCGTGGCCTGCGGCCAGAACGCGCAGGGCCAGTGGCAGAAGTACATCCTCGGCCCCGCCGAGGTCGACGGCACGGACGTCAAGAAGGCCCAGGCCGTCTTCAACACCCAGACCGGCGCGGGCTGGACGGTCCAGATGGACTTCACGTCCTCGGGCTCCAAGAAGTTCGCGAGCATCACCGGCAAGCTGGCCCAGAACCAGTCCCCGCAGAACCAGTTCGCCATCGTCCTGGACGGCGAGGTCGTCTCCGACCCGTACGTCAGCCAGGCGCTGACCGGCGGCAACGCGGAGATCTCCGGCAACTTCACCCAGGAGTCCGCGCAGAGCCTCGCCAACATGCTGTCCTACGGCGCCCTGCCGCTGACCTTCAAGGAGGACAGCGTCAACACCGTCACCGCCGCGCTCGGCGGCGAGCAGCTGCAGGCCGGTCTGATCGCCGGCGCCATCGGCCTCGCCCTGGTCGTGATCTACCTGCTGGTCTACTACCGCGGCCTGTCGATCATCGCCATCTTCTCGCTGCTGGTCTCCGCGACGCTCACCTACGTGATCATGGCGCTGCTCGGCCCGGCCATCGGCTTCGCGCTGAACCTGCCGGCCGTGTGCGGCGCGATCGTCGCGATCGGCATCACAGCGGACTCGTTCATCGTGTACTTCGAACGCGTCCGCGACGAGATCCGCGAGGGCCGCTCGCTGCGTCCCGCCGTCGAGCGGGCCTGGCCGCGCGCCCGGCGCACCATCCTGGTCTCCGACTTCGTGTCGTTCCTCGCCGCCGCGGTGCTCTTCATCGTCACCGTCGGCAAGGTCCAGGGCTTCGCGTTCACGCTCGGCCTGACCACCCTGCTCGACGTGGTGGTCGTCTTCTTCTTCACCAAGCCGCTGCTCACGCTGATGGCCCGCCGCACGTTCTTCGCGAGCGGCCACAAGTGGTCCGGCCTGGACCCGAAGAGCCTGGGTGCCAAGCCGCCGCTGCGCCGCACCCGCCGTCCCGCTGGCCCCGTCGAGACGAAGGAGGCGTGAGCGATGTCGAAACTCGGCAACCTCGGCGCCCGACTGCACCGTGGCGAGGTCGGCTACGACTTCGTCAAGAACCGCAAGATCTGGTACGGCATCTCGATCCTGATCACCATCACGGCCATCGTCGGCCTGGCGGTGCGCGGCCTGAACATGGGCATCGAGTTCCAGGGCGGCGCCGTCTTCACCACGCCGAAGAACACCAGCGTCTCGGTGTCCCAGGCGGAGAGGTACGCGGAGGAGGCCTCCGGGCACGACGCGATCGTCCAGAAGCTCGGCGACGGCAGCCTGCGCATCCAGGTCGCCGGCATCGACACCGACAAGGCCGACCAGATCAAGGCCGACCTCTCCGCGGACCTGAACGTCGACGCCGAGCAGATCAACGCCGACCTGGTCGGCCCCAGCTGGGGCGACCAGATCGCGGACAAGGCCTGGCAGGGCCTCGGCATCTTCCTGCTCCTCGTGGTGATCTACCTGGCGATCGCCTTCGAGTGGCGGATGGCGCTGGCCGCGTTCGTCGCGCTGATCCACGACATCACCATCACCACCGGCATCTACGCCCTCGTCGGCTTCGAGGTCACGCCCGGCACGGTGATCGGTCTGCTGACGATCCTCGGTTACTCGCTCTACGACACGGTGGTCGTCTTCGACAGCCTCAAGGAACAGACCAAGGACATCACCAAGCAGACCCGCTGGACCTACAGCGACGTCGCCAACCGCTCGATCAACAGCACCCTGGTCCGGTCCATCAACACCACGGTGGTCGCGCTGCTGCCGGTGGCGGGCCTGCTGTTCATCGGCGGCGGCGTCCTCGGCGCCGGCATGCTCAACGACATCTCGCTGTCGCTGTTCGTCGGCCTCGCGGCCGGCGCGTACTCCTCGATCTTCATCGCCACGCCGCTCGTCGCCGACTTCAAGGAGCGCGAGCCGCAGATGAAGGCGCTGAAGAAGCGGGTGCTGGCCAAGCGGGCCCAGGCCGCGGCGCAGGGCGAGTCCCCGGAGGAGCCCCGGGACGCCGCCGACGAGCCGTACGCCGACGAGCCCGAGGACGCCGCCCCCGCGGTCGTCGGCCCGCGCAACCAGCCCGCGTCCCGCAGCCGGGGCCGCGGCCGACCCTCGGGGAAGCGCCGATGACCGGGCTCACCGACATCAGGACGCTGCTGCTCAGCCGCATCCGGGACGTGGCCGACTACCCGGAGCCGGGCGTGACGTTCAAGGACATCACCCCGCTCCTGGCGGACCCGGCGGCGTTCAGCGCGCTCACCGACGCGCTCGCGTCGATCGCCGAGCGCACCGGCGCCACCAAGGTCGTCGGCCTGGAGGCCCGGGGCTTCATCCTCGGCGCCCCGGTCGCCGTCCGCGCCGGCCTCGGCTTCATCCCCGTCCGCAAGGCGGGCAAGCTCCCCGGAGCCACCCTCGGCCAGGCGTACGACCTGGAGTACGGCTCGGCGGAGATCGAGGTGCACGCCGAGGACCTGGCCGCCGACGACCGCGTCCTGATCGTCGACGACGTCCTCGCCACCGGCGGCACCGCCGAGGCCTCGATCCAGCTCATCCGCAGGGCGGGCGCCGAGGTCGCGGGCCTCGCCGTCCTGATGGAACTGGACTTCCTCGGCGGCCGGGCCCGCCTGGAACCGGCCCTGGCCGGCGCCCCGCTGGAAGCGCTGCTCACGGTCTAGAAACCCCTGGGCGCACCGGTGTACACCGGTGCGCCACCGAAGAGGCGGACCCGGAGGAATCCGGGGTCCGCCTCCCGTGTTTCCCGGGTACACGGTCTTCACCGTGGCCGGAAGGCGCTCCTGGGGCCCAGGATCGCTACCATGGGGTCTCCGGAGCCTGACCGGGGGACCCGGATCGCGCACGAGGAGTCCTCTTGCCAGACGAGGCCCAACACCTGACCGCCGCCAAGCCCGAGTCCGCCTCGGCGGCCGCGGCGAAGCCCGCGCCGAACGCGCCGCACGCGAAGAACGACACCCGCGGGCCGGTGCGGCACGCCCCGTCCGCGCCCGTCGACAAGCCCGCCGAGCAGGCCCGTCCCAAGCCCGCGCCCCCCGCGGTCCGCCAGTCCTCCGGACAGCCCGTCCGCTCCGGCTCCTCCAACCGCGTCCGCGCCCGCCTCGCCCGGCTCGGCGTCCAGCGCGCGAACCCCTACAACCCGGTCCTGGAGCCGCTGCTGCGGATCGTGCGCGGCAACGACCCGAAGATCGAGAACTCCACCCTCCGCCAGATCGAACGCGCCTACCAGGTCGCCGAACGCTGGCACCGCGGCCAGAAGCGCAAGAGCGGCGACCCCTACATCACGCACCCGCTCGCCGTCACCACCATCCTCGCCGAACTCGGCATGGACCCGGCCACGCTGATGGCGGGCCTGCTGCACGACACCGTCGAGGACACCGAGTACGGCCTGGAGGACCTGCGCCGCGACTTCGGCGACGTGGTCGCCCTGCTCGTGGACGGCGTCACCAAGCTGGACAAGGTCAAGTTCGGCGAGGCCGCGCAGGCCGAGACGGTGCGCAAGATGGTCGTGGCGATGGCCAAGGACCCGCGCGTCCTGGTCATCAAGCTCGCCGACCGCCTGCACAACATGCGCACCATGCGCTACCTCAAGCGCGAGAAGCAGGAGAAGAAGGCGCGCGAGACCCTGGAGATCTACGCGCCCCTCGCCCACCGCCTGGGCATGAACACCATCAAGTGGGAGCTGGAGGACCTCGCCTTCGCGATCCTCTACCCCAAGATGTACGACGAGATCGTCCGCCTCGTCGCCGAGCGCGCCCCCAAGCGCGACGAGTACCTCGCCGTCGTCACCGACGAGGTGCAGCAGGACCTGAGGGCCGCCCGCATCAAGGCGACCGTCACCGGCCGCCCCAAGCACTACTACAGCGTCTACCAGAAGATGATCGTCCGCGGCCGTGACTTCGCGGAGATCTACGACCTGGTGGGCATCCGCGTCCTGGTGGACACCGTCCGCGACTGCTACGCGGCCCTCGGCACGGTGCACGCGCGATGGAACCCGGTCCCCGGCCGGTTCAAGGACTACATCGCGATGCCCAAGTTCAACATGTACCAGTCGCTGCACACGACGGTCATCGGACCGGGCGGCAAGCCGGTCGAGCTGCAGATCCGCACGTTCGACATGCACCGCCGCGCCGAGTACGGCATCGCCGCGCACTGGAAGTACAAGCAGGAGGCCGTCGCCGGCGCCTCCAAGATCCGCACCGACGCGCCCAAGCCCGCCGGCAAGGCCGGCAAGGACGCGGCCGCCGTCAACGACATGGCGTGGCTGCGGCAGCTCCTCGACTGGCAGAAGGAGACCGAGGACCCCAGCGAGTTCCTGGAGTCGCTGCGCTTCGACCTCTCCCGCAACGAGGTCTTCGTCTTCACCCCGAAGGGTGACGTCATAGCCCTCCCGGCCGGTGCCACCCCGGTCGACTTCGCGTACGCCGTGCACACCGAGGTCGGCCACCGCACCATAGGAGCCCGGGTCAACGGCCGTCTGGTACCGCTCGAATCCACGCTGGACAACGGCGACCTGGTCGAGGTCTTCACCTCCAAGGCGCCCGGCGCGGGCCCCTCCCGCGATTGGCTCGGCTTCGTGAAGTCGCCGCGCGCCCGCAACAAGATCCGGGCGTGGTTCTCCAAGGAGCGCCGGGACGAGGCGATCGAGCAGGGCAAGGACGCCATCGTCCGCGCGATGCGCAAGCAGAACCTGCCGATCCAGCGCATCCTGACCGGCGACTCCCTGGTGACGCTCGCGCACGAGATGCGCTACGCGGACATCTCCGCGCTGTACGCGGCGATCGGCGAGGGCCACGTCTCCGCGCAGAACATCGTGCAGAAGCTCGTCCAGGCCCTCGGCGGCGAGGAGGCCGCCACCGAGGAGATCGACGAGGCGGTACCGCCGTCCCGCGGCCGCAGCCGCAAGCGCCGCGCCAGCGCCGACCCCGGCGTCATCGTCAAGGGCGTCGAGGACGTCTGGGTGAAGCTCGCCCGGTGCTGCACGCCCGTGCCCGGCGACCCCATCATCGGTTTCGTCACGCGGGGGAGCGGAGTATCGGTTCACCGCAGCGACTGCGTCAACGTCGAGTCACTGTCCCGCGAGCCCGAGCGCATCCTCGACGTCGAATGGGCGCCCACGCAGTCCTCGGTGTTCCTGGTCGCCATCCAGGTCGAGGCCCTGGACCGCTCCCGGCTGCTGTCGGACGTCACGCGGGTGCTGTCCGACCAGCACGTCAACATCCTCTCCGCGGCCGTCCAGACCTCCCGCGACCGCGTCGCCACCTCCCGCTTCACCTTCGAGATGGGCGACCCCAAGCATCTGGGGCACGTGCTCAAGGCGGTCCGGGGCGTGGAGGGCGTGTACGACGTGTACCGGGTGACGTCGGCGCGCAACCGGTCGTAGCGGCCCCGAGGAGCCGAGGGGGGGCGGCGCCCCCCCCCCCCCCCCCCCCCCGCCCGGGCCCCCCCCCCCCGGCGCCCCCCGCCCCCCCACCCCCCCCAAACCCC
>NZ_JBITFM010000021.1:88158-124033 GCF_044456065.1 Streptomyces sp. NPDC051041
CCGGTCCGGGGGGGGCCCCCCCCCCCGCGGGGGGCCGGGGGGGGGGGGGGGGGGGGGGGGGGGGGGGGGGGCCCCCCGGCCCGGGCGCCGCGGCGGCGCCGACGTCAGCCGCCGAACTCCTGCAGCCCCTTCAGCGCCTGGTCCAGCAGGGCCTGGCGGCCCTGAAGCTCCTTCTCCAGCTTCTCGGCCCTGGCGTCGTTGCCCTGGGCGCGGGCCTGCTCGATCTGGGACCTCAGCTTGTCCACGGCGGCCTGGAGCTGACCGGTCAGACCCTCCGCACGCGCGCGCGCCTCCGGGTTGGTCCGGCGCCACTCGGCCTCCTCGGCCTCCTGCAGCGCCCGCTCCACCGCGTGCATCCGGCCCTCGACCCTGGGCCGGGCGTCACGCGGCACGTGGCCGATGGCCTCCCAGCGCTCGTTGATCGCGCGGAACGCGGCGCGGGCCGCCTTCAGGTCCGTGATCGGCAGGAGCTTCTCGGCCTCCTGGGCCAGCTCCTCCTTGAGCTTGAGGTTCTCCGCCTGCTCGGCGTCGCGCTCGGCGAACACCGAGCTGCGGGCGGCGAAGAAGACGTCCTGGGCGCCGCGGAAGCGGTTCCACAGCTCGTCCTCGTGCTCGCGCTGGGCACGGCCCGCGGCCTTCCACTCGGCCATCAGCTCGCGGTAGCGCGCGGCCGTCGGGCCCCAGTCCGTCGAGTCCGAGAGCGCCTCGGCCTCGGCGACCAGCCGCTCCTTGATCCTGCGGGCCTCCTCGCGCTGCGCGTCCAGCTGCGCGAAGTGCTGCTTGCGCCGCTTGGAGAACGCCGACCGCGCGTGCGAGAACCGGTGCCACAGCTCGTCGTCCGACTTGCGGTCCAGCCGCGGCAGGCCCTTCCAGGTGTCCACCAGGGCCCGCAGCCGCTCCCCGGCCGCCCGCCACTGGTCGGACCGGGCGAGCTCCTCGGCCTCCGCGACCAGCGCCTCCTTGGCCTGACGCGCCTCGTCGGACTGCCGGGCCCGCTGCGCCTTGCGCTCCTCGCGGCGCGCCTCCACCAGCTCCACGAGCTTGTCCAGCCGGGCCCTGAGAGCGTCCAGATCGCCCACGGCGTGGTGCGCGTCGACCTGCTCCCGGAGGTGGTCGATGGCGGCCAGGGCGTCCTTCGCCGACAGGTCGGTGGTCCTCACCCGCTTCTCGAGGAGGCCGATCTCGACAACCAGGCCCTCGTACTTGCGCTCGAAGTAGGCCAGTGCCTCCTCGGGGGAGCCGGCCTGCCAGGAACCGACGACCTTCTCGCCGTCGGCCGTACGCACGTACACGGTCCCCGTCTCGTCGACGCGGCCCCACGGGTCGCTGCTCACAGCGCCTCCTCCACATGATGCCCACGAGGGGGCCGAAGAGCTCCCCCGGGCATCGTCCACAGTTTCGTCACGGCCAACATAGGCGACCGGCGGGCGGCCTGTCCGCATCCCGCGCGACCGAAATTTCGCAGTTGGGGGTCAGGATTCGGTGACCGTCGCCTTGTCGATCACGACCGTCGCGTTCGGGGCGCCGTCCCCGGCGCCCGTGCTCTCACCCGCGGCGGCGATCTTCTTCAGCACCTTCATCCCCGCGTCCGAGACGGTGCCGAACGGTGTGTAGCTGGGCGGCAGCTGGCTGTCCTGGTACACCAGGAAGAACTGGCTGCCACCGCTGTTCTTCTGCCCGGTGTTCGCCATCGCCACCGTGCCCGCCGGGTAGACGTTGTCCTTCAGGCTCTCGTCCTTCAGGTTCTCGTCGGGGATCGTGTAGCCGGGGCCGCCGCTGCCGCTGCCCGTCGGGTCGCCGCACTGCAGCACGTAGATGCCGCTGGTGGTGAGCCGGTGGCACTTGGTGTGGTCGAAGAAGCCCTTCCCGGCGAGGAAGTGGAAGGAGTTGACGGTGTGCGGCGCCGCCGACGCCTTCAGCGCGATGTCTATCTCGCCGCAGGTCGTCTCGAGCGTCATCGTGTACTTCGCCGACTTGTCGATGGCCATCGCCGGCTCCTTCTTCCAGGTCTTCGACGTGGCCTTGCCCGCGGCGGGCTTCTCGCACGGGTCCTCGGGCTTGCTCGCCGAGGCGCTGGGCGTGACCTCCGCGCCGGCGTCGGCCCGGTCGTCGTCTCCCTCCAGGACCCCGGTCGTGTACAGCGCGAGGCTGCCCACCAGGACCACGCCGAGCACCGACGCGATCACCGCGTTGCGCGTGCGCGCCCTGCGCCGCGCCTGGGTGCGCCGCTGCTGCTGCCGCAAGAACTTCTCCCGGGCGAGCTGACGCCGCCGCTGCTCCTGGCTGACCACCGGGTTCTCTCCTCATGCGTCTCGTATGCCGACCGGTACGCGTGCGCCCTGTGAGCCGACCGCATGCGTGTGCCCCGTACCGTATATGGGTTCGCTGAGGAATCGGCAGCGCCGGTAGGCTCTGACAGCAGGCGCGACCACCGGAAAGCGCCCCCGTACCGACACAACGAAGGACGATCGTGCTCATTGCCGGGTTCCCCGCCGGGGCCTGGGGGACGAACTGCTATCTCGTCGCCCCCGCCGCCGGTGAGGAGTGCGTGATCATCGACCCCGGCCACCAGGCCGCCCGGGGCGTGGAGGAAGCGGTCCGGAAGCATCGGCTCAAGCCCGTCGCCGTCGTCCTCACCCACGGCCACATCGACCACGTGGCCTCGGTCGTCCCGGTGTGCGGCGCGCACGACGTACCGGCCTGGATCCACCCCGAGGACCGGTACATGATGGGCGACCCGGAGAAGGCGCTCGGCCGTTCCATCGGGATGCCGCTCATGGGCGAGCTGACCGTGGGGGAGCCGGACGACGTCAGGGAGCTGGCCGACGGCGCGAAGCTGGAGCTGGCGGGGCTGGAGTTCACCGTGTCGCACGCGCCGGGCCATACCAAGGGGTCGGTGACCTTCGGCATGCCCGAGGCGGCGGACATCCCGCCGATCCTGTTCTCGGGCGACCTGCTGTTCGCCGGCTCCATCGGACGCACCGACCTGCCCGGCGGCGACATGGCCGAGATCCTCGACTCGCTGGCCCGCGTGTGCCTGCCGCTCGACGACTCGACCGTGGTGCTGTCCGGCCACGGCCCCCAGACGACCATCGGCCAGGAGCGCGCCACCAACCCCTACCTGCGGCAGGTGGCGGCGGGCCGCCGGGACAGCGGCGCCGCCGAGGCTCCCCGACGAGGAATGTGACGAGAGACCTTCCGTGAGCACCTTCAAGGCCCCCAAGGGCACGTACGACCTGATCCCGCCGGACTCCGCCAGGTACCTGGCGGTCCGCGAGGCCATCGCCGCGCCGCTGCGCACCTCCGGGTACGGCTACATCGAGACGCCCGGCTTCGAGAACGTCGAGCTGTTCGCGCGCGGGGTCGGCGAGTCGACCGACATCGTGACCAAGGAGATGTACGCCTTCGAGACCAAGGGCGGCGACAGGCTCGCCCTGCGTCCGGAGGGCACGGCCTCCGTGCTGCGCGCCGCCCTGGAGGCCAACCTGCACAAGGCGGGCAACCTCCCGGTCAAGCTGTGGTACTCGGGCTCGTACTACCGCTACGAGCGCCCCCAGAAGGGCCGCTACCGCCACTTCTCGCAGGTCGGAGCCGAGGCGATCGGCGCCGAGGACCCGGCGCTGGACGCCGAGCTGATCATCCTGGCCGACCAGGCGTACCGCTCGCTGGGCCTGCGGAACTTCCGCATCCTCCTCAACAGCCTGGGCGACAAGGAGTGCCGCCCGGTGTACCGCGCGGAGCTGCAGGAGTTCCTGCGCGGCCTGGACCTGGACGAGGACACGCGCCGGCGCATCGAGATCAACCCGCTGCGGGTCCTGGACGACAAGCGCGAGTCGGTCCAGCAGCAGCTGGCGGGAGCCCCGCTGCTGCGCGACTACCTCTGCGACGCCTGCAAGGCGTACCACGAGGAGGTCCGCGAGCTGATCACGGCGGCGGGCGTGGCCTTCGAGGACGACCCGAAGCTGGTGCGCGGCCTGGACTACTACACCCGTACGACCTTCGAGTTCGTCCACGACGGTCTGGGATCGCAGTCCGCGGTGGGCGGCGGCGGCCGCTACGACGGCCTGTCGGAGATGATCGGCGGCCCCGCGCTGCCGTCCGTCGGCTGGGCCCTCGGCGTGGACCGCACGGTGCTGGCCCTGGAGGCCGAGGGCGTCGAGCTCGAGCTGCCCGCCGCCACCAGCGTGTTCGCCGTCCCGCTCGGCGAGGAGGCCCGCCGCGTGCTGTTCGCCAAGGTCACCGAGCTGCGCAAGAACGGCATCGCCGCCGACTTCTCCTACGGCGGCAAGGGGCTCAAGGGCGCCATGAAGAACGCCAACCGCAGCGGCGCCCGCTACGCCGTCGTCGCCGGGGAACGCGACCTCGCCGAGGGCGTCGTCCAGCTCAAGGACATGGAGTCCGGCGAGCAGACGGCGATCGGCGTGAACGAGATCGTGGCGGAGCTGGAGGCGCGGCTCGGCTAGCGCGTCCGGCTCGCCGAGGGGGCGCCGAGGGACCGGCGCCCGCCACCGGCCGGGAAGCCCGTACCGCGCCGCGCCCGTCACCGCGGCCGTCCGGCCGGCCGCGCCCGGCTCGCCGAGGGCGCGCGGCCGGGGCCCCGGCCGTCGGCTCCCCGGCGGGCAGCCGACGGCCGGACGTCCTGCCCGGCCGTCAACTCCGCGGGCGCGGGTTCGTCCCGCCGGACGATGACGGCGCGCGAGCGCCCCGCGCGCGTGCCGGTCGCCGGATCCGCGCCGGGCACGGACACCTCGCCCGCGTCCCGCGCCGGCCGCCCTGCGGGATCCTCCCGCGGCCCTCTCGCCCGCCCCGCCGAACGCCCAGGTCGGTGCCGTCGGCGGCGGCCACGTCCCGGTACCGCTCGCGCAGTCCGCGCACGTCCCCCGCGAACACGCCCCGCGCGTTGTCATGCTCATCAAATTCGGCTGGAATCGAACGTTCGGGGACGGCTCCACGTCTGCTGTTGTGTCCGTCGAACGGTGGACGCGGGCACGCGTGCGGCACAATGGCCTTGCCCGAAGATGTTCCAGCTCTCAAGTGACGGAACGGCGTGATGAGCAAGACGACAGTCAACGACGTCTCCACCGAGCCCGCCTCCTCGCCGGAGCGCACGGCCGCCGCGCCGCGCGCCGAGGGCGGCAGCCGCGCCTTCGCGCTGCTGCTGGTGATCACGGGCGCGGCCGGACTGCTCGCCGCGTGGGTCATCACGATCGACAAGTTCAAGCTGCTGGAAGCCAAGGTGGAGGGCCGGACCTTCACCCCGGGGTGCAGCCTCAACCCCGTGGTCTCCTGCGGCAGCGTCATGGAGAGCGACCAGGCCTCGGTCTTCGGGTTCCCCAACCCCATGCTCGGCCTCGTCGCCTACGGCGTCGTCGTCTGCGTCGGCATGAGCCTGCTCGCCCGGGCCCGCTTCCCGCGCTGGTACTGGCTCACCTTCAACGCGGGCACGCTCTTCGGCGTCGGTTTCTGCGCCTGGCTGACGTTCCAGTCCCTGTACCGGATCAACGCGCTGTGCCTGTGGTGCTGCCTCGCCTGGGTCGCCACGATCGTCATGTTCTGGTACGTGACGTCCTTCAACGTCCGCAAGGGGTTCCTGCCCGCGCCGGGCTGGCTCAAGGGCTTCTTCGGCGAGTTCACCTGGGTCCTGCCCGTGCTGCACATCGGCGTCATCGGCATGCTGGTCCTGACCCGCTGGTGGGACTTCTGGACCGGCTGACAGCGCCCGTCGCGTCGTCGGCGCGGTGATTTAGGGTTGCCGACGTGGAGCCCGACCTGTTCACCGCCGCAGCAGAAGAACGTCAGGAGAAGGATCCGGCCGGCAGCCCCCTGGCGGTACGGATGCGTCCGCGCACCCTGGACGAGGTGGTGGGCCAGCAGCACCTGCTGAAACCCGGCTCGCCCCTGCGCCGGCTGGTCGGCGAGGGCGCCTCCGGCCCCGCCGGCCCCTCCTCGGTGATCCTCTGGGGCCCGCCCGGCACCGGCAAGACGACCCTGGCGTACGTCGTCTCCAAGGCCACCGACAAGCGCTTCGTCGAACTGTCGGCGATCACCGCGGGCGTGAAGGAGGTCCGCGCGGTCATCGACGGCGCCCGCCGCGCCTCCGGCGGGTACGGCAAGGAGACCGTCCTCTTCCTCGACGAGATCCACCGCTTCAGCAAGGCCCAGCAGGACTCCCTGCTCCCGGCGGTCGAGAACCGCTGGGTGACCCTGATCGCGGCCACCACCGAGAACCCGTACTTCTCGGTGATCTCGCCCCTGCTCTCCCGCTCCCTCCTGCTCACCCTCGAACCCCTCACCGACGACGACGTCCGGGGCCTGCTCAAGCGGGCGATCACCGACGAGCGCGGCCTGAGGGACGCCGTCACCCTCCCCGAGGACACCGAGGAGCACCTGCTGCGGATCGCCGGCGGCGACGCCCGCCGCGCCCTGACCGCCCTGGAGGCCGCCGCCGGGGCCGCCCTCGACAAGGGCGAGACGGAGATCTCCCTCGCCACCCTGGAGGAGACGGTCGACCGCGCGGCGGTGAAGTACGACCGCGACGGCGACCAGCACTACGACGTCGCCAGCGCCCTCATCAAGTCCATCCGCGGCTCCGACGTCGACGCCGCCCTGCACTACCTGGCCCGCATGATCGAGGCCGGCGAGGACCCCCGCTTCATCGCCCGCCGCCTGATGATCTCCGCCAGCGAGGACATCGGCCTCGCCGACCCGAACGCCCTGCCCATCGCGGTCGCCGCCGCCCAGGCCGTCGCCATGATCGGCTTCCCCGAGGCCGCCCTCACCCTCAGCCACGCCACCATCGCCCTCGCCCTCGCCCCCAAGTCCAACTCCGCGACCACCGCGATCGGCGCCGCCCTGGAGGACGTGCGCAAGGGGCTGGCCGGGCCGGTGCCGCCGCATCTGCGCGACAGCCACTACCGGGGCGCGGGCAAGCTCGGGCACGGCCAGGGGTACGTGTACCCGCACGACCTGCCCGAGGGCATCGCCGCCCAGCAGTACGCCCCGGACGCCCTCAGGGACCGCGAGTACTACGCCCCCACCCGGCACGGCGCCGAGGCGCGGTACGCGGACGCCGTCGAGTGGACCAGGAAGCACCTCGGTCGCAGGCGGACCTGAGCGCGCGGTAGACTTCCGCGAAGTGCTGCGTCCCGTGTCCGGCCCCTTCCCGGGGAAGCCGGCGTCACCAGAGCGGGACATCCAGCCGGAGACCCGGCCCCCGGGCGGGGATCTCCAGGAGCGTCGCGCACCGTCGAACGGTGTCGCGGGCAGCCCACCACCACCCGGATTCCCGGGACAGGTCGGTGGGCCACTCGCGTGCTGCACGTATGTGCCCAGACCGGGGAGCGGCTGCCCGGCGGGTCCCTCGGGCCCGCAGGGATTCCCCGGCTGCGGATGCGACCTCCCTTAACCCTGGTGAGCCGGAAACCACGGAAAAGAGACAGAGACAGTGGCGAATCAGTCCCGCCCCAAGGTCAAGAAGTCGCGTGCCCTCGGCATCGCGCTGACCCCGAAGGCCGTCAAGTACTTCGAGGCCCGTCCTTACCCGCCGGGTGAGCACGGCCGCGGCCGCAAGCAGAACTCGGACTACAAGGTCCGTCTGCTGGAGAAGCAGCGCCTGCGCGCCCAGTACGACATCTCCGAGCGCCAGCTGGTCCGCGCCTACGAGCGCGCGGCCAAGGTCCAGGGCAAGACCGGTGAGGCCCTGATCGTGGAGCTGGAGAAGCGCCTCGACGCGCTGGTCCTGCGTTCGGGCATCGCCCGCACGATCTACCAGGCCCGCCAGATGGTCGTCCACGGCCACATCCAGGTCAACGGCAAGAAGGTCGACAAGCCGTCCTTCGTCGTCCGCCCCGACGACGTCGTCCAGGTCCGCGACCGCAGCAAGGACAAGACGCTCTTCCAGATCGCCCGCGAGGGCGGTTTCGCCCCCGACGGCGAGACCCCGCGCTACCTGCAGGTGAACCTCAAGGCCCTGGCGTTCCGCCTGGACCGCGAGCCGAACCGCAAGGAGATCCCGGTGATCTGCGACGAGCAGCTCGTCGTCGAGTACTACGCCCGCTGACCCCGGCTGGCGCGGTACCCCGGCCCGCCGTCTCCCCGCCCCTCCGGCGGGCGAGGCGGCGGGCTCGCGCATGTGCGGGGCTCCCCGCCCCGCCGCACCGGCCCGCGCGGCACCGCCGGCGCACGCGGCCCCACGGTCGCGGACACCAATCCGGTACGGAGCCGCACCCTCGGCGCGATAGGCTCGGTGCACGACTTTTCCGATGCTCAGACACGTTTCAGGGAGCGGGTGCACACAGTGTCCGGTGGAGAGGTGGCCGGAATCCTGGTGGCCGTCTTCTGGGCGATCCTGGTCTCCTTCCTCGCCGTCGCGCTGGCGAGGCTGGCCCAGACGCTCAGGGCGACCACCAAGCTCGTGGCGGACGTGACCGACCAGGCCGTCCCGCTGCTGGCCGACGCCTCCGCGGCGGTGCGCTCCGCGCAGACCCAGATCGACCGGGTGGACGCCATCGCCTCCGACGTCCAGGAGGTCACGTCGAACGCCTCGGCCCTGTCGACCACCGTCGCCTCCACCTTCGGCGGCCCCCTGGTGAAGGTCGCGGCCTTCGGGTACGGGGTGCGCAAGGCGATCGCCGGCCGCCGGGACGGCGAGCCCGCCGGGACGCCGAGGCGTACCGTGATCGTGGGCCGCACCGTCCCGGCCGCGCGGCGAGCGAAGCGCAACCCCCGCGGGAAGAGGGACTGATCCAGGGATGTTCCGTCGTACGTTCTGGTTCACCAGCGGCGTGGCCGCCGGAGTGTGGGCCACCACCAAGGTCAACCGGAAGCTGAAGCAACTGACCCCCGAGAACCTCGCCGTGACCGCGGCGAACAAGGCGATCGAGGCCGGCCACCGGCTCAAGGACCGCGCGGTGGGCTTCGCGCTCGACGTCCGCGACAACATGGTCCAGCGGGAGGCCGAGCTGGGAGACGCGCTCGGCCTCAACGCCCCGGTCGCCGACGACCGCGCGCTCCCCCCGCCCCGGCGGTACGCCGCCATCGAGAACCGCACCGGCCCCGAGCGCGTCGAGGGCCCGGCACACCAGAAGAACCCGTACAACCGGAATGAGGACCACTGATGGAGTCGGCTGAGATCCGCCGTCGCTGGCTGAGCTTCTTCGAGGAGCGCGGGCACACCGTCGTCCCTTCGGCGTCGCTCATCGCGGACGACCCGACTCTGCTGCTCGTCCCGGCGGGCATGGTGCCCTTCAAGCCCTACTTCCTGGGTGAGGTCAAGCCGCCCTTCGACCGCGCCACCAGCGTGCAGAAGTGCGTGCGCACGCCCGACATCGAAGAGGTCGGCAAGACCACGCGCCACGGCACGTTCTTCCAGATGTGCGGCAACTTCTCCTTCGGCGACTACTTCAAGGAAGGCGCCATCAAGCTCGCCTGGGAGCTGCTCACCACGCCCCAGGACAAGGGCGGTTACGGCCTCGACCCCGAGCGGCTGTGGATCACCGTCTACCAGGACGACGACGAGGCCGAGCAGATCTGGCGCGACGTCGTCGGCGTCCCCGCCGAGCGCATCCAGCGCCTGGGCAAGAAGGACAACTTCTGGTCCATGGGCGTGCCCGGCCCGTGCGGCCCCTGCTCCGAGATCAACTACGACCGCGGCCCCGAGTTCGGCGCCGAGGGCGGCCCCGCCGTCAACGACGAGCGGTACGTGGAGATCTGGAACCTCGTCTTCATGCAGTACGAGCGGGGCGAGGGCACCGGCAAGGAGGACTTCGAGATCCTCGGGGACCTGCCGAGCAAGAACATCGACACCGGCCTCGGCCTGGAGCGGCTCGCCATGATTCTGCAGGGCGTGCAGAACATGTACGAGATCGACACCTCCATGGCCGTGATCGACAAGGCCACCGAGCTGACCGGCGTCCGCTACGGCGACGCCCACGACTCGGACGTCTCCCTGCGCGTGGTCACCGACCACATGCGCACCGCCACCATGCTCATCGGCGACGGCGTCACCCCGGGCAACGAGGGCCGCGGCTACGTGCTGCGCCGCATCATGCGCCGCGCCATCCGCAACATGCGCCTGCTCGGCGCCACCGGCCCGGTCGTCAAGGACCTGATCGACACCGTGATCGGCACGATGGGCCAGCAGTACCCCGAGCTGATCACCGACCGCGAGCGCATCGAGAAGGTCGCCCTCGCCGAGGAGAACGCCTTCCTCAAGACGCTGAAGGCCGGCACCAACATCCTCGACACCGCCGTCGCCGAGACCAAGGCCTCCGGCGGGACCGTGCTGCCCGGCGACAAGGCCTTCCTGCTCCACGACACCTGGGGCTTCCCGATCGACCTCACCCTGGAGATGGCCGCCGAGCAGGGGCTGTCCGTGGACGAGGAGGGCTTCCGCCGCCTGATGAAGGAGCAGCGGGAGCGCGCCAAGGCCGACGCCCAGGCCAAGAAGACCGGCCACGCCGACCTGGGCGCCTACCGCGAGATCGCCGACCGGGCCGGCGCCACCGACTTCATCGGCTACACCGACACCGAGGGCGAGTCCACGGTCGTCGGCATCCTCGTCGACGGCGTGTCCTCGCCCGCCGCCACCGAGGGCGACGAGGTCGAGATCGTCCTCGACCGCACCCCGTTCTACGCCGAGGGCGGCGGCCAGATCGGCGACACCGGCCGCATCAAGGCGGACTCCGGCGCCGTCATCGAGGTCCGCGACTGCCAGAAGCCGGTCCCGGGCGTGTACGTCCACAAGGGCGTCGTCCAGGTCGGCGAGGTCACCGTCGGCGCCAAGGCCCACGCCTCCATCGACGCCCGCCGCCGCAAGGCCATCGCCCGCGCCCACTCGGCCACCCACCTCACCCACCAGGCCCTGCGCGACGCCCTCGGCCCGACGGCCGCCCAGGCCGGTTCGGAGAACCAGCCCGGCCGCTTCCGCTTCGACTTCGGCTCGCCGTCCGCCGTGCCGCAGACGGTCATGCTCGACGTCGAGCAGAAGATCAACGAGGTGCTCGCCCGAGACCTCGACGTGCGCGCCGACATCATGAGCCTGGACGAGGCCAAGAAGCAGGGCGCCATCGCCGAGTTCGGCGAGAAGTACGGCGAGCGGGTGCGCGTCGTGACCATCGGCGACTTCTCCAAGGAGCTGTGCGGCGGCACCCACGTGCACAACACCGCCCAGCTGGGCCTGGTGAAGCTGCTGGGCGAGTCGTCCATCGGCTCGGGCGTGCGCCGTATCGAGGCCCTCGTCGGCGTGGACGCCTACAGCTTCCTCGCCCGTGAGCACACGGTGGTCAACCAGCTCACCGAACTGCTCAAGGGCCGCCCCGAGGAACTGCCGGAAAAGGTCTCCGCCATGCTCGGCAAGCTGAAGGACGCCGAGAAGGAGATCGAGAAGTTCCGCGCCGAGAAGGTGCTCCAGGCCGCCGCCGGCCTCGCCGAGTCCGCCAAGGACGTCCGCGGTGTGGCGCTCGTCACCGGCCGGGTCCCCGACGGCACGACCGCCGACGACCTGCGCAAGCTGGTGCTCGACGTGCGCGGCCGCATCCAGGGCGGCCGGGCCGCCGTGGTCGCCCTGTTCACCGTGAACAACGGCAAGCCGCTCACGGTCATCGCCACCAACGACGCCGCCCGCGAGCGCGGCCTCAAGGCCGGTGACCTCGTCCGCACGGCCGCCAAGACGCTCGGCGGCGGCGGTGGCGGCAAGCCGGACGTCGCCCAGGGCGGCGGCCAGGACCCGGCCGCCGTCGGCGAGGCCATCGACGCCGTCGAGCGCCTCGTGGCGGACACGGCCAAGTGAACACCGCCGGACAGCCGAGCGGAGGCGGCCCGGGCATGCGCCGCGGCCGCCGCCTCGCGATCGACGTCGGGGACGCCCGTATCGGGGTCGCCTCGTGCGACCCCGACGGGATCCTCGCCACCCCGGTGGAGACGGTCCCGGGACGGGACGTCCCCGCGGCTCAGCGCCGTCTGGGACAGCTCGTCGAGGAGTACGAACCGATCGAGGTCGTGGTCGGCCTCCCGCGCTCCCTCAAGGGAGGCGAGGGGCCGGCCGCGGTCAAGGTCCGCGGCTTCGCCCAGGAACTGGCCCGCATGATCGCGCCCGTTCCGGTCAGACTCGTGGACGAACGCATGACGACGGTGACGGCCGGCCAGAGCCTGCGCGCCTCGGGCGTGAAGTCCAGGAAGGGACGTTCCGTCATCGACCAGGCGGCAGCGGTGATCATCCTGCAGCAGGCGCTCGAATCCGAACGGGTGTCAGGCACCGCACCCGGTGAGGGCGTCGAAGTGGTCATCTGATCGCGATACGGTAACGTTCCGCGCGATGCGGCGGCATTCGAACAGCCGCCGCACAGCAAGAGGCGGGACGGAGCCGGGCCGGAAGCCGCGCGACCGCCGCCTCGCGGCTCTAGGGGATCGATGACTGAGTATGGCCGGGGCCCAGGCTCCGAACCGTGGCATCCGGAGGACCCGTTGTACGGGGACGGCGGATGGGGAGGACAGCAGACCCACGCGGGCCGGCAGTCCCCCTACGGCGGCCGGCCGCAGCACTATCCGGAGCAGCCGCAGCAGGCGCAGTACGACGACTGGGGCACCGGCGAGCAGCCCGGTTACGGCCAGGCGCAGCAGCACCAGCAGCACGGTCAGCAGTACGCCGACCAGCAGCAGTACGCCGACCAGCAGCAGTACGCCGACCCGGCGCAGCAGCACCAGCACCAGCAGCAGTACGACGGCGGCGGCTGGGCCGCCGGGACGCACCAGCAGGTTCCGTACGGCGCCGACCCGGCCGACCCCTACGGGCAGCAGACCGCCGTGTACGGCGGGGAGCAGCCCGACTTCTACGGCACCCCGGACGCGTACCCGCCGCCGGAGCCGCCGAGCCGCCGGCGCACCGAGCCGGAACCGCGGCAGGAGGACTGGGACCCGGGCCCCGACCAGGGCGAACACGCCTTCTTCGCGGGTGGGGACGACGGTGACGACGGGGACGAGGAGGCCGGCCGTGGCCGCGGTGACCGGCGGAGCCGGGGCAAGGGCAGAAAGGGCCGCAACGGGTTCGCCTGCCTGGTGGTGGCCCTGGTGCTCGGCGGCGGCGTGGCCGGTGTCGGATATTTCGGCTACCAGTTCTACCAGGAGCGTTTCGGTGCGGCGCCGGACTACGCGGGCGACGGCACCGGGGAGACCGTGACCGTCCAGATCCCCAAGGGCGCGGGCGGATTCGAGATCGGGCAGCGGCTGAAGGAGGCCGGCGTCGTCAAGAGCGTCGACGCGTTCGTCGCCGCCCAGTCGCAGCACCCCGAGGGGAAGTCGATCCAGGCGGGCGCCTACCTGCTGAAGAAGCAGATGTCCGCCCGGAGCGCCGTCGCGATGATGCTCGACCCCAAGAGCCAGAACAACGTGATGGTCACTCCGGGGCAGCGCAACGTGAGCGTCTACAAGACGATCGACGAAAAGCTCGGCCTGTCGTCCGGCACCACCAGGAAGGTCGCCGAGGAGAAGTACGAGAGCCTCGGACTGCCGAGCTGGGCGAACGACAACGACGACATCAAGGACCCGCTGGAGGGCTTCCTCTACCCGGGCACCTATCCCGCCGCCGAGGGCATGAAGCCGGAATCGGTGCTGAAGGAGATGGTCGCCCAGGCGGTCGTGAAGTACGGCGAGTACGACCTGGAGGAGAAGGCCGAGGAACTGGACCTGGAGAGTCCGCTGCAGGTCGTCACGGTCGCCAGCCTCGTCCAGGCCGAGGGCAAGACGCACGACGACTTCCGCAAGATGGCGGAGGTGGTCTACAACCGGCTCAAGCCCACGAACACCGAGACCAACCAGCTGCTCCAGTTCGACTCGACCTTCAACTACCTGAAGAACGAGAGCAACATCCACATCAGCGAGTCCGAGATCAACAGCAACCAGGACCCGTACAACACGTACACCCAGAAGGGGCTGCCGCCCGGGCCGATCGGCAATCCCGGCGAGGACGCCCTGAAGGCGACGCTGAACCCGACGGACGACGGCTGGATCTACTTCGTGGCGACCGACGGCGTGAACAAGACCGAATTCGCCAAGACGTACGCCGAGTTCGAAAGGCTGAAGGAAAAGTTCAATGAGAGCTCGGGCAACTGACGTCCGCCGGGCCGCGGTGCTCGGTTCGCCCGTCGCCCACTCCCTCTCCCCGGTGCTGCACCGCACCGCCTACGGGGAACTGGGCCTGACCGGCTGGACGTACGACCGGTTCGAGGTCGACGAGGCGGCGCTGCCCGGCTTCCTGGAGCGGCTCGGGCCGGAGTGGGCCGGACTCTCGCTCACCATGCCGCTGAAGCGGGCCGTGATCCCGCTGCTGGACGGGATCAGCGAGACCGCGGCCCTGGTCGACGCGGTCAACACCGTCGTGTTCGCCGAGGACGGCCGCCGCGTCGGCGACAACACCGACATCCCCGGCATGGTGGCCGCCCTGCGCGAGCGCGGCATCGAGCAGGTCGACTCGGCCGCGATCCTCGGCGCCGGCGCCACCGCATCCTCCGCGCTGGCCGCCCTGGCCCGCGTCTGCACCGGCGAGGTCGTCGCCTACGTCCGCAGCGAGACCCGCGCCGCCGAGATGCGGCAGTGGGGGGAGCGGCTCGGCGTCGAGGTCCGGACCGCCGACTGGGCGGACGCGGCCGAGGCGCTGCGCGCCCCGCTCGTCGTCGCCACCACGCCGTCCGGGACGACCGACGCGCTCGCCTCCGCCGTCCCCGAGATGCCCGCCACCCTGTTCGACGTGCTGTACGACCCGTGGCCGACCGCGCTCGCCGCCCGCTGGTCGGCGCACGGCGGGGCCGTCGTCAGCGGCCTCGACCTGCTGGTGCACCAGGCGGTGCTGCAGGTCGAGCAGATGACGGGACGCGCCCCGGCGCCGGTGGAGGCCATGCGAAGAGCGGGCGAGCACGCGCTGGCGGCCCGCTAGGTTCCGCGGGGCGCGGAACCTAGCGGGGAGGACGGCCCGCGTCCACCGGCCTGCCGCCGGATCCGGGCCGTGCCGTCCGCCTGATGGACCGCGGGCCGGGGCCGGGAGCCGGACGTGGGAGGATCGGAGGTGGCGGACCGGGGCCGCGCACCCGGTCGCGCCGTCGCCGTACGCGAGGACGCGCGTACGCAGGGCAGTACCGGGGCGCGAGCACTGAGGAGCACCGTTGAGCAGGCTGCGTTGGCTGACCGCGGGGGAGTCCCACGGTCCCGCACTCGTCGCGACGCTGGAGGGTCTTCCCGCCGGCGTGCCGATCACCACGGACATGGTGGCGGACCACCTCGCGCGGCGGCGGCTGGGCTACGGGCGCGGTGCGCGGATGAAGTTCGAGCGGGACGAGGTGACCTTCCTCGGCGGTGTCCGGCACGGTCTCACCCTGGGCTCCCCGGTGGCGATCATGGTGGGCAACACCGAGTGGCCCAAGTGGGAGCAGGTCATGGCGGCCGACCCGGTCGACCCGGAGGTGCTGGCGGGCCTGGCCCGCAACGCCCCGCTGACCCGGCCGCGTCCCGGCCACGCCGACCTGGCCGGCATGCAGAAGTACGGGTTCGACGAGGCCCGGCCGATCCTGGAGCGCGCCTCCGCCCGCGAGACCGCGGCCCGGGTGGCGCTCGGCGCGGTGGCCCGGTCGTACCTGAAGGAGACGGCCGGCGTCGAGATCGTCTCCCACGTCGTGGAGCTGGCGGACGCCAGGGCGCCCCACGGCGTGTACCCGACCCCGGCCGACGTGGAGAAGCTGGACGCCGACCCGGTGCGCTGCCTGGACGCGGACGCCTCCAAGGCGATGGTCGCCCAGATCGACCAGGCCCACAAGGACGGCGACACCCTCGGCGGCGTGGTCGAGGTGCTGGCGTACGGCGTGCCGGTGGGCCTCGGCTCGCACGTCCACTGGGACCGGCGGCTGGACGCGCGGCTGGCGGCGGCGCTGATGGGCATCCAGGCGATCAAGGGCGTCGAGGTCGGCGACGGGTTCGAGCTGGCGCGGGTGCCCGGCTCCCAGGCGCACGACGAGATCGTCACCACGGACGAGGGCATCCGGCGGGCCACCGGGCGGTCCGGGGGCACCGAGGGCGGACTGTCCACCGGTGAGCTGCTGCGGGTGCGGGCGGCGATGAAGCCGATCGCGACCGTGCCGCGGGCGCTGCGGACGGTGGACGTCACCACGGGCGAGCCGGCCCAGGCCCACCACCAGCGCTCGGACGTGTGCGCGGTGCCGGCGGCCGGCATCGTCGCCGAGGCGATGGTGGCCCTCGTGCTGGCGGACGCGGTCGCGGAGAAGTTCGGCGGCGACAGCGTGACCGAGACCCGCCGCAACGTGCGGAGCTACCTCGAGAACCTGGCCGTCCGATGAGCTCGCCGCTGATCGTCCTGGTCGGCCCGATGGGGGTGGGCAAGTCCACCGTCGGCCGGCTGCTGGCCGAGCGGCTCGGGGCCGGCTACCGGGACACCGACGACGACATCGTGGCCGCGCAGGGCCGCACCATCGCCGAGATCTTCGTGGACGAGGGCGAGGCGGCCTTCCGGGCGCTGGAGAAGGAGGCGGTGACCCGGGCGGTCGCCGAGCACGACGGCGTCCTGGCCCTGGGCGGCGGCGCGGTCCTGGACGCCGGCACGCGCGCCCTGCTGGCCGGCCGGCGGGTGGTGTACCTGTCGATGGACGTGGAGGAGGCGGTGCGGCGGACCGGCCTCAACACGGCCCGCCCGCTGCTGGCGGTCAACCCGCGCAAGCAGTGGCGGGAGCTGATGGAGGCGCGCCGGCACCTGTACGAGGAGGTCGCCACCGCCGTCGTACCGACCGACGGGCGCACCCCCGAGGAAGTCACCCGAGCCGTCCTGGACGCACTGGAGTTGAAGGAAGCATGAGCGAGGCAGTCACCCGCATCCAGGTGGGCGGCACCGCGGGCACCGAGCCGTACGAGGTCCTGGTGGGCCGCCAACTGCTCGGTGAACTGGGCGGGTTGGTCGGACCGAAGGCCAGGCGGGTCGCCGTCGTCCACCCCGAGGCGCTCGCCGAGACCGGTGACGCGCTCCGGGCCGACCTGGCCGAGCAGGGCTACGAGGCGATCGCCATCCAGGTGCCCAACGCCGAGGAGGCCAAGACCGCCGAGGTCGCCGCCTACTGCTGGAAGGCGCTCGGCCAGTCCGGGTTCACCCGCACCGACGTCGTCGTCGGCGTCGGCGGCGGCGCCACGACCGACCTGGCCGGATTCGTGGCCGCGACCTGGCTGCGCGGGGTGCGCTGGATCGCCGTCCCGACGACCGTGCTGGCCATGGTCGACGCGGCCGTCGGCGGCAAGACCGGCATCAACACCGCCGAGGGCAAGAACCTCGTCGGCGCCTTCCACCCGCCGGCCGGCGTCCTGTGCGACCTGGCCGCGCTGGACTCGCTGCCGGTCAACGACTACGTCTCGGGCCTCGCGGAGGTCATCAAGGCGGGCTTCATCGCCGACCCGGTGATCCTCGACCTCATCGAGTCCGACCCCCAGGCCGCCCGCACCCCGGCCGGCCCGCACACCGCCGAGCTGATCGAGCGGTCCATCCGGGTCAAGGCCGACGTCGTCTCGTCCGACCTGAAGGAGTCGGGCCGGCGCGAGATCCTCAACTACGGGCACACCCTCGGCCACGCCATCGAGAAGAACGAGCGCTACAAGTGGCGCCACGGTGCCGCGGTGTCGGTGGGCATGCACTTCGCCGCCGAACTCGGCCGTCTCGCGGGCCGCCTGGACGACGCCACCGCCGACCGCCACCGCACCGTCCTCGAAGCGGTCGGACTGCCGCTGCACTACCGCTACGACCAGTGGCCCAAGCTGCTGGAGGCGATGAAGGTCGACAAGAAGTCCCGCGGCGACCTGCTGCGCTTCATCGTCCTGGACGGCCTGGCCAAGCCCACCGTCCTGGAGGGCCCCGACCCGGCCGTGCTGCTCGCCGCGTACGGCGAAGTCGGACAGTAGGCGCCCCGGCCGCCGCCCGCCCCCGTCCGCCCTGCGGCGGCGGGCACTTCGGGCCGCCCCCGGTCGTTCACCGGACGACGGCAGGGGGCGGTACCGTTCGGCCGGGGGCGGCCCCCACGCCCTTTAGGCTGTGGGGGAGAGCGGGTACCCCGCTGTCAGCGCCCATCGCCTGTACGAGACGGAGTGGCACCGGATGCAGCACGCAGTGGGTTCTCCGCTGCCGCCGCCCCACCAGCCGGGGCACGGACCGGCCGCCGGCTGGCCGCCGGCCGCACACCACCCGGGTCCGCATCACCCGGGCGCGCACCAGGGCCCCGCCCCCGTGCCCCCGCCGCCTCCCGCACCGGGGTATCCCGGGCCCCCGCCCGCACCGGCCCCGCACCCCGCGGCCCCGCGGCACGTCCCGGTACCGCCCGCGCCGGACACCACCGGGCACCTACCGCTGCCGCCCGGCGGCCCCGTCGCCGCGTCCGGCGCGCCCCCGGCCGCGCCCGCCGCCCCCGACCCGGGCACCGCCACGCTCGCCGTGCTGCTCATCGGGCCCGCGGGCGCCGGGAAGACCAGCGTCGCCAAGTACTGGGCGGACCACCGCCGGGTCCCCACCGCCCACATCAGCCTCGACGACGTGCGCGAATGGGTCCGCTCGGGCTTCGCCGACCCCCAGTCGGGGTGGAACGACAACTCCGAGGCCCAGTACCGCCTGGCCCGCCGCACCTGCGGCTTCGCCGCGCGCAACTTCCTCGCCAACGGCATCTCGTGCATCCTCGACGACGCCGTCTTCCCCGACCGTCCCGTCGTCGGGCTCGGCGGCTGGAAACGCCATGTGGGTCCCGGCCTGCTGCCGGTGGTCCTCCTGCCCGGCCTGGACGTGGTCCTGGAGCGCAACGCCGAGCGCACCGGCAACCGCCGCCTCACCGACGAGGAGGTCGCCCGCATCCACGGCCGCATGGCCGGCTGGTACGGCTCCGGCCTGCCCATCATCGACAACTCCCAGCTCGGCGTCCCGGAGACGGCCCGGGTCCTGGACGACGTGCTCGCCCGCTCGCTGGCCAGCCCGCCCAAGTGGTAGCCGCCGCGGGGACGGGCCCGCCGTAGCCGGGGCGGGCGCGGTCCCCGCGGCCGGCACCGGCGGACGCCCTGCGCGCGGACGTGCCGCTCCGCCGCCCCCGGCCACCGCCCGGTCGGCCCCGCTCGACCGGCGCCACCCGGTCGCGGCTCGTAGGCTCGGCACATGTCAGAGGTGTACGCGGCCCGCCGGACGCGGCTACGGGAACGCTGCAACGCGGGCGGCAGCGCGGCGGCGCTGGTGTCCCGGCCCGCCAACGTGCGCTACCTCGCGGGCGCCGCCCCGCGGGACGCGGTCCTGCTGCTGGGCAGGACCGAGGACCTGCTGGTGTGCGCCGGCCCCCCGGGCGACCCCTCCGTACCGGGGCGGCTCGACGAGGCCCTGCGGGTGCAGACCCTGCCGTCACCGGGCGGCGACCCGGCCGTCGTCGCCGCCGGCCTGGCCGCGGCCCAGGGCGCCGACTCGCTCGCCGTCGAGGAGCACCACCTCACCGTGGCCCGGCACCGGGCCGTCCGCGCGGTCGCGCCCCGGCTGCGGCCGGCCGACCTGGGCTGCGCGGTCGAGCAGCTCAGGGTCGTGAAGGACGAGGAGGAGATCTCCTGCCTGAGGATCGGCGCCGAGATCGCCGACCAGGCCCTGGGCGAACTGCTGGAGTCCATCCTCGTCGGCCGCACCGAACGGCACCTCGCGCTGGAACTGGAGCGGCGGCTCGTCGACCACGGCGCCGACGGGCCCGCCTTCCCGACCTCCGTGGCCGCCGGCCCCCACGCCGGCCGGCGCGGTCACCGGCCCACCGACCGGCGGGTCGAGGAGGGCGACTTCCTCTCCGTCTGCCTGGGGGCCGCCTATCGCGGCTACCGCTGCGAGATCGGCCGTACGTTCGTCATCGGCACCTCGCCCGCCGACTGGCAGATCGAGCTGTACGACCTCGTCTTCGCCGCCCAGCGCGCCGGCCGGGAGAGCCTGGTCCCCGGCGCCTCCTGCCGCGACGTGGACCGTGCCGCACGTCAGGTGCTGGACTCCGCCGGGTACGCGGAGGGCCTCCCCGCCACCATGGGGCACGGAGTCGGACTGGAAAACGACGAGGACCCGCAGCTGACCCCGGCGGCCATGGGTAAACTGGACGCTTGCGTGCCGGTCACCGTCGAACCGGGGGTCCACCTCCCGGGCCGGGGCGGCGTCCGGATCGATGACACGCTCGTCGTCCGCCCCGAGGCGGACGGCGGACCCGAGCTACTCACCATCACGACCAAGGAGCTGCTCGCGCTGTAGTGACCCAGGGAAGTCCCGGCACGTCCCCCCGCCGCCCGGCACGCACTCCCGCCGCACCGCTCGAAGCCCCCGGCAGCTCCGCTCCGGGGACCTTCGTCCGGCACACCGGGAGCACGCACCGAACGACGCGGGAACGCACCCGGACCTCCCCGGCGCCGCTCGGCCCGTGCCCCGGGGTCGTCCACGTCAGTCCAGGAGATTCCGCAACCGTGGCTTCCACGAACGACCTCAAGAACGGCATGGTGCTCAAGCTCGAAGGCGGCCAGCTCTGGTCCGTCGTCGAGTTCCAGCACGTCAAGCCCGGCAAGGGCCCGGCCTTCGTGCGCACCAAGCTCAAGAACGTGCTCTCCGGCAAGGTCGTCGACAAGACGTTCAACGCCGGCGTCAAGGTCGACACCGCCACCGTCGACAAGCGGGACATGCAGTTCTCCTACATGGACGGCGACTACTTCGTCTTCATGGACCTGGAGACCTACGACCAGCTGCACATCGACCGCAAGGTCGTCGGCGACGCCGCCAACTTCCTGATCGAGGGCTTCGAGGCCACCGTGGCCCAGCACGAGGGCGAGGTGCTCTTCGTCGAGCTCCCGGCCGCCGTCGAGCTGACCGTCGCCGAGACCGAGCCGGGCGTCCAGGGCGACCGTTCCACCGGCGGCACCAAGCCCGCCACCCTGGAGACCGGTCACCAGATCCAGGTGCCGCTCTTCATCACCACCGGTGAGAAGATCAAGGTCGACACCCGCACCAGCGACTACCTCGGCCGGGTGAACAGCTAACCGTGGCCGCCCGCAACACGGCTCGCAAGCGCGCCTTCCAGATCCTCTTCGAGGGCGACCAGCGCGGCGCCGACGTCCAGACGGTCCTCGCGGACTGGATCCGGCTCTCCCGGACCGACCCCCGGCAGCCGCCGGTGAGCGAGTACACGATGCAGCTCGTCGAGGGCTACGCGGAGCACGCGAAGCGCATCGACGAGCTGATCGCCCAGTACGCGGTCGGCTGGACGCTCGACCGGATGCCGGTCGTCGACCGGAACATCCTGCGCCTCGGCGCCTACGAGCTGATCTGGGTCGACGAGACCCCGGACGCCGTCGTCCTCGACGAGATGGTGCAGCTGGCGAAGGAGTTCTCCACGGACGAGTCGCCCTCGTTCGTCAACGGCCTGCTCGGCCGCCTGAAGGACCTGAAGCCCTCGCTGCGCCGCGAAGAGGCGTGAGAGACCGGCCAGGCCGCACAGGCACGCAGCGCGGGAGGGCCCGCAGCACGACTGCTGCGGGCCCTCCGACACGCCCGGGCGCTCTTTGCCCCGCCCCCGAGGCTCCCGACGCCCGCACAAAGCCGCCGGGGGGGGGGGGGCCCGGGGCGTCCCCCCCCCCCCCCCCCCCCGGGCGGGGGCGGGCGGGGGGGGGCGGGCCCGCCCCGGGGCCCCCCCCCCCCCCGGCGGGGGCGCCCCCCCCCCCCCCCGGGGCCCCCCCCCCCCCCCCCCCCGGGGGGGGGGGGCGCCCCCCCGTGCCCGCCCCCCCCCCCCCGGGCGCCACGTTTCTGCGGAAGGCGGGGAAGCTCAGCTCTCCTCGTGGGACGCCACCGCGCGGCGCGCGTCCGCGTCCAGCACGCCCCAGCTGATCAGCTGCTCGGTCAGGACCGAGGGCGACTGGTCGTAGATGACGGCGAGCGTGCGCAGGTCGTCCTGGCGGATCGAGAGCACCTTGCCGTTGTAGTCACCGCGCTGAGACTGGATCGTGGCGGCGTACCGCTGCAGCGGGCCCGCCTTCTCGACCGGCACGGTGGCCAGCCGCTCCAGGTCCAGGACCAGCTTCGGCGGCGGCTCGGCGGCGCCGCCCGGCGTGGTGCCCGGAAGCAGCTCCTGCACGGGAACGCCGTAGAAATCCGCCAGCTCGGCGAGGCGCTGCACGGTCACGGCACGGTCGCCGCGCTCGTACGAGCCGACCACGACGGCCTTCCAGCGTCCCTGGGACTTCTCCTCGACACCGTGGAGGGAAAGGCCCTGCTGGGTGCGGATCGCCCGGAGCTTGGCCCCGAGCTGTTTGGCGTATTCGCTGGACATATGGCTCCCCGGACACTGTGTCGACGCGACTGGCTCGATGTCCAGGCCGCGCGGCTGGTAACTCACTGTGAGGTTACGCAGCGTTACTCTCTCGCGTCAAGCCGGATGGTCCGCACCGCTCCTTCCGTGATATCGGCGGTCCGCTGGGCCGAGCGGGTGAAAAAGAGACGCCCGGGGGGTGAACGGAGCGGCCGGCGGAGCCTGCTACCGTGGATGACGCAATTCCGACGTCCTTTAAGGTCCGTCCCGTGAGGCGGAGAAGGAGGTCCGTTTCGTATGGACACGCAGTCCGATGCGCGGCCCGTTCTCGAAGGGCCCGACATCGCGCGGGTGCTGACCCGCATCGCCCACGAGATCGTCGAACGCGCCAAGGGCGCCGACGACGTCGTGCTCCTCGGCATCCCGACCCGGGGCGTCTTCCTCGCCCGGCGGCTCGCCGTCAAGCTGGAGCAGATCACCGAGCGCAAGGTCCCCTCCGGCTCGCTCGACATCACCATGTACCGCGACGACCTGCGCATGCACCCGCCGCGTGCGCTGGCCCGCACCGAGATCCCCGGTGACGGCGTCGACGGCAGGCTGGTCGTCCTCGTCGACGACGTGCTCTTCTCCGGCCGCACCATCCGCGCCGCCCTCGACGCGCTGAACGACATCGGGCGCCCCCGCGCGGTGCAGCTCGCGGTCCTCGTCGACCGCGGCCACCGCGAGCTGCCCATCCGCGCCGACTACGTCGGCAAGAACCTCCCCACGTCGCTGCGGGAGACGGTCAAGGTCCAGCTCGCCGAGGAGGACGGCCGCGACACCGTGCTGCTCGGCGCGAGGCGGACCGCCGCGGGCACGCAGCACTGACGCAGGGCCGTACGCCGCCGTCGTACGGCCGTCCCCGCACGCCCCCGCGTGCCCGAATTCTCCTGAATGAACTTCCTTACGGAGCCTGCACGATGCAGCGTCACCTCATCTCGGCCGCCGACCTCACCCGCGACGACGCCGTCCTGATCCTCGACACCGCCGAGGAGATGGCCAGGGTCGCCGACCGGCCGATCAAGAAGCTGCCGACCCTGCGCGGCCGCACGATCGTCAACCTCTTCTTCGAGGACTCCACGCGGACCCGGATCTCCTTCGAGGCCGCCGAGAAGCGGCTGTCCGCGGACGTCATCAACTTCTCCGCCAAGGGGTCGTCGGTGTCGAAGGGCGAGTCCCTGAAGGACACCGCCCAGACCCTGGAAGCCATGGGCGTCGACGCCGTCGTCATCCGGCACGGCGCCTCCGGCGCCCCGTACCGCCTCGCCAACTCCGGCTGGATCGACGCCGTCGTCGTCAACGCCGGCGACGGCACCCACCAGCACCCCACCCAGGCCCTGCTGGACGCCTTCACCATGCGCCGCCGCCTGGTCGGGCGGGACGCCGGGATCGGCCAGGACCTCGCCGGCCGGCGCGTCACGATCGTCGGCGACGTCCTGCACAGCCGGGTCGCCCGCTCCAACGTCGACCTGCTGCACACCCTCGGCGCCGAGGTCACCCTGGTCGCCCCGCCGACCCTGCTGCCGGTCGGCGTCGGGTCCTGGCCGTGCGAGGTGTCGTACGACCTCGACTCCACGCTGCCCAAGTCCGACGCGGTGATGATGCTGCGCGTCCAGCGCGAGCGCATGAACGCCGCCTTCTTCCCGACCGAGCGCGAGTACTCGCGCCGCTACGGCCTCGACGGCGACCGCATGGCGCGGATGCCCGAGCACGCCATCGTGATGCACCCCGGCCCGATGGTCCGCGGCATGGAGATCACCGCCGAGGTCGCCGACTCCGACCGCTGCACCGTCGTCGAGCAGGTCGCCAACGGCGTCTCCATCCGGATGGCCGTGCTCTACCTGCTGCTCGGGGGCAACGAACCCGCCGTCACCCACACCCGCACCACGGAGGAGAAGTAAGACCATGAGCAAGACCCTGATCCGCGGTGCGCGGGTGCTCGGCGGCGCACCGCAGGACGTGCTGATCGACGGCGGGACCATCGCCGAGGTGGGCGCGGGCCTGAGCGCCGGGGGCGCCGAGGTCGTCGAGGCCGACGGCAAGGTGCTGCTGCCGGGCCTGGTCGACCTGCACACCCACCTGCGCGAGCCCGGCCGTGAGGACTCCGAGACCGTGCTCACCGGCACGCGCGCGGCGGCCTCCGGCGGCTACACCGCCGTGTTCGCCATGGCGAACACCTTCCCCGTGGCCGACACGGCCGGCGTCGTCGAGCAGGTCTGGCGGCTCGGCCGGGAGCACGGCTACTGCGACGTGCAGCCCGTCGGCGCCGTCACCGTCGGCCTGGAGGGGCGCAACCTCGCCGAGCTGGGCGCCATGCACGAGTCGGCCGCCGGCGTCACCGTCTTCTCCGACGACGGCAAGTGCGTCCACGACGCCGTGATCATGCGCCGGGCCCTGGAGTACGTGAAGGCCTTCGGCGGCGTCGTCGCCCAGCACGCGCAGGAGCCGCGCCTGACCGAGGGCGCCCAGATGAACGAGGGCGTCGTCTCCGCCGAGCTGGGGCTCGGCGGCTGGCCCGCGGTGGCCGAGGAGTCGATCATCGCCCGCGACGTCCTGCTCGCCGACCACGTCGGCTCC
This sequence comes from Streptomyces sp. NPDC051041, assembly GCF_044456065.1. Classification (NCBI taxonomy): domain Bacteria; kingdom Bacillati; phylum Actinomycetota; class Actinomycetes; order Kitasatosporales; family Streptomycetaceae; genus Streptomyces; species Streptomyces sp. NPDC051041. The sequence goes on from NZ_JBITFM010000021.1 coordinate 113,091, forward strand.
CGCGTGCACATCTGCCACCTGTCGACCGCCGGGTCCGTGGAGATCGTCCGCTGGGCCAAGTCCCGCGGCATCCAGGTCACCGCCGAGGTCACCCCCCACCATCTCCTGCTCACCGACGAGCTGGTGCGCACCTACGACCCGGTCTACAAGGTCAACCCGCCGCTGCGCACCGAGCGCGACGTGATGGCGCTGCGCGAGGCGCTCGCCGACGGCACGATCGACATCGTCGCCACCGACCACGCCCCGCACCCGCACGAGGACAAGGACTGCGAGTGGGCCGCCGCCGCCATGGGCATGGTCGGCCTGGAGACCGCGCTGTCGGTGGTCCAGGAGACCATGGTCGACACGGGCCTGCTGGACTGGGCCGGCGTCGCCGACCGGATGTCCTTCACGCCCGCGCGGATCGGCCGGGCCACCGGGCACGGCCGTCCCGTCTCGGCAGGTGAGCCCGCCAACCTCGTCCTCGTCGACACGGCATACCGTGGCCGGGTGGACCCCGCGGACTTCGCCTCGCGCAGCCGCAACACCCCCTACGAGGGGCGCGAGCTGCCGGGCCGTGTGACGCACACCTGGCTGCGGGGCAAGGCCACGCTCGTCGACGGGAAGCTCACATGACACCTGTGATCCTGCTGGCCGCCGAGAGGGAATCGGCGGAAGTGACCGACTGGGCGGCCCGCATCGGCTGGGTCGTCGGCCTCGCCCTGTTCGTCGCGCTCGTCTACTGGCTGATGCGCGAGGGCTGGAAGTGGCGCGGCACCCTCCAGGGCGACCTGCCCGACCTGCCCGTCGCGCCCGTCGAACCGGGCGAGCCGAGACTGACGACGAGCGGCCGCTACCACGGCTCGACCACCGCCGGGCAGTGGCTGGACCGCATCGTGGCGCACGGCCTGGGCACCCGCAGCCGTGTCGAGCTCACGCTGACGGACGCGGGCCTGGACGTCGTGCGCCCCGGCGCGACGGACTTCTTCGTCCCCGCCGCCGCGCTGCGCGGTGCCCGGCTCGACAAGGGCATCGCCGGCAAGGTCCTCACCGAGGGCGGTCTCCTCGTGGTGACCTGGGCCCACGGCGGGAAACTGATCGACTCCGGCTTCCGCTCCGACCGGGCGGCCGAGCACAACGCGTGGGTCGACGCGATCAACTCCATGAGCAACACGAACACGACGGAAGGCGCCGAACGATGACGACCTCCACAAGGGGAGCCGGCAAGACTCCCGCCGTACTCGTCCTGGAGGACGGCCGGATCTTCCGCGGCCGTGCCTACGGAGCGGTGGGGGAGACCTTCGGCGAGGCGGTGTTCTCCACCGGCATGACCGGCTACCAGGAGACCCTCACCGACCCGTCGTACCACCGCCAGGTCGTGGTGATGACCGCCCCGCACGTCGGCAACACCGGCGTCAACGACGAGGACCCCGAGTCGAGGCGGATCTGGGTGGCGGGGTACGTCGTACGGGACCCCGCGCGCGTGCCGTCCAGCTGGCGCGCCCGGCGCACGCTGGACGAGGAACTGGCCGCGCAGGGCGTGGTCGGCATCGCCGGCGTCGACACCCGGGCGCTGACCCGGCACCTGCGCGAGCGGGGCGCCATGCGCGTGGGCATCTTCAGCGGCGACGCGATCCGGGACGACGCCACGCTGCTGGCCCGCGTCCAGGAGGCTCCCCAGATGACGGGCGCCGACCTGTCCGCCGAGGTCGCCACCACCGAGCCGTACGTCGTCCCGGCGATCGGCGCGAAGCGGCTCACCGTCGCCGCGGTCGACCTGGGCATCAAGGGCATGACCCCGTACCGCATGGCCCAGCGCGGCATCGAGGTGCACGTGCTGCCCGCCACGGCGACCGTCGAGGACGTGTACGCCGTGGACCCGGACGGGGTGTTCTTCTCCAACGGCCCCGGCGACCCCGCCACCGCCGACCACCCCGTCTCCGTCATGCAGGGCGTCCTGGAGCGCGGCACCCCGCTGTTCGGGATCTGCTTCGGCAACCAGATCCTGGGCCGCGCGCTCGGCTTCGGCACCTACAAGCTGAAGTACGGCCACCGCGGCATCAACCAGCCCGTGCAGGACCGCACGACCGGCAAGGTCGAGGTCACCGCGCACAACCACGGCTTCGCCGTCGACGCCCCGCTCGACGAGGTCTCCGAGACCCCCTTCGGCCGCGCCGAGGTCTCCCACGTCTGCCTCAACGACAACGTGGTGGAGGGCCTCCGGCTCCTCGACAAGCCGGCCTTCAGCGTCCAGTACCACCCCGAAGCGGCGGCCGGCCCGCACGACGCCGCCTACCTGTTCGACCGCTTCGTGAAGCTCATGGAGGGCCAGCGTGCCTAAGCGCACCGATATCCAGTCCGTCCTGGTCATCGGCTCCGGCCCGATCGTCATCGGCCAGGCCGCCGAGTTCGACTACTCCGGCACCCAGGCGTGCCGCGTGCTCAAGGCCGAGGGCCTGCGCGTCATCCTGGTCAACTCCAACCCGGCGACGATCATGACCGACCCGGAGATCGCCGACGCCACCTACGTCGAGCCGATCACCCCCGAGTTCGTCGAGAAGATCATCGCCAAGGAGCGGCCGGACGCCCTGCTGCCCACCCTGGGCGGCCAGACGGCCCTCAACACCGCGATCTCGCTGCACGAGAGCGGGGTCCTGGAGAAGTACGGCGTCGAGCTCATCGGCGCCAACGTCGAGGCCATCCACAAGGGCGAGGACCGCGAGCGGTTCAAGGAGGTCGTGGAGGAGGTCCGCAGGAAGATCGGGCACGGCGAGTCCGCCCGCTCGGTCATCTGCCACACCATGGACGAGGTCCTCGCCGGCGTCGAGGAGCTCGGCGGCTACCCGGTCGTGGTCCGCCCCTCCTTCACCATGGGCGGCGCCGGTTCCGGCTTCGCGCACGACGAGGAGGAGCTGCGCCGCATCGCGGGCACCGGTCTCGCGCTCTCGCCCACCACCGAGGTGCTCCTGGAGGAGTCCATCCTCGGCTGGAAGGAGTACGAGCTGGAGCTGATGCGCGACAAGCACGACAACGTCGTGGTCGTCTGCTCCATCGAGAACTTCGACCCGATGGGCGTGCACACCGGTGACTCGATCACGGTGGCGCCGGCGATGACGCTGACCGACCGGGAGTACCAGATCCTGCGGGACGTCGGCATCGCGGTGATCCGCGAGGTCGGCGTGGACACCGGCGGCTGCAACATCCAGTTCGCGGTGAACCCGGCCGACGGGCGGGTGATCGTCATCGAGATGAACCCGCGCGTGTCGCGCTCCTCGGCGCTCGCCTCCAAGGCGACCGGCTTCCCGATCGCCAAGATCGCGGCCAAGCTCGCCGTCGGCTACACCCTGGACGAGATCCCGAACGACATCACGCAGGAGACGCCGGCCTCCTTCGAGCCGACCCTGGACTACGTGGTCGTCAAGGCGCCCCGGTTCGCGTTCGAGAAGTTCCCGCAGGCCGACTCGACGCTGACGACGACGATGAAGTCGGTCGGCGAGGCGATGGCGATCGGCCGCAACTTCACCGAGGCGTTCCAGAAGGCGCTGCGCTCGCTGGAGAAGAAGGGCAGCCAGTTCACCTTCGTCGGCGACCCCGGCGACAAGGACCGGCTGCTTCAGGAGTCCCGGCGCCCCACCGACGGCCGGATCAACACGGTCATGCAGGCCATCCGCGCGGGCGCCACGGCGGAGGAGGTCTTCGAGGCCACGCGGATCGACCCCTGGTTCGTCGACCAGCTCTTCCTGATCAAGGAGATCGCCGACGACCTGGCGGCCGCCCCGGAGCTGACCGCGGACCTGCTCGCCGAGGCCAAGCGGCACGGCTTCTCCGACCAGCAGATCGCCGAGATCCGCGGCCTGCGCGAGGACGTGGTGCGCGAGGTGCGGCACGCGCTGGGCATCCGCCCGGTGTACAAGACGGTCGACACCTGCGCGGCGGAGTTCGCCGCGAAGACGCCGTACTTCTACTCCTCCTACGACGAGGAGAGCGAGGTCGCCCCGCGCGAGAAGCCGGCCGTGATCATCCTGGGGTCGGGGCCGAACCGCATCGGCCAGGGCATCGAGTTCGACTACTCGTGCGTGCACGCCTCCTTCGCGCTGAGCGAGGCCGGGTACGAGACGGTGATGGTCAACTGCAACCCGGAGACGGTCTCCACCGACTACGACACCTCCGACCGGCTGTACTTCGAGCCGCTGACGCTGGAGGACGTGCTGGAGATCGTGCACGCCGAGCGGCAGGCCGGCCCCGTCGCGGGCGTCGTCGTGCAGCTGGGCGGGCAGACCCCGCTGGGCCTGGCGCAGGCGCTGAAGGACAACGGCGTGCCCATCGTCGGCACGCCTCCGGAGGCGATCCACGCGGCCGAGGACCGGGGCGCCTTCGGGCGGGTGCTGGCCGAGGCGGGCCTGCCGGCCCCCAAGCACGGCACCGCCACCACCTTCGCCGAGGCCAAGGCGATCGCCGACGAGATCGGCTACCCGGTCCTGGTCCGCCCCTCCTACGTGCTGGGCGGGCGGGGCATGGAGATCGTGTACGACGAGACCCGGCTCCAGTCCTACATCGCGGAGTCGACCGAGATCAGCCCGTCCCGGCCGGTGCTGGTGGACCGGTTCCTCGACGACGCGATCGAGATCGACGTCGACGCGCTGTACGACGGCGAGGAGCTGTACCTCGGCGGCGTGATGGAGCACATCGAGGAAGCCGGCATCCACTCCGGCGACTCCGCGTGCGCGCTGCCGCCGATCACGCTGGGCGGCTTCGACATCAAGCGGCTGCGGACCTCCACGGAGGCCATCGCGCGCGGGGTCGGCGTGCGCGGTCTGATCAACATCCAGTTCGCCATGGCCGGGGACATCCTCTACGTCCTGGAGGCCAACCCGCGCGCCTCGCGCACCGTGCCCTTCACCTCCAAGGCCACCGCGGTGCCGCTGGCCAAGGCCGCCGCCCGGATCTCGCTGGGCGCGACCATCGCCGAGCTGCGCGCCGAGGGACTGCTGCCGGCCCGCGGGGACGGCGGCGAGCTGCCGCTGGACGCGCCGATCTCCGTCAAGGAGGCCGTGCTGCCCTGGAGCCGGTTCCGGGACGCCTCCGGCCGGGGCGTCGACACCGTCCTGGGCCCGGAGATGCGCTCCACCGGCGAGGTGATGGGCATCGACTCCGTCTTCGGCACCGCCTACGCCAAGTCCCAGGCGGGCGCCTACGGGCCGCTGCCGACCAAGGGGCGGGCGTTCATCTCGGTCGCCAACCGGGACAAGCGCTCGATGATCTTCCCGGCGCGTGAGCTGGTCGCGCACGGCTTCGAGCTGCTGGCCACCTCCGGCACCGCCGAGGTGCTCAAGCGCAACGGCATCCACGCCACCGTGGTGCGCAAGCAGTCCGAGGGCCCCGGCCCGAACGGCGAGAAGACCATCGTCCAGCTCATCCACGACGGCGAGGTCGACCTCATCGTCAACACCCCCTACGGCACCGGCGGCCGCCTGGACGGCTACGACATCCGCACCGCGGCCGTGGCCCGCTCCGTGCCCTGCCTGACCACCGTCCAGGCCCTGGCCGCCGCGGTCCAGGGCATCGACGCCCTCCACCACGGCGACGTCGGCGTCCGCTCCCTCCAGGAACACGCGGAATTCCTGATCGCGGCCCGCGACTGACGGACCCGAGGGGGACACCGGGAACGGTGTCCCCCTCTTCATGAGCCCCCTTCACAGCCCTCCCACGGGCCCCTGGACGAGGACACCCGGGACACCCACACCATGTACAAGCTCTTCTTCCGCCTGGTCTTCCAGCGGATGGACCCCGAGCGGGCCCACCACCTGGCCTTCCGCTGGATCCGCCTCGCCGCCCGCATCCCGGTGCTGCGCACCTTCCTCGCCGCCGCGCTCGCGCCCCGCCACGAGGAACTGCGCACCGAGGCGTTCGGGCTGCGCATGCACGGCCCCTTCGGGCTCGCCGCCGGCTTCGACAAGAACGCGGCCGGCATCGACGGGATGGCGATGCTCGGCTTCGACCACGTCGAGATCGGCACCGTGACGGGGGAGCCGCAGCCCGGCAACCCCAGGAAGCGGCTGTTCCGGCTCGTCGCCGACCGGGCGCTGATCAACCGCATGGGCTTCAACAACGACGGTTCGCTGGACGTCGCCGCACGGCTGGCCGCCCGCAGGCCCGTCTTCCGGACCGTGGTGGGCGTCAACATCGGCAAGACGAAGGCGGTGCCGGAGGCCGAGGCCGTCGGCGACTACGTGAAGTCGGCCGAGCGGCTGGCGCCGTACGCCGACTACCTGGTCGTGAACGTGTCGTCGCCCAACACGCCCGGCCTGCGCGACCTGCAGGCCGTCGACCGGCTGCGCCCCCTGCTGAGCGCCGTCCGCGAGGCAGCCGACCGCCGGGTGCCGAACCGCCGCGTCCCGCTGCTGGTGAAGATCGCGCCGGACCTCGCCGACGAGGACGTCGACGCCGTCGCCGACCTCGCCGTCGAGCTGGGTCTGGACGGGATCATCGCCACGAACACCACCATCGCGCGCGAGGGACTCGGTCTGACGGCCCCGCCGTCCCTGGTGAAGGAGACCGGGGGGCTGTCCGGGGCGCCCCTGAAGGCGCGCTCCCTGGAGGTGCTGCGCCGCCTCTACGCGCGCGTGGGCGACCGCATCACCCTGGTGGGCGTCGGCGGCATCGAGACCGCCGAGGACGCCTGGCAGCGCATCCTCGCCGGCGCCACGCTCGTCCAGGGCTACAGCGCCTTCGTCTACGAGGGGCCCTTCTGGGCCCGCGCCGTCCACAAGGGGCTCGCCGCACGCCTGCGCCGGAGCCCGTACGCCACCCTCGCCGACGCGGTCGGCGCCGATGTGAGGAGGACGGCATGACCGAGGCCTTCGGAGCGCGGCTGCGCCGCGCCATGGACGAACGCGGCCCCCTGTGCGTCGGCATCGACCCGCACGCCTCGCTGCTCGCCGACTGGGGCCTGGCCGACGACGTGGCGGGCCTGGAGCGGTTCAGCCGCACCGTCGTCGAGGCGCTGGCCGGCCGGGTCGCCGTGCTCAAGCCGCAGAGCGCGTTCTTCGAGCGGTTCGGCTCGCGCGGCATCGCCGTCCTGGAGACGACGGTGCGCGAGGCCCGGGAGGCCGGCGCGCTGGTCGTGATGGACGCCAAGCGCGGCGACATCGGCTCCACCATGGCCGCGTACGCCGAGTCCTTCCTGCACCGGGACGCCCCGCTGTTCTCGGACGCGCTCACCGTCTCCCCGTACCTCGGCTACGGCTCGCTGAGCCCGGCCGTCGCGCTGGCGCGCGAGAGCGGCGCGGGGCTGTTCGTGCTGGCGCTGACCTCCAATCCGGAGGGCGGCGAGGTCCAGCACGCGGTCCGCGCCGACGGCCGCGGCGTCGGCGCCACCATGCTGGCCCACCTGGCCGCCGAGAACGCGGGGGAGGAGCCCCTGGGCTCCTTCGGCGCGGTGGTCGGCGCCACGCTCGGCGACCTGTCCGCGTACGACCTGGACATCAACGGCCCGCTCCTGGCGCCCGGCATCGGCGCCCAGGGGGCCACCCCGGCCGACCTCCCCCGGGTGTTCCGCGCCGCGGTGCGCAACGTCGTGCCGAACGTCAGCCGGGGCGTGCTGCGGCACGGTCCGGACGCCGGCGCGCTGCGCGCCGCCGCGGACCGGTTCGCGGAGGAGATCCGGGCCGCGGTCGCCCGCGGGTGACCCCTGCGGGGGCGCCGTGGTGGAATGCGGGAGTCCTCCATCGGACGGCTCGGGGCCGACCTGGGCCTGGATACAAGCTCAAAACGAGGGCATTATGTCCTCAATGCCCGACCTCACGGAGGCTGACCAGGACTTTTCCGCTGTTCTCGCTGACTCTGGCGGACTTGCCCGCTAGTCTCCGACGAGTGGGAGCACCTCCATGCCCTCGAGGCAGGGGGAGAGAACGGGCAAGCGTGTTGTTCGTGGCTCCCCAGGTGTGGGGCGACTAGGTTCCTCACCGGTCCGTATCCGACAGTTCGACATCCGAGGTGACGTAGGCGTGGCTCTTCCGCCCCTTACCCCTGAACAGCGCGCAGCCGCGCTCGAAAAGGCCGCCGCGGCTCGCCGGGAGCGGGCCGAGGTCAAGAATCGACTCAAGCACTCCGGCGCCTCCCTCCACGAGGTCATCAAGCAGGGCCAGGAGAACGACGTCATCGGCAAGATGAAGGTCTCCGCCCTCCTTGAGTCCCTGCCGGGCGTGGGCAAGGTCCGCGCCAAGCAGATCATGGAGCGACTCGGCATCTCCGAGAGCCGTCGTGTGCGCGGCCTCGGCTCCAACCAGATCGCCTCCCTGGAGCGCGAGTTCGGCAGCACGGGCTCCTGACCCCGGCCGCGGCCGGAAGGGAGTCCCGGGTCCGCCGGGATTGCTGGAATAATCGCTGCATGAGTGAACGTCCGCGGCTGACCGTGCTCTCCGGCCCCTCCGGGGTCGGCAAGAGCACGGTCGTCGCCCATATGCGCAAGGAACATCCCGAGGTCTGGCTCTCCGTGTCGGCGACGACGCGCAGGCCCCGGCCCGGTGAGCAGCACGGGGTCCACTACTTCTTCGTCACCGACGAGGAGATGGACAAGCTCATCGCCAACGGCGAACTGCTGGAGTGGGCCGAGTTCGCCGGCAACCGCTACGGCACGCCGCGTGCGGCCGTGCTGGAGCGCCTGGAGGCGGGCGAGCCGGTCCTGCTGGAGATCGACCTGCAGGGCGCGCGGCAGGTCCGCGCGTCCATGCCGGAGGCCCGGCTGGTGTTCCTGGCTCCGCCCTCCTGGGAGGAGCTCGTGCGCAGACTCACCGGACGCGGGACCGAGCCGCCCGAGGTGATCGAACGCCGTCTCGCGGCGGCGAGGATCGAGCTGGCGGCCGAGCCGGAGTTCGACGAGACCCTGGTCAACACCTCCGTCGAGGACGTGGCGCGCGAGCTGCTAGCCTTGATGGACGTCGTGTGATCGTCGCTGATCCTGACTGATTCTTTCCCATCCATCGGAAGGTAGAGCGTGTCCTCTTCCATCTCCGCGCCCGAGGGCATCATCAACCCGCCGATCGACGAGCTCCTCGAGGCCACCGACTCGAAGTACAGCCTCGTGATCTACGCGGCCAAGCGTGCCCGTCAGATCAACGCGTACTACTCGCAGCTCGGCGAGGGTCTCCTCGAGTACGTCGGTCCCCTCGTCGACACCCACGTCCACGAGAAGCCGCTCTCGATCGCCCTGCGCGAGATCAACGCGGGGCTGCTGACCTCCGAGGCCGTCGAGGGCCCGGGGCAGTAGTTCCCTCAGTCCGTAGCTGACTTCTCCACAGGCCCGGCAGCGCGACTGCCGGGCCTGCGGTGTGTGATGGACTCCCGCGCCGGGAGCCGCGGCGCACGTTTCCGAGGTCCGGGGAGAGACGGTGGACAAACCGAAGGTCGTTCTGGGGGTCAGCGGCGGCATCGCCGCGTACAAGGCCTGTGAGCTGCTGCGCAGGCTGACGGAGTCGGGTCACGACGTCCGGGTCGTCCCCACCGCCTCCGCGCTGCGCTTCGTCGGCGCCGCCACCTGGTCCGCGCTCTCCGGCAACCCGGTCTCCACCGAGGTCTGGGACGACGTCCACGAGGTCCCGCACGTCCGCATCGGCCAGCACGCCGACCTGGTGGTCGTCGCCCCGGCCACGGCGGACACGCTGGCCAGGGCGGCTCACGGGCTCGCCGACGACCTCCTCACCAACACCCTGCTCACCGCCCGCTGCCCGGTCGTCTTCGCCCCCGCCATGCACACGGAGATGTGGGAGCACCCGGCCACCCAGGAGAACGTGGCGACGCTGCGCCGCCGCGGCGCCGTCGTCATCGAGCCGGCCGTCGGCCGGCTCACCGGCGCCGACACCGGCAAGGGCCGCCTGCCCGACCCGGCGGAGATCTTCGAGGTCTGCCGCCGCGTGCTCGCCCGGGGCGCGGCCGAGCCGGACCTCGTGGGCCGGCACGTCGTCGTCAGCGCCGGCGGCACCCGCGAGCCCCTGGATCCGGTCCGCTTCCTCGGCAACCGCTCCTCCGGCAAGCAGGGCTACGCCCTCGCCCGCACCGCCGCCGCGCGCGGCGCCCGCGTCACGCTGATCGCGGCGAACACCTCGCTGCCGGATCCGGCGGGTGTGGACGTCGTGCCCGTGGGGACGGCCGTACAGCTGCGCGAGGCGGTGCTGGGAGCGGCCGCCGACGCCGACGCGGTGGTCATGGCGGCGGCGGTCGCGGACTTCCGTCCGGCGGTCTACGCCGCCGGGAAGATCAAGAAGAAGGACGACCAGGACCCCGAGCCCGTCGCCCTGGTGCGCAATCCGGACATCCTCGCGGAGATCTCGGGCAGCCGCGCCCGCCCCGGCCAGGTGATCGTCGGCTTCGCCGCCGAGACGGACGAGGTGCTGGCCAACGGCCGCGCCAAGTTGAAGCGCAAGGGATGCGATCTGCTGGTGGTGAACGAGGTGGGGGAGCGCAAGACGTTCGGCTCCGAGGAGAACGAGGCCGTGGTGCTCGGCGCCGACGGCAGCGAGACCCCCGTGCCGCACGGGCCGAAGGAGGCCCTGGCCGACACGGTGTGGGACCTGGTCGCCGCGCGGCTGAGCTGAAGATCCCCTCCGCTCGGGACACGCCCGGGCCTCGCGCATCCGGGCGTGGCGCCCCTGGCCAAGGCCGCTCGCCATTGGGCAGAATGCCCGTGCCGCAGGTCACAGCCCTCCCGAGAGACGAGACGGGGGTCCCGTGACCGAACGCGACCGATAAACTGTTCTCGGACGACGCCGGGTGCAGCTCCCCGTGCCGTCCGCCCATGATCAGCCAGCAGCCGCTGCAACCCCAGGGAGCGTTGTGTCCCGTCGCCTGTTCACCTCGGAGTCCGTGACCGAAGGTCACCCCGACAAGATCGCTGACCAGATCAGCGACACCATCCTCGACGCGCTGCTCAAGGAGGACCCGGCCTCCCGGGTCGCCGTCGAGACCCT
>NZ_JBITFM010000022.1:0-83746 GCF_044456065.1 Streptomyces sp. NPDC051041
CGTTGACTTTTGGCACGCTGTTGAGTTCTCAAGGAACGGACGCTTCCTTCGTACTCACCCTCTCGGGCTTTCCTCCGGGCGCTTCCCTTCGGTGTTCTCAACTCTACCAGCGTTTCCCCGGTGCTCTGACCACCGTCCTGCGGGCATGCAGGAGGTGACCCGGAGATAGGATCTGACGAGTTGAGCGCCGCGAGGCAAGGACGCCTGGTTGCGTCGCTCAGCCCCTAGCGGGAGTACGACTGTACACGGGACCGCCGAGTGGGTGCAAATCGATGCGGGATGTGGTCTAGACCACGAATCGGGATCACTCGCACGGAACCGGTACTTCGTATGACATACGCTGCTGGCCAGCGCGCCGTCCGGGACAGGCGGTGACGGCCCTTGTAGATCTCCATCTCTGGGAGGCTTCCCATGACCACCGTGACGTCCCCGCTCGCAGGACGCGCCATCGGGCTGGCAGCGGTGCCGGACCCGGTCTTCTCCGGGGCCATGGTCGGCCCGGGCATGGCGATCGATCCCGTACGGGAGCCCTCCGAGGCGGTGGCGCCCGTGGACGGAGTTGTCGTCTCTCTCCACCCGCACGCTTTCGTCGTCGTCGACGAGCAGGGTCACGGCGTGCTCACCCACCTCGGCATCGACACGGTGCAGCTCAACGGCGAAGGCTTCGAGCTGCTGGTGAGCAAGGGCGACACGGTCACGCGGGGGCAGGGCGTCGTGCGCTGGCACCCGGCCGCCGTGGAGGCCGCCGGCAAGTCCCCGATCTGCCCGGTCGTGGCGCTCGAGGCCACGGCCGACGCCCTTTCCGATCTCCGCGACAGCGGCGATGTGAAGGCCGGCGACAGCCTCTTCCTCTGGCAGTGACGTCGGTGCCGTCGTCAGGACGGCGAGTAGATGGACCACCGCGGCGGGACCCGCCGCACTATCGGAGACGGGTGAGATGGAGACAACGCTGCGAGGCGTCGGGGTCAGCCACGGTGTGGCGATCGGCGAGGTTCGGCACATGGGGACGGCGGTGCTGGAACCGCCTGCCAAGCAGATCCCGGCGCAGGAGGCGGAGCGTGAGCAGGGCCGCGCCCGCAAGGCCGTGGAAGCCGTGGCGGCCGACCTGATCGCGCGCGGCAATCTGGCGGGGGGCGAGGCCCAGGCGGTGCTCGAGGCGCAGGCCATGATGGCCCAGGATCCCGAGCTGATGACGGACGTGGAGCGGCGCATCGCCGTCGGCAGTACGGCCGAGCGCGCGGTGTACGACGCGTTCGCCGCCTACCGCGAGCTGCTGGCCTCGGCCGGGGAGTACCTGGCCGGTCGCGTGGCCGACCTCGACGACGTACGGAACCGCATCGTCGCCCGTCTCCTGGGAGTGCCCATGCCGGGTGTCCCGGACAGCGACGAGCCGTACGTGCTTGTGGCGCGTGACCTCGCGCCTGCCGACACGGCGCTGCTGGACCCGGCTCTGGTTCTCGGCTTCGTCACCGAGGAGGGCGGTCCGACCAGCCACAGTGCGATCCTGGCGCGGGCGCTCGGTGTGCCGGCCGTCGTGGCGCTGCCGGGCGCCGGTGAGCTTGCCGAGGGAACGGTCATCGCCGTCGACGGCAGCACCGGAGAGATCTTCGTGAACCCGAGCGAGGAGAAGAAGGCGCAGCTCGAGGCCGCGGCGGCCGAGCGCAAGGCGGCGCTGGCCGCCTCGACCGGGCCGGGTGCCACCGCCGACGGGCACAAGGTGCCGCTGCTCGCGAACATCGGTGGCCCCGCGGATGTGGCAGCCGCGGTCGAGGCCGGGGCGGAGGGCGTCGGTCTCTTCCGTACCGAGTTCCTCTTCCTCGACGACAACAAGAACGCTCCGTCCGAGGAGAAGCAGGTCGCGGCCTACCGGCAGGTTCTCGAGGCGTTCCCCGAGGGCCGGGTGGTCGTGCGTGTCCTGGACGCGGGCGCGGACAAGCCGCTGGACTTCCTGACGCCGGCCGACGAGCCGAACCCGGCGCTGGGCGTGCGCGGTCTGCGGACGCTGCTGGACCACCCCGAGGTGCTGCGCACCCAGCTGACGGCGCTGGCGAGGGCCGCGGAGGGGCTGCCGGTCCACCTGGAGGTCATGGCTCCGATGGTGGCGGACCGTGCCGACGCCAAGGCCTTCGCGGACGCGTGCCGGGCGGCGGGGCTGCAGGCGAAGTTCGGCGCCATGGTCGAGATCCCCTCGGCGGCGCTGCGGGCTCGCTCGATCCTGCAGGAGGTCGAGTTCCTGTCGCTGGGGACGAACGACCTCGCCCAGTACACCTTCGCCGCCGACCGCCAGGTGGGTGCGGTGTCCCGCCTGCAGGATCCGTGGCAGCCGGCGCTGCTCGACCTGGTGGCGCTGTCCGCCGAGGCGGCCAGGGCCGAGGGCAGGAGCTGCGGGGTCTGCGGTGAGGCCGCGTCGGACCCGTTGCTCGCGTGTGTGCTGACCGGGCTCGGGGTCACCTCCCTGTCCATGGGCGCGGCGTCGATCCCCTACGTCCGGGCGGCGCTGGCGAAGTACACGCTGGCGCAGTGCGAGCGGGCCGCTGCGGCCGCGCGGGCGGCGGACAGTGCCGAGGAGGCGCGCAACGCGGCCCGGGCGGTGCTGTCCGGGGAGTAGTCCCCTGGTGCCGCCGGACGGTCGCCTTCGTGCGAGGAGGGGCGCTTCACCCGTGGGTGGGGCGCCCCTCCTCGTGTTCCTCCGCCGGGGTTCAGTGCCGGTGGCCCGACCGCTGATCCCCCTCTCCGAGGTCCGGTGGCTCGCAGTAGTCGACGTTCGACTCCGGGGAGATCAGGTCCCCGGACTCGGCGTCGGTGCAGTAGGCGTCGAAGACCTCCCCGGCGGTGAGGGGTTCGAGGCCGTATCCGCGCAGGCGCCAGCCGTAGACCCGGTCGGGGATGCCGGGGGCGGTGGTCCGCATGACGAGTCCGCCGGGGCTGTGCGCGGCGAGGCCGAGGGCGAGGACGGTGGTGAACTCCAGGGCCTCGGCCTCGTCCAGTTGCGTGGCGCCGTCGGGATCGTCGTCGGCGTGGAGGACGGCGACGAGGGCTTCCGGAGTTCCCGAGACGCTGCAGACCAGGTGCCGGTGGCCCGGTGGGGCGGTGTCGAGGATGCGGGCGAGGAGGTCGGAGGCCCGGGTGAAGGCGGCGTGGCCGATGTCCTCGCCGCAGGAGGCGCAGGGGCCGAGGCGGGCGAGGAGGGTGGCCGCGTATTCCCAGGTCGCGTGCCGGACGGCCTCCTCGACGAGGGTGGGGAGGAGATCGGCGAGGGGCCGGCCGTCGTAGGGAAGGGTGGCGCCCGTGGCGGCGAGTTCGGCCGTGAACCGGGCGCGGCTCGACGGGAGGTCGGGGTCGAGGCCGGTCTCCGCGCAGAACTCGGCGTACTCCTCCGGGTCGAAGAGGGCCACCGTGGTGTGGTCGCCCCGGGAGGCGCGGGACCTGAGCAGGGCCTCGACCTGTTCGAGGTAGGTCGTGTGGTCGTCGAAGGCGAAGCTGCGGTAGCGCCGCATGGCGCGGAAGTCGTGCTCGTCGGTCAGCACGCCGATGGTGCCGGCGACTTCGCGGCGCAGGGCGCGCCGCATGGTCTGGTGGTCGGTGTGCGCCATGTTTCCCCCTGTACACGGTCGATCGATGCTCACTCACAGTAACCGGCGGCACTGACAACGGGGGTCGCGCGAGGCGATCACGTACCAGGCGGCATTGAACGACGCAGGTCAGGGCGGTGATGGTGGCGAAGGCGGTCCGGGCGGCGGGACCGCCGACGCGGTGGATGCGGGTGCGGGGAGGACCGGCGGGCCCCGGACCTCGCCGTCGTGTCCGGCGGGGTCCGGGGCCGGCCGGTTCCGTCGGCCGAGCCCGGCTCAGCCGCGCTTGCGGGCCAGCTCCGCGTAGAAGCGCAGCAGGTCGAGGTCGTCGATGGAGCCCGGGTTGACCGCCTTCTCCACCGGGGTGCCCTGGAGGAGGCGCTTGACCGGGACCTCGATGCGCTTGCCGGTGAGGGTGTGCGGGACACCCGGCACCTCGATGACCTCGTCGGGGACGTGGCGCGGGGAGAGCTGTTCGCGGATGGTCCGCTTGATGCGGTCCAGGAGGGCGTCGTCGAGGGTCGCTCCGGGGGCCAGGTGCACGAACAGGGGCATCCAGTAGCCGCCGTCCGGCTGCTCGACGCCGACGACGAGCGATTCCCTGATCTCGGGGAGGCGTTCGACCGCCTCGTAGATGTCGGCCGATCCCATGCGGACGCCCTGTCGGTTGAGCGTGGAGTCGGAGCGGCCGTGGATGACGACGGAGCCGCGGGAGGTGACGGTGATCCAGTCGCCGTGCCGCCACACGCCGGGGTAGGTGGCGAAGTAGCTGTCGCGGTAGCGGCTGCCGTCGGGGTCGTTCCAGAAGCGGATCGGCATCGACGGCATGGGGTTGGTGACGACGAGCTCGCCGACCTCGTCCACCAGCGGCCGGCCGCTCGGGTCCCAGGACTGCAGGTCGGTGCCCAGACAGGGCGCCTGGAGCTCGCCGGTGTACACGGGGAGGGTCGGCACGGCTCCCGCGAAGCAGGAGCACACGTCCGTGCCGCCGCTGACGGAGGCGATCCACAGGCCCGTCCCGCTCCTCGCGAACTCGTCGTGCAGCCAGCGGAAGCCGTCGGGCGGCAGGGGCGAGCCCGTGGTGGCGACGCACCGCACGGCGGAGAGGTCGTGGTCGCGGCCGGGGTGCACGCCCGCCTTGCGGCAGGCCATGACGTAGGCGGCCGAGGTGCCGAAGAAGGTGGCGCCGGTACGTTCGGCGACGCGCCACTGGGCGCCCGTGTCCGGGTGGCCGGGGCTGCCGTCGTACAGGACGACCGTGGTGCCGGTGAGCAGGCCGGAGACGAGGAAGTTCCACATCATCCAGCCGGTCGACGTGTACCAGAAGAAGCGGTCCCCGGGGCCGAGGTCGCAGTGCAGGCCCAGTTGCTTGAGGTGCTCGACCAGGATGCCGCCCTGGGACTGCACGATGGCCTTGGGCAGGCCGGTCGTGCCGGAGGAGTACAGCACCCACAGGGGGTGGTCGAAGGGCACCTGCTCGAAGACGGGATCGGTGTCCGAGGAGGTCAGGGACGACCACTCCAGGGCGCCCTCGGGGGCCTCGGTGCCCAGGAGGGGGACGTGCACGACGGCGCGCAGGGTGGGCAGTGCGCGGCGCAGCTCGGCGACGGTCTCCCGGCGGTCGTGCTCCCTGCCGCCGTAGCGGTAGCCGTCGACGGTGATCAGGACGACCGGTTCCACCTGCTGGAAGCGGTCCAGGACGCTGCGGGCGCCGAAGTCGGGGGCGCAGGACGTCCAGACGCCGCCGACGGCGGCCGTGGCGAGCAGGGCGACCACGGCCTCGGGGATGTTCGGCAGGTAGCCGCTGACGCGGTCCCCGGGGCGTACGCCGAGGGCGCGCAGCTCGGCGGCGAGGGAGCCGACCCGGCGGCGCAGCTCGGCCCAGGTGACGGGGCGCGGCTCGTGGGTCTCGTCGACGCACAGCAGGGCCGGTTCGTCCGCGCGGGTGGCGGCGGCGCGCAGGGCGTGCTCGGCGTAGTTCAGGGTGGCTCCGGGGAACCACTGGGCGCCGGGCATCGAGCGGTCGCCCAGCACGCGCGCGCCGGGGGTGGCGAACCGTACGTCGAACCACTGCGTGACGGCTTCCCAGAAGGTGTCCAGCCGATCGACGGACCAGCGGTGCAGGGCCGCGTAGCCGCCTTCGGCGGGGGCCCCGTGGTGCTCGGCGGCCCAGGACTGGAACTTGGTGATCCGTGCCTGGGCGATACGCTGCGGATCTGGCTGCCACAGCGGCTGCGGGTTCACGGTCGGCATGGGGCGGCTCCCGGACTGTGCGCGTCGTGTGCGTCCTCCGCGCACGGGCTGGGGTGTGCGCGTGACGCGGCTGACACGGACGATGCCATGTGATCGACTCCTGCACCAGGGTTCGCCCCACATGGTCCGTGTCGTGAAGATGTGGTCCGGACATGGGTGAACGGGAGTTGAACGCCGCCCTCGTACGGGGCGGTCAATGGCAGGCTGAGCAGCATGGACGGTCGTGACCTGGTGCGTTCGGTGAAAACGGTCGGTTCGGCGGGGGCGGCCCAGGGGTTGCGCACCGTACGGGCCGCGTGGCGCAGGAGGCGTGCCGACGCGGCGGGGCTGCCGCGTCGGGGCGCCGAGCGCGCGCGGGTGCCCGGGTCCATACGGGAGGTCGAGTCCGGGGTGGGCGGCGGCACCGTCCGGTTCGACCGCTCGGAGCTGCGGATCGTCGTCGCCGCGAACGGGGCGGTCTTCTGGGGGTGGGACGGGGCCGGCCCGGAACCGTCGTACGCGCTGGCGGGCCGCTGTCCCGAACCGGACCGCCGCGTGGTGCTGGAGCCGGACAAGAACGGCGGCTGGCGGGTCGTGGCCGAACGTGTGACGGTCGTCGTCTCGCGGGACGGCGGGATCGAGGTGCGCACGCCCGGCGGTGTGGTGCTGCGGCGGGACCGGCCGCCCCGGTGGTGGGAGCCGGTCGGCGGCGGTCCGGCGCGCTGGATGCAGCGGTCGGAGGTGGCCGCGGACGCGCGGTTCTTCGGGCTGGGCGGGCGCGCCTCGGGGCCCCGGCTGCGGGACGGCACCTACCGGCTGTGGAACACCGACCCGGGCCGCGCCTTCGGCCCCGGCGACGACCCGCTGTACATCACGATGCCGGTGCAGCTGGTGGTGGCCGACGCGGGCACGCACCTGCTGTTCCACGACAACCCGTGGGACGGTGCGGTGACGCTGCGGGAGGGCGAGGAGGGCGCCGGTTCCGGGCACGACCGGCCCGGTACGAGCGTGCTGCGGATGGACGGCGGCCCGCTGCGCTGCTGGGTGATGGTGGGCACCCCCGCGCGCGTGCTGCGCACCTGGGCCTCGCTGACGGGGGCGCCCGCGCTGCCGCCGGCGTGGGCGCTCGGGCACCACCACGCGCGGTGGGGCTTCGGCAGCGAGGAGGAGCTGCGGCGGATCGTCGCCGGGTACCAGGAGCGCGACCTGCCGCTCGACGCCGTCCACCTGGACATCGACCACTACGACGCCCACCGGGTGTTCACCGTGGACCAGGACCGGTTCCCCAAGCTGCCCGTGCTCGCCGAGGAGCTGCGGCGGGACGGGATCCGCCTGGTCTCGGTCGTCGACCCGGCGGTCGGGGCCGTGCCCGGCGACGCCGTGTACGACAGCGGCAGCGCCGAGGACGCGTTCGTGCGGGACGCCGGGGGACGGGTCGTTCAGGGGGTCGTGCGGCCCGGGGACGCGGTGTTCCCGGACTTCACGCACGCGGGGGTGCGCGAGTGGTGGGGCGGGCTGTACGCGGAGCGGCTCGCGCAGGGGTTCTCGGGGTTCTGGCACGACATGAACGAACCCACCTCGTTCGCCGCCTTCGGGGAGTCGACGCTCCCGCGCTCCGCCCGGCACGCCCTGGAGGGGCGGGGCGGCGACCACCGGGAGGCGCACAACGTGTACGCGCTGTGCATGGCCAGGGCGGGGTACGAGGGGCTGCGGAAGCTGGCCCCGCAGGAGCGGCCCTTCGTCTTCTCCCGCTCCGGGTGGGCCGGCCTGCAGCGCTACGGCGGGGCGTGGTCCGGTGGCGTGGCCACGGGCTGGCCCGGGCTGCGCGCGTCGCTGTCGCTGGTGCTGGGGCTGGGGCTGTGCGGCGTGCCGTACTCGGGACCGGACGTGGGCGGTTTCGACGGGAGCCCGTCGCCGGAGCTGTACCTGCGGTGGTTCCAGCTGGGGGCCTATCTGCCGCTGTTCCGCACGCACGCGAGCCTGCGGGCGGGCCGCGGGGAGCCCTGGGAGTTCGGGGAGGAGGTGCTGGAGCACGCGCGCGCGGCGCTCGTCGAGCGGCGGCGGCTGCTGCCGTACTTCGTCACGCTGGCGCATCTGGCCCGGCGCACGGGGGCGCCCTATGTGCGGCCCCTGTGGTGGTCGGCGCCCGAGGACCGGGCGCTGCGCGACTGCGAGGACGCCTTCCTGCTGGGCGACTGCCTCCTGGTGGCGCCGGTGCTCGATCCGGGCACGGCCCGGCGTGCGGTGCGGCTGCCGCGGGGACGCTGGTACGACACGGCGACGGAGCGGGCGTACGAGGGGCCGGGGCAGGTGGTCGTCGACGCTCCCCCGGCGCGGATCCCGGTGTTCGCGCGTGCGGGGGCCGTCCTTCCCGTGCGCGGGCGGGACGGCGGGCTCGAACTGGAGGTGTGGGCGCCCTCCCCGGGGCGGACCGGCGGCGGGGTGGTGGTCCTCGACGCGGGTGACGGCTGGGGCAGGCCGCGGATCGAGCGCTACGTCACCCGCGGGCAGGGCCGGCGGGTGGTCGTCGAGCGGGAGGGCGAGGGCGGGAGCGAACCGCCTCACCCGGTGCGCGTCCGCGGGCTCGGGGGGCGCTGAGCCCGTTCCCGGCTCGCAGGCGGCCCCCGTGCGCGGCTCCGGCGGGCGCCGGGTCAGGTGTAGCGGCCCTCGAACCAGGCCCGCACGGCCAGGGTGTGCAGGGGGAAGGCGAGTTCCTCCGGCCGGCGCAGGAGGTGCCAGCCGTCCGTCTCGTCCGTGGCGGCGGACGGCGGCAGGCCCTCGGCCGGGCGTTCCGGCAGCAGCCCGAACAGCAGCAGGTGCCCGTCCGGCGAGCTCATCGCGTCGGCGAGCCGGACGTCGCGGCTCGCCGCGTCGATGCCCGTCTCCTCCTTCAGCTCGCGTACGACGGCCCGCCGCCAGTCCTCCCGGTCGTCCACGTAGCCGCCGGGCAGGGCCGTCCCCCCGCGTGCGGGGGCCACGGTGCGGGTGACGACGACCAGGGCGGTCCCCCCGGTGTCGTACACCGGCTGGAGGGCCACCGCGACCGGCAGCGGGTTGCGGTAGGCGACGGCGCCGCAGGCCGGGCAGGCGCGGGGCCAGCCGGAGACGCCCTCGCCGTAGGGCGCTCCGCAGCTGGAGCAGTGCGAACCCGGCGCCGCGTCGGGGGCGGGGTGCTGAGTCCCGGACACGCGGCGGACTGTATCCGACCGCGGAAGCGGCGTGCGCGGCGGGCGGGTCAGCGGCCGCCGGCGAGGGATCCCGAGGACACCGGGAAGTCGAAGTAGGTGTCGGGGTAGGGCTCGGGCCGGTAGGTGTAGTGCCACCACTCCTCGGCCAGGTTCACGAAGCCGAGGTCCTCCAAGGTGTCCTTGAGCAGCAGCCGGTTGGCGCGCTGTTCGCCCTGGACGCGCGGGTCGAGGGTGTGCGACAGGGGGTCGAAGCAGTCGAAGCCCGTGCCCATGTCGACGGAGTTGTCGGGGAAGCGTTCCCCCTGGGCGGCGAAGCAGGGCACGAGGGGTTCCCCGGGGCGGTACGGCCGGGTCGGTTCCGCCGGGAGCCGCACGATCGTGAGGTCCACCGTCGAGCCGCGGCTGTGACCGGACTTCTCCGCGATGTAACCGTCCGCGAACAGCCGGGTCTTGTCGACGTCCGGGTAGAACTCGGCCTTCATCGTCTGGTCGTCGAGGTCCCGTGCCCAGCGGACGAAGTGGTCGACGGCGCGCTGCGGCCGGTAGCAGTCGTACACCTTGAGCGTGTAGCCCCGGCGCAGGAGCCTGGCCTGGGCCCTGTGCAGCGCTTCGGCGGCCGGGCGGGTGAGGAGGCACAGGGGCTGCCGGTAGCCGTCGATGCGCTCGCCCACGAAGTTGTGCCGGGTGAAGTAGCGCATCTCCTGAAGGATCGTCGCGTCCACGCTCCTGAGGGCCACGAAGTCCTCCGGCGCCCCGGGGCCGGTCCTCGCGTGGGCGGGGGCGGTGGCTGCGGTCATGGCGAGCAGGACGGCGAGCGCGGTGACCAGTCCGCGTACCGCGCGGGAGATTCGTGTCATGCCCAGTGCATCTATCAGGCGCGGGGTCCGCCGGGGAAGCGATCGCGCGCGGTCCGCGCCCCGCCGGGCGGGGCCGGTCCCCTGGGGCGGCGGGGCGCGCGGTGGCGGACCGGGTGACCGGGCCGGCCGCCCGGCGGACCGGCGGGGCCGGACGGGCCTCGTGCCGGCCGTCCGCCGTCCGCCGCCGGCATCGGCCTGTCCCGCCGGGCCGGCCGTGCCGCCGGCCCGGCGCGCGGTCCCGGGCCGCGGCCGGCCGGGGTGCGGGCCGGGCGCGTGCGTCAGGTGGCGACGGCCTGGCGGCGGCCGGCGGTGTACGCCATCGCGTGTTCCACGACGCCGATCAGGACCTCCTTGACGGACTCGCGGTCGCGCGCGTCGCACATCACCAGCGGGACGCCGGCATCGAGGTCGAGGGCCCGGCGCACGTCCTCCGCGGGGTAACGGGGGGCTCCGTCGAAGCAGTTGACGCCGACGAGGAAGGGTATGGAGCGCCGTTCGAAGTAGTCGATGGCGGCGAAGCAGCCCTCCAGGCGCCGCGTGTCGGCGAGGACGACGGCGCCGAGCGCTCCCGCGGAGAGCTCGTCCCACATGAACCAGAACCGCTCCTGGCCGGGCGTGCCGAAGAGGTACAGCACCAGGCCCTCGCGGATCGTGATGCGGCCGAAGTCCATGGCCACGGTGGTGGTGTGCTTGCCCTCCACGCCGCGGAGGTCGTCGACCGGGCGCCCGGCCTCCGTGAGCAGTTCCTCGGTGCGCAGCGGCCTGATCTCGCTGACCGCGCCGACGAGGGTGGTCTTGCCCACGCCGAAGCCGCCGGCCACCAGGATCTTGAGCGTGACGGGCTCGACCGGGGGCTTGCCGCGCTCAGAACGCCCGAAGATCATCGATCTCTTCTCCTGCTCGATGGGGGTGGGACGACGGGGGAACCGCAGCCTCCGCCGCCGGGGTCTCGATGACGGGCACGTCGCCGGGGCCTGCGCCCGCCGGAGCGCCGCCGTCCGGCTCGACGACCGCGCCGTCCGCGCGCTCCACCCGGACGGCGCCCGGCGCTCCGGGTGCGCGGCCCGCCGTGCCGTGCGGGGGCGCCGGGCGGCGCCGGAACGGCACGCGGGCGGTCCCGGGCGCCGGGAGCCGGACGCGGTGCGCCGCGCCGTCCCCGCCGGGCCGGACCGCGGACCCCGCGCGGCGGACGGGCGGTCGCCGCCCCGGGACTTCGGGGCCGGTGGGCCGTGAGCCGCTCCGGTGGATCCGGACGCCGGGCCCGCCGGTGACGCCTCCGCCGTCACCGGCGGGCCGTTCGTGGAGCGGCTCGGGCGGGGCGGCGCACCGGGCGCGGACGCCCGCGGCCGCCGTGCCGGAGCACCGCGCCGGGTCGCCCGGCAGGGGGTCGCGCGCCGGCGGGCGGCGCGCGGCGATGCCGGCGGAGGTGCCGCCCCGGTCGGCCCGGAACTGCCAGCCTGTCACGTCAATATCCCGCTTCCGCGCTGCTCACAGCGCCCGGAGGCCGTTGATCACGTCGCGCAGAATACTCTCGTCCGGCAGTTCCGCCGGGGGCACGGGCCGGTTGACGTGGACGAGTCCGGCGTCCACGAGGTCTCCGACGAGGACCCGCACCACTCCGATCGGCAGGTCGAGTTCGGCCGCGAGTTCGGCGACCGACTGCGGAGTGTGACGGCACAGTTCGACGATGTCCACGTGTTCCGGGGACAGCGTCGAGTCGGCTTCCGGGTCGTCCGCGTGGGGTTCCGTGACGACCACCGCGATCAGGTCGAGGCGGTGCTGGACCGCGCTGGTGGTGCGGCCGCGTGTCATGGCGTACGGGCGGACGACCGGTCCGGCCTCGTCGTCGAACCAGTGGCTTCTTCCCTGACCGTCAGCGCTCATGTCATCCCACTACCCGCCCGAGGGCAGGTCGGTGCGCGGAGCGGTGCCCAGGTGCACGCCGACCCGCTTCACGAGGAGGGTCATCTCGTAGGCGACCTGGCCGACGTCCGCGTCGGCGTCGGCCAGGACCGCGAGGCAGCTGCCGTCGCCCGCGGCGGTGACGAACAGGAAGGCCTCGTCGAGCTCGACGACGGTCTGCCGGACGTCGCCCGCCTCGAAGTGGCGGCCCACCCCCTTGGCGAGGCTGTGGAAGCCGGAGGCGACGGCGGCCAGGTGCTCGCTGTCCTCCTGGGTCAGATCCTTCGAGGCGCCCGTCGGCAGGCCGTCTCCGGAGAGCACGACGGCCTTGCGGATGCTCGCGACGCGGTCCACCAGATCGTCGAGGAGCCAGTTCAGCTCCCCGGACTTGGTCGCGGTCTGGCCGGTCGCCTTCGGTGCGGTCATCGACCGTCTCCCTTGGTCGTTCCTTGTGGTGCTGTGCCGCTGTGGGCGTCGTCGCCCGCGGCGTTCTCTGCACGGCCGCGCTGCCAGCCGCGCTGGAGCGAGGCCATACGGCTGCGTACCTCGTCGGCGTCCCGTTCGGCGGGTCCGGCCCGCTCCTCGGTGCGCCGCCGGGGGCCCTGCCTCAGCTGGGGGGCCAGGCTGGCCTGCCGCACGCGCCGGGGCAGCGAGCGCGCGCCCGAACCGTCCGGTTCGGCGTCCCGCGGATCGGGGCCGGCGGGCCGGGCGGGGCCGTCCGCGCCGTCCGGCGGGAGCTCGTTCCAGCGGGTGCGCCGGGGCAGGGCCGACGGCCCGGGCGCCTCCGCCGGGTCCCTGCCGGGCGCGCCCCGCTCGTCGGCTCCGTCGGTCCGGCCGGGGGCCCGGCGCGCGGGCGCCGCGTCGCGGCGCCCGCCGGGAAGCGGCGTGGCGGCCTGCTCGGGCCGGGCCGTGTCCGGGCCGGCCGGGGCGTCCTGGCCGCGGCGGCGGGCCGGGAGCGAAGGCAGTGCCGTCGGCTCCGGGCGGCCGGCGGCCGCGGGCTCCTCGCCGGTCCGCTCCCGCCGGGTGCGCTCGGTGACCGGGCGCCCGTGCGAACTGACCAGCTTGGGGGTGCGGCGGCGGGGCAGCGGGACCGGGCGGTCCCCCGTTCCGGCCCCGCCGCGGGTCCCGGGCGCCTGGTGGCGCTGTTCGCCGTCGCGGGCCGCCGGCTCGTCCTCCGCGCGGGCGAGGGAGCGGTGCGGACGCAACGGGCCGCCGCCGAGGTCGCCGGCGAAGTCGTCCAGGGCGTCCAGGTCGACGGGGGCCTCCAGTTCGACGGGCCCGTCCAGCGGCGCGGCCGGCAGCCGGCCCGGCAGCCGCCCGGGCACCCGGGAGAGCCCGGCGCGGCGCCCGTCGTCCGGTTCGCCCGCCGTGGAGCGCTGGGGGCGGTCGAGGCGGAAGCCGATGCCGTTGGTGTCGGGGACGTCGTCCGTCAGCAGCGTGTCGGGGATGAAGACGACGGCGGTGGTGCCGCCGTACGGGGAGGGCTGCAGGGAGACCCGGACGTTCTGCCGCTGGGCGAGCCGGCTGACCACGAACAGGCCGAGCCGGTCGGTGTCGGACAGCTCGAACTCGGGTGTCTCGGCGAGGCGGAGGTTGGCGTCCAGCAGGGCGTCGGCCGCCATGCCGAGGCCCCGGTCGTGGATCTCCAGGGTGAAGCCGTTGGCGACCCGCTCGCCCACGACCTGGACGGCGGTGTGCGGCGGGGAGAACACCGTGGCGTTCTCCAGGAGTTCGGCGACGAGGTGGGTGAGGTCCGCGACCGCCGGGCCGGTGACGGCGATCCGCGGCAGACGGCGGACCTCGATGCGCTCGTAGTCCTCGACCTCGGCGACGGCGGCGCGCACCACGTCCATCAGCTGGACGGGCTTGCGCCACTGCCGGGAGGGGGCGGCGCCGGAGAGGATCACCAGGCCCTCGGCGTGCCGGCGCATGCGGGTGGTCAGGTGGTCCAGGCGGAACAGGTCGGCGAGTTCCGCGGTGTCCTCGGTCCTGCGCTCCATGGCGTCGAGCAGCGTGAGCTGCTTGTGCAGCAGGACCTGGCTGCGCCGGGCGAGGTTGACGAAGACCTCCGAGACGCCGGCGCGCAGTTCGGCCTGCTTGACGGCGGCCTCGACGGCGGCGCGCTGCAGGGTGTTGAGGGCCTGGCCGACCTCGCCGATCTCGTTCTTGTCGTACTCCAGGCGCGGGACCTCGGCCTCCACGTCGACCTGCTCGCCGGCCGAGAGGCGGCGCATGACACTGGGCAGCCGGACGCCGGACGCCTCGTGGGCCTCCAGGCGCAGCTGCCGCAGGTCCCGGATGAGGCCGCGGCCGACGCGCACCGACAGGAAGAGCGAGAACAGCAGGGCGAGCAGGCCGAGGACGCCGACGACGACGGCCTTGGTGATGACGGACATCGCGGCCGGGCGGACCCGGTCCTGGTAGCGGTCGTTCGCCTGGTCGTTGAGCGCGGCCAGGTCGCCGAGCACGCTCTCGGCGGCGGCGTCCCAGCTCCGGGCGGTCACCGTGCGCGGGGGCTCGGAGCCGACGGAGGAGATGACGGCCTGTTCCTCCGAGCGCAGGGAGGCGGTGGTGGCGCCCTTCCAGAAACGGGTGTAGCGCTCGCGCTCGGCCGACGGCAGGACCGGCAGGCTGACGTCGTACAGCAGGTTGCGCTGGGCGACGAGGTGGGAGACGTCCAGGACCTCGTCGTGGGAGAGCTCGCCGACCACCAGGGCGGAACCGAGCAGGGCGTCCTCGCGGGCGAGCAGTTCGCGGGCGCGGGCCAGGTTGACGAGGGCGCGGTTCTGCTTGTCCATCTCGACGCTGTCGATGCCGTCGAGGGAGGCGAGCAGGACGTAGCACGGGTCGACGAGGCGGTTGTACAGGTCGAGGGCCTGGGCCCGGGTGACGGAGCCGTCCTCGACGCTGCGCCGCACTTCGTCGATGCCCTGCAGGGTGTCCAGGACCGCGGTGAGGTGCTCCTCGTCGTCCTCGTCCACTCCCCCGCGGATGTCGGGGTCCTGCCCGTTCCGCCGGATCCCGGCGACCGCCTCGTCGGTGGCGGTCCGGGTGGCGCGCAGCGCGGACAGCGCGTCCGACGCGCGGGGGTCGGCGAGGTACACGAGCGTCTGGCGGCGTTCCTGCTGCAACGCGCGGACGACGTCCTCGGCGGGATAGCCGATCTTCTCCACCAGGGACGTCACGTGCCAGAGCTGGGCCACCTCACGCCCCGTCAGCGCCGTGGTGAACGCCCAGATCGCGGCCAGGGACATCAGCGGCACGAGAAGCAGCGCCACGATCTTCCGGCGGATCGACTTCCCGCGAAAGCGCATGGCCTCCCCCAGCTCGACCCCCACTGACAGGGGGTACACATGTGCGTCAACAAACGGCGTGAGCCTACTACTGAAGTCCGGTCGGCTCGAAGGCAGATCCGGGGAATGCACTTTCGCACAGCGGCGGGGGATGCGGAGTTGTCCGCCCATTGCGGGAGATTGCCCCCGGGATCCGGCGAGGGCCGCGGGAACGGATGGGTCCGGCGGGCTCGGGCAGTTGGCCGGATTCTTTCGCTCCCCGGGAATCCTGGGGCCGCGCCGTTCGTCCTTCTCCACGGGAAACGGGGGCGGAACCGGCGTCAGGAGCCGCATTCCGCGTCCCGGCGGCGTAAAACAGCGCAAGCCGGGCAGCCACTGGGGAGCCGGGTCTTCGGACGCGGGCGAGGGGTCTGCCGGCGGTGGGGAGTGACACGGTGATGGGCACGGCGGAGCGGCGCGAGGCGTCCGGGGACGGCGGGACGGCCCGGCCGGCGGCGCAGCGGGGGCCCGGCGTCCCGGCGGCCGGACGCGGGGCGGTGGGCGCGCGTGAGCTCCCGGCGGACGCGGCCGGCGGGGCGGCGTCCGAGGCGGGGACGGCACCCGGCGGGGACGGCGGGGAGCAGCCGCCCGGCCGGCCGTTGTGGACGGAGGAGCCGGCGCGGCGGCGCCGGCTGCCCGATCCGGTGCGTACGGCCGCGGTGCGGGCCGTGCTCGTCGTGGCGGTGACGCTGATCCAGGCCATGGTGGCCTTCCTGTGCACGATGGCCGGATCCTGGCTGGCGTTCCCGATGGTGATCAGCAGTGTGGTCAGCACGGTGGTGGCCACCTGGGGCGTGCTCGACGTCTGGGTGACACGCCAGGTGTGGAACCAGCGCAACGGCGTGGTCTCGACACCGAGCAGCACCGCGCGCGCCCTTCGGCGCGAACGCCGCCGGGCCCGGCGCCGGGCCCGGGCCGCCGAACGCGCCCAGGAGCGCATACGGCGGCGGGGCGGCACCGGGCAGCTGTCGCACTCGTGAAGACCGGCGCCGGGCGCCGTGTCCCCTGGGAGCCGGCGCCCGGCGGCCGCGCTCCCGGGGACCGGCGGCCGGCGCCGGTCGCGGATCCCGGCGGCACGGACCCGCCGGGAGCGCCCGCTTCCCGACCGGCCGAGGTGCTCCCGGAGTTCGCCGACGGCTGCGCCGCCCGGCCGTCACGACGACGACCGGCGTGCCGTGCGCGGATCCGCCGCGGGAGGACGCCTGACGGCTACGCGGGCCGTTTGAACATCCGGGTCGCCGTGATCTCGCTGTGCACCGCCTCCCCGGCCGGGATCTCCCGCGGCAGTCCCGGCCGGAGGTGCTCCTCCACGCTGATGTACTTCAGCCCGGCCCTGAGGTCCGCGTCGTTGCGCAACCGGATGACGAGGGGGAACTCGGCGAGCGCGGTGGTGTCGAACAGGCCGGTCGTGTACAGCAGCTGCACGCCCAGCGCGTCGGCGACGGCCCGCTGGAGCTCCAGCAGGTACGTGGCGTTGGCGCGGCCGATCGGGTTGTCGAGGAACAGCGTGCCGGCGTGCCGGTGCCTGTCGCGGCCCCGGTCGTTGCTGCGCAGCGCGGCCATCGTGCAGTACAGGGCGATGGCCGCGGTGAGCAGCTGCCCGCCGGAGAACACGTCGCCCATCTGCCCGACCGGCACCCGCTCGGCGCGCAGCACGGCGTCCGGCTTGAGGATCTCCACGGCGACGCCCTTGGGCTGGAGGGCGGCGGCGACCCCCCGCAGCAGCAGGGACATGCCGTCGCGCCGCAGGTCGGAGTTCTTCTTGACGGCGGCGCGGGTCGCCTCGTCGATGACCTCGCCGAGCCGCTCGGTGAGCGTGGCCTGGTCGGGCTCCTCGAAGCGGATCCGCAGGAACTCCTGCCCGGACCACTCGCCGAGCCCCTCGGGCAGCCGGGACAGCCGCTGGGCCGACCGCAGGGTGGCGAGGGCCGACTCGACCAGCCCCCGCAGCCGGTCCACGATCGAGTCGCGGTTGCGCTCCAGCTGCGCCAGCTCGTCCGTCAGGACCCGCAGCCGGGGCGCGAAGGCGTCCGCCCACTTCTGGGCGTGCTCGGGCAGCGCGGCCGCGGGCAGTTCGCGGATCTGCTGCCGCGCGGGGGTGCGGACCTGTTCGTAGCGCGTGGAGTTGGCGTGCCGCACGAGCACGTCGCCGGCCTCCCGTACGGCGGCCTCCGCGGCGGACAGGTCGGCGGCGCAGCCGCGCAGCGACCGGCGGGCCTCGGCGGCGGACCGCCGGGCCTCCTCCAGGGTGCCGGGGTAGGGCTCGGGCTCCGCCTGCTCCTCCTCCGGGGCCTGCTCGCGCAGCAGGTCGCGGAGCATCGCGGCGATCTCGTCGAAGCCGCCGGCCGCGTCCTCGGCGGCGCGGTGGGCCTCGAGGAGTTCGGCGTGCGCCTCCCGGGCCCGGGCCAGCTCCTCGGTGCGGGAGGCCAGTTCGGCCGTCGCCGTGCGCAGCAGCGCCTGCGCGTGCTCGGCGTCGCGCGGCACCAGCTCCTCGGGCAGCTCGGTGTGCGCCTCACCGTCCTCGGGCGCGAGCCGCTCCGCCTCGCCGCGCAGCCGGCCGAGCTGCTCGCTCGCGCTGGACATCCGGGTCTCCAGGAGCTGCACCAGCTCCTCCGCGCGCGCGGCGGCGGCCTGCCGGGAGGGCCCGTCCGCCCCGTCGGGGGACTCCAGCAGCTGCTCCGCCCGGGTGCGGACCTTGTTGCTGAGCCGGTCCAGCTCCGCGCGCGCCGCGCTCTCGTCGCTCTCCGCCCGGGCCTGCTCGGCCCGCAGGTCGGCGCCGACGCCGACCTTCTCGTAGACCTGGGAGGCCGCCCGGTAGGCCTCGCGGAGCGCGGGCAGGGACGCCTTCGGGGCGTCCGTCCCGTCCTGCGGCACGTCGTCGGGGGCGCCCGCGATCTCGGAGCGCTCGGCGCGCAGCGCACGCGCGGTGCGGCGGGCGTCGTCGGCGGCGCGCTGGGCGGCACGCCGGTCCTCGTCGGCGGCGCGGGCGCGCTCCAGGCAGGCCTGGGCGCGGGCCTCCGCCTCGGTCGCCTCGTCGGCCAGCTCCCGCAGCCTGGCCTGCCAGCCGGCCCGTTCGCGCAGCCGGAAGGCGAGCCCGGCGAGGGCGTCGGCGGCGCGCCGGGCCTTCTGCGCGGTCTCCTGCCGCTCGTCCCGCACCCGTACGGCCTCGGCGGCGGCCTCCTCGGCCTCGGCCCGCTCGGTCCGCGCCTCGGCCAGCTCGGCCTCGGCCTCCTGCGCGAAGGCCCGTGCCTCGCGCGCGGCCCGCGCCAGCTCGGCGAGCCGCCCCGCGGGGCAGCCGGTGCGCCAGGAGGCGAGCCGCGCGGCCAGCTCCCGGTCCTTGCCGAGCCGCGCGGCGAGGGTGCGGATCTCCTCGTCCCGCTCGGCCGCCCGCGCGCGCAGCGCCTGCCGCTCCTCGTCGGCGGCGTGCTCGTCGTGCATGGCGGGGTTCGGCGGTACGAGGAAGACGTCGCCGGCGCCGGAGTCCGGGGCCGGGGCCGGGGCGAGCAGGGCGGCGGCGGTGCCGACCGCGACGGCGGAGCGCGGCAGCAGGGCGGCGTCGCTCAGCGCCGCGCGGGCCCGCGCGTGCGAGTCCGGGTCGGTGATGATCACGCCGTCGACCAGCTCGGGCCGGGCGGCCAGCACCCGCGCGTGGTCGGCGGGGTCGACGGCCTGCGCGAGGTAGCGCCAGCCGGGCAGCGCCGGGATGCCGTGCTCGCCGAGGAACTCGACCGTGGCCAGCACGTCCGGGCCGGGCGGCAGCAGCCCGCCGTCGCCGAGCGCTCCGAGGATCCGGGCGTCGTCGGCGGCGGCCGTGCGCAGCTCGAACAGCTGCCGTTCGGCGGCGGACACGGCGTCGTCGAGGAGTTCGCGCAGGTCTTCGGCGAAGCGGTCGAGCTCCTCGGGGGTGAGGGGGCCTTCGGCGGAGGAGCGCGGGGCGCCGCCTCGCGCATCGGCGCCGGGGTGCGCGCCGGAGGCGTCGTCGCCGTCCGTCCGGGGGTCCGGCGCGCCCGTGGCGCCCGCCAGCCCCAGCAGTTCCACCAGCCGCTCCTCCGCCGCCAGCGCCTCGGCCGTACGCCGCTCCCCGTCGTAGGCGCGCTCGGCGGCGATCGCGGCGTCCGCCGCACGCGCCGCCGTCAGTTCCGCGCGGGTCTCGGCGGCGGCCGCCTCGCGGGCGTGCTCCGTGGCGCGGCGGGCCGTCTCGCGGGCGGTGTCCCAGGCCGCGACCGCCGTCTTCTCGGCGTCGCTGGCGGCGAGGGCGGCGCGGGCCGGGTCGGCGTCGGGCGCGCTGTCGTCGAGCCAGCCGGCGCGCACCGCCTCGGCGGTCTCCTGCTCGACCTCGGCGAGGCGCTGCCGCAGATGCCCGGCCTCGCTGCGGGCCCGCTGCGCCTCGGTGGCGGCGGCGGTGGAGTCCCGGTACGCGGCCTCGCCGGCCTGCTGCAGCGCGGCCGACCGCTCCTCCTCCTCGTTGGCGAGGTGCTCGGCGTCCCGCGCGGCGGCGTGCAGGGCGCGGACGAGGTCGACGGCGGCCCTGGCGCGGGCGGCCAGCGCGGGGGCCGCGTCCCGCTCGGCCTCCTGGATCGCGGCGGACACCCGGGCGACGCGGTCGGCGGCGGCGCGGTGGCGCAGGACGGCCTCGGCGGCCTGCCAGGCGGAGTACAGCGTGCGCGCGTCGGCGAGCTCCCGCTTCTGCGCGGCGGCGGCCTTCTCCGCGGCGGTGAGCGCCAGCGAGGCGTGCCGGTAGGCGAGTTCGGCGGCGATCAGCGCGCTGCGCTCCCGGGCCGTCTCGGCGTGCGTGACGGCGTGCGCGGCTGCGGTGACGCGCTGCGCGAGGTCGGCGGCCCGGGCCCGCTCCCGGGCGCCGCGCGCGGACAGGCGGCGCGCCAGGGTCCTGGTCCGGCGCTCGGCGGCGGCGTGGACGTCCCGCGCGCGGGTGCGGGCCCCGGCGGCCTCGACGATCCGGCCGAGCAGGTCGACGGACCCCGCGGTGAAGTCGCGTTCGGCGATCAGCTCGGCGCGGCGGCCCAGCTTGTTGCCGAAGCCGCTGACCAGGTCGGCGAGCCCGTCGGTGTCGCGGGTGTCGGTGACGGCGCGCAGCAGCAGGTCGGTGAAGTCGGAGTCCTTCTTCACCGCGAACAGGCCGGCGGCCTCGCCCTCGTCGGCGTTCATCTCGCGCTGGTAGCGGAAGAGTTCGGGGTCGAGGCCGAGTTCGCCGAGGTGCTCGGTCCAGCGCTCGTGGATCTCCTCCCAGTGCACCTCCAGGTGCGGGTAGGCCTTCCCGGCCTCCATGAGGGCGTCCCGGAAGCCCTTCATGGTCCGCCGGCGTCCCTGCGCGCCCGAGGCGCCCTCGACGGGCGGGCGTACGGCGGTGGACTCGGCGACGGGCAGGTTGTCCAGGGACAGTCCGGGGCCGGGCCGGAAGGAGTACCAGGCCTCGGCGAACTTCCGCGGGTCGCTGGAGACCTGGCGTCCGCGCCACTCGCTGACCTTGCCGACGACGACGCACTCGCCGGTCTGCACGTGCTGCCACTCCAGGGCGACGTGCCCGCAGTCGTCGGCGAGCAGGAACTTGCGCAGCACACCGGAGCTGGCGCCGCCGAGGGTGTTGCGGTGGCCCGGCAGCATCACCGAGAAGATCAGCTTGAGCAGGACGGACTTGCCGCCGCCGTTCTCCAGGAAGAGCACCCCGGCGGGCGCGGGCCGGCGCGGCGGGCCGACGGGCTCCTCCTCGAAGAACTCCGCCTGGGTGGGCGCGGGGTCGGGCACGGGCTCGCCCACCCCGCGCAGGTCGAGCACGGTGTCGGCGTAGCGCGCACCGGCCGGCCCGATGGAGTAGAGGCGGACCCGGGACAGCTCGTACATGGCGGACTCTCGTAAGTCTTCTTCAGGCGGGGATGCGGGGAACGGGAGGGTCAGGAGGAGTGGAAGGGCAGCCCGGCGTCGGCCACCAGCTCCAGGTCGTCGGTGTCGTCGGGGGGCAGCAGGGTCGGCGTGCCGTCGGTCACCGGGACCACGCCGAGTTCCAGCAGCTCGGCCATGGCGGCGCTGCCCGCCATGTCGCGCACCTGGAGCTGGTAGCGGGCCGTGGTGCGGTACGTGCCGCCGTTGTCGTCGCCGGTGCGCTGCAGGAACCCGGAGTCGGTGAGGAAGGCCAGCGCCTTGGCCACGATGCCCGTGGTCGAGGAGGCCGGCCGGCGCGCGTCCTTGGTGGCGCCGGTCGCGCTGCGCCTCGACCAGATCCGCCAGGCGGCCTCCAGGCCGGGCGCGTCGGTGGCCGGGTCGGTGTTCTCGCCCTGCTCGGCGGCCCGCTCCTCCAGCCGCCGGCAGACCTGGCGGACGAAGGCGTCGACGCCGTTGACCGTGACGCGGCCGATGTAGCCGTCGTCGGCGAGGTCCTCGGGGCGCGGGAACGCCAGGGCGGCGACGGCGAGGTGGGCGAGCCCGTGCAGGAACCGGTCGCCGGAGTCGGCGGCGGTGCGACGCGCGTAGTCGCTCATGCGGACGGCGAACACCGAGTCCTCGGCGGCGGTCACGGCCATTCCGGCGCGCGGGGACACCTCCAGGACGACCAGCCCGAGCCCGGCGGCCACGGCGTCCGCGAGCCGCGCGAACGCCGGGTCCTCCCGGTAGCGGCGCAGCAGGTCCGCGTACTCCTGGTCGCGTGCGGGCGCCAGCTTGGGCTGGAGGCCGAAGGCGACGAGCCGCGCGGCGTCGGCGGCGTCGGCGGGCGTGACGGCGGCGGGGGCCGGTACGGCGCCGGTCTCCGGTTCGCTCCGGTCGGCGTGCTCGGTCACGGTCGGTGCTCCTTGCTGCGCTGTCGCTGGTACGTGCTGGTGCGGCTCATGCGGCCTCGGTCCGGTCCGCCGCCATGCCCGCCGCGTCCAGCAGGGCCGTGCCGACGATGAGGTCGGCGCCGCCGAACTCGGGGTCGTCCAGCTCGGTTCCGTCGTCCACGGCGAACAGCAGTTTCTCCTCGCCCTGGCGATAGGCGGTGCCGACCGGCGGGCTGGCCGCGTGGATCGCCAGCAGGGCCACCAGGTACGGCAGCTCGGGATCCCGTCCGCGCGCCTCGGCCAGCAGCCCGGACAGCCGGCGGGGCGCGTCGGCCGGCAGGTCGAGGAGTTCCGTCGCGGCCGCCAGCTGCTCCTCGCTGAAGCGGCTGTCGTCCGGCGTGGCGATCAGGTCGGGCTCCGGCATCTCGGCGCCCAGGTGCTCCCGTTCCACCGGCGGGGTCAGGAGGATGTCGACGAGGTCGCCGACCCGGACGGACACCGGTGTGCGCAGCCCGGTGCCGTGCGCGAAGAAGGCGTCGGTGACGCGGATCGCCTGCTCCAGGGGCAGCGGCAGCACGGGGGCGAGGAGGTGGCCGTACAGGTCCGTCGCCGAGGCCGCCGCGGGTGCGGCGAAGGCCTGGCGGTCCTGCTCGGCGCGGAAGAGCGGTCCGGCCTCCAGCAGCCGGGACTGCAGTTGGGTGTGGCGGCGGATGCAGTCCTTGACGATGTCCACCAGCTCGGCCGCGCGGCGCTTGTGCTCGGGGTCCTCGGACTCGTCGCGGGCCTTGCGGATGTTGGTGAGGATCGCGTTCTCGTGGCGGTACCGGTCGGCGACGTGGTCGAGGGCCTCGGCGATCATGTCGGGCACGGCGTTGAGCCAGTCCACCGCGCGGACGTTGCGCCGGGTGGCCTCCAGTGCCTTGCGCAGCGTCTCCGAGTACTGCACGGTCCGGTAGCGGGCCTGCTCGGCGGCGAGCTGCGCGTCGGCGAGCCGGCCGCGGCTGATCAGCACCTCCAGCTTGACCTCGGCGGCGATCTGCGCGCTGGTGACGTCGGTGTCGAGGGCGCCGACCAGGACGTTGACCGCCTCGTCCGTCGTGCGCAGGTAGACGGTCCCGCCGGGGCCGGGGACCTCCTCGATCAGCTTGAAGTCGTAGCCGCGGCGCACATAGGTGCCGTCCGGCTCGAACGTGCCGTACACGGCGCGGAAGCCGCGGTCGGCGCTGCCGACGTTGATCAGGTTCTCCAGCACCCAGCGGGCCACGCGCTCGTGCTCGGCGGCGGGCCGCTGCGGGGCCTGGGCGGCGACGCGCGGGACGAGCCGGGCCACGATCTGCTCGTGGTCCGCGCCCGTGTCGAAGTCCATGTTCAGCGTGATCAGGTCGATGGCGGCGAGGGCTGTCTCCGCCATGCCGTACACCGAGTACTCGCCGGCCAGATTGACCTTCCGCGCGTCGAGATCGTGCAGCGGCGCGGTGCAGGCGAGCGCGCGCAGCCGCCGCGCCAGTCCTTCGTCGGCGGCCGGGCCCTGCGCGGGCCGCGGCCCCGCGCTGAGCTGGGGCGGAACACTGTCCGTCGATGCAGGCGAAGTCACGGTGCACAGACTAGGTCCTGGGTCCGACAACGAACCAAACGGCGCTTCCTCGCCCCGGCGCGACGGCCGCCGCGCCCCTGCCCGGCGCCGCGGAGCCCGCCCCGCGCGACGGCCGCCGCGCCCCGTCCGGCGGGTCCGTCCCGGACACGGCGGCCGCGTCCGCCCGCCGGCACGGCGGCCGCCCCGTCCGGTCCTCCGGCCTCCGGCCCCTAGCCCTCCTCGCCGACCCTCCTGCGGTAGACCTCCACGATCTCCTTCAGGGAGTCGTCGAGGTAGACCGAGAGCAGCCGCTCGGCCCCGGCCCGGTCCCCGGCCCGCAGGGCCTGGAGGATCTCCTGGTTGCGGGCGATGTACGGCTCGTGCAGGCGGCGCGGCTCGTCCACGACGTGGAAGGCGAGGCGCAGTTCGGCGAAGACGCTGCGCATCAGCTCGTCCGTGCGCTCGCTGCCGGCGAGGGCCACCAGCTCCCGGTGGAAGTGGATGTTGGCCGTGCCCACCGATTTCCAGTCCCCTTCGCGGGCCGCCCGCCGCCCCTCCTCGACGGCTTCGCGGAGCGCGGCGAGGTCGTAGGGGGGCGCGCCGAGCCCCCGGACGACCGCGCACTCGACGAGGGCGCGGGTGCGGTAGATGTCCTCGACGTCCCCGACGGTCAGGACCCGGACGAAGACGCCCCGGTTCAGCTCGTGGACGAGCAGGCGTTCGTGCGTGAGCAGCCGGAACGCCTCGCGCAGCGTGTTGCGGGAGACACCGAGCGCCCCGCCGATGCCGTCCTCCGACAGCCGTGTCCCCGGCGGGAAGAACCCCTCGGAGATCCGGCTCCTGAGGATGTCGGAGACCCGTTCGGCGGTGCTGGTGCGCCCGAGGAGGGCCCGGTCGCCGGCGAGTGACGTCAGCTGCTCTGCCATGCCGGAATTCAATCGCAGGGAACAAGAACGAAACAACATAGGTATTGAGGGATCGTTGAACGATCCTCTACGGTGCTCCGCAAGGTGCCGCTTCCCGCACCGCGGCGCCGACGGCTTCCGCACGCACGGCTCACTCCTCACGCACCCTCCGTCCTCCTTCTGCGAGGTGCCCATGAGCACGACTCCTCCCCCGCAGGCCCCGGCCGCCGAAGCGCACCCCCCGGCGGCCGGACACGCCGCCGGCGACGGGGCGCTGGGCTGGCTGCGCGCCCTCGGCCCGCGCGGCCGCCGCGCCTTCGCCGGCGCGTTCGGCGGCTACGCCCTGGACTCGTACGACTACTTCACGCTGCCGCTGAGCATGGTCGCGCTGTCCGCGTACTTCGGCCTGAACAGCGGCCAGACCGGGCTGTTCACCACGGTCACGCTGGTGGCCTCCGCGGTCGGCGGCGCCCTCGCGGGCGTGCTGGCCGACCGGATCGGCCGGGTGAAGGCGCTGCTGGTCACCGTGATCACGTACGCGGTGTTCACGGTGGCCTGCGGGTTCGCGCCCGACTACGAGACGCTGCTGGTCTTCCGCGCCCTCCAGGGCCTCGGGTTCGGCGGCGAGTGGGCGGTCGGCGCGATCCTGGTCGCCGAGTACGCGAGCGCGAAGCACCGGGGCCGCACGCTGGGCGCGATCCAGAGTTCCTGGGCCGTGGGCTGGGGACTCGCCGTCCTCGTGTACACGCTGGTGTTCTCGGTGGCCGACGACGACCTGGCCTGGCGGATCATGTTCTGGACCGGTGCGCTGCCCGCGCTGCTCGTCGTCTGGGTGCGGCGCAGCGTGCACGACGCGCCCAAGGCGGTCGCCGCGCTGGAGCAGGGCGCCGGCAAGGGCTCGTTCACCGCGGTCTTCCGGCCCGGCCTGCTGCGCACCACGGTCTTCGCGATGCTGCTGTCCACCGGCGTCCAGGGCGGCTACTACACGCTGGCCACCTGGGTGCCGACGTACCTGAAGACCGAGCGGGACCTGTCGGTCGTCGGCACCGGCGGCTACCTGGCGTTCCTGATCTCGGGCGCCTTCACCGGCTACCTGACCGGCGGCTACCTCACCGACCGGCTGGGCCGGCGGCGCAACATCTGGCTGTTCGCGCTGCTGTCGGCGATCTGCATCCTGGCGTACGCCGGCATCCCGAGCGGCGCCAACACCCTGATCCTGGTGCTCGGTTTCCCCCTCGGGTTCTGCATGTCGGCCATCTTCAGCGGCTTCGGCTCCTACCTGAGCGAGCTGTACCCGACCGCGGTGCGCGGCACCGGGCAGGGCTTCACCTACAACACCGGGCGCGCGGTGGGGGCGGTGTTCCCCACGACGGTCGGTTTCCTGGCGGACAGCTGGGGCGTGGGCGGCGCGCTGGTCTTCGGCGCGATCGGCTACGGCCTCGCGGCGCTGGCGCTGCTGGGACTGCCGGAGACGCGCGGGAAGGAGCTGGCGTGAACCCCCCGCACCCCCTCGACCGCCCGCCGGCCCCCGTCGACGAGCAGGCGCACGCGTGGAGCCCGCAGACCGCGCGCGCCCGCTTCCGGGCGGGCCTCACGGGCCCCACGGCCGGGGTCGCGGCGGGCCGCACCCAGGCCAACCTGATCTCGGTGCCCGCCGACTGGGCCTACGACATGCTGCTGTTCTGCACCCGCAACCCCAAGCCCTGCCCGGTGCTGGACGTGACGGACGCCGGGTCCTGGACCACCGTCCTCGCGGACGGCGCGGACCTGCGCACCGATCTGCCGCGCTACCGGGTGTGGCGGGACGGCGAGCTGGTGACCGAGCCGACGGACGTGCGCGCGCACTGGCGGGACGACCTGGTGTCGTTCCTGATCGGCTGCAGCTTCACCTTCGAGTGGGCGCTCACCCGCGCGGGCGTCCCGATCCGCCACGTCGAGCAGGGCCGCAACGTCCCGATGTACGTCACCAGCCGCCGGTGCCGCCCGGCCGGGCGGCTGCACGGGCCGATGGTGGTCTCCATGCGCCCGGTGCCGCCGGAGCACCTGTCGGCGGCGATCCGGGAGACCAGCCTGCTGCCGGCGGTGCACGGCGGCCCCGTGCACTGCGGCGACCCCTCGGTGCTCGGCATCGACGACCTCGGCCGCCCCGACTTCGGCGACCCCGTGACGGCCGGCCCGGACGACATCCCGGTGTTCTGGGCCTGCGGAGTGACCCCGCAGGCCGCCGTCATGGCCTCCCGCCCGCCCTTCGCGATCACCCACGCGCCGGGGCACATGTTCCTCACCGACGCCCGCGACGAGCAGTACCGCGTGGCCTGAACCGGAGTTATCAAGGACTCATGACCTCCATCGATCTGAACGCCGACCTCGGCGAGGGCTTCGGCCGCTGGCGGCTCACCGACGACGAGCGGCTGCTGTCCGTCGTCACCAGCGCCAACGTGGCCTGCGGCTTCCACGCCGGGGACCCGGCCATCATGCGGCGGGTGTGCGAGCTGGCGGCCGGGCGGGGCGTGACGATCGGCGCCCAGGTCTCCTACCGGGACCTGGCCGGGTTCGGGCGGCGCGCGATGGACGTGCCGCCCGCCGAGCTGGCGGCCGAGGTCGCGTACCAGATCGGCGCCCTGGAGGTGTTCGCGCGCGCCGCCGGGACCCGGGTGGCGTACGTCAAGCCGCACGGCGCGCTCTACAACCGCGTCGTGCACGACGAGGAGCAGGCCGCCGCGGTCGTCGACGGCGTGCGCCTCGCCGGCGGCGCGCTGCCCGTGCTCGGCCTGCCCGGCTCGCGCCTGCTGGAGCTGGCCGCGAAGGCCGGTCTGCCGGCGGTCACGGAGGCGTTCGCGGACCGCGCGTACACCGGCCAGGGCACGCTCGTGCCGCGCGGCCGGGAGGGCGCGGTGATCACCGACCCGGAGGCCGTCGTGGAGCGCTCGGTGGAGCTGGCCCGCTCCGGTGCGGTCACCGCGCAGTCGGGGGCCCGCATCGAGGTCCGCGCGCGCTCGCTGTGCGTGCACGGCGACACGCCCGGCGCGGTGGAGCTGGCCCGCCGGGTCCGCGAGCGGCTGGAGGCGGCCGGTGTGCGGGTGGAGGCGTTCGCATGAGGGCCCTGCCGGCCGGCGACGCCGCCCTGCTGGTGGAGGTGGCCTCGGGCGACGAGGCGCAGGCGCTCCACGCGGAGCTGGTGCGCCGCCGCGCGCAGGGCGCGCTGACGGCCCGTGAGATCGTCCCCGCGGCCCGTACGGTCCTGCTCGACGGCCTCGACGACCCGGACCGCCTGGCAGCCGAACTGGCCGCCTGGCGGATCCCGCCCGTGCCCCCGCGCGCGGGGGAGGCGGTCGAGATCCCGGTGCGCTACGACGGCCCCGACCTGGCCGAGGTGGCCGCGCACTGGGGCGTCCCCCCCGAGGAGGTCGCCCGGATCCACGCGGGCACCGAGTTCCGCGTCGCCTTCTGCGGGTTCGCGCCCGGTTTCGGCTACCTGACCGGCCTGCCGCCGCGCTACGACGTCCCGCGCCGGGCCACCCCGCGCACGGCCGTCCCGGCCGGTTCGGTGGCGCTGGCGGGCCCGTACACCGGCGTGTACCCCCGCTCGTCGCCCGGCGGCTGGCAGCTGATCGGCACCACGGACGCCGTGCTGTGGGACCACGCGCGCGTGCCGGCCGCGCTGCTGTCGCCGGGCACACGCGTGCGCTTCGTCGCCACGGGGCCGGCCGCGTCCCCGGCACCCGCCGGCCCGGCCGCGTCCCCGGAACCGGCCGGGCCGGCCGGGACGGCGGGTGCGGCATGACGGACCGCGCGCTCTCCGTCGTCCGGGCCGGGGCCCTGACCACCGTGCAGGACCGGGGGCGACCCGGCCACGCGCACCTCGGCGTCCCCCGCTCCGGCGCGCTCGACGCCCCCGCCGCCGCGCTCGTCAACCGGCTGGTCGGCAACCCGCCCGGGGCGGCCGTCCTGGAGACCACGCTGAACGGCTGCGCCCTGCGGCCCCGTTCGACGGTCACCGCGGCGGTCGCGGGCGCCCCCTGCCCGGTGGCGGTGGACGGGCGCCCGGTGCCGTGGGGCGCGCCGGTGCGCGTGCCCGCCGGGGCACTCCTGGAGGTCGGGGCGGCCGTGTCCGGGGTGCGCAGCTACGTGGCCGTCTCCGGCGGCATCGCGGTCGAGCCGGTGCTCGGCAGCCGCTCCACCGACCTGCTGTCCGGCCTCGGCCCGCCGCCGCTCACGGACGGCTCGGTGCTGCCGCTGGGCAGGGCCCGCGGGGTCCCCGGACGCGTGGACGTGGCCCCGCAGCCGGCGCCCCCGGCCGAGCTGGTGCTGCGGGTGACGCCGGGCCCGCGCGACGACTGGTTCACGCCGCGGGCCGTGCGGACGTTCACCTCGCGCCCGTACCGGGTGTCCGCCGCGAGCAACCGCATCGGGCTGCGCATGGAGGGGCCCGCCCTGGAGCGTGCCGTTCCGGGCGAGCTCCCCAGCGAGGGCATGGTGCTGGGGGCGGTCCAGGTGCCGCCCGACGGCAGGCCGGTCGTCTTCCTGGCCGACCATCCGACCACCGGGGGCTACCCGGTGATCGCGGTGGTCCGCGCGGCCGACCTCCCGGCCGCCGCCCAGGCCGCCCCGGGCACCCCGGTCCGCTTCGTGGCCGTACGGCGCCGCTGACGCGCCACGCGGCGCCGCGTTCCGCTCCCCCGCCCCGGGGCACCGGCGCCCCCGGCGGCCGCGGCCCCGGCTACGCGGCCCGGGTCGCGTCCTGCCGCTCCCCCGCCGGCAGCGCCGCGAGCGCCGCCGCCACCGCGGCCGACGCCCGCAGGTCGAGCCGGGCGCTCGTCCCCCGCGCGCGGTGGCCGAGTTCGTCGGCGGCCAGCCTCAGCAGCTGCGGCAGCAGGTCGGTGCAGCGCCGGGCCACCCAGCCGGTGCCCGCGGTGGCCAGCCACCGCAGGCGCGCCGCGCGGGTGGGCGGGGGGAACTCCGGCTCGGACGAGGGCGCGGCCCCGGTCGCGACGCCGTGCTCGGCCAGCAGGGCGTGGAAGCGCACGGCCAGCAGCCGGTGTCCCCGCTCGCCGGGGTGCAGCCGGTCCGCGCTCCACAGGGCGCGGTCGGTGATCCAGTCGCCCGCGCAGGCGTGCAGGTGCAGGGCCCCGTACCGGTCGGACAGGGCGTGCACCACGGTGTTGACGGCCCGTTGCCGCCGGGCCAGCGGACCGGCCAGCGCCCCCGGCAGCCCGAGCATCGCGCCGGGGTCGGGCAGGCACGCCGTGAGCAGCACCGCGTCCCGCCGGGCGAGGGCCGCGTACACCTCGTCCAGCCGTGCGGCCACCGCGTGGATGTCGAAGGTGCGGCGCAGCGTGTCGTTGACGCCGACGAGGACGGACGCGACGTCGGGCCGCAGCGCCAGCGCGGCGGGCAGCTGCCGCTCCCGCACGTCCCGCGTCTGCGCCCCGCTGACCGCCAGGTTGGTGAACTCCACGGGCCGCTCGGCGAGGGCCGGGGCGAGCAGCGCGGCCCACCCGCGCCACCCGTCGCCGACGGGGTCGCCCACGCCCTCGGTCAGCGAGTCGCCGAGGGCGGCGAACCGCAGGGCTCTCATCCGGTGCTCCCGGGCACGAAAGGACGGACCGGGGCCGTCGCGTCGTGCGCCGCGAGGAAGGCCGCGACCGCCGTCCCCCAGCCGAAGCACTCCGCACGCGCGCGTGCGGCTTCCCGCCGGTCGGTCTCCGGGCCCTCCAGCAGCATGTCCACGGCGTCCGCGAAGGCCTCCCCGTGGTCCGCCGCCACGGCCCCGGCGGAGCCGATCACCTCGGGCAGCGCGGAGGAGGCGCTGGCCACGACCGGCGTGCCGCACGCCATCGCCTCCAGCGCGGCCAGCCCGAACGTCTCGGCGGGCCCCGGCGCCAGGGCCACGTCGGCCGACGCCTGCAGCGCGCCCAGCTCACCGCGGCCGGAGACGTGCCCGAGGAAGGTGACCGGCAGGCCGCGCTCCCGGGCCCGCTGCTCCAGCCGCGGCCGCAGCGGCCCGTCCCCGGCCACCACCAGCACCGCCCGCCGGCCCCGCCGCCGCAGCGCCTCCAGCGCGTCCAGCGCCGTGCCGGGCCGTTTCTCCACGGACAGCCGGGAGCACATCACCAGCAGCGTCTCGTCCCCGCGCGCGTGCCGGGCCCGCAGCCCCTCGTCCCGCAGCGCCGGGTGCCGCTCGACGAGGTCGACGCCGAGCGGGGCCCGCACGACGTTGCGCGCCCCGATCCGCACGAACTCCCGCTCGGCGAACTCCGTGGTGCACACCACCCGCGCGTACGTGTGGGCGGTGCGGGTGTTGAGCGCGTCGGCGGCGCGCCGGGCCGCCGCCTCGGGCAGGCCCCAGGTGCGCAGCACGCCGTCGGCGGTCTCGTGGGAGACCATCACGGCGGGCACCCGGGCGCGCCGGGCCCACTTGCCGGTCCAGCGCAGCGTCGTGCGGTCGGACACCTCCAGCCGGTCGGGCTCCAGCTCCTCCAGGAGGCGGGCCAGGCGCCGCCGGTCGGTCAGGACGCGGTAGCCGCCGGTGCCGGGCAGCAGCGGCCCCGGCAGGGTGATCACCCGTCCCTGTTCGGTCTCCCGGTCGCTCGCGCGCTCGCCGGGGACGACGAGGACGGGCTCGTGTCCGGCCGCCCTGAAGCCCTTGCCCAGTTCGCGCAGCGCGGTGCGCAGGCCGCCGGAGGCGGGCGCGACGAAGTTGGCGAGCCGTACGATCCGCAGCGAGGCGCTCATGCCGCCACCACCGCCCGGCGCGCGGCGAGCACGTCGCCGTAGTGCCCGATCAGCCGGTCGCCGACGGCCGCCCAGGTGCGTGCGGCGACGGCGGCGCGGGCGGCGGCCCCGAACGCGGTCCGCAGCCCGGCGTCGGCGGCCAGGGACCGCACCGCGTCCCGTACGGCTCCCGCGTCGCGCGGCGGGACCAGCAGGCCGGTGCGCCCGTGGGCGACCAGGTCCAGCGGGCCGCCCGCGGCGGGCGCGACGACCGGCACGCCGCTGGCCATGGCCTCCTGCACGGTCTGGCAGAAGGTCTCGAAGGGGCCGGTGTGCACGAAGACGTCCAGGGAGGCGAAGATCCGGGCCAGGTCGTGGCCGGTGCGGCGGCCCAGGAAGACGGCGCCCGGCAGCGCCTGCTCCAGGCCCGGTCGGCTGGGCCCGTCGCCGACGACCACGACCCGTACGCCCTCCAGACCGCAGGCGCCGGCCAGCAGCTCGACCTGCTTCTCGGGGGCGAGCCGCCCGACGTAGCCGACGATCAGCTCGCCGTCCGGGGCGAGTTCGCGGCGCAGCGCCTGGTCGCGGTGGTCCGGCCGGAACCGTTCGGTGTCCACGCCGCGCGGCCAGAGCCTGACCCGGGGCACCCCGTGCGCCTCCAGGTCGCGCAGGGCCGCGGTGGACGGCGCCAGGGTGAGGTCGGCGGCGGAGTGCACGGACCGGATGCGCCGCCAGGCCGCCGTCTCGCCCGCGCCCATGTAGGTGCGGGCGTAGCCGGCCAGGTCGGTCTGGTAGACGGCCACGGCGGGGACGCCGAGCCGGGCGGCGGCCGCCATGCCGCGGACGCCGAGGACGAAGGGGCTGGCCAGGTGGACCACGTCGGGGCGGTGCTCCAGGAGCGCGGCGGCCAGGCGCCGGCTGGGGAGTGCGACGCGGACCTGGGGGTAGCCGGGGAGCGGGAGGGAGGGGACGTGGACCACGGGGCACGGCGCGAGGGCGGCGGGCCGGTGCCCGGGGGCCGGGGCGGGGGCGACGACGACGGGGGCGTGACCGCGATCGACGAGGTGCCGGGCGGTCTGGAGCGCGCAGTGGGCCACGCCGTTCACATCGGGGGGAAAGGATTCGGTCACGATGACGACACGCATACGGGTGTTGTCGCCGCGCTGGACGTGGCCGCGTCAACGTGGATCTTTCCGGGCGAGGAACGTCCCATGAGCGTTGCGCTCCGTGCCCGGGCGGGTCAGGCGGCGTCCATGTCCGCCTGACCCGCGGGTCGGCTCCCGTTCACCGGCCGGGCACACGTCCGCCCGGGGCCTTGTCCGTACCCGGGGGGTCAGGCCGCGGGCGCGTCCGGTCCGATCCGGCTGCGCACGGCCGTCTGGACCTCGGCCTCCTCGGCCGGGTCGGCGGCGAGCCGGCGCAGTCGCTCGACGACGCGGGCGTCACCGGTCTCGGCGTGCCGGGCGGCGAGTTCGCGGGTGGACTCCTCGCAGTCCCAGAGGCACTCGACGGCGAAGCCGGCGGGGAAGGAGGGGTCGGTGGCGGCGAGGGCGCGGGCGGCCCGGCCGCGCAGATGGGAGGAGGCGGTCTCGCGGTAGACGTGGCGCAGCACGGGGGCGGCGCAGCCGATGCCGAGCCGTCCGGCGCCGTCGACGAGGGTCCACAGGGTCGGCGCGTCGGGCCCCTCGCCCCGTACCGCCTCCCGCAGCGCGGCGAGGACCAGGTCCCGGTCCCGGCTTCCGCCGCGGCAGGCGAGCACCCGCCCGGCGGCGGCGCCCAGCGCGTCGGGCCGGTGCACCCAGCCGCGCGCCCGGTCGACGGCGGCGGGACCGCGCATGCGCTCGAAGGCGTCGGCGGCGGCCTCCACGACCGTCGCCGAGCCGGTGACCACCGCGCCCTCGATCAGGTCGAGGGCGTCGGGATCGTCGCTGTCGGCGAGGTAGCGCAGGGCGGCGCAGCGGGCCCCGTCGGCGCCGTCCCGGGCGGCGGCCACGATCTCGGGCCGGTCCTCGGGACCCGCCACGGCCGTCAGGCAGCGGGCCGCCGGCACGTGCAGCGCGGCGCCGCGCTCGGCTCCCTGCCGGGCCCATTCGAGGACGGCCCGCACGCTCCAGTCCGGCCGTGGGCCGGTGGGCCGCAGCTGCCGCTGCCAGCGGTCGAAGCAGCCGGCTTCCTGGGCGGCGCGCACGCGCGCGGCGACGGACGCGCGCGGATCCTCGGCCCACAGCCGCCAGGGCCGCGGTTCGAAGGCGTCGCGTACGGCGGCGGCCAGCTCGGCCTCGCCCTCGGCGTCGGTGGCGAAGCGGGCCAGGACCGGCACGGCGAGGGCGCGCAGGCCCGCGTCGTCGTCCCGGAGGGCGAGTTCGTCGAGGGCCCAGGCCCAGTTGGAGCCGTGGGCGGCGTACCTGCGCAGCAGGTGGAGCGCGTCCCGCCTGCCGTAGGAGGCGAGGTGGCCGAGGACGGCGAGGGCGAGCCCGGTGCGCGACTCGTCGGTGTCCAGGGCGTCCTCGGGGTCGAGGAGATGGGCCTCGATCGCGTCCAGTTCGCCGTTCAGGTCGAGGTAGAGGCGGGCGTAGTAGAGGGAGCGGTTCTCCACCTGCCAGTCGTGGCGGGGGTCGCGCAGCACACAGTGGT
The DNA here is from genome assembly GCF_044456065.1 of Streptomyces sp. NPDC051041. Classification (NCBI taxonomy): domain Bacteria; kingdom Bacillati; phylum Actinomycetota; class Actinomycetes; order Kitasatosporales; family Streptomycetaceae; genus Streptomyces; species Streptomyces sp. NPDC051041. The sequence goes on from NZ_JBITFM010000022.1 coordinate 33,680, forward strand.
TCAGCGCCGCGAGCGCGTCGGCGCGCGGGGCGGTGAGCGCGTGCAGCGTGCCGTCGCCGCGGCCCCGCTGGAGCAGGCCGAGCAGCGTACCGCTGGGCGCTATGACCGGATCGAACATGGGAAACAGCCTCACATCAAGCGTCGACGCAACCGGGGACGTGCCTTACCTGGCCGCGTGACAGCACGTCGGGGCGCCCGCCGTTTCCTGCTCGCTGTAGACCATCTTCCTCTGCCTCTCGTCGGTGGCCCGTGCGGACCGCGTCACGGTCCGCGCGGTGCGGCAACACCTGCCCAGCCATCACGTCCGTGAACCACGAGGTCATGATGGCCCGGTGGTCACACCCGCCGCGACCGAAATTCCGGCGGCCCGGTACCGCCTCCCCCCTCTTCCGCGTCTTCGCCGGTCACCGCGGTCACCGCCGTGGGGTCACTGCTCGCCGAAGAGTTCGAGCAGGTGCGTCCGGCCGAACATACGGGCCGTGTCGACGGCCGACGGCGTGCCCGCGGACGGGTCCGCGCCGCCCTCCACGAGGGCCTCGACCACTTCCGTCTCGCCCTTGAAGACCGCCCCCGCCAGGGGGGTCTGGCCCCGGTCGTTGACGCGGTCGGCCTCGGCGCCGCGGGCCAGCAGGGCGCGCACCGCGTCGGCGTGGCCGTGGTAGGCGGCGAGCATGACGAGGGAGTCGCCGCGGTCGTTGGTGAGGTTGGCCGGAACGCCCGCGTCGACGTAGGCCACGAGTTCCTCGGTCCGCCCCTGCCGGGCGAGATCGAAGATCTTGGTCGCCAGCTCCACGACCTCGGGGTCGGGGACTTCGCTCATCGGCCGGACCGCCTTTCACTGCGCACACGAACGGGGACGGAAGGGGCGTACGGCCGCGAGCGGCGCGCCCGTACGGGTGAATCGCCAGGGTACTGGCTCGCGCGGCACATGCCCGGATGCGCCGGGAGCAAAGATCATCACGGATCGGGCCAGGCGCGGAAGTCCGGCCCGGACGGAGCGGGGACCGCTCCGTCACCCAAGGTGATATGCCCGCGTTTCCCCCGTTTGCGCCTTTAGTCGTACAGATACATCCTGTGAGCCTGGAAGCACCCATGGTGACTGTCCCCGCGAACCAGGAGAACTCGCATGATCCTCTCCATCTCAGGCGTGGTCCTGCTCGGCATCGTCGTCTTCATCTTCTTCCGCAAGGACGGGCTGAAGGCGTCACACGCGCTGATCTCCGCCCTGTTCGGCTTCTACCTGGCGAGCACGGCCATCGCCCCGAGCATCAAGGCGGGCGGCGAGAGCCTGGCGAGCCTCATCGGCGGCATCACGTTCTGACGGCCGCCCTCCCCCTCCCCGCACGCACCCCAGGAGACAGCAGTGGCCCGGCGCCCCCTCCCCCGCATTCTGAGCAACGGCAGCGCGCAGCTCGCCCGGAGCCGGGAGCTGGCCCGGACGGCGGCCGACAGCGCCACCGACGTCCTCCAGCCGCTCATCGTCATCGCCCGCGGCCTGCGCCGGCTGGCGTCCGCCGGACGGCGCAGGTGGGCCGGCATCCCCGGGGACAGGCGCGGAACGCTGCTGTTCCTGGCGGCCTCGGTGGTCCTGTTCGTGGCGCTCGTGCCCTACGGCCCGCTGCTCGCCGTCATCACCCTGATGGCGGCGGCGGCCTGGCAGGGCCGGGACCGCGCCCCGTCCGCGTCCGGCGGTCCGGACGCGTCGCGGGCCGAGCGCCTGGGGTCGCTGTACGAGGCCCTGGTGCCGTACTTCTCGGCCGCCGAGGACCCGGCGCCGCTGTACGCGCACGGCGGGACGTGGGAGAAGGCCTTCCCCGAGTACGAGTTCGACGACGGCGGCCGCGTCACCCGTCTGGTGGTGCGCTACCCCGCGTACTTCACCGACGGCGAGGCCGAGGCCCGCGCCCGGATCGAGCACCTGCTCACCGCGAAGTCCGGCCGCGGCCGCGAGTACCACTTCACCTGGGACGAGGAGGGCAACCAGCTCACCCTCACCGTCCTCGCGCCGCTGCCCACCGACATCGCCGCCCAGCGCTTCGTCACCGCGCCCGGCGAGACGGTCCTCGGCTTCACCGACCCCACCGGGGTCCACCGCACGCTGCCCCTCGCACACGGCGCGGAGCGGCGCGACGCGCCGCCCGTCGTCTGGCGCACGGGCCCGCGCTCCACCGAGCCCCACCTGCTGGTCCTGGGCCAGCCGGGCAGCGGCACCTCGACCCTGCTGCGCTCGATCGCCCTGCAGGCCCTGCGCCACGGCGACGTGGTCGTCGTCGACGGCGGCGGCACCGGTGAGTACGCCTGCCTGGCCGGCCGTGACGGCGTCCTGGCCGTCGAGTGCGGGCTGGCGGGGGTGCTGGCGAGCCTGGAGTGGGCGGCCACCGAGACCGAACGCCGGCTGGTCGCGGTCAACCGTGCCCGCCAGGCCGGCCATCCGCCGCCGGACGACGCCAAGCGGCCCCTGTGGCTCCTGCTGGACCGCCCCACCGCGTTCACCCACGTGGCCGCCGCGGACGGCCGCAAGGACCCGCAGTCCCTGCTCCAGATCCCGTTGCGGCACGGCCGCGCGGCGAACGTGACGGTGGTCGTGGCCGACCAGCTGGACGGCGTGGAGGGTCTCGGCGAGGCCGTGCGGCAGCACACGCGCGCGCGGGTCGTGCTCGGCCCCGCGACGGCGGACCAGCTGCAGGCCGTGCTGGGCGCGCCCCCGCACACGACGCCGGTCGCCCACGTCCCGCCCGGCCGCGGTTACGCCCGCCTGGGCACGGGCCCGGTCCACCGCCTGCAGGTCCCGGCCACCCCGGACCCCTACGACGACGCGACCAGCGACGCCCACCGGCAGGCGGTGCTGGACCTGCTCCCGCCGCGCACCACACCGGCGGACGGGGAGACCGTCCCGGAGTCCGCGCGGCCGGAGCCGGAGCCGGCCGAGGCGCCCCCGGACCGCGCCCGGCCGGAGCCGGCGGGTCCCGTCCCGGCGCTGGCCGAACCCGAGCGGGCGAAGACGCTCCCGACCCTCAGCAAGCCGTAGCCCGCACCGGATCACCCGTCGGCGCGGGCGGGCGCCTCCCGCCGCCCGCGTCCCGCCGGTTCACGCCACGAACGTCCGCGGGGCCTCCGCCCCGGCCGTCCCGCCCGTCCGCACCAGCCGCGCCGCCGCGGCCAGCCGCGCCGCCGCCTCCTCCGCCACCGCGCCCCCCACGGTGAACGGCAGCCGCACATAGCCCTCGAACGCCCCGTCGACCCCGAAACGCGGCCCGGACGGCACCCGCACCCCGACCCGCTCCCCCGCCTCCGCGAGCCGCGACCCGGACAGGCCCCCGGTGCGCACCCACAGCGTGAGCCCGCCCCCCGGCACCTCGAACTCCCAGTCGGGCAGCTCCCGGCGCACCGCCGCGACCAGCGCGTCCCGGTTCTCCCGGGCCTGCCCGCGCCGCAGCTCCAGGGCCCGCTCCCAGCCTCCGGTGCCGAGCAGCCAGTGCACGGCCAGCTGCTCCAGCACGGGCGTGCCCAGGTCGGCGTACGCGCGCGCGGCGACCAGGCTGCGGATCACGTCGGGGGCCGCGCGCACCCAGCCGATGCGCATCCCCGCCCAGAAGGCCTTGCTGGCCGAGCCGACGGTGACGACGGTGGACCCGGCCGGGTCGAAGGCGCACACCGGCCGCGGCAGCGCGCCCGCCAGGTCCTCGTCCAGCCACAGTTCGCTCATCGTCTCGTCGGCGACGAGCACGGTCCCCGCCGACCGGGCCGCGTCCACCAGGCGCCGCCGCTGGTCCTCGTCGGCGAGCGCGCCGGTCGGGTTGTGGAAGTCGGCGACGACGTAGGCGATCCGGGGCGCGGCGTCCCGCAGCACCTGCCGCCAGCGGTCCAGATCCCAGCCGGCCAGTCCCTCGGCCATCGCCACGGGCACGAGCCGGGCGCCCGCCTCCCGCATCAGCTGGAGGATGTTGGCGTAACTCGGCGACTCGACCGCCACGCGCTCGCCGCGGCCCGCGAAGAGGTGGCAGATGGCGTCGATGGCGCCCATCGCCCCCGTGGTCACCATGATCTGCTCGGGCATGGTCGGGATCCCGCGCGCGGTGTAGCGGTCGGCGATCATCGCGCGCAGGACGGGCAGCCCGGCCGGGTAGTCGCCGTGCGTGTGCGCGTAGGGCGGCAGCTCCTCCAGGGCGCCCTGCACGGCCCGGGTCAGCCACGGCTCGGGCGCGGGCAGCGCCGCGGTGCCGAGGTCGATCATCGAGCCGAGGGCCTCGGGCGGCAGCGGCTCCAGTCCCCGCGCGGGCAGCGGGTTGCCCGCCGGTACGGCGGTCCAGCTCCCGGCGCCGCGCCGCGACGCCAGGAACCCCTCCGTGCGCAGCGCCTCGTAGGCGGCGGCGACCGTGGTGCGGCTGACGGACAGGGCCAGGGCCAGTTCCCGCTCGGCGGGCAGCCGGGCGGCCACCGGCACGCGCCCTTCGAGCACCAGCAGCCGGATGCCGTCGGCGAGCGCCCGGTAGGCGGGCGGGCGGCGGGTGCCGGGGCCCGCCGGGCGGTCCTGCTGGGAGGTGAGCAGCCGCGCGAGCTGCGCCGCCCCCACGGCCGAGGTCCACTGCGCCATGTGAATCGGTCCACCTTCCCCGGATTGGCCATGGAAGACGTAGCTTCCCGAGCCACAGGGTGTCATGCGTCGGTCCATTACCACCACAGGGGGGCAGCACTGTGTCCGCACGGCACCATGTCGGGAGACGGTTGATCCAGCTGTACGCCGGCCTCGCTCTGTACGGGGCGAGTTCGGCGCTGCTCGTCGAGGCGGGCCTCGGCCTGGAGCCGTGGAACGTGCTGCACCAGGGGCTGGCCCGGCTGACCGGCCTGACGATCGGCGCCGTGTCCGTCGTCGTGGGCGCGGCGGTGCTGCTGGCCTGGATCCCGCTGCGCCAGCGCCCGGGCCTCGGCACCGTCTCCAACGTCTTCGTCGTCGGCGTCGCCATGGACGGCGCGCTCGCCCTGCTCCCCGAGGCGCGCACCCTGGCGGTGCGGGTGCCGCTGCTGCTGGCCGGCGTCCTCCTCAACGGTGCGGCCACCGGCCTGTACATCGCCGCGCGCTTCGGTCCGGGCCCCCGGGACGGGCTGATGACGGGGCTGCACCGGCGCACCGGCCGCTCGATCCGTCTGATGCGGACGGCCGTCGAGGCGGCCGTCGTGGTGACCGGCTTCGTCCTGGGCGGCACCATCGGCGTCGGCACCCTCCTGTACGCGGTGTCGATCGGTCCGCTCGCCCAGCTGTTCCTGCGCGTGTTCGCCGTCCCCCCGGCACCCGGCGGCAGCACGGTCGTCGCCGCCGGGCCACCCCGAAGGGCGATACTGCGTCGGTGAGCACGCGGACACGCCATCCCTACCTCGACCATCCCGGCCCGATCGCCTTCGCCCACCGGGGCGGGGCGGCGGACGGTCTGGAGAACACCGTGCGGCAGTTCCGGCGCGCGGTGGAGGCGGGTTACCGGTACATCGAGACCGACGTCCACGCCACGCGGGACGGCAAGCTGGTCGCCTTCCACGACCCGGCCCTGGACCGGGTGACGGACGGGGCCGGCCGGATCGCCGACCTGCCGTGGTCGGACGTGCGCCACGCGCGCGTGGCGGGCACGGAGCCCGTGCCCCTGTTCGAGGAGCTGCTGGAGACGTTCCCCGAGGTGCGCTGGAACGTCGACGTCAAGGCGGAGGCCGCGCTGCTGCCCTTCCTGCACCTCGTCGGGCGCACCGGCTCCTGGGACCGGATCTGCCTCGGCTCCTTCTCGGAGGCGCGCGTCGCGCGCGCCCAGCGGCTGGCGGGGCCGCGCCTGGCCACGTCGTACGGCACCCGGGGCGTGCTCGGCCTGCGGCTGCGCTCGTGGGGCCTGCCGGCCGCACCGCGCCCCTCGGCGGTCGCCGCCCAGGTCCCCGAGTCCCAGTCGGGCATCCCGGTGGTGGACCGCCGCTTCCTGCGCACCGCCCACGCGCGCGGGCTGCAGGTGCACGTGTGGACGGTCAACGACGCCGACCGCATGCACCGGCTCCTGGACCTGGGGGTGGATGGCATCATGACCGATCACATCGACACGTTGCGCGAGGTCATGGAGGACCGCGGCGTCTGGGTCTGAGACCCCGGGCCGGGGCCGCGGCCCCGGCCGTCGCGCGTTCACGGGGAAGCGAGGGCACGGGTGGACACCGACACCGTGCGGGCGGCTCAGCCGGGAGACGCCTCCGGGCGGCGGCGCGAGCAGCGCGGCTGGTACTTCTACGACTGGGCCTGCTCGGTCTACTCGACGAGCGTGCTCACCGTGTTCCTGGGCCCTTATCTGACGTCGGTCGCCGAGTCCGCGGCGGACGCGGACGGGTTCGTCCACCCCCTGGGCGTCCCGGTGCGCGCGGGGTCCTTCTTCCCGTACGCCGTGTCCCTGTCGGTGATCGTGGCGGTGCTGCTGATGCCCCTGGTGGGCGCCGCCGCCGACCGCACCGGCCGCAAGAAGCCGCTGCTGGGCGCCGCCGCCTACACGGGGGCCGCGGCGACCGCCGGCATGTTCCTCCTGGACGGCGACCGCTATCTGCTCGGCGGGGCGCTGCTGGTCGTCGCCAACGCGGCGCAGTCCGTGGCGATGATGCTCTACAACTCCTACCTGCCGCAGATCGCCCCGCCCGAGGAGCGCGACGCGGTCTCCTCCCGGGGCTGGGCCTTCGGCTACGCGGCGGGCTCGCTGGTGCTGGTCGCGAACCTGGTGCTGTACCTGGCGCACGACTCCTTCGGCGTCTCGGAGTCCATGGCCGTCCGCATCTGCCTGGCCTCGGCCGGCCTGTGGTGGGGCGCCTTCACGCTGGTGCCGCTGCGACGGCTGCGCGACCGCCGCTCCCCCGCGCGGGAGGCGGCCCTGCCGGGCCTGCGGCAGCTCGCGGCGACCGTCCGCGACATGCGCCGCCACCCGCTGACGCTCGCCTTCCTGCTGGCGTACCTCGTCTACAACGACGGCATCCAGACGGTGATCTCCCAGGCGTCGGTCTACGGCGCCGAGGAACTGGGGCTCGGCCAGTCCACCCTGATCGTGGCGGTGCTGCTGGTCCAGGTGCTGGCGGTGGCGGGCGCGCTGGGGCTGGGCCGGCTGGCCCGCAGGTACGGGGCGAAGCGCACGATCCTCGGCTCGCTGGTCGCGTGGACGGTGACGATCGGGGCCGGGTACTTCCTGCCCGCCGGGGCGCCCGGGTGGTTCTTCGCGCTGGCCGCCGGGATCGGCCTCGTCCTCGGCGGCAGCCAGGCGCTGTCCCGCTCCCTGTTCTCCCACCTGGTCCCGCCGGGCAAGGAGGCCGAGTACTTCTCGGCGTACGAGGTGAGCGACCGGGGCATGAGCTGGCTCGGCCCGCTGCTGTTCGGCGTCACCTACCAGCTGACCGGGAGCTACCGGGACGCGATCATCTCACTGGTGGTCTTCTTCGTGCTCGGCTTCGCGCTGCTGGCGCGGGTGCCGGTGCGGCGGGCGATCGCCGAGGCGGGGAATCCGGTACCGGAGAGGATTTAGCGCTCGGCGCCGAAGGGCTGTAGTGTACGCGTTTGGCCTGCCAGGCGTACCGTTACTGCGTGTCAGAGATGCCGAAACGCTGGGTCATATCTGCTAGCAGATGTGACAAACCGGGCGCCGGTGGGTACGACATTGGTCAGCAAGGCTGCGGCTACGACGGCGACGCACGACCCGGAACGGGACTCGGAACGGGAATCTTTACCGCCGACCGGACGTTGACCGGATGACGACGACAGCGACACCTGTCCTGTGGGCGACAAGCCCGGGAGGCACGATTCATGAGTGAGCGAGCTCTTCGCGGCACGCGCCTCGTGGTGACCAGCTACGAGACGGACCGCGGCATCGACCTGGCCCCGCGCCAGGCCGTGGAGTACGCATGCGAGAAGGGGCACCGCTTCGAGATGCCCTTCTCGGTCGAGGCGGAGATCCCGCCGGAGTGGGAGTGCAAGGTCTGCGGGGCCCAGGCACTCCTGGTGAACGGCGACGGCCCGGAAGAGAAGAAGGCCAAGCCCGCGCGTACGCATTGGGACATGCTGATGGAGCGGCGCACCCGTGAGGAGCTCGAAGAGGTCCTCGAGGAGCGGCTGGCCGTTCTGCGGTCGGGCGCGATGAACATCGCGGTTCATCCGCGGGACAGCCGCAAGTCGGCCTAGTCCCCGCGCGGCTCGGGCGAGGCCCGGCGCGTCGGTCACCGCGGGCGCCGCACGTGAGGTTCACGTGCGGCGCCCGCGGTTTCGTCGTGCTGCCGGGGGCGGACGCGGCCCCTCACCGGTCCCGTCGTCCTGAGCGGCCCCGTCCCGGATCCCCGGGCCCCTGCGGCATCCCCGAGCGGTGTGCGGCGAGGGATGCCTCCAGGGGGTTGCGCACAGCCGGCCGGCGCGGCGAGGTCAGCGCGTCAGCGGCGGACGGGGTTCCCGGGGGGCGTCTTCCGGCTCGTCCCTGACGACCTCGCCCGGGACCACCTTGCCGTCCGGGCGGTGGATGCGGGCCTGCCGGAAGGCGTCGCCCAGGGTGCCCTGGGCGGCCTCGCGGAGCCTGCGGTCGAAGGCGCGCTCCGCGTACCGGCTCACGGCCTTCTGGACCGGTGGTATCAGAAGGAGCAGGCCGGCCGCGTCCGAGACCAGGCCGGGGATCATCAGCAGCAGGCCGCCCAGCATCATCAGGCCGTTGCCCTCGCTGCCGGCCCGGTCCGCGGGCGGCGCGCCGGCCTGCTGTCGCTGCAGCGTCTCCGTGAGGCTCCGGAAGGCCCGGCGTCCGGCCCGCTTGATGACGACGGAGCCGAGGACGAAGCCCGCCACCAGGAGCAGGAAGAGCACGAAGCCGTTCGACGCGCCCGCGACCAGCGTCAGCAGCCAGATCTCCAGCACGAGCCACGCGGCGAGGCCCAGCGGCAGGAACGTGCGCGTCCGGGAGCGCCGGGGCCGGGTGGAATGGCTGGGGATCCGAGTGCCGGTCGTCATGTTCCCAGTGTGCCCGGCCCGGCCTCAGCACGGGATAAGGGCCCGGCCCGCCCCGCGACGTCCCGCTCCTACGGCTGCGCCGGCTTGTCGCCGCGGCCGAGGGCCTTGCCGACCCGCTCCCCGACGCCCCACGCCGTGACCCGCCACAGCGCCTCCACGAGGATGTCGCGGTTCATCTTGGAGTCGCCGAGTTCCCGCTCGACGAACGTGATGGGGACCTCGACGACGTGGTAGCCCGCCTTGACCGCGCGGCGGGCGAGGTCGACCTGGAAGCAGTAGCCCTGGGAGGCGACGTCGTCGAGGCCGAGGCCCTCCAGGGTCTCGCGGCGGAAGGCGCGGTAACCGCCGGTGATGTCGCGCAGCGGCAGATCGAGCGCGAGCCGGGAGTAGAGGCTGCCGCCGCGCGAGATGAACTCGCGGGACCTGGGCCAGTTCACCACCCGGCCGCCGGGCACCCAGCGGGAGCCGAGCACCAGGTCGGCCCCCTTGAGGGCGGTCAGCAGGCGGGGCAGTTCCTCGGGCTGGTGGGAGCCGTCGGCGTCCATCTCGACGAGCACGCCGTAGCCGTGCTCCAGGCCCCAGCGGAAACCCGCGAGGTAGGCGGCGCCCAGCCCCTCCTTGCCCTTGCGGTGCAGTACGTGGACGTGGTCGTCCCCGGCGGCCAGCTCGTCGGCCAGCTTGCCGGTGCCGTCCGGACTGTTGTCGTCGGCCACGAGAACGTGCGCCTCGGGAACGGCCTCGCGCACCCGGCCGACGATCTTCTTGATGTTCTCCGCCTCGTTGTAGGTCGGGATGATCACCAAGGCCGTGCCGAGCGGGCCGAACTTCCTCTCCTGGCCTGCTGCCGCGAGGGTCCCGTCGCCGTCGTTCACTGCTGCCCCTTCGTGTCCGTACGCAGGGGTCCACCATAGTGCTCCCGGCCTGCGGTGACGTGACAGCACGTTCATATGGTGGTGTCGCTGCCGCCCGACCCGGACAACAAGGGCGTTCCGGCGGGCGGCGGCCGGGGCGCGCCGGCGCCCCGGCCGCGCGGATCACTCGCCCGGCCGCACGAAGACCGTCCGCCCGCCCACCACGGTCCGCAGGCAGACGGGCAGGTCCCGGCCCGGCGTCAGGTCGGGCAGGCCGGGCGTGCCGGAGCGGGGGTCGGTCGACCAGCGGGCGACCCGGTCGTCGGGGGCCTGGACCACCAGTTCGCCGGTGCGCCACACGGCGTAGTCCGCGGGTGCGCCCGGCACCAGGACGCCCGCGTCGTCGCGCCCGATCGCCCGCCAGCCGCCCCGCGTGTGCGCGGTGAACGCGGCGCGCACGGAGACGCGGTGCTCCGGTGTGCGGTGGAAGGCGGCGGCGCGGACCGTTCCCCACGGGTCGAGGGGGGTGACGGGGCTGTCGGAGCCGAAGGCGAGCGGCACGCCGGCGCGCAGCAGGGCCGCGAACGGGTTGAGGGTGCGGGCCCGCTCCGCGCCCAGGCGCTGGGCGTACATGCCGTCCTCGCCGCCCCACAGCGCGTCGAAGGCGGGCTGCACGGAGGCGGTGAGGCCGAGTTCGGCGAAGGCGGCGACGGTCTCGGGGGTGAGCATCTCGGCGTGCTCGACGCGGTGCCGGGCGGCGCGCACCCGGGTGAGGCCCAGTTCCTCGGCGGCGGCGCGCATGCCGTCGACGACGGTGCTCACGGCGGCGTCGCCGATGGCGTGGAACCCCGCCTGGAGCCCCGCCTCGGTGCAGGCGACGACGTGCGCGGCGACGGCGGCGGCGTCCAGGTGGGCAGTGCCGGTGTGACCGGCGTCGGCGTAGGGCTCGTGCAGGCAGGCGGTGTGCGAGCCGAGGGCGCCGTCGACGAAGAGGTCGCCGGCGGCGCCGATCGCGCCCAGTTCGCGCGCCTTGGCCACGTCCTGCTCGGCCCAGTAGCCGACGACCCGCGGGCCGGGTTCCTCGGCGGCGAGCCGCAGCAGGCCGGTGAGGTCGTCCTCGGAGGAGATCTCCGGGCCGGCGCACTCGTGGACGGTGCCGATGCCGAGGGAGGCGGCGTGCGCGAGGGCGGCGCGCTGGGCCTCGGCGCGCTGGGCCGGGGTGATCGCGCCCAGCGCGGCGGCGCGCACCGCGTGGTGGGCGTCGCCGGTGAGCGGGCCGTCCGCACGGCCGGCGGCGCCCGGGACCAGGTCGAGCAGGGCCGTGCTGACGACCGCCGAGTGGACGTCGATGCGGCTCAGGTAGAGGGGGCGGCCGCCGGCGGCCTCGTCGAGCTCGGCGCGCGTCGGGGGGCGGCCGCCGGGCCACCGGGAGGCGTCCCAGCCGTGCCCGAGCAGGACGCGGTCGTGGGGGCGGGCGGCGGCGAAGTCCCGGACGAGGGCGAGGGCGGCCTCCAGGGAGGGGGCGCCGGACAGGTCGAAGCCGGTGAGCGCCAGACCGGTGGACGTGGTGTGCACGTGCGCGTCCGTGAACGCCGGAGTGACCAGGGCCCCGGCCAGGTCGATCACTTCGTCGACCCCGTCCGCGAAGGCGTCGGCGGCGCCCTCGGAACCGACCCAGGCGATCTGTCCCCGCTCGACGACCATCGCCGTCGCGAAGGGGTCGGCGGGGCTGTGGACTTCGCCGCGGCGGAGCAGGACGGTTTTCGGCGGGGCGGTGCGTTCGCTCATGACGGACAGTTTCGCGCGCCGCGTCGGGGGAGCCGCACGGGGGGCACGCCGCCGGGCACGGCGGAACGCGTCCGGAGGACGGCGGACGCGTCAGATCCGCGGCGGCCGCGCCTCGTACGGCGTCGACAGCACCACCGTCGTCCGGGTCGAGACCCCCGCCAGCGACCGCAGCCGCGCCAGCAGCTCCTCCAGCTCGTGCGGAGTGGCCACGCGCACCTTGAGGATGTAGTTCTCGTCGCCCGCGACACTGTGGCAGGCCTCGATCTCGGGGACGTCGGCCAGCCGGTCCGCGATGTCGTCCGGGGCGCTGGGGTCGAAGGGCTTCACCGAGATGAACGCGGTCAGGGGCAGCCCGACGGCCTCGGGGTCGACGACCGCGGCGTAACCGCGGATGACGCCACGCTGCTCCAGCCGGCGCACCCGCTGATGCACGGCCGACGTGGACAGGCCCGTGGCCTTGCCCAGGTCGGTGTAGCTCATCCGCCCGTCCTTGACGAGCAGCTGCACGATCTGTCGGTCCAGCTCCTCCATGGCGCTAGAACCTACAGTGCGTCTGACCTCCTCGGACACCCGCGGAGCCCAGGTCATGCCCGGTTCGTGATGTGGCCGGGGTCCGCCGCGGGCCGACGGGGGGGGGACGAACGCGCCGCACGAGGCACCTGCGACCGGCATGTGATGAACGCCACATCGCTCGAACGGTCTCCGTGATGTTCTCGTGATTACCGCCGAGGGGTGACGGGAAGTGCTTGCTGTGGTCGAGGCCGCAGCGCCTTCACGGCCCAGCCCGAGGGGGAGAATCCCATGCAGAGTCTTAAGCGCCCTGGTCGTACCGCGCCCAAGCGCCGCCAGCCGGTCGTCGAGTCCGAGCCGGAGGGCGTCGAACCCGACGCCTTCGACGACGGGGAGGCCGAGGAGTTCGACGCGTACGACACCTTCGAGATGTACCGGGTGATCTGCCCGGACTGCGCGCAGCCCATCGCCCTGCTGGCGGACGAGGAGGTCCTGCCGGAGCACGCGCTGTGCGCCTCGCCGTGGAACCCGTTCGGGCTCACGGTGTGTCCCGGCACCGGCCGCGGCGCCTCCGAGGCCCGGCCCGCGGACGAGTCCTTCCGGCCCCAGGAGCAGGACACCGCCCTGCTGCTGACGCTCCCTCAGGGGCTCGACTGGCGGACGCAGCCGTTCTCCCACGTCGGCGGGCCCGGCTCGCGCCCCGTCAGGTTCCCCGTCATGCGGCGCCAGGCCGCCTGAGCACCGTCGCCCGGCCCCGCCGGCCGTCCCGCACCACGGGGCGCACGCTGCCGTGGCGCGGGCCCGGCGCGTACGCGCCACCGCGCCGGGATCCGCCGGTCCGCCAGGACCTGACGCGGATCCGTCCGGCCGGGCCGCACCCCGCCGGGTGTCACGCCCCGACCGGGTGCGGCGCACGCCGTCCCGGCGCGGGCCGGCCGGTTCAGCGCGTCTCGGGGCCCGCGAGGTGCCGGGCGATGACCATCCGCTGGATCTGGTTCGTGCCCTCGACGATCTGCAGGACCTTGGCCTCGCGCATGTAGCGTTCGACGGGGAAGTCCGCGGTGTAGCCGTAGCCGCCGAGGATCTGTACGGCGTCGGTGGTGACCCGCATCGCCGTGTCGGTGCAGTGCAGCTTGGCCATGGCCGCCCGCCCGGCGAACGGCCGGCCCGCGTCCCGCAGCCGCGCCGCCGCCAGGTACAGGGCGCGCCCCGCCTCGATCTGGGTCGCCATGTCGGCGAGCATGAACCGCAGGCCCTGGAAGTCGGCGATCGGCCTGCCGAACTGCCGCCGCTCGGCCGCGTACGCCACCGCCTCGTTCAGCGCCGCCTGCGCCAGGCCGATCGCGCAGGCCGCGATGCCCAGCCGCCCGGAGTCCAGCGCGGACAGCGCGATGGCGAAGCCCTGGCCCTCCTCGCCGATGCGCCGGCCGTCGGGGACCCGTACCCCGTCGAAGTGGACCTGGGCGGTGGGCGAGCCCTTCAGCCCCATCTTCTTCTCCGGCGCGGCGGCGCTCAGACCCTCGGCGTCGCCGGGCACCAGGAAGGCGGTGACGCCGCGCGGTCCCTCCTGTCCCGTCCGGGCCATGACGGTGTAGAAGTCGGCGACCCCGCCGTGCGTGATCCACGCCTTGGTGCCGGTGATCACCCAGTCGTCGCCGTCGCGCACGGCCCTGGTGCGCAGGGAGGCGGCGTCCGACCCGGAGGACGGCTCGGAGAGGCAGTACGCCCCGAGCAGGCCGCCGCCGAGCATCGCGGGCAGGTGCTCGGCGCGCTGCTCCTTGGTGCCGTGAGCGGCGAGCGCGTAGGAGGCCAGGGTGTGCACGCTGGCGCCGAGCCCGACGGTGAGGCGGGCCGCGGCGAGTTCCTCGAGGACCTGGAGGTAGACCTCGTACGGCTGGTCGCCGCCGCCGTACTCGGAGTCGTACGGCAGGCCGAGCAGGCCGGAGTCGGAGAGCAGGGAGAAGACCTCGCGCGGGAAGCGCCCGGCGTCCTCCTCCTCGGCCGCCTTCGGGACGATCTCGTGCTGCGCGATGTCGCGGACGAGCGAGATCAGGTCCCGGGCCTCGTCCGTGGGCAGTTGTCGGTCCACCGGCTGCGGGGCGCGGTCGGGCATGGCGACGCTCTCCTCCCTGTCGGGCACATCGGCGGACGTGCGCCCTGGGTGGAGGCGGCGCCGCCGGGTCGTTCCGGTGCCTGCCGATGCTCGCACTCCCGGGTCACGGAAGCTGCTGGCCAGCGGCTGTGCGCTGTGAGTATGCCCGATCGGACGCGCCGCGTCACCGGTTAACGACCGCTTGCTTCAGGAATTCCGGCGGGCGCCGGAAACCGGGCCGGACGGCCCCAAAGGGAGGTCCGGAACCGGGTCGGCCCGCGCACCCAGGCGGCCGTCGCCGGGCTCCACGGCCGCGGCCGGACGGCGTCACCCGGTCGGTGCCCGGCGGCGCCGCGGCGGGCGCGTACGAGCAGGGCGCCGACGACCACGAGGCGCCCGGGACGGAGCCCGGCGGGCGGCACCGCCTGCGCCACGTGCGGCAGCCGCGGACGGAGCGACGACACCCCGGCGACCACCGCGACCGGGACGGCGACGGAGTCCTGGACGACGGCCGGGCAGCAGTCGCGCCTGGACCGGAAGCAGCAGTGGACCGGCCCTTCGGCGCCCGGCGGGGCGCCCACGGTACGGCGGGTCGGACGCGGGTCAGGTCACAGCAGGCCGAGCTGGGTCACGAACATCGCGATCACCACCACGAGGGCCCAGCCCATGACGTGCTCGAGGAGTTCGGGGCCGTCGCCCTCGGGGCCGCCGGTGCGGACGCGGGCGGTGGTGGCTGCGTGTGCGGTCATGGCTTCTCGCTGGTCTCGGACGTGCGGTGGACTCCCCCCGGCTGACGTCCACCTTGCCACCGCCGGCGGCCGGTGCGGCGGAGAGGTTGGTCACAGGCGGCGGCCCCGGACCGGCCCGGGGCCGCCGCGGGGCCGGTCAGCGCACGCCCACCGCGGCGAGCGCCGCCCGCCGGCGCGCACTCGGACGGGCCGGGAAGTACAGGTAGCAGACGCCTCCGGTGCCGGAGACGACCTTGCCGGAGGCGTTGTACCGCTTCGTCCTCAGCCAGATGTTCTCGAACTCGCGCCGCCGGTAGACGCGCCGCACGGCCCCGTTGTCCGGCGCGGCCGGATCGTTGGCGATCACGTCGCCGCCGGCCGTGAAGCCGATCACGGTCATCAGGTGGCCGGCGGTGCCGTACCCCGCCCCGGTCAGCTCCTCCTTCAGGAAGGACTGCGACGTGATGACCGGGATGCCGGCCGCGATCAGCCTCTCCACGTCGGTGAGGGAGCCGAGCCGGGTCACCACGCCCCGGAGGCCGTCGAAGGTCGCCGCGTAGGCGGCGTTGAACGGCCAGTTGCCGCAGCCGGCGTACTGGTGGTCGTACGTGTGCCGGGCGGCGTGGCACACCTGCGGGTCGGTGTACGACGGGTCGACCCAGGCGAGCTGTTCCGGGGTGAGGCGGCCGCCCCAGTACTCGACGACCATCTGCGAGGAGGTGGGGCTGCACCAGGCCTCGCCGCCGTTGTCGTACTCGGGGTACCGGCCCTTGTGGACCTCCTGCGAGTAGCGCGGGACGGGCAGCTCCTTCGCGAGGCCGGGGACGGACGCGGGGACCTCGAAGCGGTCCGGGACGTCCGAGCCCATGACGTCGGTCCGCCACACGGTGGGGGTGAGCCCGGTGCCCGGCCGGCGCAGGAGCGTCAGCCGCAGCCGGTACGACACCAGGCGCAGGCCGGTCGCCGGGTCGTCGACGGCGAGGGTGTCGGTCCAGACGGTGCTCCTGCCGTCGCTCTGGCCGTCGACCGAGGTGCGCCTGATGTCCCGGTCGCCGGCCGCCCAGCGGCCCATCACGTACCAGGGTGTCTCGGTGCCGTCGGAGTAGGCGCCCTTGAGCTCGGTCTGCAGCCAGGTGCCGTCCGGGGTGTGCGCGTTCCAGGAGGCGATCGCCTCCGTCGCGGGGACGGCGAGCCGGTGGACGGGAGAGGTCCAGGTCGCGTACTCCCAGGTGGAGGTCGTACCGGTGTGCGGGTCCGGGTAGTCGAGGGTGCCCGCCGGGGCGGCGATCACCAGGCCGGGCCGGGCGCCCGCGACGGCACGGGTGCCGCGCGCGGCGCCGGCCCGCCAGTCGCGGTACGTCGTCCAGGAGTGGTGGTCGACCGGGCGGGCCGGGGCCCGGCGGGTCCCGGCGCCGGCCGCCGGGGCCACGCTGCCCACGGTGGCTGCGGCGACGGCGACGGCGGCCAGGACCGTTCTGCGGGACGGCTGTTCGGCTCTGCTCATGGGCGGGAAGACCCCCAGGTGTCCGAAGTCGGGTCGGGTCCGTTGCACGGCTGTGCGCCCACTATGGACGCGGACGGCGGGTCCCGGAAGGACCCCGGCCCGCGCCGCGCCGACCGGCGCCGGTCCTCACCACCGGCGTGCGCCGGAGGCCGCCGCCCGCCAGCGCCGCGACCGGGCGGGCGCCGCCCGCCGGGGCACTAGAGTGCTCGGCGACAGCCGTCCGCCCTCCACCCCGGGACCAGCCATTCACGATCTCGCCGCCCGGCTTCGCCGGCTGCCCCCGTCCTGCGGCCCGGTCCGCCTGATCGGCGTCGACGGGCACGCCGGCTCCGGGAAGACCACGTTCGCCGGGCACCTGGCCGAGGCGCTCGGCGGGGCACCGGTGCTGCACCTCGACGACATCGCCAGCCACGACGCGCTCTTCGACTGGACCGGGCGGCTGCTGAGCCAGGTGATCGGGCCGCTCCGCCGCGGCGAGACCGCCCACTACACCCCCTACGACTGGCGCACCCGGCGCTTCGGCCCGCCCGTCCCGCTGCCGCCCGCCCCGGTGGTCCTCGTGGAGGGGGTCGGCGCGGGCCGCCGCGCGCTGCGCCCGCATCTGGCGCTGCTGCTGTGGATGGAGGTGGGGTGCGAGGAGGCGTGGGCGCGCGGGCGGTCGCGCGACGGCGAGGAGCAGCGGGAGTTCTGGGCCGGGTGGGTTCCGGCGGAGCGCCGGCACTTCCGCGGTGATCCCTCACGCCCCTTCGCCGACCTCCTGGTGCGGCGGGACGAACGGGGATACGAACTGGTCCGGGGCCCCCGGAAGATCATTGACCCGAACCATTCCCTCACACAGGGTGACGACTCGTCCGCAATGTGCTGAACCTGTGAAGACCCTTGCGGTCGACTTCCCGGAGTGTCCCAACTCGGCTTGACCAAGGGGCCGTACAGGACTTACGTTCTCAATGTGCGGCCATTCGCAGCCGCCGCCATACGCGAAGCCCCCGGTTGTTCCCCCGTGACCGGGGGCTTCGTTCTGCCCTCCGCGACCCCGCCGAGCGCCGAGCGGCGCGATCCGCTCACCCTCGGTCACCGCCGCGGGCCCGTCCGGCCGCTCCCACCTCGCCGAACGGCCGGGACGGCACCCTTCGGCGCCGGCACCGCCGCAGGTACGATGCCCTCGGTGCGACCTACGGACGGCTGCTTCGCGCACCTTGCAACTCCGGTCCGCGGCACAGCGGTTCGACCAGGGCGGCCGGCGGGCGACGGCCCGGCGGCATACCGACGGGGGCACGGTTTGTGGGGGACGTGATGGACTTCGGCACGCAGGGCCCGCAGGCCCCGGCCGACCTCGCCTGGCTGCGAGGTGTGGACGCCTACACCATGGGCGCCTATCCACAGGCGGAGGAGGAGTTCCGGACCGCCGTGCGGATGGACCCCGGAATGGCCGACGGCTGGCTCGGGCTGCACGCGCTGCGCGTCGACACGACGACCGCGCTGCTGAAGATGTTCCGCCACCGGGACCGCTTCGGCGAACAGCGCGCCCGGCACCGCCGCACCCTCAATTCCTGGTACTGGCTGGGCTGGTGGGTGCAGCCCGTGCTGGAGACCCCGCGCGACCTGCTGCTGGCGCACGCCTCCCACTGGCTGGACGGCCGCCACGTCCCGGAGCTGGACCAGGCCCTGGCCGGACTGCCGCCCGTGGACACCGACCCCCAGGTCCGCTTCCTGCACGCCTGCCGCGCCTACCTCGTCAAGGACTGGGAGCAGCTCGTGCGGCACACCGACCCGCTGCTGGACGACCCGCTGCTCGGCATCGAGGCGGGCCTGTTCGGCGGCATGGCCCGGGTCCGCCTGGAGATGTACGGGCAGGCCGAGCCGCTGCTGTCCGCCGCGCTGATGCGCTGCCGCAGCGAGCAGCCGCAGCGCAAGGAGCTGCGCTACTGGCTGGCCCGCGCCCACGAGGGGACGGGCCGCAGTGCCGCCGCGCTGCCGCTGTACCGGGCCGTGCACCGCGTCGACCCGGCGTTCATGGACACCTCGGCCCGGCTCGCGGCGATCGCCGAGGGCGACGGGTACGACGACGGGTCCGACCTCGCGTCGCTCACGCTCACCGGTACCGGCCCGGACGCCGTGGACGGCCCCGACGGGCTGGACCCGCTCTTCGGCGCCGAGGAACGCGACCTGAAGCTGTCCGACCCCGAGCCGCCGGCCGGCCCTGTGCCGTCGGTGCCGGGTCCCGCGGTGCGGGAGAAGACGGCCGCCCCCGCCCCGTCGCTGCCGGCCGGCCCCACCGACCCCGCCCTGCTGGAGGAGGCGCTCGCCGAACTGGAGCGCATGGTGGGCCTGGAGCCCGTCAAGCGCCAGGTCAAAGCGCTGTCGGCGCAGCTGAACATGGCCCGGCTGCGGGCCGGGCAGGGCCTGCCCGTCCAGCCGCCGAAACGCCACTTCGTCTTCTCCGGCCCGTCCGGCACCGGCAAGACCACGGTGGCCCGCATCCTGGGCCGCGTCTTCTACGCCCTCGGCCTGCTCGGCGGCGACCACCTGGTGGAGGCGCAGCGGGCCGACCTGGTCGGCGAGTACCTGGGCCAGACGGCCGTGAAGGCCAACGAACTGATCGACTCCGCGCTCGGCGGGGTCCTCTTCGTCGACGAGGCCTACTCCCTGTCCAACTCCGGCTACGGCAAGGGCGACGCCTACGGCGACGAGGCGCTGCAGGTGCTGCTGAAGCGGGCGGAGGACAACCGCGACCACCTCGTGGTGATCCTGGCCGGCTACCCGGAGGGCATGGACCGGCTGCTGGCCGCCAATCCGGGCCTGTCCTCCCGCTTCACGACCCGCGTCGACTTCCCCTCCTACCGGCCTCCGGAGCTCACCGAGATCGGCAAGGTCCTCGCCGCGGAGAACGGTGACGCGTGGGACGAGGAGGCCCTCGACGAACTGCGCTCGATCGCCGGGCACGTGGTCGACCAGGGGTGGATCGACGAGCTGGGCAACGGGCGGTTCCTGCGGACCCTGTACGAGAAGAGCTGCGCGTACCGGGACCTCAGGCTGTCGTCGTACCCGGGGCCGCTGACGCGGGAGGACCTGGCGACGCTGCGGCTGCCGGACCTGATGCAGGCCTACGGGGAGGTCCTGTCGGGGCGGGGGCCGCAGGACCCGCCGGGGCTGTAGCGCCGGCGGGCCCCGCGGCCGGCGTCAGCCCGCCAGGGCCTGCTCCGGCTCACCGCTCGCCCGCGGCTCGGTCACCCTCACCTCCGGGACCTCCCGGTGCGCCGGGTCCCGCACCTCGCCCACCAGCAGCTCCAGCACGTCCTCCAGCGCGACCAGGCCGAGCACCCGCCCGGACGCGTCGGCGACCTGCGCCAGGTGCGTCGCCGCGCGCCGCATCACCGTCAGGGCGTCGTCCAGCGGCAGCTTCGGCCGCAGCGTCGTCATGGGCCGCCACAGCCGCTGCGGCACGGCCCGGTCGGACTCCTCCAGGTCGAGCACGTCCTTCACGTGCAGGTATCCCATGAAGGCGCCGTTGTCCGCGGCGACCGGGAAGCGGGAGTACCCGGTGCGGGCGGTGAGGTCGACGATCTGCCCCGGGGTGACCGACGGCGGGACCGTCACCAGCGACTCGCGCTTCAGCAGCACGTCGGTGACCGGGCGGGAGCCCAGCTCCAGGGCGTCCTCCAGGCGCTCCTGCTCCTCCGGGTCGAGGAGGCCGGCCTGGCCGGAGTCCTCCACCAACCGGTTGAGCTGCTCGCTGGTGAAGACCGCCTCGACCTCGTCCTTCGGTTCGACGCGGAACAGCCGCAGGACGCCCTGGGCGACGGCGCCGAGTGCCACGGTGACCGGCCGGCACAGCCGGGCGAAGGCGACCAGGCCGGGGCTGAGCCACAGCGCGGCCTTCTCCGGCGCGGCCATCGCCAGGTTCTTCGGGACCATCTCGCCGATCACGAGGTGGAAGAAGACCACGGCGGCCAGCGCGATGACGTACCCGAGCGGGTGGATCATGCCGTGCGGCAGGTGGATCCACACGAAGACCGGCTCCAGCAGCCGGGCGACCGTCGGCTCGGCGACCGCGCCCAGGGTCAGCGAGCAGACCGTGATGCCGAACTGGGCCGCGGCCATCATCTGGGGCAGCCGCTCCAGGCCGTACAGCACCTGGCGGGCCCGGGCGGTGCCGAGCGGTTCGATCTGGCTGCGGCGCACCGAGACCAGCGCGAACTCGGCGCCGACGAAGAAGCCGTTGGCGAGCACGAGCAGCGCGGCGAACAGCAGTTGGAGCACGCTCATCGGGCCGCCTCCAGGTCGTCCGCGGCCTCCTCGGCGGGCGCCGCCGGGGCCGTCCGCACCAGCCGTACCCGCTCGGCGCGGTAGTGCCCCACCCGGCGTACGGACAGCCGCCAGCCGGGCAGCTCCGCCCGGTCGCCGACGGCCGGGATCCGGCCGAGCAGGTCGGCGACCAGGCCGGCGACGGTCTCGTACGGCCCCTCGGGCACGTCGAGGCCGATGCGCCGCAGGATGTCGACGCGGCAGCCGCCGTCGGCGTCCCAGGCGGGACGGCCGTCCTCCGGCGGGGCGGGGGCGAGTTCGGGCAGGTCCTGGCCGTCGTGCTCGTCGCGGACCTCGCCGACGATCTCCTCGACGATGTCCTCCAGGGTGACGACGCCGGCCGTGCCGCCGTACTCGTCGACGACGACGGCGATGGGCTGCTCGCTGCGCAGGCGGGTGAGCAGCGGCCGTACCGGCAGGGTCTCGGGGACGAGCAGCGCGGGCCGGGCGATGCGGCCGACGGGGGTGCGCAGCCGGTCCTGCGCGGGCACCGCGAGGGCGTCCTTGAGGTGGACCATGCCGACGACCTCGTCGATCCTCTCCCGGTAGACCGGGAAGCGGGACAGGCCGGTGGCGCGGGTCAGGTTGACCACGTCCTCGGCGGTCGCGGACGACTGCAGCGCGCTCACCTTCACGCGCGGCGTCATGACGTGCTGCGCGGTGAGCTCGCCCAGCGACAGGGTCCGCACGAAGAGGTCCGCGGTGTCCTGTTCCAGGGCGCCGGCCTGGGCGGAGTGCCGGGCCAGGGAGACGAGTTCGCCGGGGGTGCGGGCGGAGGCCAGCTCCTCGGTGGGTTCGACGCCCAGAGCCCGTACGAGGCGGTTGGCGACCGCGTTCAGCCCGGCGATCACCGGGCGGAACAGGCGGGCGAAGAGGTGCTGCGGGCCGGCGACGAAGCGCGCGACCTGCATCGGCCGGGACACCGCCCAGTTCTTCGGCACGAGTTCGCCGATCACCATCTGCACGGCCGAGGCCAGCAGCATGCCGACGATCACGGCCACGCCGTGCACCGCGCCCTCGGGGACGCCGACGGCGGTGAACGGGCCGCCGAGCAGGTCGGCGAGGGCCGGTTCGGCGAGCATGCCGACGACCAGGGAGGTGATGGTGATGCCGAGCTGGGTGCCGGAGAGCTGGAAGGACAGCTCCTTGAGCGACTCGACGACCCGGCGGGCGCGTCGGTCGCCCTCCGCGGCGGCCTTCTCGGCGTCCGTGGCCTCGACGGTCACGAGGCCGAACTCGGCCGCGACGAAGAATCCGTTGGCGAGGATCAGCAGGAACGCGGCTGTCAGGAGCAGTAGGGGGGTGGTCATGATGCCGCCGCCCGAGCACGCTCGCGGACGCGGTCCGCGCTATGTCGGCAGGGGGCGGCGCAGGTACTACAGGACGATCCGTCCATCGCCGGAGGGAGTCACTCCTCGGGTAGCAGGAACCCCTGTGTCCCGGGCGGAACGACAGGGGCGGAGGCGCGACGTCCGCGCCTCCGCCAACAGATTAATCAAGACAGGGCCGACTGTGGCAGGGCGGACGGCCCCGAAAGGGCTCCCGGGACGGTCCCGGGGCCTGCCGCGGCTTCCCCGTCAGCCCTGGTGCGGCCCGGGGTCCGCCGTGGCGCGGGCCTCGGCGAGCGCGCGCAGGGCCCGGGCGTCGGCGATGGCCCGCTGCTTGGCGATGCCCGGCTGGATGCCGAGCGCGGGCAGGCTGGTGCCGTCGCTGAGGTCGAGGAAGACCCAGGGGTCGCCGGGCCGGAGATTCACCCGGACGATCTCGGCCCATTCCAGGCGGCGCCGGGAAGCGAGGTTGACGACGGTGACGCCGGAGTCGTCGGCGACGATCTTCGGCCGGGCCAGCACGAGCAGCACGCCGTCCAGCAGGAGCGCCGTGACGACGAAGCTGAGCCGCTCCGCCGGGCTGAGTCCCTTCAGCAGCATCGCCACCGTCGTGATGACCACGAATATGGCGATCGCGGCGCCGAGCAGGACCGCGCGGGTGCGGCCGGGCCGGAAGGTGACGGGCAGGGTGGGCAGATCGGACATCGGTGTCTCTCAGACCGTGGCTGTGGGCGTCCCTCAGAGACGGCAGGCGTGGATGGCCGTGGTCAGGATGGCCCGGGCGCCGATCTCGTACAGGTCGTCCATGATCCGCTGGGCCTCCTTGGCCGGGACCATCGCCCGGACGGCGACCCAGCCCTCGTTGTGCAGCGGGGAGACGGTGGGGGACTCCAGGCCCGGGGTGAGGGCGACGGCCTTCTCCAGCTGCTCGACGCGGCAGTCGTAGTCCATCATCACGTACGTCCGGGCCACCAGGACGCCCTGGAGGCGGCGCAGGAACTGCTGCACCTTCGACTCGGTGGTCTCCTCGCCGTCCGCGCCGGTGCGGCGGATCACGACGGCCTCGGACTTCATGATCGGCTCGCCGATGACCTCCAGGCCCGCGTTGCGCAGCGAGGTGCCGGTCTCGACGACGTCGGCGATGACCTCGGCGACGCCGAGCTCGATGGCGGTCTCGACGGCGCCGTCGAGGTGGACGACGGAGGCGTCGATGCCGTGGTCGGCGAGATGCTTGGCGACGATGCCCTCGTAGGAGGTGGCGACCGTCATGCCGGTCAGGTCCTCGACGCCGTTCGCCGTGCCCGGCTTGGTGGCGTAGCGGAAGGTGGAGCGGGCGAAGCCGAGGGGGAGGATCTCCTCGGCGTCGGCGCCGGAGTCGATCAGCAGGTCGCGGCCGGTGATGCCGATGTCGAGGCGGCCGGAGGAGACGTAGATCGCGATGTCGCGGGGGCGGAGGTAGAAGAACTCCACCTCGTTCTCCGGGTCGACGATGCGCAGTTCCTTGGACTCGCGGCGCTGCTGGTAGCCGGCCTCATGCAGCATCTCCGCCGCAGGGCCGGACAGTGAACCCTTGTTGGGGACGGCGATGCGCAGCATGAGGTCGGCTTCCTTTGCGTGGAGGGGTGTGGTTCCGAAAGCTGGTTCTACAGGTGGGCGTAGACGTCGTCGAGGGTGATGCCGCGGGCGACCATCATCACCTGGACGTGGTACAGCAGCTGCGAGATCTCCTCGGCGGCCGCCTCCTTGCCCTCGTACTCGGCGGCCATCCAGACCTCGGCGGCCTCCTCGACGACCTTCTTGCCGATGGCATGGACGCCCTTGCCCACCAGTTCGGCGGTGCGGGAGGTGGCGGGGTCGCCGTGGGCGGCCTTGTGCTGGAGCTCGGTGAAGAGCTCCTCGAACGTCTTCTTGGACATGGTGGTCCCACCCTACGCGGTGCGCGGCACTCCCTAGCGCCAGGGTTCGGATACCGAGCGCAGGGTCGCCGCGGTCGCCACCGCCGCCGTCACGGCCTCGTGCCCCTTGTCCTCGCTGGAGCCGGGCAGGCCCGCCCGGTCGAGGGCCTGTTCCTCGGTGTCGCAGGTCAGCACGCCGAAGCCGACGGGGACCCCGGTGTCGACACAGACCTGGACGAGGCCCTGCGTCACGCCCTGGCACACATAGTCGAAGTGGGGGGTGCCGCCGCGGATGACGACGCCGAGGGCGACGATCGCGTCGTAGCCGCGGCCGGCGAGGACCTTGGCGACCACCGGCAGCTCGAAGCTGCCGGGGACCCGCAGCAGGGTCGGCTCGTCGATGCCCAGTTCGCGCAGGGCGCGCAGGGCGCCGTCCACCAGACCGTCCATCACCTTCTCGTGCCACTGGGCCGCGACGACGGCGACCCTGAGGTCACCCACATTGCGGACGGACAGTTCCGGTGCACCCTTGCCGCTCACGTCTCTCCTCGGTGTCGCTGTTACTGGTTGCCGCAGGTGGACACCGGGGACGGGTCCAGCCAGGGCAGGTCGTGGCCCATCCGGTCCCGCTTGGTGCGCAGGTACCGGAGGTTGTGTTCGCCCGCCTGTACGGGCATCGGCTCGCGGCCGGTGACCTCGATGCCGTGGCGGAGAAGCGCCTCGGACTTGTCGGGGTTGTTGGTCATCAGGCGCACGCTGCGCACGCCGAGGTCGCGGAGCATCTGCGCGCCGGCGCCGTAGTCGCGGGCGTCCGCGGGCAGGCCGAGTTCCAGGTTGGCGTCGAGGGTGTCCCGGCCGCGCTCCTGGAGCTCGTACGCCCGCAGCTTGGACACCAGGCCGATGCCGCGGCCCTCGTGGCCGCGCAGGTAGACCACCACGCCCCGGCCCTCGGCCTGGATGCGGGCGAGGGAGGCGTCCAGCTGGGGTCCGCAGTCGCAGCGCTGGGAGCCGAAGACGTCGCCGGTGAGGCACTCGGAGTGGACGCGGACCAGGACGTCCTCGCCGTCGCCGAGCTCGCCGTGCACGAGGGCGACGTGCTCGACGCCGTCGACGGTGGAGCGGTAGCCGTACGCCGTGAAGGTGCCGTGGGCGGTGGGCAGGTGCACCTCGGCCTCGCGGCGGACGGTGGGCTCGGCGCTGCGGCGGTAGGCGATCAGGTCCTCGATGGAGATGATCGTCAGACCGTGCTTGCGGGCGAAGGGGATCAGCTCGGGCAGGCGCAGCATCCGGCCGTCCTCGCCGGCTATCTCCACGATCGCGCCGGCCGGGCGCAGTCCGGCGAGGCGGGCGAGGTCGACGGCGGCCTCGGTGTGGCCGTTGCGCGCCAGCACCCCGCCGGGCCTGGCGCGCAGCGGGAAGACGTGGCCGGGGCGGACCAGGTCGGAGGGCTCGGCGGCGCCGCTCGCCAGGAGCCGGAGGGTGGTGGCGCGGTCGGCGGCGGAGATGCCGGTGGTCACCCCGTGGGCGGGGGAGGCGTCCACGGAGACGGTGAACGCGGTCCGCATGGACTCGGTGTTGTCCTCGACCATCTGCGGCAGCCGCAGCCGGTCGAGTTCCCCGCCCTCCATGGGGGCGCAGATCAGGCCGCGGCACTCGCTCATCATGAAGGCGACGATCTCCTCGGTCGCCTTCTCGGCGGCGATGACGAGGTCGCCCTCGTTCTCCCGGTTCTCGTCGTCGACGACCACGACGGGGCGGCCGGCGGCGATGTCGGCGACGGCCTGTTCGACGGGGTCGAGCGCGAAGTCCTCGATGCCGTCGGTGCCGTACAGGGCGGGGGCCGTGCTCATGCGGGCGCTCCTTCCGGGACGGGCCGCGCGGCCTTGCGGGAGCGCAGCCACCAGTCGCGCAGGCCCCACAGGACGAGCGCGCCGTAGATGACGTAGACGAAGCCGGAGAAGGCGTAGCCGTTGGCGAAGTTGAGGGGCACGCCGACCAGGTCGACGAGCAGCCAGGCGAACCAGAACTCGACCATGCCGCGGGCCTGGGCGTACATGGCGACGACGGTGCCGACGAAGATGTAGGCGTCGGGCCAGGGGTCCCAGGACAGGGCGGGGTAGGCCGTGAAGAGCAGGGCGACGGCGACCGTGCCCGCCGCCGCGGCGGCGGCCATGGCCGCGCGCTCGCGCCAGGTGGCGAACCGCACGGAGATGTGGCCGTCGTCGGCCCGGCCCCTGCCGCGGTTCCACTGCCACCAGCCGTACAGCGCGACGGCCATGACGACGACCTGCTTGCCGGCGCTGCCGGTCAGGTGGCCGAAGAAGGCGCCGAAGAGGACGAGGCCGGCCAGGAACTGCACGGGCCAGGTCCACAGGGAGCGCCGCCAGCCGAGGGCGAGGGCGAGCAGGCCGAAGACGTTGCCGACCATGTCGGACCAGAGGATGCGCTGGCCGAAGAGGGCGAACGCCTCGTGGTTGAGCCAGTTCACCGGGCCGCCCCCTGACCGGTCGTCAGCAGCCGCTCCACGTACTTGGCGATGACGTCCACCTCCAGGTTGACCGGGTCGCCGGGCTGCTTCAGGCCGAGCGTGGTCAGGGCGAGGGTGGTGGGGATGAGGCTGACGGTGAAGTGGTCGTGTCCGGCCTCGACGACGGTTAGGCTGATGCCGTCGACGGTGACGGAGCCCTTCTCGACGACGTAGCGCGCGAGGTCCGCGGGGAGGGAGATCCGCACGATCTCCCAGTGCTCGGACGGCGTGCGCTCCAGGATCTCGCCGGTGCCGTCGACGTGGCCCTGCACGATGTGCCCGCCGAGGCGCCCGCCCACGGCGGTGGGGCGTTCGAGGTTGACGCGGGAGCCGACGGCGAGGGCGCCCAGGCTGGAGCGGTTCAGGGTCTCGGCCATCACGTCGGCGGTGAACTCGTCGCCCTCGTGGTCCACGACGGTGAGGCAGACGCCGTTGACGGCGATGGAGTCGCCGTGCTTCGCGCCCTGGGTGACGACGGGGCCGCGCAGCCGGAAGCGACAGGCGTCGCCGAGGTCCTCGACGGCGGTGACCTCGCCCAGCTCTTCGACGATTCCGGTGAACACTTCCCGGGTCCTCCTGCCTCTTCGGGCACGGACTCCGGGGCTGCCGACGACGGCAGAGGACACGGGCGGAAAGCACCGGGGGCGACGCCGGAGGGAGTCCGCCCCTGGGGCGGACCGCTTCGGCGGCGCGCACGCAGGCCCGCCCGCCGCGCACTGCCTCCCATCCGGACTTTAACCGTCGGTCCAGGAATTTCACCTGGTCAACCGGCCGCTGGAGGCGGCCGGGTCGCGGACTGTAACCGCCGGTTCGGACTTTCACCGACCCCGGAGTGCGCTGCTGTAGGTACAGGGCCAGTGTGCCACGCCCGGTCGGGGTCCAGACGGGTGACGGCTGTGGGGTGCCTCACAGGCCGGGCCGGAAGGCTTCCGTCCGGGGCCGCGCCCGCCCCGGCCTCCGCCCGCGGGGCCGCCTCGGCGCGGGCCGCGCCTATTGACGTAATGGTCTAGTCCTTTTAGGGTCCGGCTGGGCGCGGACATCCGGGGTCCGGCCGCACACGGACCGGCCCGGCGGCGGTGACGACGGCCCTTGCCCGCCGCCGGGCCTCCAGCCCTGCCGCGCCGCCCCGGGCGCTCCCCGCCTCCGGGCGCCGCGGGGCGGGCCGGTCGCCGGGGTGCGGTCCGCGCGGGATCCGGACAGGCTGCGGTGCGTGAGCCGTCAGCCGCTCCGCGCGCAGATCCGTCACATCCCGCGGCGTCTGTTCGGTCTCAGTGGGCGAGGGGTGCTCCGCCCGGGAGCGCCCGCATACGGAAGGGACCGGACAGCGATGACCACGATCCTGGTGACCGGCGGCACCGGAACGCTCGGCCGGCTCGTCACCGAGCGGCTGCGGGCGGCCGGGCACGAGGTGCGGGTGCTCAGCCGGCACACCCCGCCGTACGCCGTCGATCTGCGCGAGGGCGGCAGCGGGCTGGACGCGGCCGTCGCGGGCGTGGACACGGTCGTGCACTGCGCGAGCTCGCCGCGCGGCGGTGACGAGCAGGCGGCCGGGCAGCTGATCGCGGCGGCGCGGCGGGCCGGGGTGCGGCATCTGGTCCACGTCTCGATCGTCGGCGTCGACCGGGTGCCGCTCGGCTACTACCGGAGCAAGCTGGCCGTGGAGCGGCTGGTCGAGCGGTCGGGGCTGGGCTGGACGGTGCTGCGGGCGACGCAGTTCCACGAGCTGCTGGCACGGCTGTTCCAGACGCTGGCCGCACCGCCGCTCATGCTGGTGCCGGCCGGGGTGAGCGACCAGCCGGTCGCGGCGGCCGAGGTCGCGGACCGGCTCGCCGAGCTGGCCGCGGGCGCGCCGGCGGGGCGGGTCGGGGACCTGGCCGGGCCCGAGGTGCGCACGCTCGACTCGCTGGCCCGCGCGTTCCTGCGGGCGACGGGCCGGCGCCGGGCGGTGGTGGGCGTGCCGCTGGCGGGGAGGGCGTACCGCGGGTTCCGGTCGGGCGGGCACCTGGCGCCGGAGCAGGCCGTCGGCAGGACCACGTTCGAGGAGTACCTGGCGGTGCGGCGGGGGTGAGCAGGCGCGGGCGGGGCCGGATCCGCCCGCGGGGACGCCGCCGCCCGGGGCCGCGGCGGCGCGCCGCCGGCTACCGCCCCGTCGGCGCGAACAGCTCGTCCTGCGCCCGGTCCCGCGCCGTCAGCAGCGCTCCGCGCAGTACCGCGCCCCCGCCCAGGGCGCTGGACCGCACCTCGGTGCCCAGGGGCGACATCCGGGCGAGGCGGTCCTGTACGCGGGCGGCGAACGCGTCGCCGCCCGCGCGGCCGATCTCGCCGGCCAGCACCAGGCAGCCGGGGTCCAGCACGGCGACGGCGGCGGCGGCGCCGAGCGCGACCCGGCCGGCGAGGGCGTCCAGGAAACGCGCGGCGGCGGCGTCCGTGCCGGAGCGCTCGACCGCCGCCCGCACCAGCGCCGCGGCGTGCGGTTCGTGCGGGGGGACGGGGGCCGCCACCCCGTGCCGGGCCGCGAGGCCGGCGACCGCCCGCGCGCCGACGAGCGAGTGGAAGCCGCCGTCGCAGTCGGTGGCCGACGGCAGCCCCGCCGTCCCCGGTACCGGCAGGAAGCCGATCTCGCCCGCGCCCCCGGAGGCCCCGCGCCGCAGGGCGCCGTCGAGGACGACGGCGGCGCCGACGCCGAGGCCCAGCCACAGCAGCACGAAGGTGTCCCGGTCCCGGGCGGCCCCGTCGCGCTGTTCGGCGAGGGCGGCGAGGTTGGTCTCGTTCTCGACGCTGACCCGGGCGTCGGGGAACCGCTCCTGCAGCGCGGCCACCAGCCGCCGGTGCCACGCGGGCAGGCCCGTGGAGTCGCGCAGCTCGCCGCCGGCCGGGTCGATCAGCCCGGGCGCCCCGATGCCGACGGTGTGCAGCCGGTCGGCGCCTGCCTCCTTGGCGGTGTGTTCGACCAGCGCCACCGCCTGCTCCGCGGCGGGTCCCGTCCCCGCGTCGCCGCCGATCGGCGCGGACGCCTCCGCGAGCACCCGGCCGAGCAGGTCGGACACGATCACGGAGACGCTCTCGGTCCGCACGTCCAGCGCGGCCAGATGGGCCCGGTCGGCGACGATCCCGTACAGCCTGGCGTTGGGCCCGCGGCGCTGCTCGCCCGACTCCCCCACCACCGCGATCAGACCGGAGGCGGTGAGGCGTTCGACGAGGTCGGCGACGGTCGGCCGGGACAGGCCGGTCAGCTGCTTCAGCTGTCCTGCCGTCAACGGGCCCTCCTGCTGGAGCAGACGCAGGGCGAGCCGGTCGTTGATGGCCCGGGCGGTGCTCGGGGATGCGGGCATGCCGGGATCCTCCCAGATGGACGGGGCCGCGAGGGGTGGGCGCCGACGCCCCCGGAGGGCGGGGCCGCCGGCGCGCGGCGGGCCCCGGGGGCGGCGCCCCCGCGTCCGTCGGCGCCCCGCGCCGTCGGCGGTCCCGCGACCGGCGCCCTCTATTTATCAGGCAGGGTTCCTGATAGTTTACGCCGGGCACATGGGAGTGTGGATCCGGGAGGGACCCGAGAATGAGTGCAGTGGTCTACGGGCAACGCGAGGTGCGGCGGGCCCGGTACGCGGTGGCCGCCGTCTTCGCCGTGCACGGCGCCGTCACCGGCTCGTTCGCGACCCGCGTGCCGTGGATCCAGGACCACGCCGGCGTCAGCGCGGGCCAGCTGGGCCTGGCCCTCGCCTTCCCGGCGCTCGGCGCCTCCGTCGCGATGCCGCTCGCGGGGGGCATCAGCCACCGCTTCGGCGCCCGGACCGCCCTGCGCGGACTGATGGCGCTGTGGACGCTCGCCCTGGTCCTGCCCTCCCTCGCCCCCGACCTGCTCACCCTGTGCCTGGCCCTGTTCACGTACGGGGCGACGGCCGGCATGGCCGACGTGGCGATGAACGCGCTCGGCGTGGAGGTCGAGAACCGCATCGGCCGGTCGATCATGTCCGGCCTGCACGGCATGTGGAGCGTGGGCGCCCTGGTCGGCTCCGCGGCCGGCACCCTCGCCGCCCACCTGGGCGCGGACGCCCGGCTGCACCACCTCCTGGCCGCCGCGGTGCTGACGCTGCTGGGCCTGACGGCCTGCGCGTGGGTGCTCGACCTCCAGCCCGCCGAGGACGAGGAGCCGCCGCCCCGGTTCGCGCTGCCGCCCCGGTCGGCGCTGCTGATCGGCGCGGTCGGGTTCTGCGCGGTGTTCGCGGAGGGCGCGAGCCTGGACTGGTCGGCGGTCTACCTGGAGGACCACCTGGAGACCTCCGCCGGTCTGGCGGCGGCGTGCACGACCGGCTTCACCCTCACCATGGCCGTGGCCCGGATCGCGGGCGACAAGGTGGTGGACCGCTTCGGCTCGGTGCGCACGGTCCGGGTCAGCGGCGTCCTGGCCGCCCTGGGCGGGCTGCTCGTCGTGGCCGCGGGCCACCCGGCGGCGGCGATGGCCGGGTTCGCGCTGATGGGGCTCGGCATCGCCGTCGTCGTCCCGCTGTGCTTCGCCGCGGCCGGCCGCAGCGGCCCCAACCCCAGCCAGGCCATCGCGGGCGTGGCGACCATCACGTACACCTCCGGCCTGGTCGCCCCGAGCGCGATCGGCGGGCTGGCGCAGGCGACCAGCCTGGTGGTGTCGTTCGGCCTGGTGACGTTCCTGGCGTGCGGCCTGGCGGTCTTCGCGGGCGTGCTGCGCGGCAGCGACCACGACCGGCCGAAGGTCGGTCGCCCGGACGCGGCGGTGCCCGGCCCGCGGCCCTGAACCCCTCGCTCCACGGCGTCCGGGCGTCCAGCAGGACCAGGACCCGGGTGCCGTGGACGGCGCCGGGGACCGGCCGGCCGCAGGACGGCGGCGGGCGGGACTTCGACGGTCACGGGCCGCGCTCCCGGTCCCCACGGGACGCATGCCAGGCACACCGGGTGCACGGACGCCTCACCCCAAGCATCCGCTCAGATGTGCGAAGCACGTCCGGCCACCCCCGACAATGGTGTGGACAAGCTGTACGCACGACGAAAGCGACACCTGACATGGATCTCGGCGTCCGCTGGAAACTGCACGGTGACGGACGCACTCCGGCACCCGGCGCGGTGGTCCGCCCCGACGAGCGGCTCTCCTGGCCCCGCACCTTCGGCCTCGGCGCCCAGCACGTCGTGGCCATGTTCGGGGCGTCCTTCGTGGCCCCGGTGCTGATGGGCCTGGACCCCAACCTCGCGATCATGATGTCGGGCGTCGCGACCGCGGTCTTCCTGCTCGCCACCCGCGGGCGGGTGCCCAGCTACCTGGGCTGCTCGCTGTCCTTCGTCGGCGTCGCCGCGGTGATCCGCGCGCAGGGCGGGACGAGCGCGACGGTGACCGGCGCGGTCCTCGTCGTCGGCGTCGCCCTGTTCCTGGTCGGGCTGGCCGTGCAGCGGTTCGGGGCGCGGATCATCCACGCGGCGATGCCGCCGATCGTGACCGGCGCGGTCGTCATGCTGATCGGCTTCAACCTCGCCCCGGTGACCGCCTCCACGTACTGGCCGCAGGACCAGTGGACGGCCCTGCTGGTGATGCTGTTCACCGGTCTGGCCGTGGTCTGCCTGCGCGGTTTCTGGTCGCGCATCGCGATCTTCCTGGGGCTGGTCTTCGGGTACGGCGTCTCCTGGGCCTTCGACCGGGTCTTCGGCCGGATCCACTCGGTGGACGCGAGCGGCAAGGTCACCGACCACTGGCGGCTGGACTTCTCCGCCGTCGGCCGGGCGGACTGGATCGGCCTGCCGGACCTGCACGGCCCGTCCTTCGAGTGGTCGGCGATCCTGGTCGCGCTGCCGGTCGTGATCGCGCTGGTCGCCGAGAACGCCGGGCACGTCAAGGCGGTCGGCGAGATGACCGGCGACCCCCTCGACGACAAGCTCGGCACGGCGATCTCCGCCGACGGCGTCGGCTCGGTGCTGTCCACCGCGGTCGGCGGCCCGCCCACCACGACGTACTCCGAGAACATCGGCGTGATGGCCGCGACCCGGGTCTACTCGACCGCCGCCTACTGGGCCGCCGCCGCCTTCGCCCTGCTGTTCGGCCTGTGCCCGAAGTTCGGCGCGGTCGTCGCGGCGATCCCGGGCGGTGTCCTCGGCGGCATCACCGTCATCCTGTACGGCATGATCGGCCTGCTCGGCGCGCAGATCTGGATCAACGCCAAGGTGGACCTGCGCAATCCGCTCAACCTGGTCCCGGCCGCGGCGGGCATCATCATCGGCGTCGGCAACGTCAGCATGAAGTTCACCGACACCTTCGAACTGAGCGGCATCGCGCTGGGCACCCTGGTCGTCATCACCGGCTACCACGCGCTGCGCGCCTTCGCGCCCGCCCACCTCAAGACGCAGCAGCCGCTGCTGGACGAGGGCACCAGCTCCTACGACGAGACCGCTCAGCGCGCCAAGCCGTAGGCGTACGACGGCGCGAACGCGCCCGGCGCCCCCCGCGGCCGTCCGGCCCCCCGGCAGCTTCACCCACAGGCAGGCGTCGATCCGGGCCTCGCCGGTGTCGAGCGTCGGCGCCCGGCCGAGCTCGCGGCCGGGCGGGTCGCACCACGCGCCGTCGGCCGGGGCGCCGTTGCCGTCGCGGTCGGCGCCGATGACGGCCCCCGGGCCCTCCGGTCCGCCGAGGCCGCCGCGGCCATGGCGGCGTGCCTGCGGGCGGCCGGCCGCCGGACGCGTCGGCCTGACACGCGCGTCGCCCCTCCCCCTGCGCGGCGGGCGCGTTCCCCCGTTCCGGGGAAGCGTCGGCCCGCCGCCGCGCGGGCCGGCCCGAAGCTGCCACCCTGCCCCCATGGCGCACTGTGAACAAGTCACCACCGCCGTCGACGGGGTCCTCTCGCGCATGCGCGCCCTCGACGCGGCCCTGCCCGCCGGGGACGGCGTCGCGGTCTTCAACCGTGTCTACCTGGCCGTCACCGAGGCGGTCGACCGGCGCATCGACACCGGGGGGTTCCCGGACCCGCGGGCCGCGGCCACGCTGGACGTGCGGTTCGCGGAGCGCTATCTGGCCGCCGTGGACGCGGCGGCCGGAGCGCGGCGCCCGCCGGCCTGCTGGCGGCCCCTGTTCCAGCTCCGCCGCCATCCCGGCGTGCAACCGCTGCAGTTCGCGCTGGCGGGCGTCAACGCGCACATCGGGCACGACCTCGCGCTCG
The DNA here is from genome assembly GCF_044456065.1 of Streptomyces sp. NPDC051041. Lineage (NCBI taxonomy): Bacteria > Bacillati > Actinomycetota > Actinomycetes > Kitasatosporales > Streptomycetaceae > Streptomyces > Streptomyces sp. NPDC051041. The sequence goes on from NZ_JBITFM010000022.1 coordinate 67,354, forward strand.
CCGTCGTGGACGCCTGCCGCACGCTCGGCTGCGGACCCGCCGACCTGGAGGACGAGTTCGACGAGGTGGGCGATCTCCTCGTCGCGCTGGAGGAGCGCGTCCGCGAGGACCTGATGCCGGGCCCCGACCTGCTGCAGATCGCCGACCCGCTCACGCATCTGCTCGGCGCGTGGAGCCTGGAGCGGGCCCGGGACGCCGCGTGGACGGCGGCCCGGACGCTGTGGGCGCTGCGCGGGCTGCCCGGCATCGCCCAGGAGTTCACCGAACGGCTGGACACGGCGGTGGGCTTCGCGGGGCGCATGCTGCTCACGCCCCTGGCCCGGTCCGCCGCCGGGGGGCGCGGGAGGGCCGGGGTCTAGTCCTCCGGCAGTTCGACGGGCGCGATCTCGTCGTACACGTCGCCGGGGCCCGGATTGGCCGGGTCGGTCTCGCCGCCGAAGTGGTGCATGACGCCCCAGACCGCGTTCAGCGCGGTCTGCACGGCGCCCTCGGCCCAGCCGGCCGTCCAGGAGATGTCGTCGCCGGCGAGGAAGATGCCCCGCTTGTCCGCGGGCAGCCGGTCCTGCATGAAGTGCGTGAACAGGCGCCGCTGGTAGCGGTAGTGGCCGGGCAGGTTGGCCTTGAACGCGCCCATGAAGTAGGGCTCGTTCTCCCAGGAGACCGTCACCGGGTTGCCGATGATGTGCTTGCGGATGTCGACCTTCGGGTAGATCTCGCCGAGCGACTTCAGCATGACCTCCATCCGCTCGTTCGCGGACAGCGGCAGCCACTTCAGGCTGTCGTCGCACCAGGTGTAGGACAGGCAGATGACCGCGGGCTTGTCGGGGCCGTCGTCCAGCAGGTAGGTGCCGCGGGTCATGCGGTCGGTGAGCGTCATCGACATGACGTCCCGCCCGGTCGGGTTCCCCTCGTCGTCGACGGCCTTGTCCAGCCAGAACGGGCGGTCGACGGGCACGAAGAGCTTGGAGGACTCCATGTAGTGGGTGCGCTCGATCGCCGTCCAGTGGTCGATCGGGAAGAGCGAGTCGTCGCACTGGATCTTCGACAGCAGCATCCAGGACTGGGCGGTGAAGATCGCCGCCCGGTAGGTGCGGATGTCGCCGTTCGCGTCGGTGACGGTGATCCGGTTGCCCGCGGTGCGGTGCAGCCGGGTCACCGCCGGGCGGGGCTCGCCGTCCACGTGCAGCGACTTCAGCGAGGTGCCGTACGGCCAGTGCACGATCTTCTCCGGCTCGCGCTCCCACAGGCGCAGCGGCAGCTGCTGGGAGCCGCCGACGATGCCGCGGTGGTGGTCGTCGGCCTCGGTGTAGACGACCCGCAGGATCTCCAGGATGGAGTTGGGGAAGTCGGTGTCCCAGCCGCCGGTGCCGAAGCCGACCTGGCCGAAGATCTCGCGGTGCCGGAAGGACCTGAACGCCTCCGACTCGCACAGGAAGCCGTAGAAGGTCTGGTTGTCGAGCTTCTCGACGAGCCTCGACCAGATCTCACGGATGCGCTTGACGTCCCGCTCCCGTATGGCGCGGTTCATGTCGGAGAAGTCGGCGCCCTCCTCCAGGCACCGGTTCCAGGCGTCCGCCACGTCCCGGTAGACCTGCGGCAGGTCGTCGAGCGTCTCGGCGTAGTGCGTCTCGCCCTTGAGGTCGACGACCGTCGAGGGGGTGCACTCGGCGAGGGGGTTGGGGAAGGGCCTGGTCTCCAGGCCGACCAGGTCGATGTAGTGCTGCAGGGCCGTGGAGGACGGCGGGAAGCGCATCGCGCCCATCTCGGCGGTCAGCGACGGGTCGCAGCCCTCGAAGCCGACCGTGCGCAGCCGGCCGCCGATCCGGTCGGCCTCGTACACGACGGGCCTGAGGCCCATCTTCATCAGCTCGTACGCGGCGACGATGCCGGACAGGCCGCCGCCGATGACCGCGACCTCGGTGCCGTGCTCGGTCGCGGGTATCTGCCCCAGACCCGCCGGGTGGGCCAGGAAGTCGTCGTACGCGTACGGGAAGTCCGGGCCGAACATGGTGATCGGCGGCTGCTGCTCGTCTGCGTGCTCGACGGCGTTGGGCACCGTGGACGTCATGGGGTGCGGACTCCTTGCGCGAAACGTCTGCGGGAAGAGCTGGGGATCCGGGCGAGGGGCCCGGGAGGTTCAGACGAGGGACCCGTAGAGGCCGGGACGCCGGTCCGTCAGGTACGGGTTGGCCTCGCGGGAGGCGGCGAGGAACGCCGGGTCGACGTCGGCGAGGACGAGTTCCTCGGCCCGGCCGGCGCGGGTGCGGGCGACGCCGTCGGGCCCGGCGAGGGCGGACAGCCCGACGAACTCGAACTCGCCTTCCCGTCCGACCCGGTTGACGTACGCGACGTACATCTGGTTCTCGAAGGCCCGCACCGGCACGAGCGACTCGGCGACGAACTGGAACGGGTGCATCTGCGCCGTCGGCACCACCAGCAGGTCGGTGCCGGCCAGGGCGTGGGCCCGGACGTTCTCCGGGAACTCCACGTCGTAGCAGATCATCAGGCCGACGGTCAGGCCGTCCAGCTCGGCCTGGACGACCGGCTGCCCGCCCGGGGTGAAGTGGTCGCGCTCGAAGCAGCCGAAGAGGTGGGTCTTGCGGTAGTTGGCGAGGCGGGCGCCGTCCGCGGAGATCAGCTGCGCCGCGTTGTACACCGCCTCGCCGGCGCGCTCCGGATAGCCGTAGGCGACGGCGAGGCCGTGCCGGGAGGCGATCTCGGCGATCGCGTCGGCGCAGTCGCCGTCGGCCGGCTCGGCCAGCCGGGCGATGTCGTCGCCGATCGCGTACCCGGTCAGGAACATCTCCGGCGCGGCCAGCAGCGCGGCGCCCGCGGCGGCGGCCCGGCCCGCGGCCTCGTCGAGGACCTTGAGGTTCTCGACGGTCGAGCCGGGTCGGCCGGAGCTCTGGAGCAGGGCGGTGCGCATGCGTGTTCCTCACCGGTACGCGGGGGTTTCGGGGGCCAGGTAGACGGTACGGTCGGCCGTCCCGGCCGGACAAGGAGGAGCCGTTGCGCGTCCGTGAGCGGATCATTGCGTCCGCCGCGGGTTCGGCGGCGATTCGTTGCGCGCCCTCCGGCCGTCCCGCCGGTCCTGCCGGGGGCGCGGGCCGGGACGGTGCTCCCGCCGGGCGGGGCGGGGGACACCGGCCCCGGCGCGCCGGACGCGGGCGGACCGCCGGGCCGGGGGCGCCGGCCCGTCCGCCCGCCGTACCCGCGGAGGGGACCGTCCCGGGCCGCCGTACCGGGACCGCTGTGCCCCGCGCCGCCCGCACGGCGCGGGCGGCGCGGGCGGCGTCACGGTCGCTTCGCGGCGGCCCGCGCCATGACCGCCAGCAGCAGCGCCGTCACCAGGTACGGCACCGCGCTCCACGCGAACACGGTGCGGTGCGCGGTCACCGAGCCGACCGCCGCGTACGCGCCGTACACGGCGACGGTCGCCAGCCCGGTGCCCAGGCCCGCGGCCGAGGTCAGCGTGGCCCGCCCGGCGGTGTCGATGCGCTGCTGGAGCCGGGCGTCGGCCAGCACGCTCGCCAGCTGGAACCCGCCGAAGGCGAGGGCGACGAGGACGACGCCGGCCGGGACGCCCGTCGCGGCGCCGGCGGCCAGGGCGAGGGCCGCGCCCGCGAGCAGGGCCGCGAGCCCGGCCGTGCCCAGGCGCTCGCCCGGCCCGGCCATCAGGCCGCCGGCGGTGGCCGCCGCCCAGATCAGCAGCAGCAGATACGGAACCGTGGTGTCCGCCACGCCGGTGTCCCGCACCAGCAGCGGTGAGAACTCGTCGAGCGCGCTCCACACCGCGGTCACGGCCGGGACCAGCAGCAGAGCCCGGCGCACGGACCGGTCGGCGCGGGCCTCGGCGAGCGCGGTCCGCAGGACCGCGGCCCGGCTCCCGCCGGCGGTCCCGGTCCCGCGGTGCTCGGGGAGACGGGTCGCCGTCGCCGCCGCCAGCAGGCAGGCCAGCACGCTCGCCGCCGCCACGGCCGGGTGGCCGCCGAGCGCGAACACCGGCCCGGCGAGCCCCATCGCCGCCATCACGGCCAGCAGGCCCGCCGCCCGGGCCCGGCCCATGACGCGGGCGTACCGGCCGGCCGCGCCGAGCCGGTCCAGTTCGTCGTGGACCAGCGCCTCCAGCGCGCCCGAGCCGAGCGCCTCCCCGGCGCCCCACAGCACGAAGCCGAGCGCGAAGGCCGGGTACGACGGGACGAGCACCCACAGGGCGAAGCCGGCGGCGGTGAGCAACGGGCCCAGCCACAGCAGCCGCCGGCGGGAGCCGGCGTCGGCCCAGGCGCCGGAGGGGACCTCCAGCACCAGGCTCGTGACCGACCACACCGCGAACAGGGAGGAGATCTGCCACAGGGACAGACCGGCGTCGCCGAACAGCAGCGCGTACACCGGGTAGAGCGGGATCAGGTCGTGGAGGAACGCGTAGCCGTACAGCGTGACCGTGAGCCGCCGCACGCCGGCGGCGGGCACACGCGAGGATGAGAGTGTCATGAGGCCTTCCCGCAGGGACGATCCGGACGCCGGGGGTACGGCGTCCGGGGCGGCCCTCGGGAGGCACGGCCGGTGGATCAATGTCGCCAGGTCATGACACCGATGGTAGGCGGACCGGGCGGAACCGTCCGCCGATTATGCGGGCGGTCCCGACGAGTACCGGCGCAGCAGCGGCGACAGCACCAGCACGGACTTGGTGCGCTCCACGAACGGCTCCCCCGCGATCCGCTCCAGGACCCGCTCGAAGTGGCGCATGTCGGAGGCGAAGACCTGGGCGATCGCGTCCGCGTCCCCGGTGACGGTGGACGCGGCCACGACCTCCTGGTAGCGCTCCAGGCCCCGCTGGATGGTCTCCGGCGAGGTGTTGCTGCGGCAGTAGATCTCGACGAACCCCTCGGTGGCCCAGCCGAGGGCCGCCGGGTCCACCCGGACCGTGAAACCGGTGATGGCCCCGGTGGCCCGCAGCCGGTCCACGCGGCGTTTCACGGCGGGCGCGGACAGGCCGACGAGCTGGCCGATGTCCGCGTAGGAGCGTCGGGCGTCCTCGGCGAGGGCGTGCACGATGCGTTCGTCGAGATCGTTCAGCACGGTGAGTTGATCACTTCTCGGATGGTGCGAGTCGGGAACGGCGGTAGCCGTACACGAAGTAGAACACGAGCCCGACGGCCATCCAGACACCGAAGACCGCCCAGGTGACGGCCGAGAGGCTGCCCATCATCCACAGGCAGAAGGCGAGGCCCAGCGCGGGCAGCACGGGCGACAGCGGCACCCGGAAGGTGCGGGGCATCTCCGGGCGGGTCCGGCGCAGCACCACGACGGCCACGTTGACCAGCGCGAAGGCGAACAGGGTGCCGATGCTGGTGGCGTCGGCGAGCCGGCCGAGCGGGATCGCCGCGGCGAGGACGCCGCAGAACAGGGAGACGATCACGGTGTTGGCGCGGGGCGTGCCGGTCCTGGGATGGACCCGGGCGAACACCTTGGGCACGAGCCCGTCGCGGGACATCGCGAACAGGATGCGGGTCTGGCCGTAGAGCACGGTCAGCACGACGCTGGCGATGGCGACGACGGCGCAGAACGCGAGCAGGGTGCCCCAGAAGGTCTGCCCGGTGACCTCGCGCATGATCTGGGCGAGCGCGGCCTCGGAGCCGGTGAAGTCCCTCCAGGGCCTGGCGCCGACGGCGACGGCCGCGACGAGGACGTACAGCGCCGTGACGACGACGAGGGAGAGCATGATCGCGCGGGGCAGGTCGCGCTGCGCGTCCCTCGCCTCCTCGCCCGCGGTGGAGGCGGCGTCGAAGCCGATGTAGGAGAAGAACAGCGTCGCCCCCGCCGCGCTCACCCCCGCCATGCCCAGCGGCATGAAGTTCTCGTAGTTGCCCGAGCGCAGGCCCTGCGCGCCGATGGCGCAGAACAGCACCAGCGCGCCGATCTTCACGGCGACCATGACGGTGTTGGCGCGGGCGGACTCGCGGGCGCCGCCCAGCAGGAACGCCATGGCCAGCAGGACCACGATCAGCGCGGGCAGGTTGAAGACGCCGCCGTCGCCGGGCGGGGCCGACAGGGCGGCCGGGATGGTGACGCCGATCGTCCCGTCGAGCAGCTCGTTGAGGTACTCGCCCCAGCCGACGGCGACGGCGGCCACCGACACGCCGTACTCCAGGATCAGGCACCAGCCGCACACCCAGGCGATCAGTTCGCCCATCGTTGCGTACGCGTACGAGTACGAGGACCCGGAGACCGGGATGGTGCCCGCCAGCTCGGCGTAGGACAGCGCCGAGAACAGCGCCGTCAGGCCGGCGACGACGAAGGAGAGGGTGACCGCCGGACCGGCCTTGGGGACGGCCTCGCCGAGCACCACGAAGATGCCGGTGCCGAGCGTGGCACCGATGCTGATCATGGTGAGCTGCCACAGCCCGAGGGAGCGCCGCAGGGACCCGCCCTCGCCCTGTCCGCCCTCCGCCACCAGGCGTTCCACGGGCTTGCGGCGCATCAGGCGCGCACCGGGGCCCGGGGACGGCGATGCGGTCCGACTGCTGCTGTGCGGGGGTGCGCCTTGGTCGAGCACGCGCGGCTCCTTTGTCGCTGCGGATCAGGGCGGCGGGGGCCGGCGGTGCCCCTTCCCGCAGGGGACCCGTCGAGCGGAGTCCCCGCCACGCCACGTACAGCGCAGAACCCTATTGAGCGGGGAGTTGCCCTCGTAATGCAGCAACCTTGCGCGTCTCCGCAAGATCGTTGCGTTCCTCCGGGCGGGACGCGCGTTCGTTGCGCGCGGGCTTGCGGCCGTTGCGCACGGCCCGGCCCCCGGCGGGGAGGGCCGGGGAGGGGGAACACGCCCGCGCACGGCCGCCGGGCCCGCTGGCCCGGCGGCGGCTCCCGGTCCGCCCGGGACCTGGCCGACGGGTCCGGGCGTCACGGAGTTCAGGTCCAGCTGGCGTGCAGCGGCTTGCCCTCGGCGTAACCGGCGGCGCTCTGGACGCCGACGACGGCCTTCTCGGCGAACTCCTCCAGGGTCGCGGCACCGGCGTAGGTGCAGGAGGAGCGGACACCCGCGATGATCGAGTCGATCAGGTCCTCGACGCCGGGGCGGGCCGGGTCGAGGAACATGCGGGAGGTGGAGATGCCCTCCTCGAACAGCGCCTTGCGGGCACGGTCGTACGCCGACTCCTCCGCCGTCCGGTTGCGCACCGCGCGCGCGGACGCCATGCCGAAGGACTCCTTGTACGGGCGTCCCTGCGCGTCGTGCTGGAGGTCGCCCGGGGACTCGTGGGTGCCCGCGAACCAGGAGCCGATCATCACGTTGGACGCGCCGGCCGCGAGCGCCATCGCCACGTCGCGGGGGTGGCGGACCCCGCCGTCGGCCCAGATGTGCTTGCCGTGCTTCCGCGCCTCGGCCGCGCACTCCAGGACCGCGGAGAACTGCGGCCGGCCGACGCCGGTCATCATGCGGGTGGTGCACATCGCACCGGGCCCGACACCGACCTTGACGATGTCCGCGCCGGCCTCGATCAGGTCGCGCACGCCCGCGGCGGCGACGACGTTGCCCGCGACGAGGGGCACCTGCGGGTCGAGGTCGCGCACCAGCTTCAGGGCGCCGATCATCGACTCCTGGTGGCCGTGCGCGGTGTCGATGACGAGCGTGTCGACGCCGGCCTCCAGCAACTGCTGGGCCTTGCCCGCGACATCGCCGTTGATGCCGACGGCGGCGGCGATGCGCAGCCGGCCCCGCGCGTCGGTGGCCGGCGTGTACAGCGTGGCGCGCAGGGCGCCCTTGCGGGTGAGGATGCCGGCGAGCCTGCCGTCCCGGCCGACGGCGGGCGCGTACCGGCGGTTGGCCGCGTCGAGGGCGTTGAACGCCTCGCGCGGGTCCATGTCCGCGTCGATCAGCAGCAGGTCCTTGGACATGACCACTTCGAGCTGGGTGAAGCGGTCCACGCCGGACAGGTCGGCGTCGGTGACCACGCCGACCGGCCGGAACTCCTCGTCCACGACCACGCCGGCGTTGTGCGCGCGCTTCGGCAGCAGGGAGAGGGCGTCGGCGACGGTCTGGTGCGGGGACAGCACGATCGGGGTGTCGAGGACGAGGTGACGGCTCTTCACCCAGGAGACGACATCGGTGACCACGTCGATCGGGATGTCCTGCGGAATGACCACGAGCCCGCCGCGCCGGGCCACGGTCTCGGCCATCCGGCGGCCGGCGACGGCCGTCATGTTGGCGACGACGATCGGAATGGTGGTGCCCGTGCCGTCCGGGGAGCTGAGGTCCACGTCCTGCCGCGAGCCGACCGCGCTGCGGTTCGGCACCATGAACACGTCGTCGTAGGTCAGGTCGTACGCGGGCTGGATGTCGTTGAGGAAACGCACGTGCTGCACATCCCAGTCGATCAGAGGTGGCCCCCGGACCGGTCAGCCAGGGGGAAGAGCACGTACTTCATTGTCCCATGCCGGCCGGAACGCGATGCCCGGGCGGATCGTCCAGGCCGGCCGGAGCCCTGTTCGGAGAAATCTCCGAGAGCAGGCGCGATCCGCGGTCCCGGCTCCGCCCGCGCAGTCGTGAGGGACGGCCGCGGGCCGGGAGGGGACGGCCGCGGCCGTCCCCTCCCGGCCCGCCGTCAGGGACCGTCCGGGTCCGCCCGGTCGAGGGCGGGCCTGGGCGCCGGCCCGGCCGTCATCAGGTAGTCCGCGGCCGAGGTGTCCGTCACCAGGCTGGTGACGAGCCCGGAGCGCAGCACCGCGTCGATCGCGGCCGCCTTCCGCTGCCCGCCCGCGATCGCCACGACCTCGGGCACCCGGCGCAGCTGGTCGGCCTTGACCGTGATGCACCGCTCCCCCAGGTCCCGCCCGACCCGGCGGCCCTCGGCGTCGAAGAGGTGCGCGGACATCTCGGCGGCGACACCGAGGGAGGCGTAGTGCGCCCGCTCCTCGTCGGTGAGCATGTCGTGCACGGTCGAGATGCCCGGCTCCCAGGAGCCGATGGAGACGCAGGCGACCGTGACCTTGTCGAAGTACTCGAAGGCCCGGGCGATCCCGGTCTGGTGGCGCAGCGCCGCCGCGGTGGCCGCGTCCGGCAGCAGCATCGGCGCGTAGATGGGGTGGGCGTCACCGCCGGACACCTGGGCGGCGCGGCGCACGGCCTCCACCGAGCCGCGCTCGGCGGTCCCGGCGTCGTACACGCCCGTCAGCTGCACCACCGTGCACGGCGGCAGCCGGTCCAGCGCCGCCGCCATGTGGATGGTGGACCGGCCCCAGGCCAGACCGAGGACGTCGCCCTCGTCCACCAGCTCCCCGAGCAGGTCGGCGGCGACCTCCCCCAGGTTCTCGGGGTCGGGCGTCTCCTCCGCCTCGGCCGGGGACTCCACCACGACGGCGTGCCTCAGGCCGTAGCGGGCGCGCAGCGCGTCCGAGCGCTCGGCGTCCAGCTCCGCGGGCACCCGGATCTCGATTCGTACGAGGTCCCGTTCGAGGGCGGTCTCCAGGACCCGGGCCACCTTGAAGCGGCTGACGCCGAACTCCTCGGCGATCTGGATCTTGGACTTCCCCTCGAGGTAGAAGCGGCGGGCCATGGCCGCCGCCTGCACCAGCTCAGCGGGTCCCATCCGCATGGCTGACCGGCCCGCCGACATACCCGACACGGCGATCTCCTCACTGCTGTTCACACTCTGGATTCGCCGTTCATCCTTGCAGATCCGGCGCGGTCGATCAGCCCTGATGGGAGCCGTTCACGTTCTGGTGGCTCAGTGGTCGCACGCCCAGGACGCCCCGGCGGTCGCCGCCTCGGCCCGGGTGCGCAGTGCACGTACCGCTTCGGCCGGGTCGGAGGCTCCGTAGACCGCCGATCCGGCCACGAAGACGTCGGCGCCGGCCTCGGCGCACCGCTCGATGGTGGAGTCCGAGACTCCGCCGTCGACCTGGAGCCAGAGCTCCAGGCCGTGCTTGCGGATCAGCTCGCGGGTGCGGCGGATCTTCGGCAGCATGATGTCGAGGAACGCCTGCCCGCCGAAGCCCGGCTCGACCGTCATGATCAGCAGCATGTCGAGTTCGGGGAGCAGGTCCTCGTACGGCTCGACGGGCGTCGCGGGCTTGAGCGCCATGGCGGCGCGGGCGCCCTTGGCCCGGATCTCCCGGGCGAGCCGGACCGGTGCGGCGGCCGCCTCGGCGTGGAAGGTGACGGAGCCGGCCCCGGCCTCCACGTACTGCGGGGCCCACCGATCGGGAGCCTCGATCATCAGATGACAGTCCAGCGGGGTGTCCGTCGCCCGGGCCAGGGACTCCACCACCGGCACGCCGAGCGTGAGGTTGGGGACGAAATGGTTGTCCATGACGTCGACGTGGAGCCAGTCGGCCCCCTCGACCGCCTTCGCCTCGTCGGCGAGCCGGGCGAAGTCGGCGGACAGGATGCTGGGGTTGATCTGCACGGCCATGCCCCAAGCCTGCCATGCCCCGTGGGGGTCGCGGGCATCGGTTCCGGGCTGCGGCGGCCCGCCCCGGGGACCCGGCCCGGCCGGAGCGGGCCGCGCGGCCACGGCGTCCGGGCGGCGAAGGTCCGCGGGGCGGCCCCGCGGACCCGGACGGGGCCGCGGTCAGCCGGTCCGGCGGATGAGCGCCAGGTACATCGCGTCCGTCCCGTGCAGATGCGGCCACAGCTGGACGTCCGGGCCCTCGCCCAGATCCGGTACGCCCGGCAGCAGGGGGCGGGCGTCGAGGAGGTCGGCCTCCGGGTGCTGCTTGAGCACGTCGGCGACCACGGCCCGGGTCTCGGCGAGGTGCGGCGAGCAGGTCGCGTAGCCGACCACACCGCCGACGCGCACCGACTCCAGCGCGGTGCGCAGCAGGCCGCGCTGCAACGGGGCGAAGGAGTCCAGGTCCTCCGGGCGGCGCCGCCAGCGCGCCTCGGGGCGCCGGCGCAGGGCGCCGAGGCCGGTGCACGGCACGTCCACCAGCACCCGGTCGAAGCTGCCGGGCCGCCACGCCGGCCGCGTCCCGTCGGCGGCGACGACCTGGTAGGGCCCGGGGTTGCCGGCCAGCGCCTGGGCGACCAGACCGGCCCGGTGCGGCTGCTTCTCGGAGGCGAGCAGCACCGCGCCCCGCTCGGCGGCCAGCGCCCCGAGCAGCGCGGCCTTGCCGCCGGGCCCGGCGCACCCGTCCAGCCAGAACCGGTCGGGCCCGTCCAGGGGCGCGCGGGCGAGGGCGAGCGCGACCAGCTGGCTGCCCTCGTCCTGCACGCCCGCACGGCCCTCCTGCACGGCCGGGACGGCGCCCGGCTCGCCGCCCTCGGCCAGCCGCACCGCGTACGGCGACCAGCGCCCCGGTACGGCGGCCCGGACGCCGAGCAGTTCCTCGGTGGTGGCCCGCCCGGGCCGGGCGACCAGCGTCACCTCGGGCCGCTCGTTGTCGGCCCGCAGCAGTTCCTCGATCCCCGCGCGCCCGCCGCCGAGCGAGTCCCACAGCGCGGAGACGACCCAGCGCGGGTGCGCGTGCACGACGGCGAGGTGGTCCTCGGGATCGTCGTCGTAGGGCGGCGCGACCTTGGCGAGCCAGCCGTCGAAGTCGTCCCGGGCCACCTTCCGCAGCACGGCGTTGACGAATTTGGCCCGCCCGTCGCCGAGCACCACGCGGGCGAGTTCGACGGTGGCCGACACGGCGGCGTGGGACGGGATCCGCGTCCCGAGCAGCTGGTGCGCCCCGAGGTTCAGCACGTCGAGCACCGGCGGGTCGACCTCGCGCAGCGGGCGGTCCACGCAGGCGGCGACGATCGCGTCGTACGTGCCCTGCCGGCGCAGTGTCCCGTAGACCAGCTCGGTGGCCAGCGCGGCGTCCCGCGCGTCGAGGTCGCCCTTCTCCCGCGCCTTCCTGAGCAGCGGCGGCAGGACGAGGTTGGCGTAGGCGTCGCGTTCGTCCACGGCCCGCAGCGCCTCGAAGGCGAGGATGCGGACGGGGTCCTTCCGGGGTCGGCGGTAGGGCTTGCCGGGTCTGCGGGGCCGACGGGGCTGGTCGCTCACGAAAAGGTGCTCCGGATCTGGGGTGAAATGCGCTGTCCAGCCTACGTCGCCGGGGACGGCCGGCCGGCGTCAGGACCCGAGGGTCTCCCCCTCGGCGATGCGCACGCCGCGCGCCCAGTCCGCCGCCCGCATCGGCTTCTTGCCCTGGGCCTGCACCCACAGCAGCTCCACCGCGTACGAACCGGTGCCGACGTGGACGTCGTTCCTGCCCGCGGCGAGCTGCCCCGGTGCCAGGTCCGTCCGCCCGGGCACGGGCGCGACCTGGACGAGCTTCAGCCGCTCACCGCGGAAGGTGGTCCACGCGCCGGGCGCGGGCGTGCAGCCGCGCACGACGCGGTCGACGCGCAGCGCGGGCGCGGACCAGTCGACCCGGGCGTCCTCCACGGTGATCTTGGGGGCCAGGCTGACGCCCTCGGCGGGCTGCGGTACGGCCTCCAGGGTGCCGTCCTCGATGCCGTCCATGGTCGCGGCCAGCAGCCCGGCGCCGGCGAGGGCCAGCCGGGTCAGCAGGTCGCCGCTGGTGTCGGTGGGCCGGATCCGCTCCGTGACCGTCCCGTAGACGGGCCCGGAGTCGAGCCCCTCCTCGATGAGGAAGGTGGACGCTCCGGTGATCTCGTCGCCGGCCATGACGGCGTGCTGCACGGGCGCGGCCCCGCGCCAGGCGGGCAGCAGCGAGAAGTGCAGGTTGACCCAGCCGTGGGCGGGGACGTCCAGGGCCGCCTTCGGCAGCAGGGCCCCGTAGGCGACGACGGGGCAGCAGTCGGGGGCGATCCGCCTGAGCCGCTCCAGGAACTCCGGGTCCCCGGGCTTCGCCGGTTTCAGCACCTCGATCCCGGCCTCCTCGGCCCGCTCGGCCACGGGGGAGGCGACCAGCCTGCGTCCGCGCCCGGCCGGCGCGTCGGGCCGGGTGACGACGGCGGCCACCTCGTGCCGCCCGGAGGAGATCAGGGCGTCCAGGGCGGGTACGGCGACCTCGGGGGTACCGGCGAAGACGAGCTTCATGGGTGGGTGCGGGCCTCTCGGGGCGGGGACGGTCACGGGCGACGTCCCAGTCTATGGGCGCGCGTCCCGCGGAGGACTCCCGGGCGGGGCGGGCCGGAGGCTGTCCCCCGCCGGCCGCGGGGGACAGCCGCGCCCCGGGGCGGTGTCCCCGCCCCGGACCATGGCGCGCACCCCCGGCCAGGGGCGTACGCATATGCCCATACGCCCCCGCACCGTGACCCGCGGAGCCGATCCGCGTTGGTCAAGAAAGAGTTGACCACACGGGCCGCCCGCGCGGCCCGGTTCCTTTCAACGCCGGTTCGAGAGGCTTGTTCATGGCCGACCACGCAACCCACGACGCCCAGGCCCGGGCCAGCCTGCACTTGCTGGTGCGGGACATCGAGCGGGTCCGCCGGCAGGTGGACGCACTGCGCACGCTCACCGCCCAGTTGGGCAACGTCTACCGTCCGCGCCGCTCCGGCCCCGCCACGGGCTTCGTCGTCTACGGACGCGCTCCCGCCCCGACGGTCCGTCTCGCCCAGGAACTGCGGGACAGCGTCGAGACCCTCGTCACGGCCGCCGTGGACTTCGACCGTTCACTCGGCTTCTCGTGGGACGCGGTGGGCTCCGCACTGGGTGTCACCAAGCAGGCGGTGCACCGCCGTTACGGCGCCCGCCGCGCCGCGGCCCAGGCGGCGGCCGCGGCCGAGCGGACGACGGAGCCCCCGGGCACCCGTACGGTCAACGTGGGCGCCGGCATCCCCGCGATGCCGGCGGTCCCCACGACCCGCTCCATGCCGACCCAGCCGACGGCGGGCAGCCCGGCCCTCCGCGACGAGGCCAGGCCCACGGCGTTCCCCGGCCCCCGCAACGGCTGACCCCTCCGCTCCTGCCCTTCCGGACACGCTCCGGGAGGGCAGACCCCTGCCCGGGACGCGCACGGCGGCTCGGGCGGGGCCGGCGCGTCTCACCCGATGTCGGGCGGATCGATCCGCACCCGTACGGGATCCCCGGTCCCCCGCGCCGTCCGTGCCGCCTGCGCGGCCTTCAGCGCGGCGGCCAGCGCGGCGCCGCTGCCCGGCGGCACCCGGACCAGCGCCCGCTCCCAGTGCTCCCCGGCAGGCGGCGCCCCCGGCCGCCGCGGACGCCCCGCCGCCGTGACCGGCAGCGGCACGGGCCCCAGCACCTCCGCCTCCGGCGGCAGTGCGACCGTGCGGAGAAAACCGGCGACCGCCTCCGCCGGTCCCGACACCTCCGCCATCCGCGACACCGGCGGAAAACCCAGCTCGGCCCGCTCGGCGAGTTCCCGCACCGCGTGGCCGACGGGGTCCCAGCGCACCAGCGCCTGCACGGGCCGCAGGGTCGGCTCGGCGACCACGACGACCGTGCCACCCGCGCTCTGCGGCCGCACCAGCGCACCGGCGGCGATCCAGCGCCGCAGCGCGTCCTCCCCGGCACGCAGGTCGGGCCGCCCCAGCATGGCCCAGCCGTCCAGGAGCAGCGCCGCCGCGTACCCGCCCTCGGCGACGGGCTCGGCCCCGGGGGTGCTCACGACCAGCGCGGGCGTTCCCGGCACCGTGTCGAGCACCTGCTCGCGCCCCGAGGTCCGCACCGGCACGGCGGGGAAGGCGCGTCCCAGCTCCTCGGCGGTCCGCCGCGCGCCCACGACCTGGGCCCGCAGCCGGGACGAACCGCACTCCGGGCAGTGCCGGCCGCTCTCCTCATGCCCGCACCACCCGCAGCGCAGCGTGAAGCCGGACTCCTGCCCCTCCAACGGCCCGGAGCAGAGCCGGCAGCGCGCGGGCGTCCGGCAGACGGCGCACGCCAGCCGCGGCACGTATCCCCGCCGGGGCACCTGCACGAGCACCGGTCCGTGCCGCAGCCCCTCCCTGGCGACCTGCCAGGCCAGGGTCGGCAGGCGCGCGGCGCGCGCGGCCTCGTCCCGCGCGAGATCCCCGTCCCCGACGGTCCGGACCAGCGGCGCGGCGGCCCGCACCCGGTCCCTGCCGGCGACCAGCGGCCGCGCCCAGCCGCTCTCCACCAGCTGCGCGGCCTCCACGGTGCAGCTCCAGCCGCCCAGCAGGAAGGCGCACTTGTCCAGCGCGGCGCGCAGCAGCAGCACCTCGCGCGCGTGGGGCTGCGGGGCGTGCTGCTCGCTGTGGCTGTCGTCGCCGTCGTCCCAGAGGGCGACCAGCCCGAGGTCCCGCACCGGGGCGAACATGGCGGCCCGGGTGCCGACGACGGCCCGTACGGACCCCCGCCGCACCGCCAGCCACTGCGCGTACCGCTTCTCCGGTCCGGCGTCGGCGGTGAGCACCGCGTGCCGTCCCCGCCCCAGCAGCGCGGTCAGCGCGGCGTCGACCCGGGCGACCGCGCGCCCGTCCGGCACCACCACCAGAGCGCCGCGCCCGGAGGCCAGCGTCGCCGCCACCGCGCGTGCCAGTTCCTCGCTCCACCGCGGTCCGGGCAGCGCGTTCCACACGGCCCGCGGGGCGCCTCCCGCGGCGAGCGCCTCGAGGAGGGCGGCCCCGTGCTCGTACCGCTCCCAGGATCCGGCGTCCGGGGCCGCCGGCGGGGGGAGCGGGGCGGGCGAGGGCCGCTGCTCGGCGCGGGCGCTGCGCGGCGGCACGGCGAGCTGCAGCACGTCGGCGAGGCTGCCCGCGTAGCGGTCGGCGACGGCCCGTGCGAGTCCCAGCAGTTCCTCGCTGAGCACCCGCTCCGGTGACACCACCTGGGCCAGCGCGGCAAGGGGCCCGGCGTAGTCGGACTCGGCGCGCCGCTCGACGAGGAATCCGTCGATCAGCCCGCCGCCCTCGCGCCGGCCTTCCCGCACCCGGTGCCGCCCGGCCCCGAACCGCACGCGCACGCGCACGCCCGGCTGCGCGTCGGCGTCCAGCTCCTCGGGAACGGCGTAGTCGAAGTACCGGTCGAGGTGGAGCACACCCTTGTCGACGAGCACGCGGGCGACGGGCAGTTCCTTGGCGAGCGCGGCCCCCCGCCAGGTCCGCGGTTTGGCCCGCGGCGCCCTGGCCTTCCGCACGCTCTCCCGGATCAGCGCGAGCTGCTCGGGCGGCGCGCTGTCCGCGCCGCCGCCCGCCTGCTCGTTCTCGCTGTTCACGTCAGCATTCTTACCAAACGCCACCGACAGTCGGCGGCGCCCGAGTCCCCCGCCCGGGGCCGGTCCCCGGGACCACGACGCGCCGGGCCCGGCGTCCCGGAGGACACCGGGCCCGGCGCGTCCCGTGTGGTGGGTGTGCGGCCTACAGCCCCGCCGCGGCGCGCAGGGCGTCCACGCGGTCGGTGCGCTCCCAGGTGAAGTCGGGCAGTTCACGGCCGAAGTGGCCGTAGGCGGCGGTCTGGGCGTAGATCGGGCGGAGCAGGTCCAGGTCGCGGATGATGGCGGCCGGGCGGAGGTCGAAGACCTC